>CAJXSD010000018.1 GCA_913060475.1 uncultured Paracoccaceae bacterium | reverse complement strand
CATGATTGGCTCTCAGCGGAATTGGCGCGGCCCAGTTTTTATGATGATGCGGTGACCTATCTGTTTCAAACACTCTATGGGTCGGTGGATAAAATGCCCGCCCCGCGTTTGGATGGACCCCATCTGGCACAACCTGAAATACAGGCGGCATGGCAGGTGGTTTATTCCGATATTGATCGGTATTGGACGCTGTATGAATTGGCGGAAAAACTTGTCGATCTTGAGGATTACTTCAGACGCTGGCGGTTCAACCATGTCACCACGGTCGAACTGTTCCCTGAAATATGGCATCTGCGGGGGGCGTTGTAGGGGCGCCGCCGGGAACTAATCTCGGGCTGAGGCGTCTTTTGTCTGTACTTTGGTGCTGGTTTCGTATATGCGCGGGCCAATGCTGCAATCGCTGTGCGACCAGCACCCATTCCTAGGGCCAGACATCACACACGACCTGCGGCCTGCATATACGACGAGACAATCTTGAAAAACGCACTAAAGATCGCGCTAGACAAGCGTGAATACACCACGTTGACCCCCGTTCAACAACAGGTGTCCAATCCTGAATATGACGCTGCCGATTTGTTGGTGTCCGCCCAGACAGGGTCAGGAAAAACCGTAGGCTTTGGTTTGGCCATTGCGCCTAATCTGCTGGGCGAGGCCGAAGAATTTGACCGCGCGGATACGCCGCTGGGTTTGGTCATTGCCCCAACACGCGAATTGGCGATGCAGGTCAAACGCGAACTCTGCTGGCTTTATGCCGAGGCAGGCGTTGTGATGGCGTCTTGTGTGGGTGGTATGGACATGCGCGACGAACGCCGCGCCTTGGAGCGTGGGGCGCATATTGTGGTGGCCACACCGGGGCGGTTGCGCGATCATATCATGCGCAATTCGATTGATTTATCGGCCATTCGCGTGGTCGTTTTGGACGAGGCTGACGAAATGCTGGATCTGGGTTTTTCCGAAGATCTGGAAATGATTTTGGATGCCACACCAGACACCCGCCGCACATTGATGTTTTCGGCCACCGTGTCCAAGGGCATCGCGCATCTGGCCAAGAAATATCAAACCGACGCGCAGCGGATTACAACCCTGGCCGACAAAGACCAGCATGCCGACATCGAATATCACGCGGTGCAGGTCAATCAACACGATGCCGAAAACGCAATTATCAATACCCTGCGATTGCACGAGGCGCCGAACGCCATTGTTTTTGCCAACACGCGGGCCACGGTCGCGCGGTTGACCACCCGTTTGTCCAACCGTGGATTTTCGGTTGTCTGTTTGTCGGGTGAGTTGTCGCAATCAGAACGCTCGCACGCCTTGCAGGCGATGCGTGACGGGCGCGCACGCATTTGTGTGGCGACCGATGTTGCCGCGCGTGGAATTGATTTGCCGAAACTGGATTTGGTGGTGCATGCGGAATTGCCGTCAAACCACGAAACCTTGCTGCATCGCTCTGGCCGTACAGGTCGCGCGGGTCGCAAGGGCACATCCGTGCTGATCGTGCCGCCCAATGCCTATCGCAAAGCGACCCGCATTTTAGGGGCGGCCAAACTGACCGCCGATTGGCGCGCGGCCCCCACCGCAGACGAAGTTTTGGCCAAGGATCATGAACGCATGCTGCGCGATGAAATTTGGACGAATGACATCAATCCGAACCATGCGGATATGATTGAAACCCTGTTGTCACAGTTTGGGGCAGAACGCGTCGCAGCGGCCTTTCTTGAAACCTATTCCAAACATATGTCCGCACCCGAGGATATTGGCGAATTCACCCCCAAAGCGTCTCAACGCGACGGCAAACGCGGGGCGAAATCACATGCTGATTTCGGGCCAAGCACCTGGTTTAAATTGGCCAAGGGGCGTCGTGATGGCGTATCACCCGGTCAAATTGTGCCAATGCTGTGCAAAGCGGGCGGAATTACAAAATCCGACATTGGGGCCATTCGCATCCAAGACAAACATACGTTTTTGGAATTGCGCCAAGACGCGCAAGATGGGTTCATGTCGACCCTTGGTGCCGATCCCAAGGTCGAAGGCGCCGCAATCGCGGTTTTGGATGCAGCGCCTGATTTGCCGCCTGCGCCACCACGTGGATCCGGTGGGGCCGGTGGGGGCAAACCCCATCGTGGGTCAGGCGGGGGCCGCGGATTTGGATCAAAATCGGACGGTCCCCGCCGGTCTGATCGGGGTGATAGGCCGACAGGGGGCGGTAAATTCCATCCCCTCGGGTCTGCCGATAGATCGACCAAACCGGAGCGTCCCAAAACACGTACCAATGAACGGGCCAATGACCGTGCAAACGATTGGGGCAACGACCGACCCAATGACCGCGCGCCAGCCCGCGCCACAGATCGCGGACCTAATCGCCCTAAGCGGTTCGATAAACCAAAATCGCCCGCCAACCCGGTCAAAGAGCGCCCCGAAGGCGTCGTTACCCCAATCAAGAAAAAACCGCGCAAATCTGCCGGGGCAGATGGCGGGTTCGATCCCAAATCGCCCCAATCGTCCAAGCGGGCAGGGGCCAGAAAACCTGGCGGACCCGGTTTGGCGCCCAAGGTTGGCAAATTTAACAGCAAGAAAAACAAAGCCCGCCGTGCAGAGGCGGCACAAACTGGCAAAGGCGGCTTTGCCGCGCCAAAGCGTAAGAAATAGTGTAAAATATCAGGGGCGGCTGAACATTCAGCCGCCCCAGTGTTAATTCGCCGTTCCCGCCAATTCAGGATGTAAATAGGCCTGTGGATATGGCATTGGCAGCGTGGGGCCCAAGGGAATGGTTCCATTCCAACTGCGCCCAAAATATCCTTGTCTGCAATGCACCAAGGACCCCGCAGCAGCAACGCCTTGCAGGGCATAAACACGGCACAACCACCGCCACAAATGTGGATAATCGACAATGCGCGCGCCGTTCAGCTTCATCCGCAGGTAATAAACAGGGTCATGCCGATAAAGGGTGGGGAACAGACGCAAGTCTGCCTCGGTAAAGGTGTCGCCCGTCAAAAACGCTCGCCCATCGGACAGGGTTGTGTTCAAGTCGTCTAGCGTTTGAAAATACGCGGTAAAGGCCGCAGCGTATACCGTTTGGTCCGATGAAAACCCCGCCTTATAGGCGCCATTGTTGATGGTTGTGTAAATCACGGTATTCAGGTCATTAATCGCCTGGCGCAGGGCTGGGTCGTCAGGGTATAGGCGGACACGTTGGTCATTTGGGATTGTACTGCCCAATGCCTGCGCATGGTGATCCAGCATTCGAATGATTTCGGATCGGTCGAACGCTGGGGCCTGTCGCGGGGGACCACCTATGCCTCGGGGGATGCGGAACGTGCGGGCCTGCGTTTGGAATATGCGCAGGATCAGTCCACCAATACGGATGCCGCCAACGATCGTCGGAACTATGCGGTCTCGGCCTATTGGGATCGTCGCGTGTCAGCGGATTGGCGTTGGTTGGCCAATCTGGATGCAATGGTGTCACAATCCGATCAGACATCGTTCCGCAATGGTGAATTTGCTGAAATCATCTTGGGCTATGCCTATCGTCCTGTCGATAATGACCGCACGAATGGTTTGATCAGCCTGACCGCACTGCATGATTTGCCAGGCGCCGATCAGGTCAACCGTGATGGCAATATCAATGGGGCCAAACAGCAAAGCGTGATTGCAAATGTATCAATCAGCCATGAGCTGAGCGATACATTCACCATCGGCGGTAAATACGGATACCGCCTGCGCAAAATGGCCGAACGCGACAGCGATGATTTCACGAAATCACGAACCCATTTGGGCATTGTGCGTTTGGATTACCATGTTGTTCATAACTGGGATATCATGGGCGAAGTGCGCATGAACCGGTTCGTAGAAACCAAAACGTCACAATATGGCGCGAACCTTGGGGTCTATCGTCACTTTGGGGATAACCTAAAGGCGGGGCTTGGATACACATGGGGCAAGGTTTCCGATGATCTGCGCACGATTGAAGGCAGCCGCGAAGGCGTCTATTTCAACATCCTTGCCAAGTTCTAAAGTTTACCCAAGGGGCGCGATATCAGCGCCCCTTATGGTTTTAAGGGTATGGTTTTTAGGGCTGGGTTTTAGGGCCTGCTAAAACACAGACCGCAGGGCCGTGACCAATGTGTGATGCAGCGACGCGGCCGCCGAACGTGGGCCCATGACGGCAATATGGCGTTGATCAAAAATCAGCACGGAACACCCCAGATGGTCGATGGTTGTCCGCACAGCCGTGCCATTGGATTTGGCGCGGATGTTGACGGGGCACAGCCGTTCGAACACATCCGCCAATTGCCCGCCTGTCAGATCAAACCGACACCATGCGTCTGTCTGCTCGGTCACGTTGAAATGGCCTTGGGTCCGCTGTGCCAGATCGGTGGCCAAGGTTTCGTGGGTCGCAAAATCTGCCGTGATCATCCATTGATCAGGCCCTATCCAGAATGCCTGTTGTGTGGTGCCGGAAATCTGTTCCACATCGGGCAGGGGCGTGCCCAGATATTTCGCCAGATTGTCCATTGCGTCAGGCCCCGTGTCCAGCCGCGCCGCAACGCTGGCCAGGGCGCGATCGACGACCTCGGACAGGGTCACAGGGCCATAGGTTTCGGTGATCGGATGGGCGTTTCCCAATGGGGTTATGGGGGCTAAATCAGGCACGCAGGCGGTCTCCCTCGGGGTCAATGAAATGGGCGGATACAATTTCGACATCATGGTCAACACCGGTCAGGGGGCTGACCAGTCGCACAACTTCGCCCAGTCTTGTGTCACCTGATTTCACGAAAGCCAATGCAATATGGTGCCCCAGATTTGGCGAATAACAGGCCGATGTCACATATCCCTGATCATGGGCGGCATCAACGGGATCACCCTTGGTCATAATGTGCGACCCTGCTGGCACGGGTTTGGTGCGATCAACGGGACGCAGCCCCACCAGTTTCAGCGCGTTCGGGTCGTTTAACCCGTCACGGGTGGATAGGGTCGCGCCGATGCTGTCTTTCTTGGTGGACACCATCCGGCCCATGCCCAAATTCAACGCGGTGGTGGTGCCGTTTAATTCATTGCCCGCGGCGTGGCCCTTTTCGATGCGCATCACGCCCAAGGCCTCGGTCCCGTAAACGACCGCGTCAAATTCCTGACCCGCGTCAAGCAGTCGCCGGATCAGCGCATCGCCATATCGCGTTGGCACCGCAATTTCATAGGCCAATTCGCCCGAAAACGAAATGCGGAACAGACGCGCGCGCAGGCCGCCGCAAACGGTGATGTCACCACAGGCCATATAGGGAAAGGCATCATTAGAAATGTCAAATTCGGGATCCACGATTTTTTGCAGCAATTTACGCGCATTGGGCCCAGCCACGGAATATTGCGCCCAGGCCTCGGTCGTGGAAATCAGGTGCACATCCATATCGGGGCACAGGCATTGGCGCACAAATTCCATATGGCGATAGACACTGACCGCATTGGCCGTGGTCGTGGTGACCACAAAATGATCGTCAGCAAACCGTGCGGCGGTGCCGTCATCCATGGCAATCCCATCTTCGCGCAGCATCAACCCATAGCGGGTTTTGCCGACCGGCAACTTGGCAAAGCCGTTGGCGTAGATTTTGTTCAAGAATTCGGCCGCATCGCGCCCTTGGACGTCGATTTTTCCCAATGTGGTGACATCACAGATGCCCACGGATTTGCGGGTTTGTAACACCTCGCGGTCCACGGATTGACGCCAATGGGTTTCGCCCGGTTTCGGGAAATATTGCGCGCGCAGCCACAGGCCGACTTCGACGAAAACGGCACCCTGTTCGCTGGCCCATCTGTGGCTGGGCGTTTTGCGAGTGGGGCGGAAATCTTGATCGCGCGACCGCCCAGCCAAGGCCCCCAGTGCCACAGGGGTATAGGGCGGGCGGAACATGGTTGTGCCCACCTCAGGGATAGATTTGCCCGCAACCTCGGCCATGATGGCCAAGCCTGCGATATTTGATGTTTTCCCCTGATCGGTTGCCATGCCCAATGTGGTATAGCGTTTCAAATGTTCAACCGAGGCAAAGTTTTCTTGATGCGCCAGTTTGATGTCCTTGGCAGTGACATCATTTTGCTGATCGACCCAGGCGCGTTTTGCCCCTGCGACATGCCAGAATGGGGTCAGATTTACAGGCGCATCGCGTGTATCGGGGATGTCGATGGATTGGGGTGCAAACCCCAAGGATGCGGCGGCCTCAATCGCGGCTGCATGTCCCGATTGCAGGGCATCATGCGTACCGAACACGCCATTTGCGGCGCCCGCCACACTCATTCCTGCCGGCAACGTCCCCGCGGGCGCAAAGGCATGGATCCTGTCATCCCAAGCGGGGCGGCCCCGCTGGTGGCAGGTCAGATGCACATTCGGGTTCCACCCGCCGCTGACGCCCAGTGCCCCGACGGACAGGCTGCGTTGTGCCCCATTCGCCAATGTCACCTGAACCGACGTCAGGCCCAACCGTCCCGCGGTATCGGATACAACACCGCCCGCAAGCGTTTCGTAATCGCCCAATGATTTTGCATCCATGCGCGTATCAATGACCGTGGCTGTGACCCCACGCGTGATCAGGTCAATGGCCGTGCGATGACCGTCATCATTGTTGGTAAATACGGCCACTTGGTGCGCAGGGGTGACCGCCCACCGGTTGGCATAGGTCCGCAAACTGCCCGCCAACATGATGCCGGGGCGGTCATTGTTTTCAAACACAATGGGCCGTTCCGTGGCCCCCGCCGCCAAAATGGCGCGTTTGGAATACACCCGCCACAGGATCTGGCGCGGTTTTACCGCAGGTGATTGTGGCAGATGGTCGGTGATCCGTTCGACCAAACCATAGATGCCATGGTCATAGGCCCCCATGACGGTGGTGCGCGTCATCAGGCGCACGTTGGGCAGGCTGGCCAATTCCGCAACCTGTTGCGCCGCCCAGTCGGGTGCCCCTAGATCCCCGATGCCAAAGGTTTCTGCGTTCAGGCGACCGCCCATTCGGAAATCTTCATCCGCGAGGATGACCTGCGCGCCCGCGCGCGCGGCGGTTCGTGCGGCGATCAACCCTGCGGGGCCGGCGCCGATGACCAATATATCGCAATGCAGGAACCCTTTGTCATAACAATCGGGATCGGGGTCATGGGACAGGGTGCCCAGACCTGCGGCCTTGCGAATGATGGGTTCGTAAACCTTTTCCCAAAAGGCGGCGGGCCACATGAATGTTTTGTAATAAAACCCTGCGGTCAGGAAATTGGACAACCGATCATTGATCGCCATCGCGTCAAAGGCTAGCGATGGCCAGCGGTTTTGGGATTTGGCCACCAGACCGTCGAACAATTCCGCCGTTGTGGCGCGTGTGTTGGGTTCTTGGGCCGCGCCTGTGCGCAATTCGACGATGGCATTTGGTTCCTCGGATCCGGCGGTCATCGGGCCGCGGGGACGGTGATATTTGAACGACCGTCCCATTAAACGGACACCATTGGCCAACAGGGCTGATGCTAGCGTATCGCCTTGGTACCCTTGGAAAGATTTTCCATCGAATTGAAAGTTTAGGGGTTTGGTGCGGTCAATTTGTCCGCCAGATAAACGATTGGAATTGGTCATGTGCTGCGTCCTTGGCGGCGGGCCACATCGCGGGCCAATTCGACCTGCGTAATTTCATGTGTGGTGGTGTCGCGTGTGACGACCAGCCACGACCTGTCACCCTGTTCGTGATACCACAATTCGCGGTGCAGCCCCGCAGGATTGTCGCGCAAATACCCATAGTCGATGAACTGGTCCAGCGCGTCACTGGCCTGCCAGTCCGGGCGGTTGATCAGGGCGGCATCGCCTTTGTAAATGAATTCGCTGCTGTCGCGTGGGCCAAGCAGAGGGTGAATGATAATCATATCTTGGGTCCTTGGTGGGTGCGCTAGTGCAGGTTGGGCTGGTTTCCCATACCCTTTTCGTCGATCATATGGCCCGTGCGGAACCGATCCAATCTATAGGCCGTAGCGGTGTGATGGGGCGTGTCAGTGGCCAGCAAATGGGCATAGGCATAGCCCGAGGCAGGCGTTGCCTTGAACCCGCCGTAACACCAGCCGCCGTTGAAATACAGCCCGTCAATATGGGTGCGGTCAATGATGGGTGATCCGTCCATAGACATATCCATAATCCCCCCCCATGACCGCAACAAACGCGCACGCCCCAGATTGGGGAAAATGGCCATGCCGCCTTCGCAGACGTCTTCGATCACGGGCAGGTTGCCGCGTTGGGCATAGGAATTGTACCCGTCGATATCGCCGCCAAAGACCAGACCCCCTTTGTCGGATTGGCTGCAATAAAAATGCCCCGCGCCAAAGGTTATGACACCGGGCAGGATAGGTTTTAACCCTTCGGATACAAAGGCCTGTAAAACGTGGCTTTCGATGGGCAGGCGCATGCCGGCCATTTGCATGATGCGCGATGATGACCCTGCGACGCAGGATGCAACCTTGGTTGCCCCAATAAATCCGCGGGTGGTATCGACGCCCAGACATGTGCCGTTTTCGATGCGCAGGCCGGTGACCTGACAATTTTGTATAATATCGACGCCCAGTCGATCCGCCGCACGGGCATAGCCCCAGGCCACGGCATCATGGCGCACGGTGCCACCGCGATGTTGCGCCAAACCGCCCTTGATCGGGAAACGCGCGTTATTGACGTTCAAAAACGGATATTTTGCGACAATCTGTTCGGTCGACATAAATTCCGCATCTGCGCCGTTCAGGATCATGGCATTGCCCCGCCGAATAAAGGCGTCGCGTTGCGCATCGGTGTGGACCAAATTCAAAATCCCGCGCTGGCTGACCATAGCGTTATAGTTTAGGTCCTGTTCCAAACCTTCCCACAGTTTTAGGGAAAATTCATAGAACGGTTCATTTCCCTCCAGCAGGTAATTTGACCGAATGATGGTGGTATTGCGGCCGACGTTGCCGCCACCGATCCAGCCCTTTTCCACAACAGCGATGCGCGATTGTTTATAGACACTGGCCAAGTAATAGGCCGTTGCCAACCCATGGCCGCCGCCGCCGATGATCACATAATCATAGTGATCCTTGGGGGCGGCATCGCGCCAGGCAGGGCCCCAGCCGCGATGTCCCCTCAGTGCTTCGCGCAGAATGCGAAATCCGGAATATGCCATAGAATCAACTCCTCTGCGTGCATGATTTGACAATTCGGGTGTAATGTCATGGCTGGATTCTGACATAATCGTGCACAAATCAGACATCGTGCCGGATTTTTTGCGGTTTCCCTTGGGCGAGGGGCGCGGTATCGTGTGGTTTGTGACAGTGACGGGCCCATCCGCAACGATGGGCCAGCGAAAATTGGGGGCACGGATATGTCATTCCTTGGGGTTGATTTGGGGACGTCTGGGCTGCGTCTGTTGTTGGTGTCTGATCAGGGGCAGCCGATTGCCGCGGTGGAACGATCCTATGACGTGTCCAATCCGCATCCCGGTTGGTCAGAACAGGACCCCGCCTGCTGGATCCGCGCGCTGGGGGATGGGGTGGCCGAATTGCGGGCCAATTTCGCGGCCTTTGGCGCGCTGCGCGGGATCGGGGTTGCAGGGCATATGCATGGTGCGACGCTGCTCGATGCATCTGGGGATGTCCTGCGGCCTTGTATTTTGTGGAACGATACCCGCGCCCATGCCGAGGCGGCAGAATTGGACGCCATGGATGGCCTGCGCGCGGCCTCTGGCAATATCGTGTTTGCGGGGTTTACCGCGCCCAAATTGGAATGGGTCCGCCGCAACGAACCACATATTTTTGCCAAGGTGTCCAAGGTTTTGTTACCTGCGGCCTATCTGAATTATTACCTGACCGGCGATTTCGTGGCCGATATGTCCGACAGCGCGGGCACCGCGTGGTTGGATGTGGGCGCACGGGCCTGGTCTGATCCTCTGCTAGAGGCAAGCCATATGCGGCGCGATCAAATGCCCCGCCTGGTCGAAGGATCAGAGCCAGCAGGCACATTGCGGCAGGAATTGCGCGATGCATGGGGCCTGTCTGGTCCCGTGACCGTTGCGGGTGGTGCCGGTGATAATGCCGCCGCCGCCTGTGGCATCGGGGCCTTGGGCGAAGGGCAGGGGTTCGTGTCCCTTGGGACATCCGGCGTTGTTTTGGCCGCGCGCGATGGGTATCATCCCGCACCCGAAACGGCGCTGCATACATTTTGCCATGCATTGCCCGCGCGGTGGTATCAAATGGGTGTGATGTTGTCGGCCACCGACAGTTTGAATTGGTTTTCAAACATCGTGGATCAAAAACCATCGGCCCTGACTGCAGCGTTGGGGGATGCGTTGCAGGCCCCGTCACAGGTCAGGTTTCTGCCCTATCTGTCGGGGGAACGTACGCCCCACAATGATGCCGATATCCGCGGTGGCTTTACCGGTTTGGCAAAATCCACCACAAGGGCCGAACTGACCCAAGCCATCCTGGAGGGCGTGACCTTTGGGCTGCGCGACGGTTATCAGGCCTTGGTCGCGACGGATCTGCAGCTGGATCATATGATCGCAATCGGCGGGGGCAGTGCATCCCGGTATTGGTTGAAACTGATTGCGACCGTTTTTGGCATTCCAATCCACATCCCCGCATCAGGGGAATTTGGCGCAGCCTTGGGGGCAGCACGTTTGGGCATGATCGCCGCCACCGGTGCAGACCTTGAAACCGTAATCACACCGCCCGTCTGTGATGAACGCATTGACCCGGATGTACAGCTGGTTGGCGCCTATGATGACGCGTATCAGGCGTTTCGGGCCGCCTATGCCGGTTTGAAATCTATCCAGTAATTGTGCGGGGGCGGGCCCCGATTTGGGGCCTAGCCGATGAAATCGGCCCGCCGTTCCAGCAGGGCATCGCACAGATAATCGACCAACAAACGCGCACGTTTGACGTGGCGCAGGTCGCCGTGCAACAACACCAAGGTTGCGCGGTGTTGGTCAATCTGCGTCCCCGGCACCTGTTGTAATTCGGGAAATTCCGCCAAAGGGGGCAGTTCGATCACCTCGGCACCGGTGCTGCGCAGGGTGTCAACATAGTGTTTGTGATCATTCAGCATCTGATCCAGCGATAGGGTACCGATGTCATGGGCGCGCAGTTCATCGACAATGCTGGGCGATGGGCTGCGTGTAATGGCGCGTTTGAATGAACAGGAAAAATGGGACATAAAACAGACCTAACCCTAGTTGCGCGCCGCCAAATTTGGCGCAATAAGTTCAATGAGTTTCGGGCCCGCCGTGGGGGTGGCCCGTGCCAAAGTGTCAGCAACCGCATCACGATCTGACGCACAGCGCCAAAACGGCAGGCCACAAGATCGCGCAACATATTCAAAATCGGGCGGAATGGGATCGCATCCCACGACCTCGATTTCGGCCTGTTGCATCGATGTTGCGATTTCTTGATAGCCGTGGTTGTTCCAGACAATAAATGTCACGTCCAAATTTTCTTGAACGGCGACCATCATTTCAGACAGCGAAAACTGCGCCCCCCCGTCGCCTACCAGACATATGACCCGTGCAGATGGATCCGCGATGGCTGCACCGATGGCCGCCGGTATGCCATAGCCCAATGCACCAAATCCGGTCGCTGCGTTGAACCATCCGCCGATGCGATCATGATCGTAATACATATTGCCCGCGTAAACGGGTTGGGCGCTGTCACCAACAATGATCGCGTTTGCAACAGCGGATCGTATACAATCAAGCAACGCACACATCGCACGATAGTCTGGACCAATTTCATCATAGGCGTTAGTGCGCGTTTTTTTGGCGCGATTCGCCCCGTCCCGCTGGGGTCGCGGGGTGATCGCAGGGATCAGTGCGCGGATTGCATCGCAAACATCAGCCTTGACCGCGATGGTTGCTGGATGGCGCGCAAGCTGTTGATCGCAAATGTCGATGCGGATCAAATTTTGCATTTTTGGCATCGTGTCCGTGGCGTACATATCGTAATCGGTTGGGCCCAATTCGGTTCCCAGTGCCAAAACAACATCCGAGCTTTCGATCAGATTGCGCACGGATGACAAACTGGGGCTGGCCGGCACGCCTAGGGGATGGTCAAACATGATCCCGCGTGCGTTGACCGTTTTGATGACGGGGGCGTCCAGGAATTGGGCCAGATTTTGTATATCCGCGGCGGCAGGATTTGCGCCCCCGCCGACCAAAATGACCGGAGAGTCTGCATGGTTCAGCATCTGTGCGACCGCGGCGATCTGGTCTGGATGGGCCTGCGGTTTTGTGGGCTGTCCTAGGTCGGCGGATGGGGCAGCAGGCATGCGTGCCAGATCCAGCGGGATTTCAATGTGCACGGGCCCGGGTCTGCCTGTGGTCAGGGGGGCAAACACATCCGCCAGCGCAGGTGCCAAATCCGCAGGCTGCATGACGCGTTTTGCAACCAGCACCACCTGCGCCATCAGGCCCAGTTGATCGGGTAATTCATGCAAAAAACCCAAGCCCTGCCCAAGGCTGGCCCGGGTATTTACCCCCGAAACGGTCAGGATGGGCACGCTGTCTGCACGGGCCTGACCCATGGCCGTCAGCGTATTTGTGACCCCTGGTCCCGTAATGACAAAGGCCACACCCGGTTTTCCCGACACGCGCGCATAGCCATCCGCCATAAAGGCCGCACCCTGTTCGTGGCGCGGGGTGACATGGCGCAGGCCGGAACGGGCCAGTCCGCGGTATAATTCAATCGTATGCACACCGGGAATGCCAAAGATAACCTCGACCCCGCGTGCGGCCAATTCTGTGACCAACTGTTCGCCCACTGTTGTCATGTCGCAGACCCCGTCAGTTTGGCCGCATGTGCAATGATCCGTTCACAGGCCTGATCAAATTCCGCATCAGGCACCGTCAGCGCCACCCTGATCCAGTTTTCCAGCGATGCCCCAAAGGACGCGCCGGGCATCACCGCAACCCCCGCATGGTCCAGTAAATGCGTCGCATAGTCGTCGCCGGTCATCCCCGTTGCCGATATATCAACCAGCGCAAACATCCCCGCATCGGGTTTATGCACCCGCAGATCGGACGATTGGGTCAGACGCGTGGCCAGTATATCGGCCCGTGCCGCAAACCGCGCGCACATATCCTGCGCGACAGGGGACCCGTTGCGAATGGCGACTTCGGTTGTGTCGGCGATAAACGGTTGGTTGCCAAACAGCATGGTTTCCGACAATGATAACAGCCTGTTGGTGAACGCTTCGGGGCCAATGCACCAGCCGCTGCGGAACCCAGGCGCGGCATGGGATTTGGAAATAGACGACACAATGATCACCCGATCGGCCAATTCCGGCAGGGCAAGGGGGGATTTAAACTGCCGACCGGCAAAAACCATGTCTTCGTAGACTTCGTCGCAGATGATCCACAGATCGTGTTTGATGGCCAATGCACCAATATCGCGCAGGTCGTCCAGGGTTAAAATCGCCCCTGTCGGATTATGGGGTGTGTTCAGCAAAATCGCGGTCGAATTTGGCGTGATCCGGTCTGCAATATCGGCCGCGGCAATGCGAAACCCATGTTCGGGGCGCAAGGGAACGGGGACCACAGCGGCACCTGTTGCGCGAATGACCCCTTCGTATGTGGCATACATTGGATCGCCCACCAACACATCATCACCTGTTTCCGACACGGCCATCAGCACCGCAAACAGGGATGTTTGCGTGCCCGGAAAACACATGACCTGATCCGGTGTAATGGTGGTATTTGTGCGCTGCGAATAACGCTGCGCCAGCGCGGTGCGCAGGCCAATTTCGCCGCGCCCGTTCGAATAGGTCAATCGACCATCGTGCATAGCACGCGTTGCGGCATCAATCAATTCGGTCGGGGTGGGGACATCTGGTTCGCCGATGGTCAGTTGGATAATATCATGCCCTTGCTCGGCCATTTCTTTGGCGCGCAAATGGATATGCCATTTGGCCCCGCCCAAACCGGCAAGGCGTTCCGTGATCTGCGTCTGTTTCAAGTCGATTTCTCCTTAAGGGGAATTCCAATAATGGCGGCGATTGATGCCACCCCGATAGATGGTAATTCATCGGGACCAAAGGCATCGGGCAATGCGCCGCCTTCTAGCCATAGGCCATCGATGATCGCGTTTGCGGCAATGGACAAGCGGCGCAATTCATGGGGTGTTTTGACGATTTCTGCATCCCTAAGGGCCGTACTGATCAGGGATTCCAGCATGTCGCGGAACCGGTGATAGGTGCGTTCGTGAATGGCCCGCATGTGGGCGTCTGCGCGCACTTTGTTCAGGAAACTGGCCCACAGGGATACGGATTTTGCATCAACAACCGGTGGCACCAAACTGGCCGTGATAAAGTTCACCAGGTTTTCACGCGCGGTTTTGCCGGATGTGCCAGATAACACAACGGTGTTTGTCGTCATCCTGTCCATGTGCTGTTCATAGGCCGCCGCAATCAGATCATCCTTGGATGAAAAATGGTGGCGGATCATCCCTTGGGTGACATTTGCACGGTTGGCAATTTCACGCACAGTTGCCCCCCGCACGCCTGCCTCGGCCACCAATTCAAGCGTGGCAGAAATCAGCGCATCGCGTCTGATTTCAGCTGGCTTGCGCCGGAACTTGGGCGGGTGGTCTGTCATGGAAACGGCACCTTTCGTAATTATACACTTGTATTATTACGGAAACTAGGGATTACTACAAGGTGTAAAAGGGAGGGTGTTAGATACAGGTCACAGAGTCTGTCATCGAGAATGACGCAGGTCATTCGACGCGCGATGTTGCGATTACAGTGCGAAATTTGCACAAATCCTTTGGAGCGCTTGAGGTTCTAAAGGGCGTGTCATTGACGGCACATCAGGGCGATGTTGTTGCCATTATCGGGGGTAGTGGATCGGGCCAATCGACATTTCTGCGCTGCATCAATTTCCTTGAAACACCGAGTTCAGGTGAAATCATCATCAACGGGGAATCCGGCCTTGCGGGCGTGTCGTTTGGAAATTCCTTGATCAAACAGGTTGCGTCAGATCTGGCCATGGGATTTCCAAATTTGAACACCTTTGTCACCTTGTCGCCCATCCCGAAATTGGCAAGTTGGGCGCAGGACAGTGGATATGCGCCCACGGACCTGATCCGCGCGTCAGAATTGGCGGCGACCTATTTATTAGATGCGAAAACCCGCGCAGGTGTGCCGCTGGATCCTGTTGCCCGGTTTCATCTGGGCAATGGGGCCACCATACATGCGGTGCATGACACTGCCGATATATCACCCAAAGGCATTTCACAATCTTTTGGGACTATGGTAAATTATCTCTATGATTTTGAATCTGTTGAACAACATCATGAAAACTACACAACCAATAAAACGGTCGCCGCCTCGGCTGAGGTGATGACCAAGGCGGCCACCGCGGTCAAATTATTGCAAAATGAAAGAAGATGACATGGCAAACCCTCTTTATGATGAACTTTTTGGCCATCACGCAAACAGCGATCGGGTGTTTCTGTTGCTGACCGATGGGACGGAAATCACTTATGATGCGTTTTTGCAGATGGGGGCCCAATTTGCCAATTTGACCCGTCAGTTTGGGTTAAACCCGGGTGATCGTGTTGCGGTTCAGGTGGAAAAATCGCCTCAGGCCCTTGCGCTTTATGCAGGGTGCGCACAGGCGGGGTTGGTGTTTTTGCCGCTGAACACGGCCTATACCGCGGATGAATTAGATTATTTCATTGAAAACAGTGGCGCCGCCCTGGTCATTTGTGGCGATTGGGCGCAGTCGCGTTTGGATCCGATTGTCCAGCGGTTAGGGGCGCGATTGGAAACGCTGAATGCCAATGGCAGCGGCACGATCACCGCGCAATGGCAGGCCTGTGACACAACATTCGACACGGTGGCCCGTAGCGCCGATGATTTGGCGGCATTGCTCTATACCTCGGGGACCACAGGACGATCCAAGGGCGCAATGCTGAGTCAAAGCAATCTGATTTCCAACGCCAAGACATTGGTTCAGGAATGGCATTTCGGGTCAAACGACGTGTTGCTGCATGCCTTGCCAATTTTCCACACACACGGATTGTTTGTGGCCACGAATGTGACGTTGTGTGCCGGCAGCAGTATGATTTTTATGCCCAAATTCGATTGCGATCAAGTTATCGCCCATTTGCCCAAGGCAACCACAATGATGGGCGTTCCCACATTCTATACACGGTTGTTGGATGACAGCCGGTTTGACGCCGATTTGACGCGACACATGCGGCTGTTTGTGTCGGGCTCTGCGCCACTTTTGGCGGATACCCATGTTCAATTCGAACAGCGCACAGGCCACAAAATTCTAGAACGCTATGGGATGACGGAAACGAATATGAACACGTCAAATCCCTATCATGGTGATCGTCGCGCGGGCACCGTCGGGTTCCCATTGCCGGGTGTGGAATTGAAAATCACCGATCCACAATCGGGAACAGAACTTGGCCGCGATCAGGTCGGCCAAATAGAAGTCAAAGGCCCAAATGTATTCCAAGGCTATTGGAATATGCCCGAAAAAACCGCCGCAGAATTGCGCGCAGATGGGTTTTTTATCACCGGCGATCTAGGGAAAGTTGACGCGGATGGCTATGTCCATATTGTTGGCCGGAACAAAGATTTAATCATTTCGGGTGGTTATAATATTTATCCCAAAGAAATCGAATTGATCATAGATGAACAACCCGGCGTCGCAGAAAGCGCGGTCATCGGCGTTCCGCACCCCGATTTCGGCGAAACCGTCGTCGCGGTCGTCGTCGCCCAAAGCGGCGCAACGGTTGATGTGGATCACATCTCGGCGGCGGTCGCAACATCGTTGGCGCGGTTCAAACATCCCCGATTGATCGACGTGGTCGATGAATTGCCTCGCAACACCATGGGCAAGGTTCAAAAAAACATCCTGCGCGATATTTACAAGTAAGTTTGCACAGTTTCAGGTCACGACACGAACTGTTTTCAAAGTTAGTATGAAAGGTGTACTATGAAGGCCGCGGTATTGCGAGAATTTGGATCTGATTTGTCGATTGAACAAATTCCTGATCCCGAATGCCCTGCAAATGGGGTTGTGTTAGAGGTCTTGGCCTGTGGTGTCTGTCGGTCAGATTTCCACGGCTGGATTGGCCATCACCCCAAGGTTCAGCCCGGTGACATTATGGGTCATGAATATTGTGGTGTCGTCATAGAGGCAGGCCCCGAAGCGCATTACAAAGTGGGAGATCGCTTAATTGCGCCCTTTATATTGGGATGTGGCAAATGTATTGCCTGCCAAACGGGTGTTTCGAATACATGTGCGCAGCAACTGACCCCAGGGTTTGGAATGCCGGGCGCCTATGCGCAGCATATTGCTGTTCCCTATGATCATAATCTGGTGCATTTGCCCGACAGCATTGATCCCAGTTTAGCCGCGGGACTGGGGTGTCGTGTTACTACCGCGTGGCACGCGCTGACCGATCGCGCTAATGTACGATTTGGGGAATGGGTCGCTATCCATGGGACAGGGGGCATCGGGCTTTCGGCACTATTGTTGGCTAAAATGTTGGGTGCGCGTGTGGTTGTTGTTGATGTGGTGGATGACAAATTGGATTATGCCATGTCGCTTGGGGCTGATGCCAAAGTGAACGCCGCAAAAGAAGAGGTCGCCCAAGCCATCATTGATATTACAGACGGTGGTGCACATGTGTCTATTGAGGCCTTGGGGATTTCCCAAACAACAAACGCATCGGTAGAGTGTTTGCGTGTTTCTGGGCGCCATGTGCATTTGGGCATGCCCGCTGGTGACGGGATGATGCCGATTAACATGCGCGCGATTTACAGCAAACAACTTTCGTTTTTTGGCAGTCGTGGGATGCCGGCTTGGAAATACCCATCGTTATTGGAAATGATTGAAGGTGGCTTGGTAGATTTGACACCTCTGGTCGCGCGCCAAGTTGATTTGGCGACAGCTTCGGCTGAATTGCAGGCGATGAAGGGCGAAACCCCGCCAGGGACAGCTGTTATCACGGATTTTAGCTAAATTAGCATAGGGCGACCCTAGTATATTTTACCACAAGGGGCATCAGGCTATGATGCTCCTTTCATTGTATTATGACTTCTTTGCTGTTGTGCTGTCTTCGACGCAGAGGAATCGTGTGATCATCGAAAATACTGGCGTGTCCACAATGGATTGTCTACGCCATGCAGTGCATACGGATCCTAACAGTCTTTGTTTTATTTTCCATCGCTGAATTATGATTACTGAGCTTTAGGGCGCACCAAGAAATCGGCCAAGTCACTATTTAGAAACGTATGGACAACAGAAAATCAAAACCGTCTCTGCGCTTTTAATCTCCGTATGTATCAAAGGATTTACCTGATTTCTCGTATTATGTTGCCATGATTGATCTACGCTTAGTTTCTTGTAACACGCAATTTTGCTGGTCAATATCTAGCGTGTGCTGGAACATCAGGTTCGCGCGGCACTTGGCTTTGCGGCGGATCAGGATTTGGAAAAACCAATCTTGTTTGCCTATGAACCCGTTTGGGCCATCGGGGAACATGGGATTCCGGCCACGTCAGCCTATGCCGATGACATGCACGCGCATATCCAATCGATCATTCATGCAGTTCTGGGGCGTAGGGTGCCCTGTCTGTATGGCGGGTCGGTGAATGCGGATAACTGTGTCGAATTGTTCCGGTCACCCCACATCGACGGGTTGTTCATCGGACGCGCGGCATGGGACGCGCAGGGATATTTGTCCATTTTAAACTTGTGTCAAAAGAGTCTGGAGAGAGGGATTTAGACATGAAAACTGCATTAGCAGGGGACAGCGCCGGCATTGGTTTGGCAAAACTGTTGGCCGAGTATCTAAGGGACCGGTATCAGGTCAGCGAGGTGTCCGTTCCGGCGGATGGATCGCAAGAGTTCTATGCAAATCTGTCGGACCGCGTTGGACAAGGCGTGATCAACGGCACATAGGATCGGGCCATATTGGTCTGCGGGACAGGGATCGGTGTTCAAATCGCCGCGAACATAGTTCCCGGTATCCGCGCGGCACAGTGCCATGACGCCTATTCCGCGCAGCGTGCCGCATTGTCGAATAACGCCCAGATTATCACGATGGGGGCCCGCGTCATCGGCGCCGAGTTGGCAAAATCGATTGTGGATGCATTTTTGGCGGAAACCTTTGATGAAAATGGCAAATCCGCGCAGAATGTGGCCGCAATCAATGCGATTGATGCGCAGCATCGATGATCCGAACCGGATGCCCCTGATGTTAATGTGTCGATCCATGATAGGTGCGATCCGTCAGGGGCAATTCCTGGATCGCTTGGTGCAGATACTCTAGGCAGGCCATTTCTGCGCGGTTCATCCGTTTTTTAGGATGTTGGGTCAGAAAAATGTCAATGGCTGGCGGGTTTTGATAGGGGGGCAGGCGCCACAAATGCCCATCGCGCAATTCACGTTCGACGACATGCAACGGCAGGGCCCCAATCCCTAAGCCGCATTCGATCATGCGGCGCACTTCTTCCAGTTGGGAAGATTTACCGACCGTTCTATGATGCATGCCCCATTTTTCGCGCAACAGGGCAATCGGACGCAACGCATCATTTAGATCATCTGTTTCAAACGATACGGTGTCACAGTGTTGAATATCGCGCAGGGTCAATCCTGATTTCCCAAACAGCGGATGCGGCTTGCCGCAAAAAAAACCGAAAAATTCGCGGTAAAAGAGCGTGTATTTTAATTCGTGGATCCGCTGGTTGACCAAACAAATCCCAAAGCTGACATCCCGTTCCAGAACCGATCTGGCGACCTGATGGCTGGTCGCCGTTTGAATTACAAAGGTAATGTCACGATAGGTCTGGTTCATCACCCGCAGCATATCATTCAAAATGGGTGAAATGACGTGACTGGCCAAACATATGGTGACATTGCCAGATACATTTTGCGATGCGCGTTTTGTGACATCGCGCAGACGCGACACATCTGTGAAAATGCCATCGCATTCTTCAAACAAACGACGCCCTGCGGCGGTCAGGCGAAAACTGCCTTTGCCCCGCTCGATCAATGTACAGCCCATTTCATGTTCCAGACGCTGCAACGCCAAACTGACGGCCGGTTGCCCGCGCATCAAACGGTTAGCCGCACGCGAAATGCTGCTTTCTTCGGCGATAACCACAAAGGTCCGCAATAGGTTCCAGTCGAGTTGAAAAACAAATTTATCATTTTCATTGCGGGGCATGTTGGGGTACACCATTAATTTTGTTAATGCTATCTATCTTTACTATCAATTTGCCCAAACCGTCAATTCGGTGCACCCTGAACGTGTAACAACGCAGTGCAACATTGATGACACAGACAGACCCCAGAGCGCTGAAACTGCTTTCACCGTCCTTGGCCTTTATTCTGGCGATGGTCGTGATCCCAATGGCGTTTATCTTGGTCTATTCTTTCTATGAAAACATTGATCTGGCGGTGGACCGTGCGGCATTTCAATTCGGGAATTGGCAAGAACTGGCCAGTGATGGATATTATCACGCAGCGATCTGGAAAACATTGCGATTGTCCCTGATTGTGACCGCCTTGGCGGCCGTTTTGGGATATATTCCGGCCTATGTTATTGCGATGACGCAGACCCGGCACAAATGGCTGTTACTGCTGTTATTGATAATGCCATTTTGGATCAGTTTCATTATTCGCACGCTTAGCTGGATCCATATTTTCGGGTCCCAAGGTGCGGTGAATTCACTGTTGATGGCGCTGGGATTGACGGATGCACCTGTGGCGATGATGTACAATGAATTTACCGTAATTGTCGGGTTCATTCATGTGTTCCTGCCCTATATGATTTTAAACGTATATGTCAGTTTAGACGGCATTGATCGCAATCTGGAACCGGCCGCCCGCACCTTGGGCGCGACACCGTGGCAGGCGTTTGTTCAGGTCACTTTGCCCCTGTCACTGCCTGGGTTGGCGGCGGGGGGACTGTTGGTGTTTGTGTTGACAGGCGGCAGTTATGTGACGCCGTTGATTTTGGGGGGGCCCCGCGATTTTCTGTTTGCGAACCTGATTTACGACGCAATCGTCACGGAATTGAACTGGCCGATGGGGGCGACGCTTTCCTTTACCTTGTTGGCGCTGCTGGGCAGTGTGGTGATCATCTATAGCCGCCTGATGGGGTTGAAGCAATTGTCACGGGCATTGTCATAGGGGGCGGTATGCGGGTTTGGTATTTACTGAAATTCTATACGATCCTTGTTTACGGATTTATGTTTGCGCCCATTCTGGTTGTGCTGCTGCTGGCATTTAACGATGCACAATTCGGCGGATTTCCGATCCAGGGCGTCAGCCTGCGTTGGTTTTACAAACTGGCCGAAAACGACGCAATTCTGCGCGCGCTCAAGACCAGTCTTGTCTTGGGGCTATGCTCTATGGTGATTGCAACCACCTTGGGTATATTGGCGGCCCTTGCCTTGGTACGCTATTCCTTTAAGGGCAAGGACATTGTCACTACATTTCTGATTTCCCCGATTTTGGTGCCTGAAACGGTTTTGGCGGTTGGATTGCTGATTTTCATGCGTTGGTTACATATGCCGCGATCCTTTGGGTTGTTGGTTTTGGGTCATTCAATCATTGCGCTGCCGTTTGTTGTCTTGGTGGTGCAGGCCCGATTAACCGGGATCCGCACCGATTACGAAGAGGCCGCGCGATCCCTGGGCGCGGGGCCTGTGCAGACGTTTTTTTCCATCACATTTCCACTGATGTTACCGGCGGTTTTTGCAGGGGCGCTGTTTGCCTTTACCCTATCGTTTGACAATATCACAGCCACGATTTTCTGGCGACCGTCCGGTATGGAAACCGTGCCAACCCAAATTTTCGGGATGCTGCGAAATTCCGTCAGCCCAGAAATCAATGCGCTGGGTTTTGTGATGATTTGTTTCACGCTTGGCGTGCCAATCCTAGCGGCAGGACTGGCACGTTATTTTTCAAAACACAAAATATAGCCGCGCACCAAGGAGGGAATAATGAAGAAAATTGATAGCACGAAGCGGTACGAAAAACTGCGCGAGGCGGTTGGAAATGGGGATGTTGATCGCAGAACCTTTTTCGGGTTGATGGGCAGTGCGGCCATAACTGCGGGTGTCGCGGGTGGCGCGATGACGTCCATGGCGCGCATGGCGCATGCAGCAGGCACCGAATTACATTTCGAAGGCTGGGGCGGGGTCGTGTCTGAGGCCTTGCGCAAATATGCCTTTGCCCCCTATGAGGCCGCGACAGGTAACACCGTTGTCGATGCCACTTTCGGTGGCGAAAATGAGGTCTTGACCAAGATCAAAGCCGCAGGCGGCACCGCGGGCCACAACATTTTGCACAGCTCGGGTGTGAACTGGTATAAACGCTGGGTCGATGCAGGCTATGGCGTGGCTCTGAACGAAGCGAACATTCCAAACCTGTCCAATGTGATGACGGCGATGCTGGATCCGTTTCGTAAAATCACCCCGAACAGCCTGTCTGCGGTTCCTTATGACTATGGGACAACCGGCATTGCCTATAACACCAAATACATCACCGAGGCCGAGGCCAAAGAACTGGGCGCGAACCTGTTATTGCGCAAAGATCTGAAAGGCAAAATTGGCGGCTGGGGCGGTGATTGGGCCAACCGCGCCTGGTACGGCGCGCTGCAAAGTGGCCAAGATCCAAACGCAATTTCGGATTGGGATGCCGTTTGGGACAAGGCGCGCGAACATCGCGATTTGGTGTTGAAATACTGGTCATCTGGTGCCGAATTGATGGATCTGCTGGCGAAAGAGGAAATCTATGTCACAGAAGCATGGTCGGGACGTGTGGCCGCATTGCAGGCCCAAGGCCACCCCATCGCCTATATCGATCCGCCCAACGGGTTGGCGTGGATGGAATCCATGTTCGTTCTGAAAGGATCGCCCATGGCCGAGGCTGAGGAATTGCTAAACTTTATGCTTGATCCGCAGACTGCGTTGGCGGTGGCATCGGGGCAGAAATACCCCTCATCGCTGGATCCGACCAAGGTTGATATGCCCGCGGATGTGCAGGCCCTGCCTGCCTTTGATCCAACGGGCAAATTGGACAGTTTGGTTTTCCGTGATCCGGAATTCTGGAACGCCCAGGAAAAAGCACAAAGCAAACAGTGGAACCGCGTCGCCAAAGGCGCGTAATACAACAGGGTTTGGTCCAAATATTTGGGCCAAACCATTTGAAACAGGGGATACCATGGCGCAGGTCGAATTACGGAATTTGGTCAAAAATTACGGTGTAGTGAATGCGGTGAAACATGCAAATATCGTGTTCCAAGATGGCGCCTTTACCACGTTATTGGGCCCGTCCGGATGCGGGAAAACCACCATTTTGCGCATGATTGCAGGGCTGGAAACCCCCAGCGCGGGCGATATTTGCATCAATGGGCAGCGTATAAATGATGTGCCCATCCACAAACGCAATCTGGGATTGGTGTTTCAAAACTATGCGTTGTTTCCCCATAAAACTATCGGCGAAAACATTGCCTTTGGGTTGAAATACCGCGGTGTTTCCAAATCTGATGCGGTGGCCAAGGTGAAAAATGCGCTGGATATTGTCCGGCTGCCGGGGATTGAAAACCGCTATCCGGCACAGTTGTCTGGCGGCCAACAACAACGGATCGCGCTGGCCCGCGCGATTGTGATTGAGCCGGATGTGTTATTATTGGACGAACCTCTTTCGGCGCTGGATGCCAACCTGCGCGAAGAAATGCGGATCGAACTCAAGGCCATTCAACATCGCATCGGCGTGACATCCGTATTCGTGACCCATGACCAATCCGAGGCCTTGGCCATGTCAGACAAAATCATCGTGATGAGCGCGGGAAATGTCGAACAGATCGGCACCCCCGATGAGGTCTATAATCGTCCGACATCAGAATTCGTGGCACGGTTTTTGGGTGCATCAAATGTTGTTGGGTCCCGTGTTGAAAAACGCGACGAAATCTCGGTTCATGTGACAACGCAGGATTTGGGATCCCTGCTTCTGCCCGCCGCAAATTGCACAGGCCTAGGGGCGCAGGCGACCCAGGCCAAAATTATCGTCCGGTCCGAAAAGGTCATTTTGAACCCGGACCCCGCCAAGGGTGTGCCCGCGGTGATCAAAGCGGTTGACTATCAAGGTCAATTGGCGCGTTATTTTATCACGGTCGGTTCAACGGACCTGCAGGCAATGGCCCTGATCGCACAGGCCCCGTTACAGGTTGGCACACAGGTTGGTGTCTGTATCGATCCCGCCGATTGTATCGCCCTATCACAATGAGGTCACAGATGAGCAAACTTTTCTATCAGACCCGTCTGGACAGACCTGATTTGGATCGCGCCGAAGGCATCTATATGTGGGACCAGTCCGGCAAGCGGTATATCGACGGGTCCTCCGGTGCGATGGTGTCCAACATTGGTCATTCCAACCCCGCAGTTCTAGAGGCGATGCGCCATCAGATGGAAAAGGCGACTTTTGGATATCGGTTGCACTTTCAATGCGATGCCGCTGAGGAATTGGCCGAATTGACCGCAGCGCGCTGTCCCGATGATTTGAATCGCGTGTTCTTTGTCTCGGGCGGGTCCGAGGCAGTCGAGAGCGCAATAAAGTTGGCGCGGCAATATGTATTAACCCAAGGCCAATCGCAACGATACAAGGTGATCTCGCGGATGCCATCCTATCATGGCGCAACCTTGGGCGCGCTTGCGTTGACAGGGTATGCCCCCATGACCGCGCCGTTTGATCCGATGATGCAAGCCATGCCCAAAATTCCCGCGCCGCGCGCTTATTTGGATGGCTTGGACCCAGATGATCCCGCGACAGGATTGCATTACGCCCAGATGTTAGAGCAGGAAATTCTGGACCAAGGACCAGAAACAGTTATGGCCTTTATCATTGAGCCCATTGGCGGGGCGTCCACAGGTGCCTTGGTCCCGCCGGCGGGATACATGCAGCGCGTGCGCGAAATCTGCGATACATATGGTGTTTTGTTGATCCATGATGAAGTCATGACAGGCGCAGGGCGCACGGGTAAATTCTTGGGCGCAGAGCACTGGGGCGCGGTTCCTGATATTATTGCCCTGTCTAAAGGGTTTGGCTGTGGCTATGCGCCCCTTGGTGCGATGATCGCTCGCGATCCGATTGTGGATGCTGTGTTGGATGCGGGCGGGTTCATTCATGGGCATACCTATGCGGGAAATCCTTTGGCCTGTGCCGCAGGGGCCGCGGTCATCAAAGAAATTGATCGCATGTCGTTGCTGCAAAATGCCACGGACCAAGGCGCGTCCTTGCGCGCGCATTTGCAGAGTCTCATGCAAAAATATCCCCTGATCGGAGACGTGCGGGGACAGGGATTATTGATGGCGTTTGAATTGATGGCTGATCGCCAGACCAAAGCAGCCCTTCCGAAAGAAGTGAACGCCTTTAATCGACTGGTCGAAATCGCGTATCAAAATGGGTTGATCATCTATTCCCGCCGCACCCGTGGCGGCCTAAGCGGGGATCATTTTTTGGTTTGTCCACCAATGATCATTGATGATGCACAGATGGATGAAATGATTGGATTGTTGGATAAATCCTTGGGCCAGTTTTTTGCTGAAATAAAAGTGGGCTAGGGGGACCGTATGTCAAAAATCATCATAACTTGCGCGCTGACAGGATCGATCCATACGCCATCCATGTCACCTTATTTGCCGATAACAGCCAATGACATCATCTCTCAGGGTATCGATGCCGCAAACGCAGGGGCGGCAGTTTTGCATTTGCATGCGCGGGATCCGGAAAACGGACGTCCCTCTGCGTCTGTGGATCATTATATGGGTTTTTTGCCCGAACTTTTTGATCAGACGGATGCCGTCTTGAACCTGACCACAGGTGGCAGCGCAGTTATGACGCTACAGGATCGTTTGGCCGCCGCTCTGCATGTGGCTCCTGAAATGTGTTCGCTCAATATGGGGACAATGAATTTTGCCTTATACCCAATGGCAATCAAAGACCGCGAATGGCTATTTGAGTGGGAAAAGCCGTTTTTGGAAAACAGCGATGATTTGGTGTTCAAAAACACGCCGCGCGATATCGAATATATCCTAACTGAAATGGGCCAAAACCGCGGGGCGCGTTTCGAATTCGAATGTTATGACCTAAGCCATGTCTATATGCTGCACCATTTCAAATCGCGCGGCCTGATACAGGGTAAGGTGTTTTTGCAATTTGTGTTTGGTGTTTTGGGTGGAATGGGCCCTGATCCGGAAAACCTAATCCATATCAAACGCTTGGCGGACAAGCTTTTGGGCGATGACTATGAATTTTCGGTCCTTGCGGCAGGTCGGCATCAAATTCCAATGGCGGCGATGGCGGCATCCATGGGTGGGCATGTGCGCGTCGGGCTTGAGGATAATCTGTTTATTGATCGCGGTGTTTTGGCGAAATCAAATGCAGAGCAGGTCGAAAAAATCGTGCGCATTGTCCAAGATATGGGCCGAACCCCCGCCACGCCGCAAGATGCACGTGACATGCTGGGTCTAAAGGGGGCGGCCGCGACCAAATTGGGGGCCACCTGATCATGCCCGACATTCGGCTTGCCACACCTGAGGATCTGCACAAGGTGGATGAAATGCTGCGCCGCTTGGCGCGGGATTTGGATGACCCTTATCGCGCCACACTGGCCGGATTGCAGCATGCCTTGTTTTCTGATGCACCACCCTGTTTTGCAATGTTGGCTGACCACGACGGCACGGCATGTGGCATTGGCTTGGCGGCCCCTGTTTATTCAACCATGCGCGGTGGATGCGGGGTCTATGTCTCAGATCTGTGGGTCTCGGATGAAAAACGGGGGATGGGCATAGGCGCACAGATTTTGTCGGAAATTGCGGGACATGCAGCCGCCATATGGCATGCCAGATTCTTAAAACTTGCGGTTTATGCCGAGAACACGCGGGCGCAAAAATTTTATGAAACGCTAGGTTTCGATGCGATTACGGGCGAAACTGTTATGACGATTGATGTCAAAACACTGAAACAAGGGGCCACCTCATGAAGGCGATATTAGACGAACGGCAAAGACGACATGATCCCAAGCACTTTATGGCCAACGGGCAACTGTTGCCCAACCCGGAACAGCCCCAAAGGGTTGAGGTGTTGCAACGTGGCGCGATTGAGGCTGGAGCCAAATTTGTGACGCCCGCGGATCACGGAATGGGGCCCATTGCGGCGGTTCATAGCCCACAATATTTAACATTTCTGGAAAATATTTACACCCGCTGGCAGCGGATCAAAGATGCAGGAACCGAGGTGATCCCAAACATTCACCCAGCCGCGCGTACCGACAGCTATCCCCGTTCGGCTGTGGGACAGGCGGGATATCATCAGGCGGATACGGCCTGTCCAATAAGTGTGGATACGTGGGGATCTGCCTATTGGTCGGCCCAATCCGCGATAGAGGGGGCCGCATCGATTGCCCAAGGCGATCAGGCCGTCTATGCCTTGTCACGCCCGCCCGGGCACCATGCCTTTGCCGATTTGGCAGGGGGGTTTTGCTTTCTGAACAACTCGGCGATTGCGGCGCGGTATTTGGCCGCGCGCGGATTACGGTCCGTGATTTTGGATGTCGATGTGCATCACGGCAATGGCACGCAGGGTATTTTTTATCACTCGAGTGATGTGTTTTGTGTGTCCTTGCATGCGGATCCGGAACGCTTTTACCCGTTTTTCTGGGGGCATGCCCAAGAACGCGGCACGGGGCAGGGCATGGGATATAATTTGAACATCCCGCTGGCGCGGGGCACAGATGATGCCGCCTATCTTGCAACCTTGCAATCGGCCTTGGTACAGATCCGCAATTTTGGCCCAGATGTTATCGTGGTTGCATTGGGATTGGATGCCTATGTCGATGACCCGCTAAGGGGGCTGGCAATAACAACAGACGGATTTGCCCGCATTGGCGCGGCCATTGCTGCACTGAATAAACCCACCTTATTCGTGCAAGAGGGGGGGTATCTGTCAGATGCCCTTGGGCACAATTTGACCAGCTTTATAAACGGGTTTGGACGGGTATGATGTCCTATGACGTCATAGTTATCGGCGGTGGAATTGCCGGACTGTCAGCGGCCGCGTTTCTTAGCGAGGCGGCCAAGGTCGCGGTGATCGAGGCCGAACCGCACATCGGCTATCATTCAACGGGGCGCTCTGCGGCCATTTTTATTCGCAACTATGGTAATGAAACCCTGCGTGCCTTGAACGATGTGGCGGCCCGATTCTTTGAAACTGACACGCAGACTTTGACCGATCCTGTTTTGTCGCCACGGGGGGAATTGTTAATCGCAAAACCCGATGAATTGGATGCGCTTGATGCCTATTGCGCCGGGGCAACGGGGCTGGAACGGCTAAATGCGCAAGAGGCCTGCGACCTTGTCCCCATCCTAAACCCCGAATTGATTAGCGCCGCAGTCTATGAGCCAGATGCCCAAGATATTGATGTCGATCGCCTGTTGCAACGTTACGCTGCCGTAATGCGGGCCAATGGGGGTCAGATTATAACCGGCCAGCCGGTTCAAGGCATGGCAAAAATGGGTGCAATTTGGACCATTACGACGGATCTGGACAGGTATCAGGCACCCGTTATTATCAATGCGTCGGGGGCATGGGGGGATCATATCGGCCAAATGGCGGGCCTGCGCCCATTGGGGTTGCAACCCTATCGGCGCAGTGCAGTGATTATGGCCGTCCCCGATAAGATGACATGCGCACATTGGCCGTTATTCGGGTCGATCAACGAGGACTGGTATGCCAAACCCGATGCAGGGCGATTAATGATTTCCCCCGCCGATGCCGACCCGATCGCACCGCAAGATGCCTATCCCGATGATCTAGTCTTAGCGCAAGGGCTGTACCGCTTTGAACAAGCCACCACCATTCCCGTCACACGCCCGCTGCGCAGTTGGGCGGGGCTGCGTAGTTTTTTGCCCGATCATACGCCAGCGGTTGGGTTTGATCCTGAAGTGGGTGGATTTTTTTGGTTAATTGGTCAGGGGGGCTATGGCGTTCAGACCAGCCCTGCACTGGGGCAATTGACGCGGGATTTGGTTTTGGCGCAAACCTCTGTCCTATCTGAACCGATCATCGCCGCCCTGTCGCCCAATCGGTTTCACGCATGATAGATACAAATCGTCTGTCTTAGAGCATTCCAAGATAACAGCAGATTTTTATGCAACAGGGCTCTATTTTTACACGCAGACGTATAGCAGCCTGGAACAGACTTCGTTCCTTACGACGCCAACCGCAGCTTTCATACTCTCTTTATAAATCTGTCTCAAAATCGTTACGTTGCGCACTCTACAAGTTTTCATAAACTTATGGAGGACACCATGAAATATGGTCTGATACCGTTGTGTTCTACGCTGGCATTACTTGCTGGTATGGCACATGCGGATATGAATTTTAATCGCATCGCGTCATTTGAAACCACTTTGAACATGGCCGAGGGCGAAGATACAAATCGCGAAACATCGGCCGAGATCATTGCGGCAACTGACGACGGCATGACATTGGTATATACAGACAGCCCTCTTGGCGTAGTGGGTTTGATCGACATCACGGATCCCCGCGCGCCCAAAGCCTTGGGCAATGTTGCGCTAGATGGCGAACCAACTGCGGTTGCTATTCACGGTAAAACGGCCTTTATCGGTGTTAACACATCCGAGAGCTATACAGCACCATCTGGTCACTTGGCGGTGATGAACATTGCCACCAAAGAGATCACTGCAAAATGTGATTTGGGCGGTCAGCCAGATTCCGTTGCAGCTGCAAAAGACGGATCATTGGTTTCCATCGCAATCGAAAATGAACGTGACGAAGACCTTGGCGATGGCCGCACAGGGCAAATGCCCGCGGGTCATTTGGTGCAGTTTGACGTTACCAACGGCGCAATCGCATGTGACGGACGTCGTGATGTTGTTTTGACAGGTTTGGCCGAAGTTAGCCCCGAGGATCCAGAGCCAGAGTTTGTTGATATCAATGGACTTGGAGAAACAGTGATCACGCTGCAGGAAAACAACCATATGGTTGTTGTCTCTCGCTCTGGTGAGATCGTATCGCACTTCTCAGCCGGCGCTGTTGATTTGACGGATATTGATGTCGAAGACGAACGCGCAGCGTTGACATTCACAGAAAGCCAAATGGGCCGCAAACGTGAGCCAGACGCGGTTAAGTGGATTGATGACACCCACTTTGCAATCGCCAACGAAGGCGACATGGACGGCGGGTCGCGCGGTTGGACCATTTTCAACAAAGACGGAACTGTCGTCTATGAAGCGGGCAACACATTTGAACATGCGGTTGTGCAAATCGGTCATTACCCTGACAAACGTTCCGATTCCAAAGGCGTTGAACCAGAGTCGATCGAGACAGCAACATTCAACGGCACACCAATGGTATTTGTCGGCGCTGAGCGCGCCTCAACCGTGGGCGTTTACGATGTCTCCACTCCATCGGCCCCTGTGCTAAAACAACTATTGCCATCAGGGATCGGTCCAGAGGGGTATGTTTCCATCCCTGATCGTAATCTGTTGGTATCGGCCAACGAAGTTGACCTGATCGAAGACGGCGGCGTGCGCGCACATGTGATGATCTTTGAGTATCAAAACGCACCTGCGATGTATCCAACGTTGACCTCTGCTGGTGCGGATGAGTTGATTGGCTGGGGGGCAATCTCTGGTATGGTCGCGGGCGAAGGCAAAGCCATCTATGCCGTCAACGACAGCTTCTATGGGTTCCAACCGACAATCTTTACGATTGATGCCAGCCAAACACCTGCGCGTATTACCGATGCAATGACCGTCACACGCAAAGGTCGTCCTGCACAGAAATTGGACATGGAAGGGATCACAACCGACGGCAAGGGCGGCTTTTGGATCGCATCCGAAGGACGTACAGACCGTTTGGTGCCGCATGCCATCTATCACGTGAATGCCAAAGGCGAGATCAAAGACGAAATCGCGCTGCCAGCAGAATTGCTTGCGGTTGAAAAGCGCTTTGGTTTTGAGGGTATCACACGCGTCGGCGATACGCTTTGGATGGCGGTTCAGCGCGAGTGGAAAGACGATCCGAAAAACCACGTCAAATTGGTGTCATATAACATCGAAACGGGCGATTGGGGTGCCGTGCATTACCCAAAAGCAGAGCCTGCGCAGGGCTGGGTTGGGTTGTCCGAGATTGTGGCACATGGTGACAATTTCTATGTCATCGAACGCGACAACCAAATCGGATCAAATGTTGTGACGAAAAAAGTATACAGCATTCCGGCAGCGGATATGAAACCTGCTAAATTGGGCGGCACATTGCCAGTTGTGTCCAAGACCGAGGTGCGTGATCTGATCCCAGATTTGAAATCCTACGGTGGATATGTCGTCGACAAAGTCGAAGGTCTGGCCGTGACATCGGATGGCGAAATGTTTGTTTCAACTGACAATGACGGTGTCGATGACAGCTCGGGCGAAACATTCTTTTGGTCCATCGGCGTGGTGAAATAAATCAAACTGCCACGAAACCTGATCTAAGGCCCCCGAGTTGGGGCCTTTATTTTTGGTTAAACGAATCTGTTACATTGTCCTGTTATTCATCGTTCAAAGATGAGGAATGGTAACATGGCCTGGTTAAGCAGATATCTTTTCGACTTTGAATTCTTAAGCCTTAGCATCGTCAGCGCAGATATTCGACAAATCCGTATCCACCTGGATGATATGGAAGAGTGATCAGCAAACAGGGTTCAATGAAGGAAATTGTCGATACCTTAATTTATGAACGTGCACCTTGGATGAAGAGGCGTTCCACCGCAACGTCTGTTGCAGGTGCGGCTCTTAGGGCGTGTCTTAGTTATAATGACACACTTGCACAGGCGTATAAGCTGGAGCCGCTGTCTGGTCGTGAAATTCTGGATGTCACAGGCAATACGATTGCGCACCATGTCAGTGTGACAGGTTTGCACAATATTCCCACATCAGGACCTGCATTGATCGTCGCAAATCATCCAACCGGTATTGCCGATGCCATTATTTTACATCATGCCCTAAGGTCCAAGAGGCCCGACATTTATTTTTTCGCAAACAGTGATGTACTGCGTGTTTTTCCGCAACTGGACACACATATCGCGCCCGTGGAATGGCGCAAAGAAAAACGCAGTAAATCACGTACACAAGCCACATTACAGTTCACAAAACAGGCGATGCAGGACAAACGCCTTGGTGTCATATTTCCCTCGGGGCGTTTGGCCAAGCGCACAGGTTTGAAACTGATTGAACGCGACTGGATGACCTCTGCGGTGACCATAGCCAAAAAATATGACGTGCCTATCATACCGGTGCATATATCTGCGCGTAATTCATATCTGTTTTATCTGTTTGATATCATTCATCCAACGTTGCGTGATATTACGTTGTTTAAGGAAACGCTGAATAAGAAAGATTTCAGTTTTGGTGTGACAATTGGCAAGCCAATCGCCCCGCACCTGTTACCAGACGATTCAAGACAGGCGACAGCGCAGATGAAATCGACGGTCGTGTCACTGGGAAACAGTTCTGAAAATCAGCGCGATACCAGCCTCAGGCGCCATTGGAAAACCCTACTGCAAACGGTGAGCTAAGTGACAATCGGTATAAGAGAACCAGCACAAATTGCCAAAGAAATCAGCTATGCGCATTCGGCACAGTCCAAAGGCGGGCGCGCTATGATCAAGATCATGGAAAACATGACGGGGCGTATTGGCTTATTAAAGCGCGCGCAAGGGTATCATGCAGATGTCCTTGCGGGGCAATCCTTTTGGGAAGTGATTGTGAACCGCTATGGTCTGCAGCTTGATGTTATACGTGGCGCTTTATCGAATATACCTAGCGAAGGGCCACTGATTATCATTGCTAACCACCCTTACGGTATTTTGGACGGGTTGATGCTGGGTCATATTTTGGACCAAACGCGACCGGATTTCCGAATATTGGCCCATAAAGTTTTCAAAAAATCACAAGATCTGAATAAGGTCATCTTACCAATTTCATTTGATGGAACCAAAGAGGCTGTTGCTCAGAACTTGGAAACGCGCAAAACGGCGCATGACTATTTAAAGAATGGCGGCGCAATCGGCATTTTTCCAGGTGGAACCGTATCGACGGCCGCAACGCCCTTTTCCCATCCTTTAGACCCCAGTTGGCGGGCGTTCACAGCGCGCATGATATTGAAATCAAATGCGACCGTTGTTCCGATCTACTTTGACGGCCACACCAGCCGTCTGTTCCAGATTGCAAGCCATTTACACTATACGCTGCGTATGGGGTTGTTGATCAAGGAATTCAAATCGCGCGTTGATAGCCCTGTTCGGGTGTCAGTTGGGCAGCCCCTTGATCCTAAAGACATGGCAGCACATTCACATGATTCCCGTGTTTTCATGGATTTCTTGCGCAAGAAAACCTATGAACTTTCCATGAATTCTCAGCTTGGCAGCCAATACGGGTATGAATTCGAGGAACAGTATAAAACGTCATGATTTCTTGATGCTTACACTTCTGGGTGCAATGGCAATTCACCAAAACGAAACGAAATTATCAAGGCGACTGTTGTGAATAAACTCTTAACACAATCTGGTATGGAAACATCTGCTCTGACGTTTGGGGCCATGCAATTTGGCGCTGGCTCTGACGCGCACGCGTCTCGGGTCATATATCACATGTGTCGCGATGCAGGTATTAATCATTTTGATACGGCAAATGGATATACAAATGGCCAGTCTGAACAGATTTTAGGCGGCTGCATCCGCCAAGAACGTGACGATATCTTTGTTGCGACCAAGGTTGGTTATACCGGTGGTGCGGCGCCTGAAAATTTGGAGCACCAATTTGACATCAGCCGTCAGCGGCTGGGTATGGATGTCGTTGACCTGCTTTATTTGCATCGCTTTGATCCTGAAACGCCCCTTGAGGCGACTTTGGATTGGTTTCAAAACCAGATCGCTCTGGGTCGTATTCGCTATGTTGGCTTATCGAATTTTGCAGCCTGGCAAATTGTGCAGGCCCAATTTTTGATTTCAGAAATGGGCGGACGTATCGACGCTGTTCAGCCGATGTACAATTTGGTCAAGCGACAGGCCGAGGTTGAAATTTTGCCTGCGTGTCGCGCATTTGACATTGCCACATTTACATATTCACCCTTGGGGGCAGGGTTGCTAAGTGGTAAATATACGCAAGGCTTTGCAGCTGATGGGCGACTCGCGACAGACACACGATATGCAAAGCGCTATGGTCTTGCCTCTATGCACGAGACTGCGCAAAACATAACGAAAATTGCGCGTGATTTTCAAATTCACAGCGCAACACTTGCGATCGCTTGGGTCCTTCGCAGCGCATTTAAGCCTTCGCCAATTATTTCAGCACGCACCACGGATCAATTGCGCCCATGCTTGGATGCAATTGATCTCGAACTGCCGCAGGATGTTTGGGATCACATTGCAGCCGTAGTGCCGACACCTCCGCCTGCGACAGATCGCTTGGAGGAAGCGTAACGCACCGTTAGAAAGTTGAACGCCCTTTCACCCAAGACCGACGCAAGATCGCGGCGCTGTCGTGCGTTTTGAATTGAATAACATCTGCACGCAGCCCAATGGCAAGAGTGCCGCGATCACTGAGACCTGTTGCTTGCGCAGGGGCATGGGTAACGGTGCGCATCGCGCGCGCCCAGTCTCCCCACAGATGCCCCAATGTCACAACGGATTGTATCAAAGCCGCAGGCACATAATCGGATGAAACGATATCAAGCAAATCCTGTTGCGCCAAATCACAGGCCGATACATTGCCTGAATGCGATCCGCCACGAATTAGGTTGGGCGCGCCCATCATGATGGCAATACCATGATCTTTGCACGCTTGTGCAGCTGCAACAGTTGTTGGGAACTCGGCAAATGTGACGTTATGTTGCGCAGACGTGGACACATGATCGCGGGTGGTATCATCATGGCTGGCCAATACAGCGCCTAGTCTCTGTGCCGCTTGAACGGATGCGGTTTCGTGGCGTGCTGCGTTTTTGGCAGAAATAGATTTCAGATTACGCACATGCGCCTCAAACTCGTCATCCGTAAGCCCACGTTTTTTCGACATATAGGTGCGAAGTTGGCCAAGATCTGCAAATTGACGCGCACCAGGTGTATGATCCATGATCGACACGATCCCCACCCGATCCAAGGCCGAGAATTCATCCAATTCCTGTTCCAAGGTTTCGGAACAAAGCTCTGCGCGCAGATGAATGAAATGACTGAGTTTCAAAAGATCTTGTTCCTTAAGCTCCAAAAGCTCGTTGGCCAAGTCACGCGCATAATTATCGTATTTTGCCTTGCCAGAGGATGGCAGTGATCCGACACGCATGGCATCAAAGACCGTGGTGATCCCACAGCTTGCTAATTCTGCGTCATGGGCGATAACCGCCGCCTTTTTAGGCCATGCGACAGCGGGTCTGGGTTCAAGATGGCGTTCAAGATTATCCGTATGGAGTTCAATCAAACCAGGGGCTACAAAATCACCTTGGCAATCAATCGCCCCTGCGGCCTCGGTCGTGCCATGTGAAATGTCAGTTATTTCACCGTCTTTGAAAACTAAGGTGCCTCGGATGACCTCGGTTTCTAGGATCAGATTTGCGTGTGTTAAAATGACTTCGCTGTGCATGACATATCCTTGCTCTCAAGATTGAGATGATCAATGATGGACGCAACCGTATCTGTGACACTATTGGAATTATCGATATCCGTTACGTTTAACTCTTGTGGAAACGAAGGAACGCTTCGGTTTAGGCGATCCTCTATTTGTTGGGATGTCTCTCGACCCCGCTTGGCAAGCCGTTCAGCAAGCACGGCGCGTGTCGCGGTCAAGTTAATAACCACCAATTCAAAGCCCAGCTCATGCGCCGCAAGTAATGTCTTGCGCGATAGGTTCACTAAAACATCTGCCCCCTCTTTTAAGGGGTTCAAGGAATTGTGTGGGATGGCATAGTGTAACCCGTGGGCCTGCCAATCCAGCGCAAAATCACCCCGCTCTTTGGAGGCGGCAAACTCTTGAGCAGACATAACAATATGATTTTCGCCGTTCGGATCAGCCGGGCGCGTAATCACACGTGTGCCCCAGTGTAACGCGGGGACCGTGTCACGCAAATGCGCCATGACCGTGTCTTTTCCCACGCCAGATGCGCCAACAATTGCAATTAAACGGCCCATCTAAGCGATCCCTTTTGGCGCAAAGGTTGACACATCGATTTCACGATCACACAGGCGTGCGCGCGCAGCTTCGTCATGAAAGATGCCGATGATAGCTGTGCCTTTTGCTTTGGCGTTTTCGATGAGGGTCAAAACAACTTCGCGGTTTGTTGCGTCTAAACTTGCCGTTGGCTCATCCAATAAAAGAGCTGGATATTCATAGACAAATCCGCGGGCAATATTGACACGCTGCTGTTCCCCGCCTGAAAATGTTGTCGGAGACAGGGTCCACAAACGTTCGGGAATATTCAACAACGACAAAAGGTTTGCGGCTTTGTCGCGGGCCTCATCATAATCGGCACCGATCTGTAGCAAGGGTTCAGCGACCACATCAAGTGTCGGAACGCGCGGTACAACTCTTAAAAATTGGCTGACGTATCCAAGGGTCTTTTTGCGCATTTGAATGATATCGCGCGGATCTGCACCAACCACTTCGGTTTGATCGACACGGATTGATCCGTGTTGACATACATAGTTCCCATAAACCATGCGCATCAATGTCGATTTGCCGGCGCCAGAGGAGCCCGTCAGCGCGATGCATTCGCCGCAGTTTACCGCAAAATTCGCATTGTCCATGACGGGAATGACCGCGCTATTTTGATTATGAAGCACAAAGTGCTTTGAAAGCGATGTAACCGTAATCATAGCACTTCTCCTCAAACCTGTAGAACTGAGCTCACAAGGAGCTGTGTATATGCGTGTTGGGGGTCATCTAAGACTTGGTCTGTCAGGCCATTTTCGACAACGTGCCCCCCCTTCATCACCATTAATCGATCGGCTAATAGGCGAACCACGGCCAAATCATGCGTGACGATAATGGCCGAGAGACCAAGATCGCGGACAAGGTTGCGCAATAAATCCAAAAGCCGTGCTTGAACTGAAACGTCCAAGCCGCCCGTGGGTTCATCCATAAAAACAAGCCTTGGGTTGGTGACCAGATTACGCGCGATTTGCAACCGTTGCTGCATACCGCCTGAAAACGCGCTGGGGCGATCATCTATCCGATCTGCATTAATTTCGACGCGATCCAGCCACGTTATCGCATTCGAGCGAATATCTGCATAGTTTCGTGCCCCAACGGCCATTAATCGTTCGCCAACATTGCCGCCTGCGCTGACTGACATGCGCAACCCATCTCGGGCATGTTGATGGACAAATGCCCAATCTGTGCGCGATAACATGCGCCGTTGTGCCTCTGACATCGCAAGCGTATCTTGAAGCCCATCTGTGCGGGTATCAAACATCACTTGGCCGGTTGTGGGTTCAAGGTGCCCTGCCATACAATTTAGCAACGTTGATTTACCTGATCCACTTTCACCCACAATCCCCAGCACTTCTCCGGGATAGAGATCAAAGTTCACGTCCGTACAGCCGATACGCGACCCATACATTTTGGATAAGTTTCGAACAGACAAAAGCGGTGTCATTGCGGTTTCCCTTCGCCAGCAGTTTGATTATTTGCGCAAAAATCTGTGTCAGAGCAGACAAAGATACGGCCACCGGCATCATCGATAATCACTTCGTCCAGATAAGTATTTTCAGCGCCACAGATATTGCAGGCATGGTCTGCTTTGCTGGCCTCGAACGGGTAATCTTCGAAATCAAGGCTGACAACTTGGGTGTACGGGGGCAGGGCATAGATACGCTGTTCGCGGCCTGCGCCAAATAATTGAATGGCCGCCATTTCCATTTTGGGATTGTCAAATTTCGGAATCGGTGAAGGATCCATGATATAGCGGCCCTCGATTTTGACAGGGTACGCATAAGAGGTCGCAATCGCACCATGACGACTGATGTCTTCGTAAAGTTTGACGTGCATCAGCCCGTATTCCTCAAGCGCATGCATTTTGCGTGTTTCGACCTCGGAGGGTTCTAAAAAACGTAAAGGCTCGGGGATCGGCACCTGATACACAAGGATTTGATCTTCGGTCAAAGGCGTTTCCGGAATGCGGTGGCGGGTTTGAATAACCGTGGCCTGAGAGGTTGTTTCGGTCACATCGATGCCGGATGTTTTTTCAAAGAATTTGCGAATTGAGATCGCATTCGTTGTATCATCGGCGCCTTGGTCAATGACCTTAAACGTATCTTCGGGGATTAAGGTTGCTGCAGAAACTTGAACCCCGCCAGTCCCCCAACCATAGGGCATAGGCATTTCACGACTGGCAAAGGGCACCTGATACCCAGGAATGGCCAGACCCTTTAGGATCGCCCGACGGATCATGCGTTTGGTTTGTTCGTCTAAATAGCCAAAGTTATAGTCATTCATGATGCGTCCTCCGGCAGGGTATCAACCTTCGCTAGCGCCTCAGTGCGCAATTTCCGGATCAGTTCCAATTCTGATTGGAAATCAACGTAATGGGGCAATTTGATATGCTCTAAGAAGCCCGTGGCTTGGATGTTGTCGCTATGATAGAGAACAAACTCTTGATCTTGGGCGGGCACACCTTCGTTATCTTCGCCCAACTCGTCCCAACGCAGGGCGCGATCAACAAGGGCCATTGAAATCGCTTTGCGCTCGTTATGACCAAATGTCAGCCCATAGCCCCGCGTAAATTGTGGGGGTTCCGTTTTGGATCCTGTGAATTGATTGACGGTTTCGCATTCCGTCACTTCGATTTCGCCAATTTCAATGGCAAACCCCAGTTCGGGGATATCCATCTCAACTTCGACCTGACCAACGCGCAATTCCCCGACAAATGGGTGATTGCGGCCGTATCCCCGCTGCGTTGAATAGGCCATGCCAAGAATGAACCCTTCATCCCCCCGTGTAAGAGCCTGAAGACGCAAAGCGCGGGCCGCCGGCAATTCTAGTGGTTCACGTGTGAGATCCTTGGGCTGCGTTCCCGTCACGGGCTCGGACTGAATAATGCCTTCTTTTTTCAGATAATCCGTAATATGTGGCATCTGCTCAGCCACTGGCGTATCTGCAGGTTCCAAATTGCCGCGTTCACCATCGGCGGCCAATTGAAAATCCAGAAGCCTATGCGTGTAATCAAATGTTGGCCCAAGGATTTGGCCGCCTGGTGCGTCCTTAAATGTTGCCGAAATGCGCCGAATGCACGCCATATTTTCCGTTTTGATTGGCTGCGTCATACCAAAGCGCGCTAATGTCGTGCGATAGGCGCGAATAAGGAAAATAGCCTCGATCAAATCACCGCTTGATTGTTTGATGGCCAAGGCCGCCAGATCAGGATCAAACAGCGAGCCTTCTGCCATCACCCGGTTCACCGCCAACGGTAATTGTTCGCGTATTTGTTCGAGTGTTAATTCCTTAATTGAAACATCACCACGGCGTTTTTCATCTAGCCATTGGTGCGCGTTATCTATGGCTTTCTCGCCACCCTTTACAGCAACATACATTTCAAATTTCCTGTAACTGAGTTGATCGTGGCACAGCGGCAACCTGCGACGTCGTGCAAAACACAAAATCTAGCCCCAAGGGGAACTGTGCCGCATTGCTTTGAAAGGCGAATAGGTCAGGTACATCAAAGGTTTGCGTTGTTTGAATCCCTGGTCCGCTTAGTTCATGGGCTGCATGGGTGAACTGGGTGCATTCAATAATCAATGTGGCCGACCGATCGGGGTATTGTGGATCCCCATTATTAAATTGGTCCAGCGGCAACATAGTGGCCCAATCACCCAGCACAAACATCGCCTTTGCCGCATCGACCAAAGGGGCACCGGTATGGAATGTGACCCAGTTCCGCACATCCTCGCAATTCCAGGCGCCCATAAGTGCAAGAGGCGTTTCAGGGTCACATAATGTCAAAACTGTCGCCGCAGCCGCATCAGACATTGGCATCGGGCCGGTTGCACCCGACATGTCAAAGGGCCTGCCAGGTTTTGCCATGGCGTTCATCAATGATCGAAATGCACGTGCTGCATCATGAGAGGGGGAGGCAAAACCGCCTTCGTAAGACTGTGTCATATTAATCTTCTCCTCGGACGAGCGTGAAAAATTCAACCTTTGTGGCGGCCGCTTTTTGGGCCGTGTCACGCCGGGACTTGTGCATGTAATCCTGTAGGGGGCCAATCACCTGTGCCATCAGCTGTGGCGCAGATTGTGTTTGCAAGAGTGCATCTAGTACGGCGACGCGTTCTGCCTTTAACTTGTCGCGCCCTTGAACATAGCCATGTCCAACCGACCCCTCACGCAATTTCACAGAACACCGCGTTATCGTCATTTCGCCCAAGTTAAAGGTGTCACCAGACCCGCCCATCGCACCGCGTACCATGACTGCGCCAATTTCTGCGGCACGCAGCACATCATATTCCCAGACCTGGTCCAATTGATCATACAGTTCATGAAAATATATGGGCGGTGCCTTGGCCAAGACGGACAGCCAGTGTTTTCGTTCGGAATTATGTGCCATACTGTACCTATACAACTAGACAAGTTATCAGCCGCGTTGTATTCCGAACTAATGCAAATAAAAAGTGAAACTTTTGTAACATGGCTGAACCCACACTTTGGACAACAATCGCCCAAGAGATTGAGAAAGACATTTCTGCGCAAATTTTCCGATCCGGCACCAAACTGCCCAGCGAATCTGAATTTGCACATCGCTTTGGGGTAAACCGACATACAGTGCGCAAAGCACTGGCGCATTTGGCGGACAAAGATCTGGTTTGGTCAAAACGCGGGGCGGGTGTATTTGTAACGGGGGTCAAGTCATCCTATAGGCTGACACAGCGTGTCCGATTTTCAGAAACCATTCGCGCCTCTGGTCGCCACCCGTCGCGTGACATTCTTGGCGTTTCGTTGCAAGCGGCCTCGCCAGATCAAGCAAGGGTGCTGGGACTAGGGGATGGCGCGTTGGTTCATATTTTTCATGGCGTTTCAAAAATTGATGGCCACCCCGTCGCATTATTTCAAAGCGCCTTTGATGCAACCAAGTTTCCGGATCTAGGCACCCATTTGCAAGAAATGCGTTCCGTCACGCAGGCGTTAAAGGCTTGTGGTGTAGATGATTATAAGCGGACCTCAACAGAAATTACGGCTGTTGTGGCAGACCCTGTTCAGGCAAATCATTTGCGCATAAAACCGGGTGATCCGTTATTGCGCACCAAGAGTATCAATTCCGACCTGGAGGGGCGGCCCATTGAACGCGGTCTGACATTTTTTACCGCGGATAAAGTGCAGTTGGTACATAATGACGACATGTCATCAAATTGATACGTTTTTAAGTTAGCCCAAGGGAATATAACCCGAGGGATGAACGATGAATATTCGGTTTCAAAATGGCAGTGTTCTAAGCGGAACAGCATTTGAGAAAAAAGACATATGTATAGACCAGAATATAATCTGCGACGCGGCCTATGATGTGATCGATGCAACAGGGTATTATATCTTGCCCGGAATTATTGACCTGCACGGGGATGGATTTGATCGGCACATTCAGCCGCGTGCAAACGTGTATTTTGATCGCCAAAGCGCGTTGCGCCACATTGATGCAGAAATGGCCACATGTGGCATAACCACTGCTTGGCTGGCGTCCAGCTGGTCGTGGGAAGGCGGGGGTCGTAGCCCTGAGCGGACAATTGAATTTTGCCGCGCAATTGATCAATTTCAATCCCAAGCTATCACCGATTTGCGCGTGCAAATCCGACTGGAAACACATACATGTGATCGCTTTGATCAACTGATGGATTGTGTCAAAGCGTTCGGCATAGATTACGTTGTGTTCAATAATCATCTGCCCGAAGCGCAAGGGATGCTGCAACGCAAAGATGGATCCTTTGACGCATGGGCCAAAGAAGTTGGCCGGTCGTCGGCCGAACACCTGGTTGCGGTCACAAATGCCATTGAAATGGCCGATGCTGTCCCTCATTTCGAAGAGCAGGTTTCCTGCGAGCTCAAAAAATTGGGTGTGTCTTTGGGGTCACATGACGATGAAACACGACAATCTCGTGCTTATTATGCGAGTCTGGGAGCGACGATAGCCGAATTTCCAACAACGATTTTAGCGGCAGAGCAAGCAAAGTCGACGGGTCACCCCGTTATCATGGGGGCGCCAAACATTGTTCGCGGTGGGTCCCAATCTGGAAACATCGCTGCCATTGACTTGGTCCGCGAAAATTTGTGTGATGCATTGGTCTCGGACTATTATTATCCCGCCCTTTATCAGGCAGCACTAAAGCTTTGGCAGGGTCAGGAAATGACGCTGGGTCTGGCATGGAAATTGATTTCGGAAAACCCGGCACGCATTATGAATTTGTCAACCAAGGGCAAATTAGACACCGGATATGATGCCGATTTGGTATTTCTAAATGCTGAAACGTTACAGATTGATGCGACACTATGCGGTGGACGGTTCGGGTTCGTGCGCGGCCCTATGGCTGATCGTTTGGCGGATTTTCGCCAAGGTCAACAGATTGTTGCTGCGTGATACCAAAATTGTTCACATTGAAACTTTGCTGACTTGACCAAGGATTCACAGATGACTGAATTTCTAAGATATGCGGTTTACTATCTGCCAGATGGCACGTTCGGTCAGGTTGGGGCCCACTGGCTGGGCTGGGATGCGCACATGGGTACTGCGCCAACGTCACCGGTGCCACGACCTGCCGCTTGGATTGAAACGCCGCAGCCCTATGGATTTCATGCGACGATCAAGGCACCATTTTATTTGGCAAATGGTATCGACCATGACGATGCCATAGACAGCTTTCATCGATTTTGCGAAAAAACCTGTGCAGCGCCCTTGGGTCCATTACGGGTGGCCAAGATCGACAACTTTTTCGCGTTAGTTCCGAAAGCCCAAAGTGCGGCGCTAAGCGCACTAGAAGAGTTCGTCGTGCGCGACCTTGATCATTTGCGTGCACCTGTGACCGCTGCAGATTTGGAACGTCGCCGGCAAAAGGGTCTGCAACCCGCAGACGAAGCACGATTTATGGAATGGGGATATCCATATGTTTTTGACCATTTCCGGTTTCATATAACCCTAACCGGCAAAATCCCCTCGGATGAACAGACCCAAGTGATGGACCTTATAAACGATCAGTTTTCAGATTTCCTAGCACAAGATCACATGATCACGCGATTATGTTTGGTCGGACAAAAACCTGACGGTAAATTTGTCCGCATCCATTACGCAGACTTGCAATAATCGCGCGTACATCAAAGAGCGGATAATCAGCTTCTGATTAACCCTATTCGTATTTTTCCAAAAAGGCAGCCGCCGACAAGCTGCGGAAATCATCCAGTCGGTCGCGTAGTGTGCTGTGATCCCAATCCCACCAGGCCATCGCGATCATGCGCTGCGCGATGTCGTTAGGTTGACGCAGCCGTAAAACACGTGCAGGTTTCCCTGCGACAATCGTATAGGGATCGACATCTTTGGTCACGATAGACCCCGATGCAACCACCGCGCCATGGCCGATGGTGACCTCGGGTTTGATCTGGGCATTGTGGCCGATCCATGTGTCGTGCCCGATGAAACATAGACGTGACCTACGTTTTTCAAACCAAGCCATGTCAATTTCGCTACCGTCCCAATAATCAGGGGACCGATATAGAAAATGGTGCAGACTGGCGGTTTCAAGGGGATGATCCGTTGCGCCAATGCGGACAAAGGCGGCGATATTGGCAAATTTACCCACGCGCGCATTGGCCAAATCAGCATAGCGGTCACAATAGGAATAATCGCCCATATCCACATTGTTCATGCGTGTGCCTTTGCCAATTTCGGTATAGGCGCCAAAGGTGCAGTCGGCCAGGTCGCAATCTGGATGGATAAAGGGTTCGGTTGACTTTAATCTAGGCATCATACACCATCACATTGTATCGTTCGACGTGCCCGAGATCAGCATCGCGCGCAGCTTACCGGACAGCCAATCCATGAAAATCACCATCAAAATGATCAATATGATGTAATAGCTGACCTCTTCCCAGTCTTTTTGTGTGTACATCGCTTGGGTCAACAAAAGCCCGATACCACCCCCCGTAATTGCGCCAATAATTGTTGCGCTGCGGGTGTTGGATTCAAAGAAATACAGAACAAGAGACATCAAAACCGGTGTGACCTGTGGCAATACCCCGAACCGATAACGCTGAAGCGGTTTTGCGCCCGTTGATTGGACACCTTCAACCTGCTTGTCATCAATGTTTTCCAATGTTTCCGAAAACATTTTGCCAAAGCTGCCAGTATCTGTGATTAAAATCGCCAAAGCACCTGTCATTGGTCCCGGCCCAAAGGCGCGTGACAACATGATTGTGAAAATCAGCGCGTCAACACCGCGGATAAAATCGAAAATGCGGCGCATAAAAAATCGAACTGATTGCAGAGGGGTAAAGTTCTTGGCCGCCAAAAACGCCAGCGGCAAAGCTACGATCGCTGCGCCAAAGGTTCCTAGAAACGCCATGAGAATGGTTTCAAAAATAGCCCAGGCCACATCTTTGTGCAGCCACATGCGGTTGTTCCAGAAATCTGACCAGATTGCCCCCGCTTCGCCACTGACAGCACGTTGCGCGATTTCTGACACACTCATCCCGTGATAGGGGCTGTCTAGCGTGAAAAAGAACAATTCCCATCCTAAGAAATACCGAAACACTTCTGTTCTGTTGCGTGTGACGGTCAATCGGCCTTGGTCTGTTTTAATCATCAACCGGTTTTTTGATGCGCTGATATAATCGGGTATTTCACCCTCTGGGAATTTCACGTCAACACCGCGGCGGGTGGGTTCGGCCCAAACGGTTCCATAGTCGGGAATGAAATATTCCACATCCCCCTCACCAAAGGTGATGACATGTCCGTCGGTCAGTTCGATGACGGTTTTACCCTCTGACACTGAAACCCAATCCGGTGTTACGCCATCTGGATAGGCGCCTTTATTTTCGCCTTCTATTTTCACGCTTAGGTCATTGGACCGATTGTCGCGCGCAACATGGACCTTATAGCTATAGCTATCTCGGATCAGCGTCATCGCGTTTTCAGAGGATGATTTTTGATATAGCCCAACAACATCAAAGGCCACAAACACATAGGCAAAATAGCCCAACAGCACGGCAAGCATTGCAACTGCCGCGAATTTTTTGCGCGAGATCACTGAAATCGCGTTACTCTGGCTAAGGTGGACAGAATTTGCAACGGTCATGGTGTTACCTCGGTTTGTTTGCGGCCGTGTGTTAATTGGGTTCGATACCATGATGACAGCTGGTCAAAGACAACGATTGAGGCGAACAACATCAAAAATATTGCAGCCGCTTGGTCATAACGTCCCTGACCCCATGACATCGCATTTTTCAACTCATATCCGATGCCACCGGCACCCACGAACCCCAGGATGGCAGAGGCTCGGATGTTGATTTCAAACCTCATAAGGGCATAGCTGATATAGTTTGGTGCAACTTGTGGCACGACACCCACAAACATGCGCTGTGTCCAATTTGCGCCAACCGATGCCAACCCGTCGACCGGTTTCAATGACGCGTTTTCATTGACCTCGGAAAACATTTTTCCCAAGGCACCTGTTGTATGGAACGCAATCGCAATCATAGCAGGAACGGGTCCACCACCCATCACAAAAATCAAAATCAATGCGATAACGATTTCCGGAATGGCGCGCATCAGATCCAAAATTCGGCGAAAAACCGGAATTAACCGCGGCCATTTCGCCATGCCGCGTGTTGCAAGCATTGAAAAAACGGTTCCGAATATCGCCCCAATCAAGGTTGCTGCGGCAGCTATATTAATCGTTTCAATCAGCGCAGGAAAATATGTTGCCATGTGAATTGGCAATTCCGTGATTTTTTCAATCGCCTCGGAAATAACGCCGGCGGGGAAATCAAAAATGCGATGTATCCCATCCCAAAATCCGCCGGCATTTCGATTTTGGGCGGTTTGAAAACCGCTGACCATTAAGGCCACAAAAACAAGCAATAGGACCAAGCCATAGCTGCGCTTGCGCTGTGCCATGGACATATAATTATCCTGAATTTGGCGCACGGATGTGTGATGAGAAGAGTTTGACATGGGAAACCTGCAAAAAATGGGGCGCGTTCCCGCACCCCATTTGTTTTGAAAATTTATTGTTTCGCTTTGCGTGCTTCGACGATTGAAACATACGCATCATGTGTGATTGGCATAACGCCCTGCGCGTCACCTGCGAATACGTTGTAGGCGCAGTCTGGATCAACTGTTTTCAATGACGCCATCAAACCTGTCATCTTAACTTGGACATCAACGGGCAAAGCTTTGCGCAGGACAACGGGACCCTCTGGGATTGGTTTGGATTTCCAGATTTCAACCAGATCGTTCATGTCAACCAAGCCTGCGTCAACCGCGCGGCGCAATGCACCCGAGTTGTAACCGTCTTCCCAGTTGCCAAGGCCGTCTGCCCATGTCACACCACCGTCAACGTCGCCATTGTTAACCGCAACAATCGTTTGTTCGTGGCCGCCTGTGAATTTGACTTCGCCAAAGTAATCGCCAGAGTCCATCGATGCGCCTGTTGTTTCGGGAATTTCAATGGAAGGGATCAAGTAACCAGATGTTGAGTTTGGATCACCAAAGCCAAATGTTTTGCCTTTCATGTCATCCAATGATTTGATGCCGCTATCTTTGCGTGCAAACCCGATTGAGTGATAGCCATAGCCACCATCAACGTTGACCTTGACCAAAATCGGTGTAACGGCTTCTGGATCTTCTAGGTATGTTTTTGCATAGGACGACGCGCCCAACCATGCCATATCGATTGTGCCACCCAGTAGGCCTTGGATAACGCCATCATAGTCAGCAGGGGCAAACAATTTTGTTTCTACGCCCAACAAATCTTCTGTACGCTGACGCAAACATTCTTGGTTGTTCAAACGGTCTTGTGCGTTTTCCCCTCCCAAAATACCGATGCGGAATTCCGAGATTGTGTTTCCATGACCATCTGCAAAAGCAGGGGCTGCCAGTACAGATGTGATCATTAGTGCGGTTAGGGTCTTTTTCATCATATCACTCCAGGTTGTTTTAAATGCACATTTGCATTCGATGAAATTTTTATGCGGGGACTGCGTTTGCCATGACAGGCATTGCAGGTTCCCGAATTTCGGTGGATGTTGCAGCTTCAGAAAACGAATTATCTGCGCCATAAATTTCGCGGGCGGCCTCGGTTGTCAGTTGATCGGGCGTTCCGTCAAAAACCACAGCACCTTGGCGCATCCCAATAATGCGGTCACAATAGCGACGCGCCGTGTCCAATGTGTGTAGATTTGCAATGACCATGCGGTTATCTTGGTCATGGATTTGGCGCAACGTATCCATCACGATCTGTGCGTTCATGGGGTCCAACGACGCGATAGGTTCGTCGGCCAAAATAATTTTGGGATCTTGCATTAATGCGCGCGCAATTGCGACGCGCTGTTGCTGACCACCGGAAAGGGCTTCGGCGCGCTTAGACGCATGGGCAGATACGCCAAGGCGGTCTAAAATTTCAATTGCGCGGAGAATATCATCCTTTGAATATAGGTTAAACAGTGTTGCAAGTGTTGAACGTTTATTCAACGTACCATGCAACACATTGCTGACCACATCCATCCGCGGGACCAGATTGAACTGTTGAAAAATCATTGCGCAATCCGACTGCCAATTGCGTCGTTGTTTGCCGTTCAGCTTCGAAACTTCGATCCCGTCATATGAAATAACACCCGAGGTGACATCAGCCAATCTGTTGATCATACGCAACAACGTGGATTTTCCGGCACCTGACGCACCAATAATCCCGACCATCATCGGGCGGTCAAATGTAAATGATACGTTCTTGACGGCGGTGTTGTTGCCAAATGACTTTGTTAGGTTCTTTATCTCTAGCATAGGACACTCCTCTTGAGGATCCGGCTAAAGAGGGAATGTAATCGTTCTGTATAAATTCTATAAAATATTTATGACATGTGATGGCACTGGTGCAAAAAACCTCCTGTTATCTATGACGGCCCGAACGCAGAGGATTTACCAATTAATAGTGATTTCAAATGGCGACATTATCGTGGCGCGGTTATTTTGTGGGCGGAATGGCGGTGTTCGCATGGGGCCGTTCCATCAGTATTTCTGATGCCGAGTGTGCATTTCATACCAAGGTTAGAATGCAACATAAGCTTGTGTCAATGCTTGCCTTAGCGCCCAAAAAGAGTCACCACGCGCGCCGGAACCAGCACGAAGTGTTCACGTGAATTGATGCCATTGCATTTCATTATTTCACATAATCTTGATTATAAGTGACAACATATAACTGAAATTTTCCGT
>CAJXSD010000017.1 GCA_913060475.1 uncultured Paracoccaceae bacterium | reverse complement strand
TTAAGAAATGGTTAACGCGTCAAAAGGTCTGGTTTTCGCCCAGTGTGGTTGATTGCTGTTCCAGCAGGTCGCGGATCCATGTGATTTCGACCACGGCCCCCCGGGGTTGCCCCCGTTGTTTGTTTGCAGTCAACCCACCATTGGCAAAAACCAGCGTCGCGCCCGTCCGTTCCAGCAGCGTTTTTGCGATGAACAACCCCAATCCCATACCATCATAGCCTTGGCGTTGATTGCCCTGCACAGATATGCGGCGTTTTCGCACGAATGGATCACCAATTCGGCCAATCATTTCAATGGGAAACCCGCGCCCGTCATCGATAATGCGTACCGTGATTTTATCATGGGTCCATGCCAGTTCGACCCAGACCTGGGATTGTGCAAAATCAACCGCATTTTGGATCATGTTGCGCAGGCCGTGGATAATTTCCGGCCTGCGGTGAATGGTTGGATGGTCGCTGGCGGTGCTGTCTGCGCTGATCGAAATATCGATTACAATGCCGCGATCTTGGTGTGGATCGGCTGCGGTTTCGACCACCTCTTGCAGGGGGGCAAAGCGCATGTGTTTGTCATCTTTGCCAGCGCGGCCCATGCTGCGCATGATATCGCGACACCGGTCTGCCTGTTCACGGATTAATTTGACATCCTCGGCCAATTCGGGGTGGTCGTCCAATTCGTCAATCAATTCAGAGCTGACCAGTTTTATGGTGGCCAGTGGCGTGCCCAATTCATGCGCCGCCGCAGCGACAACGCCGCCCAGATCTGTCAGTTTCTGTTCGCGCTCCAGCGCCATTTGTGTGGCAAACAACGCATCCCCCATTGTGTTGATTTCTTGCGTCACACGCCGCGCGTATAGCGACAGAAATACAAATGCCACGCTGATCGCAATCCAGTTCCCAAACACAAAAATATCGGCAATCCGCAGAATAAAATACTGTTCTGTTTCCAACTTGATATGGAAAAACCCCAGAACGGTCACTGCGATCAGACCCGTCCCACCAACCAGCAGAACATAGCGTAATGGCAAGGTCGAGGATGCAATAACCACGGGGGCCACCAACAAAATACTAAACGGATTGTGCAGCCCACCGGTCAGGAACAGCAATGCCGACAGCTGCACCAAATCGAACAGAATCATGCCAGTGTTTTCCAATTCGGACAGGCGTTTTGTTTTGGGGTAAATCAACGCCGCGGCCAAATTCATAACCACCGACAGGCCCACGAAAAACAAACACCACGCCAGTTCCAACCGCAGGTCATAGACCTGAACCGCCACGAAAATTGCCGCAAGCTGCCCCAAAATCGCAATCCAGCGGATCAAAATCATGGTGCGCAACCGGATCCATGTCCCCCCATGGTCGCGCCGCATTACATTTACCAACTGGTCCGTCATCTTTGTCGCACCCTATTTTAATTTGGTGGTCTTTGGCTTACATGACTTGCATCGGTTCACCGCAAAGTCAAAGGAAATACCATGTCTGCTAAAATTCGCGCCCTTGCCTTGTCCGCTGTTGGGATTGGTTTGGCGGTGTCTTTTGCCGCGGTTTTGGGGGTTGGACCCTTTGGCGCAGGCAGCGACGATCAATTCGCCGAATGCCGTACCAGCATGGTTGCGGGCGGATCCGGCGCCATCGGTGGGCCGTTTGAATTGGTCAATGCCCGGGGCGAAACCGTGACCGATGCGGATGTCATCACCGAACCGTCAATTTTGTATTTCGGCTATACGTTCTGCCCCGATATCTGCCCCTATGATACCGCCCGCAATGCGCAGGCGGTTGATCTGTTGGCAGAACAGGGTATTTCGGCCACGCCCGTGTTTATCACAATCGACCCAGAACGCGACACACCCGAGGTGGTCGGCGAATTTGCATCCTATGTGCACCCCAAAATGGTTGGCCTGACAGGGTCCGCGGACCAGATCAAAGCTGCATCCAAGGCCTATCGCACCTATTATAAGAAACAAGACAGCATAGACGAATATTATCTGGTTGATCATTCCACCATGTCCTATCTGGTTTTGCCCGAACATGGGTTCGTCGAATTTTTCCGTCGCGAAACAACGCCCGAACAAATGGCCGAAACAACCGCCTGTTTTATCGACAATATGTAATGGCTTAAGGGTTTGACCTTGTTCAAAAATCACGCTAGCATTCCCACAATGGCGGAGGAATGAACGTGGCAGAAAACCTATCAGCGGAAATTGGTCCAGATAAAACCCTTTTGCTGGTTGATGACGACGAGGCGTTTTTGAAACGTCTGGCCAAGGCCATGGAAAAACGCGGGTTCTCTGTTGAAACGGCCGGATCGGTTGCCGCAGGCCGTGCCATTGCAACCGCACGTCCCCCCGCCTATGCCGTGGTTGATCTGCGTTTGGGCGATGGCAACGGTCTTGAGGTGGTCGAGGTGCTGCGCAACAAACGCCCTGACAGTCGCATCGTTGTGTTGACCGGATACGGCGCCATTGCCACCGCCGTGGCCGCGGTCAAAATCGGTGCTACTGATTACCTGTCTAAGCCTGCCGATGCTGATGATGTCACCAACGCCCTCTTGGCCCGAGAAGAAGAGCTGCCCCCACCCCCAGAAAACCCCATGAGCGCGGATCGCGTCCGCTGGGAACATATCCAACGGGTCTACGAACTGTGCGACCGCAATGTCAGCGAAACGGCGCGTCGTCTGAATATGCACCGCCGTACCCTGCAACGCATTCTGGCCAAACGCAGCCCGAAATAGTCGCCTAAATCTGATACAATTTTTGCACCTGATCCACACGGGTGCCATCAGACAGCGTGACATCGCGGTAAACTTGATTGTCCACAAACCCCATCGCGGTGTAATAGGCCAGGCCCAACACATTATCGGTCCGAATGGTTGCATCCAATGTCACAACGCCTAGCCGTTTTGCGGCCAATACCGTCTGGGCGAACAAGGCGCGCCCAACACCTTGGCCCTGCGCCCTTGGGTCAATAAAGCTCGCGATATAGGCCAAGCCGACAGCTTTATCCACCCAATTGGCATACTGAAACCCCAACACATGACCATCACGCGACGCAACCAAACGCGATACCGTATCCGATGCAATACGCTCCCATAACCGGTCTTGCGTAAATGGTCGCCGATGGGCCGTATTATCGCCCATTGCGATCAAACCGTTCATAATCCGCACCATGTCCGCCAAATGTGCTCTTTGCGCTGTCTCAATAATCATAACAACCCCTTAACGCGGTCAACATAGTCTTCTCGAACGTCCTTGGGCGCACGCAACCGTATCTGCAATCCCTCAAAAATCCCGCGATCAACGCGCCCGAATAACTTATCTGCCTCACTTTCGGAAAACCCGGCAATCTGCACCGCTTCCATCCAGGCACTGACCTTATCGGCAGCCTTGATCTGCCGCTTCACGGCAACGGGCGTCTTGGCCGGCAGCCCAAACCGAATATGAATGGCCGCCATCAGACGATCATCCAATGCACCATATTCTGCACCAATCGCGGCCTTGACCGGCGAAATCATATCCCCAATCACATATTCGGGCGCATCATGCAGCAATGCCATCAATCGCGCCTCGCGCTTTGCCTTGGGATACATCCGATCAAACAATGCCAACACCAACAACGAATGTTCCGCCACGGAATAGGCATAATCCCCCCGCGTCTGCCCATTCCACCGCGCAACAAAGGCCAAGCCATGCGCGATATCCTCAATCTCAATATCCATGGGCGTCGGATCCAATAAATCCAACCGCCGCCCCGATAACATCCGCTGCCAAGCCCGCTGAGCCACCTGAAAATCCTCCGTGTTCATGCTTTGTTTCGCATATCTGACAGGGTATCACAAACAAAAATGCTTTCAGTTTTGCAAAAATACTCTCGGGGGGTTTGGGGGGCAGACAGCCCCCCATCGCGCTATGCCTTTTGCTTGGCCAGTTGCACGGCCAAAATCCCGCCTGCAATGATTGCCACACCAATCACATCCACCCAATGCAGATGTTCCGATAATATCCACGCAGCAATCGCCACCCCGAAAAACGGGTTCAAAAAATGATAGGTGGACGCCCGCACCGCGCCAATCCGATCAACCAAATAAAACCAAACCAATGTGGCCAACAATCCAGGGATCAACGTGGTATAGCCAAAGGCAATGACCAATCGCGTGTTCAACGCCACATCCCATGTTTCCCAGGCCACCGCAGGTCCGGCCAGGGCCGCGGCACCGACCAACATTTGCAGTCCAACCACCATCATGAAATTGCCGCCCGATGATGCGCCACGCATCGATAACGTTGCCACGGCCAAGGACACGGCCGCAATGGCGCATAACAGGATACCGGTCAGGTCAACATTGCCCTGAAACCGTGACCCCATAATTAACACAACGCCAATGATACCGGCCACCAGACCCGCTATCGCCATAGGGCGCAACCGATCGCCAAAGGCCAGCCAGCCGATCAGTGCGACGATCAATGGCATTGTGGATGCGATAATCGATGCCAACGACGCCTCAATCCATTGCATGGCGACGAAATTTAACCCCAAATACAGGGCGTTTTGACAAATCCCGAAAATCACCACGCTTTTCCATTGGGCGCGGGTCAGGTGCCATGTTTGACCCATCAATCGCGCGATGACAACGCCGATCACGCCAGATATCAAAAACCGCAGCGCCAGTGCCGACAGGGGCGGCGCCTCGGCCACGATGATACGAGCCGACGTAAAGGCGGATGACCACATAATAACAAACGCAAGCCCAAGGCCAATCGCACGCAGATCCATAGGTATTCTCCGAAAACTTGGGCTATTGGTGGCACGGAACGTCGCAAAAGAAAAGGGCCGCTGACCGCGACCCCTAAAACAATCTGATACAAATCAGATCTTAGCCGTTTACGCTGTCTTTCAACGCTTTGGCGATGGTCATTTTCACAACCTTGTCCGCTTCTTTCTTGAACTGTTCGCCAGTTGCGGGGTTGCGAACCATACGCTCTGGACGTTCGCGGCACTGGATTTTGCCAACGCCTGGCAGGGTCACTGCGCCACCGCCGGAAACTTCTGATGTGATGATTTCACAAATGGTGTCCAATGCGGCCCCTGCAGTTTTTTTATCTGCGCCCATTTTCTCAGCGATTGCTGCAACCAGTTGTGTTTTGGTCATTGGTTTAGACATTTTTCTCTCCTTCAACTGCCCAACTCATGGGGCCTCGTTCTTATTGTGTAACTGAATGTTGTGGAATAACACAACAAATAGTGGCTGTTTTCCAGTCAAAAACATACTTTTTTTCCGTTTTTTTGACTTTAGAGGAATGCAGTTTCGTTAAAACTGCGTAATTTCCGGCTTTGCAAACGCTCGATCGGCATATTTCGCAGGATTTCCATCGACCTTATGCCAATCATCAGATGTCGCGCAACCTGTGTTTTGTAAAAATCTGACGCCATGCCGGGCAATTTCAATTCCCCATGCAGCGGTTTGTCACTGACGCATAGCAATGTGGCATAGGGCACGCGGAACCGATATCCGTTTGCGGCGATGGTGGCACTTTCCATATCCAGCGCGATGGCGCGCGATTGTGACAGGCGTTGTACCGGTCCGCTGTTGTCACGCAGTTCCCAGTTGCGGTTATCCACGGTGGCAACCGTGCCGGTGCGCATGATGCGTTTCAATTCAAACCCTGACAGCTGGGTCACGTCGGCCACCGCCGTTTCCAGCGCGATTTGCATTTCGGCCAAGGCGGGCACCGGCACCCATGCGGGCAGGTCGTCGTCCAAAACGCGGTCTTCGCGCAGATAGGCATGGGCCAGCGCGAAATCCCCCAGCGATTGCGAATTGCGCAGACCCGCGCAATGGCCCACCATCAACCACGCATGGGGCCGCAACACGGCGATGTGGTCAGTGGCCGTTTTCGCATTGGATGGCCCCACGCCGATATTGACCAGCGTGATCCCATTCCCATCGGCCCGTTTCAGGTGATATGTGGGCATTTGCGGCAATTTTTCAGGCGTTGGCAATGTGCCGTCCGCAGTGGTGATTTCCGCGTTTCCCGTTGAGACAAAGCTGGTATAGCCGCTGTCCGGATCCGCCAACATCGTGCGCGCATATTCTTCGAATTCGGACACATAGAATTGATAGTTGGTGAACAACACGAAATTTTGGAAATGTTCGGGATCGGTCGCGGTATAATGTGACAGCCGCGCCAGCGAATAATCCACCCGCTGCGCCGTAAACAGGCCCAAGGGCTGGGTGCCATCTGGGGCGGGTTGCGATACGCCGTTGACAATATCGTCATTGGTTGTCGCCAAATCGGGCACATCAAAATAATCGCGCAATGTGAAATCGGCGGCGCCATCATGGGGAATGGCCACCGCGCCACTGCCGATCATGGCAAAATGCAGCGGGATGGGCGTATCCGACGGACCAATGTCCAGTGGTACATTATGGTTTTGCAGCAGCAAGGCCATTTGCTGTTTCAGATAGGGGCCGAACAATTTCGGATGCGTCACAGTGATTGCATAGGTGCCCGGTTCTGGGACGTGGCCGAAACTCAGCCGGCTGTCCACCGCCGCATAGGACGTGGTGCGAATGCGTATTTCAGGATAGTACGCGCGAAATCGTGATTGATCCACGCCCTGTTCCATGACTTGGGCGAATTTATCGCGTAAATATCCAACCGCCGTATCATAAAGCATGACCAAATGGTCATAGGCGGCCTGCGCGTTGTCAAAGCTCTGCGTGGTCAGGCCGTTTGGCGTTTGGATTGTAATGTCGTGATCTGTCATTTTTGCCTACTCTCCGCTTGATTGACGGAATTATTGTTATTGGATAGTCTTTTCTATCACACCAAGTGTGACACGCATTTGACAGCACTGCAAGATATAGCATTGAAAGTTTTCATATGGATTTTGAAACAGTATCCCCCCAAGATTTCGGAAAATCGCTGTCAGGTATTGGTATCAACCTGCTGGTGCGGGATGTGCGGCGCAGTGCAGAATTTTTGTCACATGTTTTTGGTATGACGGCCCACCGCGTCAGCGATGATTTCGCCATTATGCAATATCAGGGGCAGGTGATGCAATTGCACGCGGATCATACCTTTGGGACGCATCCGACGCTTGGGCTGGTCCCCGAACTACCGCCACGCGGGGCAGGGGCGCAGTTTTACCTGTTTCAATCTGACCCTGATGCCGCAGTGGATCGGGCCAAACAAATCGGCGCCGATATCCTAGAGTTGCCGGCAGACAAACCCCATGGCCTGCGAGAAGCCTGTATCACCTGCCCAGATGGTTATGTCTGGTCGCCCGCCTGTGTGATTGATACTGGCCCCCGCATTCCGCAGAATGATTGAAAAACGCGCGGTTTTGTGATACCCTTACCCTTATTTTATTGAATTCATTTTTTTACAAAGGGTTAAGATTATGGCTGGGTTATCCCCAATTACATTGAATTCGTCGTTCACAACCGTTGAAATGGATCCCGCGATCACGCAGTTGTCCGATGGCCGCACCGTGGTGGTGTGGCGTGGAAATGACAGTGGTCTGGACGAAACGGGCGACACAAAAATCAAGGTTTGGTATCGTGTGCTGAATGCCGATGGCACCTATGCCGGTGATGCGGCGGAACTGGCGCCGGATGATTTGGGCGCGCAAATTGTACCGCGGGTTGCGGAATTGTCCGACGGACGTATCGCGGTGGTGTGGCAACATTATTTAACGGCCGGTGCACCCGATCATAACATTCGCGGCGGGCTGTTTACGCTGGGCGGTGACGGGACCTTGGCCTTGGATGGTGATGTGTTTGATGTCAACACCACCACCGCCAGCGATCAGCGCGCGCCGGACATCACCGCGCTGTCGGACGGTAAATTTGCCATCGTCTGGAAAAGCTATGATGCAGATGGAACCGATGGGTTTACAGGGTATGACATCACCCTGCGCGTATTTGATGGTGCAGGCGGCGCAACGGCGGAATTTGTCGCGCCCAGTGGCGACAATACTTATGACCATGAACCGCAAATTGCGACCCTGCCCAATGGGAATTTCGTCGTGACGTGGTACGACAGCACGAATAACCTGACCAATGGGGGGCGTGGTGACATCCGTTTCGCGATATATCAGGACGCGCCAGGGTACCCACGCATCACGGCGCAGACCATCCCAACCACCGATCCGGTCAAAGAAACCGCGCACCATCCTGACATCGCGGTCGATCCTGTGACGGGTCAGTTTGTTATCGTCTGGGAACAGCGTGATATAACAGTGGTCGGGTCGGACCAAGCAATCATGGCGCAGCGCTTTGATGCCCAAGGGGTGGCCCAAGGTGCCGCTTTCGTTTTGCACGATGTGGTCGGCCTGGACGATGATCGTGCCAAGGCCGCCTTTCTGGCTGATGGGCGTTTGGTGGCCATTTGGCGTACCGATATTGTGGCCGATCCTGATAATACCCACGCCGGGGCCATTTTTGACACAGACGGAACGCGCCATGATTTTGCGTTTTCTGCGAATGATGAATCATTTATGTCCGACCCGGAAATCACCGCCACCGCAGATGGCGGGTTTGCAATCACGTGGAACGGATATCACGCCGTGACCTATACCACCGATATTCTGATCCAAAGGTTTGACAGCGATGGCAATCCGGTGGCCCAAGGCGATTGGACCAGTACTGATCCCGACCAACGCTTGGCGGGCACATCCGGTCACGACCAGATTGATGGCGGCACGGGGAATGACACCATTTTTGGGCAACGCGGCAATGATACCCTGTCTGGGCTTGATGGCGACGATGTTATCCTAGGCGGTCGCGGTTGGGATCGGATGGACGGCGGCGCGGGCGACGATTTCCTGCGCGGACATCAGGGATCTGACATGATCCAGGGCGGCGATGGGAATGACAAACTGTTCGGTAATCGTGGCAATGACACGCTGCTGGGGCAGGATGGGTTTGATACCATCGTCGGCGGTCGTGGCGCAGATCGCATCGATGGTGGCGCAGGCGACGATTTGCTGTTTGGTGGTGCAGGTGCCGACATAATGCAGGGCGGCGACGGATACGATAAACTGCATGGCGGCGGCGGTCGTGACCGCATGTTTGGCGGTGCAGATGATGATGATCTGTACGGAAACGCAGGCCATGATGTGATGTTTGGCGGCGATGGCGATGATCATATGATTGGTGGCGCTGGCAATGACACGATGCAGGGTGGGGCGGGTAATGACTATCTGCATGGTGGATCAGGGGCCGATCATTTGTCCGGCGGCGCGGGACAGGATACGTTCGTGTTCCTGCAGGGCGATGGGTCCACAACCATCCATGATTTTCGCGTGCTTGAGGAAGATTATTTGATGCTGGATTGGGCCTTTTACCTCGATTACGATCCAGCGTCCTATACCTTTTCTTCGTCTCAGGCGGGTGGTTGGATCCAGGGGCAAACTGCCGATCACATGCTGCGCATTTACATCGCAGATCATGCAGATGTCTATGACGCAACCAGCACCGAGTCATGGGAAACACAGATGTTCGACTATGTTCAGGGGGCCGTTCTTTGGACCTGACGCGGCGTCGGCTTGTATTCAAATCGCAGTACATGTGAAAAAACGATTTGCGCGAAAATTGATCCTATGCGACCCTTGGCCGTAATTGACAGGGGATCGCATAGAGGGTCGCATGAAACACGCAAACATTGATAACTGGGCCGAACGGGTTGATCTGGCCGCGGCCTTTCGCTGGACCGCGCGGTTGAACATGCACGAAGGCGTGGCAAACCATTTTTCACTGGCCATCAACGATGAGGGCACGCGGTTTTTGATGAATCCCAATCAGGTGCATTTTTCCCGCGTCAAGGCGTCAGATCTGATCGTGGTCGATGCGAATGATCCTGATACCCTGTTGGGCCCAAACGCGCCCGATCCCACCGCATGGGGGCTGCACGGGGCAATCCACCGCCACTGTGCGCATGCGCGTTGTGCCATGCATGTGCATTCGATTCACGCCACGGTTTTGGCATCCCTTGCCGACAGCCGCCTGCCGCCCATCGATCAAAACTGTGCCACGTTTTTCAACCGCTATGTGATCGATGACCATTACGGCGGTTTGGCGTTCGAAGAAGAGGGCGAGCGGTGTTCCACCCTGTTGTCCGATCCCCAGAAAAAGGTTTTGATCATGGGCAACCACGGCGTGTTGGTTGTGGGCCAAACCGTGGCCGATACATTCAACCGGTTGTATTATTTTGAACGTGCGGCAGAAACCTATATTCGTGCGTTGCAAACCGGTCAGCCCCTGCGCATTCTGCCCGATGACATCGCCGAAAAAACCGCCCGCGAATTGGAAACCTATCCCGAACAGGATGCCCGCCACCTGGCCGAGTTAAAGGCGATCCTAGATGAAGAGGGATCCAACTACGCCAGCTAGGGCGATGGCCCTAATGCTTATCCTTTTTGCCCCAGCCTAAGGAAAACCTTACCTTGTTTGATGTGCGATTTTCTATAATGTTGACTCATTATAGAAAACAGTTTTGTCGTTTGGCGACAATTAGGATTTAGGGTTTTGATGACATATATTCGATTTGGGGCGAAATCGCTGGTTCTTGGCACTGTCTTTGCCATTTTGAACAACTGCGCCGCCGCACCGCACAACAATTCGCCAACCACGCCACCAAACGGTATAACCAAGGTTCGGGGGTACAAAGCGACCCAAGCGGCAGGTGTCGCCTATGCTGCCAATGGGGCCGCGCCGGCGGTTTTGGTCGCGGGCCCAATCCAACGCGGCAGTAAGACACAGGTCCGACCAGACGCGCGATGGCACATCGGATCGATCACCAAAACCTTTACCGCGACCCTAATCATGCAGCTGGTCGATCAGGGCAAGCTGCGGCTTGATGCGCCGATCGAGAGATATCTTGCGCGGTATTCGGACCAAATGCACCCGCAATGGCGCGCCCTGACGCTGCGCCAGATCCTAAGTCACAGCGCAGGTATTCGCGCGAATCCGTCACTTGCTGTTCTGATAGCTTCCAAATCCTATGACCCGTATGATGGGCGGCGGCGTGTGCTGTCCCAGATGTGGTCACAGCCGTTATCCCGACCAAAGGGGCGATATCACTATTCCAACATTGGCTTTGTCTTGGCGGGGATCATCGTCGAAGAGGTTGCGAATGCGCCATGGGAAACCCTGGTTCAGCGTGAAATCGCGACGCCGCTGTCCCTGACATCGCTTGGATTTGGGCCACCCAAGGGGGCCACGGACCCCAGGGGGCACATGGACGGGGTTGTGACGTCCATTCCAATGGACCCCAACAGCAATTTGTCGGATAATCCCGCGTGGATGGGTCCGGCGGGGACGATACACATGACGTTGGGTGATCTGGCCAAATGGGGACAGGCCCATGTCAAGGCCTGTCGCGGAGAATTTGCAAGCTTTCTAAGCCAATCAAGTTGCAAGCAAATGCAAACGCCTCAGTCCGGGGTCTATGGCTTGGGGTGGATGATCGACACGTCACATGGGCAAAAACAGATTTGGCATGACGGATCAAACACCCTGTGGTACGCCAAGATCAGCATTGATGTTGCCAACAATACCGTGATTGCGGCGGCAACCAATTCTGCCAACAACACCCTTGTTGAAAATTTGACACGTCCGGACATTGCCCGATCCTTGGTTTCACAAACCGGCCAAATGCGCTGAAATCACACCTTCTTTTGATGCTCGGTATGGGGGCATCTTTCAGGTTTTTCAATTGGGCTGGGTCTTGTCAGTTGTGTTGTGGCATGGCAGGGTGAATGCGATAACTTTGGACGATACCATATGACATTACATGATTTTCCCCGCAATCCGGGGACCCCTTTGGATTTGGACTGGGCGCTGGGCGTGCAGGCCAATCAATCTGCCATTGAACGTCGCGCGGGCCAATTGGGCACCCGCCGTTCCGTTAAGAAAGATCACCAAGCCGCGTGGTTATTACGCGCGGTGACTTGCATCGACCTGACCACCCTATCGGGCGATGACACCGCCGATCGTGTGCGCCGTTTGTGCGCCAAGGCCCGCAATCCTGTGCGCCGCGACATATTGGATGCGCTGGGCATGGGGCCAATCACGGTGGGCGCGGTCTGTGTCTATCATGATATGATCGAAACTGCCGTTCAGGCGTTGGATGGCACCGGCATTCCGGTTGCTGCCGTATCCACGGGGTTTCCTGCGGGGCTGTCGCCGCTAAACCTGCGCATTGCTGAAATTGAGGCATCTGTCGCCGCAGGGGCCCGCGAAATCGATATCGTCATATCGCGCCGCCATGTGCTGTCGCAGAATTGGCAGGCGCTTTATGATGAAATGCGCGCATTCCGCGACGCTTGCGGCGATGCCCATGTCAAGGCGATCCTGGCCACTGGCGAATTGGGATCACTGCGCAATGTCGCGCGTGCGTCGATGATTTGCATGATGGCTGGGGCGGATTTCATCAAAACCTCAACCGGCAAAGAAAGCGTAAACGCCACCCTGCCCGTATCCTTGGTCATGATCCGCGCGATCCGCGATTATTACGACCGCACTGGCTACATGGTCGGCTATAAACCTGCGGGCGGCATTTCCAAGGCCAAGGATGCCTTGGTCTATCTATCCATGATGCAAGAGGAACTGGGCCGCCGCTGGCTGGAAAATGATCTGTTCCGGTTTGGGGCATCGTCGCTGATGGGCGATATCGAACGCCAGTTGGATCACCACGTCACCGGCGCCTATTCCGCCGCTAACCACCACGCGATGGGGTAAAACAATGACTGTCAAAGAGATTTTTGAAACCATGGACTATGGAACTGCCCCTGAATCCGCGCGCCCTGCATTGGATTGGATCGCCGAAAACGGTCCCTTTGGTCATTTCATCAATGGCAAAATGACCGCCGCCGGCGCTACATTTGATACGCTTAACCCTGCAACGGGCGAAACCTTGGGCCAAATATCACAAGCGACCCCAGATGACGTCAACGCCGCCGTATCCGCCGCCCGCAAGGCGCAAGCGAAATGGGAAAAACTGGGCGGTCAGGGCCGCGCGCGTGTTCTATATGCCCTGGCGCGGCTGTTGCAAAAACATGCACGGCTGTTTGCGGTGCTGGAAACATTGGACAACGGCAAACCCATTCGCGAAACCCGCGATGCCGATATCCCCTTGGCGCAACGCCATTTTTATTACCACGCAGGCATGGCCGCCGTGATGGACACCGAATTGCCCGACCGTCAGGCCTTGGGCGTCTGTGGTCAAATTATTCCGTGGAATTTCCCGCTGCTGATGCTGGCGTGGAAAATCGCGCCTGCGCTGGCGATGGGCAATACGGTCGTGTTGAAACCGGCCGAATATACATCCCTAACCGCGTTGCTCTTTGCGCAAATCTGTTCTGAGGCTGGCGTGCCAAACGGCGTGGTCAACATCGTCACCGGCGATGGCCGCGTGGGTGAAATGATCGTATCGCACCCCGATATCGACAAAATCGCCTTTACCGGCTCGACCGAGGTTGGGCGCAAAATCCGCGTGGCGACCGCCGGCACGGGCAAATCTCTGACTCTGGAACTGGGCGGCAAATCCCCCTTTATCGTGTTCGATGACGCCGATCTGGACAGCGCCGTCGAGGGCGTGGTGGACGCCATCTGGTTCAACCAGGGCCAAGTGTGCTGCGCAGGGTCCCGTTTGCTGGTCCAAGAGGGCGTGGCCGACCGGTTCTATGCCAAATTGCGCGCCCGTATGACCAAATTGCGTGTGGGCAATCCGCTGGACAAATCCATAGACATGGGCGCCATCGTGGATCGCAGCCAATTTGACCGCATCACCGCAATGGTTGGCCAATGCGATGCCCAGATCACGCAGGGCACCGCGCCAGAGGGATTGTTTTATCCCCCAACCCTGATCACAGGGCTGGGCACCGCCGATCCGCTGATGCAGGACGAAATCTTTGGTCCCGTTCTGGTGTCCATGACCTTCCGCACCCCGTCCGAGGCGGTCGATCTGGCCAATAACACCCGCTACGGTCTTGCCGCATCGATCTGGAGCGAAAATATCAACCTAGCCCTTGGCGTTGCCCCGCAACTGCGCGCCGGTGTGATCTGGATCAATGGCACCAATATGTTTGATGCCGCCGCCCCCTTTGGCGGTCAACGCGACAGCGGTTTCGGTCGCGAAGGTGGCTGGACAGGACTGTCCGCCTATACCAATCCCACGGCGAAACGGGTCAAAATCAAACCTACTGCCGCAAAATCTGTCTCTAACACGGGCGTTTTAGACATTGATCGCACCGCGAAACTGTACATCGGCGGCAAACAGACCCGCCCCGACAGCGGATATTCCAAACCCGTTCACGACGCGGGTGGTAAACTCATTGGCCACATGCCACTGGCCAGCCGCAAGGATATCCGTAACGCCGTAACGGCCGCCGTTTCGGCCAGCGGATGGTCCAGATCCACGGGCCACCTGCGCGCGCAAATCTTGTATTTTCTAGCCGAAAACCTCTCTGCCCGCGCCGATGAATTTGCCACCAATATCGATGCGCAAACAGGCTCTAAATCAGGAAAATCCGAGGTTCAAACCGCCCTGAATACCCTCTTCGCCGCCGCGGCTTGGGCCGATAAATTTGATGGCACCATCGCCAACACACCGATGCGCGGTGCAACGCTGGTTGTCAACGAACCTGTGGGAATAATCGGCGCGTTCTGCCCCAACCACATGCCCTTGATGGGCCTGATTGCCCCTCTTGCAGCGGGGTTGGCTATGGGCAATCGCATGATCATGGTCGCCAGCGAAACGGCCCCCTTGATCGCAACCGACCTTTATCAAATCTTGGACACCTCTGATATTCCCGCAGGCGCGGCCAATATCCTGACCGGATCACAAACCGAACTGGCCCCCCATATGGCCAGCCACATGGAAATTGACGCCGTTTGGTCCTTTTCTCAGGCAGATATTTCCAGAACGATCCAAGAAAACAGCGTCACCAACCTGAAACGCACTTGGGTGAATGACGGATACGACCAAAGCTGGACCAGCGCATTTGTCAAAACTGCTCTGCCCCACGCAACCGAACCAAAAACCATCTGGATCCCATTTGGCGAAGGCTAGTCTTTCATTTTTGCCAAAATACTCGCGCCGCAGGCTTGGCCCGTCAGGGCCAATCACCGCACCCCGACAACCGAACCCAATCTTCGGTTGTCGGGTACCCGTCTGCAGTACGTCCAACAGAGGCCTGCCAATCGCGCAGGGCGCGCACACTGCCAGACCCCCAAATACCATCAACACCGTTGGTATCATATCCCAGCCTAACCAAACCCACTTGCACGTCGCGCAACTGTTCGCTGTCTAGAATGGTCAGTGCGACGGGCCAGTGAACATCAGGCACCTGCACACCCGCCAATATTCGCGCCAAGAACGTGACCGCCAAAACATAATGCAGCGAATGGTTATAGGCATGAATCGCCTGCGCATTCGGGCCCAAAAACACCGCAGGTCCATGTGACCCATAGGGTGCAATCGCGCGGTATTTACGCCCAATGTACAATCCCCAACGCCCATCTCCAATAATTGGATTGTCCAGCGTGGAATAATCGAAATCAGTCTCTAATTTGGCGAATATGACGTCATCAACACCCGAAACGGCCCCATGTTCCACCAAATACCGTGCCGTCGACGCCAAGGCGTCGCGCGGATCATCGCCCCAGATATCGGCCACCCCTATGCCATCAAAGGCAGTGGCATAGTCGCGGTATGCGGTGGGCATGAATTGTGTGTGCCCCATGGCGCCCGCCCAACTGCCCCTAAGGGTTTCGTGCGCTTGCGGGGCTATGCTGGTCAGGCAGCGCAATTGTTCCAAAAACATATCACGCCGGCGCGGGGTTTTGGACCCATAGGCCAGGGTCGCCAGTGCGCTGGGCACATGATAATCGCCACGGGTTGCGCCATAATTCGTCTCTAATCCCCAGATTGCCAATAATACATACCGCGATACGGGGAACCGCGTTTCAAGCTGGGCCAAATCATCGCCCCATTGGGCAGCCATGCGGTGGCCCTGCGCGATGCGCGTATCGCTTAGAACACGGGGGATATAGTCCCACAGTGGCACGGATTTTTCCGGTTGCCTCTGATCGCGGTCCAGAACATCGGGCAGATACATGCACAGCCCTGACCATTCAGGTGCTGTTTGATCCAGCCAATGATCAAACGCGTGTGGCGTCATCCGCGTCTCCGCTGAACCTTGCGCTTGATTTTGCCGTCCTTTTTCTTGGCCAAGGCCATCTTTTTCTTGGATGATTTCGAAAATTTGCGCGGGCTGCGGGGCAGGGCTGCGTCGTTGACGGACAGCAATTCGAATGCGATGCCCCCTGCGATGGGTTCGGCCTCGGTCAGGCGGACGGTGACGCGCATGCCCAATGACAGGGTCAATCCTGTGTCTGATCCAACCAGGGTGTTTGTTTGCGGATCATGGTGGAAAAATTCCCGTCCCAGTGACCGGACCGGCACGATGCCATCCGCGCCGCTGTCATCAATCCGGACAAAGATGCCGAATTTCGCGACCCCGCTGATACGGCCGTCAAATTCATTGCCCTTGCGTTCGGACAGATAGGCGGCCAAATACCGATCCACCGTATCGCGTTCGGCCACCATCGACCGGCGTTCGGTGTCGGAAATGTGGTTTCCGGTTTCCTCTAACCGTTCGATTTCGTCGGGGGTTAACCCATCGTTGCCCCAACCGTGGCTGGCGATCAATGCACGATGTACGATCAAATCGGCATAGCGGCGAATGGGTGACGTAAAATGGGCGTAATTACGCAGGGCCAGACCGAAATGCCCAAAATTCTGTGGCGCGTAATAGGCTTGCGTCATGGACCGCAGGGTCGACATATTGATTAATTCGGCCTCATCCGTGCCTTTGGCCTGTTGTAACAGCTGGTTCAGATGTTTGGTGCGCAGAACCTGCCCCTTGGCCAGAACCAAACCTGCGGCCTGCGCGGTTTCGCGCAGGGCTTCTAACTTATCCGGTGATGGCTCTTCGTGGACACGAAACAGCAACGGCGTTTTTTTCGCGATCAGGGTTTCGGCGGCGGCGACATTGGCTAGGACCATGCATTCTTCGATCAATCGATGTGCATCAAGGCGATCTTTGAACGCGACCGAGGACACTTTGCCATCCTCGGACAATTCGATGCGCCGCTCTGGTAAATCCAGATCCAACGGCTGACGCCGGTCGCGGGCGGATGCCAATGCCGCATATGTGGCATATAGGGGCCGGATAACAGTCTCTAAATATGGCTCTGTCCGCTCGCTGACCTGACCATCCATGGCGGCCTGCACCTCTTCATAGGTCAGGGATGCGGCTGATTTCATAATGGCGCGGTGGAATTCATGCGATATTTTATTGCCCTGCGCATCCAATACCATACGCAGCGCGATACAGGCGCGCGCCACACCTTCGTGCAGGCTGCACAGGTCACCCGACAGGCGATCGGGCAACATTGGCACGACCCGATCAGGGAAGTATGTTGAATTGCCGCGTTTCCAGGCTTCGCGGTCCAGTTGGGATCCGGGGGTGACATAATGGGCCACATCCGCAATTGCCACCCACAGGATAAACCCGCCCGCATTCGCAGGATCAGTGTCTAATTCAGCGAAAACCGCATCATCGTGATCGCGCGCATCGGCGGGATCGATGGTGACTAGGGGGATGTCGCGCAGGTCTTTGCGGCCCTTTAATCCTGCGGGTTTTTTGGCATCCGCCTCGGCCATGACATCAGCGGGGAAATTATCGGGGATGCCATGTTGGTGAATGGCGATCAGGGACACCGCCTTGGGCGCGGTGGGGTCGCCCAGGCGGTCGACAACCTTGGCCACGGGCAGGCCCATGCGGGCCTTGGGTCCTGTTTGCTGCGCCTCGACCAATTCGCCATCGCGTGCGCCATTTGTGGCCGCCTCGGGGACGGTCCATTCTTTGCCGGATTTGTCGATGGGAACGATGCGGCCGCCTTCGGCGGTTTTGCGAAACACGCCCAGAACGCGGTTGGGCGCGGTTCCGATTTTGCGAATGATCTTTGCTTCGTACTGGTGGGGTTCGCCGGTCACGGCGCGCACCTTGGCCAAGACGCGGTCGCCATATCCCACGGCGGGATCCGCGGGGGACAATGTCATCAACACAATCGGTTCGTCGCCTGCGCCCTGCCATTCCATCGGGCGGGCGAAGATATCGCCGTCGCGCGTGGGGTGCATCATTTGCAGCAATGTGACCGGCGGCAGGCTATCGCGATCGCGATAGGTTTTTTTGCGCTTGGTCAGGTGGCCTTCGTCCTCTAACTGTTTTAGCACACGTTTCAATTCAATACGTGCGGCCCCTTTGATGCCAAAGGCTTTGGCGATGTCACGTTTGGCGGTTAGGGTCGGGTGCGTTGTAATCCAGTCTAGGATTTCGGCTTTGGATGGGATCTGTGTCATATGCGCCCCCTAGCATGAATTTTCGCGGCGGTCATGCACAAAGCCACGCCGCGCCCAAATTTCATCTGGGCAAGACGCGGGCGCTGTGCCACATAAACCCCATGATCAACCCCGAGGATCCAATGCAGATACGTCCCGCCCATCCCTCAGACAGCCGTGTGATTGCCAAGATTTGGAATGATATGATCCAAAACACGCCCAATACCTTTACCACGGCGCTGAAAACGCCGGATGGTATTGCCGCTGATATCACGGCGCGGCAGGCGGCTGGGCTGGGGTTTTTCGTGGTTTGTGACGATATGGGTGTGGCCGGGTTTGCCACCTATTTCCAATTTCGCGGTGGTCCGGGCTATGCGCGAACAATGGAACATTCGATTGTTTTGGACAGCCGCGTTCACGGAATGGGCGCGGGCCGTGCATTGATGGCGCAGCTGTGCGATCATGCGCGCGATGCTGGCGTGCATTCCCTATGGGCGGGGGTCAGCGGTGAAAACCCCGCCGGTGTTTTGTTTCACGAACGCATTGGGTTTCAGCGCATCGCCACCCTGCCGCAGGTGGGATACAAATTTGGCCGTTGGATGGATTTGGTGTTAATGCAAAAAATGTTGTGATTTGGGGCTATCCGTTTTCCAAATTGTCTGTCCCCCCTATATGTGTTAGGTCGCCTGCAAAGTATAAGGAATCCCCGAAATGACGACTGATTACATCGTAAAAGACATCGCCTTGGCCGAATTTGGGCGCAAAGAATTGAACATTGCCGAAACCGAAATGCCGGGTCTGATGGCCTGCCGCACGGAATTTGGTGACAGCCAACCGCTGAAAGGTGCGCGCATCGTTGGGTCATTGCATATGACGATCCAGACGGCTGTTTTGATTGAAACCTTGGTGGCACTGGGCGCAGATGTGCGCTGGGCGTCGTGCAACATTTTTTCCACGCAGGACCACGCGGCGGCGGCGATTGCAGCGGCAGGTATCCCCGTGTTCGCGGTCAAGGGTCAGTCGCTTGAGGAACATTGGGATTATCTGGATCAATCGTTCCAGTTTGCGGATGGCGCGAACATGATTTTGGACGATGGGGGCGACGCGACATTGTATGTGTTGCTGGGCGCGCGTGCCGAGGCGGGCGAAGATATCATCCCCGTTCCACAGTCCGAAGAAGAAGAAGTGATCAAAGCGCAGATCAAAAAGCGTATGGCACAGTCGCCTGGATGGTTCACCAAAACCCGTGACGCGATCAAGGGTGTGTCCGAGGAAACAACAACCGGCGTTCACCGCCTGTATGATCTGCATAAAAAAGGTCAGCTGCCGTTCCCTGCGATCAACGTCAACGATTCCGTGACGAAATCGAAATTCGACAACAAATATGGCTGCAAGGAATCGCTGGTTGACGGGATCCGCCGCGCGACCGACACGATGATGGCGGGCAAGGTTGCCGTGGTCTGCGGCTATGGCGACGTTGGCAAAGGATCGGCCGCATCCCTGCGCGGTGCGGGCGCGCGTGTCAAGGTAACCGAGGTTGACCCAATCTGCGCCCTGCAGGCCGCGATGGACGGGTTTGAGGTTGTCGTGCTTGAGGATGTGGTAGACAGCGCCGACATCTTTATCACGACCACGGGCAACCGCGATGTGATCCGCATCGAACACATGCGCGAAATGAAGGATATGGCCATCGTCGGCAATATCGGCCATTTCGACAACGAAATTCAGGTGGCGAACCTGCGCAACCACAAATGGACCAACATCAAGGATCAGGTTGATATGATCGAAATGCCATCCGGCAGCCGCATCATCCTGTTGTCCGAGGGCCGTTTGCTGAACCTTGGCAACGCGACAGGTCATCCATCATTCGTGATGTCCGCATCCTTTACCAACCAAGTTTTGGCTCAGATTGAATTGTGGACCAAAGGAAACGAATATGCCCCTGGCGTGTATATCCTGCCCAAGCATCTGGATGAAAAGGTGGCGCGCCTGCACTTGGACCGCATCGGTGTTAAACTGACCAAGCTGAACAAAGATCAGGCTGATTACATCGGTGTCACCACCGAAGGTCCGTTCAAACCGGAACATTATCGGTATTAATCCCGATTTTGGGGCAATCCCACCGGTAAAACAGCGAAAAACCGCGCAGATTGGCGCGGTTTTTTGGTTTTCAGACACATTCAGGATTGCGCGACCATCACTTTTGGCTAAAGTTACTTTCGTTATAATTTATATCCAAAGGGGGTAATTATGGGCAAGCGTGACGATTTAATCGCGAAATATGCCGATGATCTGAAAAACAAATGCGGGATGACGCCAGATATGGACTTGTTGACCAAGGTCACCATCGGGTGCGGCCCGTCCATTTACAACGCCGACGCGTCCACCGTTGCGGGCAGTCAGGACAGCGAATTGGAAACCGTCAAAAACAGTTTCTTGATGAAAAAACTGGGTCTGGCGGATGGTCCCGAATTGATGGACGCCATCAATCAGGCCATTGAAACCTATGGCCGGTCCGAGCGGAACAAATACCGCGCTGTGATCTATTACATGCTGACCAAACATTTTGGCAAAGAATCCATCTACGGATAATGCCTGATCCGCGCCACCCCCTGCGGTTGGCGCGGATTTTCCTAAAGTTTTCCATACAATACATTTGCCGAAACACCGCCCACTGCGGTAGTGTTATGGTATCGGCTAGAACGGCTGGACCAATCGACCTGTGTTGTGGGTGCACATGGGGTGAGAGGGTTCCGGTCGGGGGGCCGGAACCCAGCACCCTTGAAACGAGCGTCTAAAATAGTTTCATACTATCGCATAGTCGGAAACCAGGTTTTTCACGCTTGGTATAGTAACATCCAGTATTGGACTGTTGATTTTGTATGTCTCAACACGCCTGACCCCAGAACGTTTTGCCCAATTCAAACCATTTTCGGGTATTGGGTATGTCGTGTTAATCGGCACGCTGATGTATTCCTTGTTCAATTTCGTATTTATTTGGCCGCGTGAATGCGTGTAAAAACGCAATGTCGGTTCAGGCGTTGCACAATGGCACCGGACGCGTCGATGCCGAGGTTACAGCAACCGCGCGTTTCGAATTGCCATCGGATCAGGACGTATTTTTGAAAATGGCGCGTCTGTATCGATCGCCCGAAAACCTGTTGCGGACCGAATTGATCCCCGCGTTTCAGGAAACCTTGGGGGCGACGGCGGCCTTGATGTCCGCCGAGGATTATTTCCAAGGCGGTAAAACCGAATTCAACAACGAATTCCAGCGGGTTTGGGCAAACGCCTATGCGAAACGGAATGTACCGCAATATGTCTTTGGCGCATCTGACAGCGATACGCCCACGGGCAGCGACCGTGAAACCCAGCTGTTACAGCAATTGCTTTCCATGGAATATGCAAAACGTCTGGACTATGATCGTACGTTGTTAGGGGTCGCCCCCGAAACGGCCCAGTAGTCCCGCACAGGCCTGGGCCGCATAACGTGGCCCGGGATTAATCGTTGATCGTCACAGGATCCCAGTGCACCATATAACGTGCGCCGTATTCGGGGTTTTCGACGGTGACCACGGTGATCTGGCCAATTTCTACTTTGCAGTCAGGATGTCGGTCACGGATGTCAACGCGGCCCGCTTCGTTTAGGACAGAAACCCGAATATTATCAGGGGGGGTCGATGGAAATTTGGTGACCATCACCATTTCGCCCACTGGGGTGACAATCTGTTCAGCGGTGAATGTAAATCGAACGCTGGGGGGTTCTTGGATAATATAGCTTGAATGGCGCACAATCGGTGCCCCCTGACCCAGTGGCGGATCGATGTCCAAGAAAAAGGATCGAATTTCCCCAGAAAAATCCGTGCGCGTGGGGGGTGATCCATTGATTAACACGTTGCGCGGACACCATGGGGACCTAAGCCGTACGAGATATTCAGACACTGCGCCGCGAACAACATAGCCCTGTGCATAATGTTGCAAATAGGCCGAGTTATAGTCATGCGCGATGGTCAGAGAACGGTGTAGTCTGGCCCAATAATGCCGGCCCTTGGTTTGGCCTAACGAATAGTGCCGTAAATAGTCATGAATATCGGCATAGGCTTCGCGAAATGTCTTGACCCCGAATTTTGCTAAAATGGTTTTCGAATGTGATTTGACTGTTTCCGGCGACAGGTTCAGCGCAGCAGCGATTTCTTGACGGGTGTAGCCGTCTGCCATCAGCTTTAGGATCTCATACTGGCGATCAGTTAACAGAGGGGGTTCCATGCTGCCTGTAATACTCTTTGGGATATTTTTATAACGAAAGTGAGGGTACAGATAAACACTCAGTTCATTAATCGCAATAGTTAAACCTATAAAACGCATTCCGTGGAATATATACAATTATAACAAGAAAAAGGGGAACTTGCGCCCCCCTTTACCTGATACTTGATCGTGGCTTACGCCGATTTTTTCTGGCCGCCTGATCTGCGGCGTTTGCGGAAATCTGGTTTGCCGCCCGGTGTCGCGGGCCCGCGCGCTGGGCGATTGCCGCGATTGGGGCGTTTTTTGCCGTTTGGTTTTTGCGGCGCTGCGGGCGCCTCAAAGCCGGCTAACATGCCTTCGCCACTGGCGACGGGCACTTGGGTTTTCATGACTTTTTCGATGTCGCGCAGCAATGGAATTTCCTCGGGGCTGCACAGCGTGATGGCCTGACCGGAACGCCCTGCGCGGGCTGTGCGTCCGATGCGGTGGACATAATTGTCCGCAACCTCGGGCAGGTCGTAGTTCACGACATACATCACATCAGGAATATCAATGCCCCGCGCGGCAACATCCGTGGCGCACAGGATATTTGCATCGCCTTTCTTGAATTCGGCAATGGCACGATCGCGCTGGCCTTGGCTTTTGTTGCCGTGGATGGATACGGCTTTGAACCCATCGGCGACCAAAGATTTCATCAGCTTTTCGGTGCCGTGTTTCGTCCGGCCGAATACCAGTGTTTTCGCGTCCATATCCTGACGCAAAATATCGCGCAGCTGACCGGGTTTGGCCGCCTTGGCCAAAAAATGCACCGATTGGGCGATTTTGTCGGCCGCTTTGCCGGGGGGGGACACCTGAATCCGCTGCGGGTTGGTCAGGTATGCGCTGGACAGCTCTTCCATCTTTTTCGGCATGGTGGCGGAAAACAACATGGTTTGACGCGGTGTGCCCAATTCGGGTGCAATACGGCGCAGGGCATGGATGAACCCCAGATCCAACATTTGGTCCGCCTCGTCCAGAACCAGATAATGCGCCTGTTTCAATGTCACGGCGCGCCGGTCCAGCAGGTCGATCAACCGACCGGGGGTCGCGACCAAAATATCGGTGCCACGACCCAACAGTTGGATTTGTTTGTTGATGGACTGGCCGCCCACAACGGTCACAACGCGCACTTTGGTGCCGACTGTGAACTGTTTCAGGCTTTCGGCAATTTGGTTGACCAATTCACGGGTGGGGGCCAAAATCAGCGATTTCACTGTTTTGGGTTCCGGTTTGCCGGCGGCGTTTAACACATGGTTCAGCAGCGGCAGGCCAAAGGCCAATGTTTTGCCGGTTCCCGTTTGGGCCAGACCCAAAATGTCATGCCCAGACAGGGCCAATGGAATTGCTTTGTTCTGGATGGGGGTGGGTTCGCTGAAATTCAATTCTTTCAGACGGGTTTTCAGGTGTGCTGGCAGATCCAGCATTTCAAAATCAAACATATATGTTCCTTTGCCTGCGGATCCCGCAGGCGTTCATCACGTCCAAGACGCCAAGACTGCCGCATTAAGACGCCCTAGACCATCCAAGGCACCTTGCGACAGGTTGCGTACCATGCGTGATGTGGAAACGAAGAAATGCTGAAGCGCCCAAATCCTAGGGCGTGCTCACGCCGCTAAACAGCCAAGCCCGCCTAATGATCTGTTTCGGGGCCAGAGTCAAGGGGGGCTAAAGCCCCGCCATGCCACAGATGATGTGCCATTGTTCCGCGCTAACGGGCTGAACCGACAGTCGCGGGTTTTTGGCCAAGGGCATGTCGCACAGGATCGGATGGGATTTTACCTGATCCAATGTCACGGGGGTGACCACGGGTTTGACCGCCTTGATATCAACGCAATCCCAACGCGGGTCGTCTGTTGTACTGTCAGGATGCGATGTTGCAATGACCTGCACGATCCCCACGATGGCCCGTTCGGATTGGGAATGATAAAAAAACCCAAGATCCCCGATATTCATCAGGCGCATGTTGTTGCGCGCCTGATAATTACGCACGCCATTCCATTCCTCGCCCGCGTCGCCACGGGCCATTTGGTCGTGCCAGCCCCATGTATCGGGTTCGGATTTGAACAGCCAATATTGCATCAGATCACTTTGTTCCACTGGATCAATTCGACGGATGCAAACAGCCCCGCCTTGGCATAGGGATCATTGTCGGCCCAGTTTTGCGCGGCCGCCATGTCGGCCACATCCAGCACGACCAAGGACCCGCACATCTGGCCATCACTGTCCAGCAATGGGCCTGCTTGGGCCACGACGCCCGTTGATTTGATATAGGCCAGGTGATCGTCGCGGTTCGCCTTGCGGGTGTCCAGGTGGTTTGGTTTGTCTTTGGCAATCAGGGCGATGAGCATTATTCTTCCTTTTGTGGTCGGGTTAACAGGTGTTCCATGGCGGTTGCGATATCCAGCCGGCCTGTGGACAGGGCATGGACCGCCGCGGTGATGGGCATATCTATCCCCAGTTCTTGGGCCTTGGTCAATGCAGCTTGGGCGGTGGCGGCACCTTCTACGGTGATTGTGGGGTCAAATGTGTCCCCCTGCCCCAAGGCATGGCCATAGCGATAATTGCGCGATCCCGCAGACATGCAGGTCAGCGACAAATCCCCAAATCCCGACAGACCCGCCAAGGTGTCGGTTTGCGCGCCCAAGGCCTGCGCCATGCGCGCCATTTCGGCAAAGCCGCGCGTCATTAACGCCGCGCGCGCACTGTCGCCCAGACCCGCGCCGATTGTGGCCCCGCAGCCAATGGCGATGACGTTTTTCAACGCGCCCCCCAGTTCCGCGCCGATCATATCGGTTGTGCGGTACAAACGCAGTGTTTTGGTGCCCAATTCCGATTGTAATGCTTGGCCCAGTTCATCCGATGTTGCGGCCAATGTCAGGGCCGTGGGCAACCCGCCTGCGATGTCATGGGCAAAGCTGGGCCCCGTTAATATGGCGGCCTGTCGGGTATATTCGCGCAAAATTGCACTGGGGCCGGTTCCTGTTGCGACCTCGAACCCTTTGCAGCAGGCGACCAAGGTTTTGTTGGCCAAGGCGTCGCAATTGTCGTGCAAAACCCCGCGCAGGGTCTGCATCGGCACCGCCATCAGGATTGTATCGCTGGCCGCAACTGCGCCCATGTCATGGGTGATCCGAACCGTATCGGGCAGGGTGACGCCCGGCAGACGTTTGGCGTTAATGCGTTCAGATTGCAGTGTATTGGCGGTCGTGGCGTCACGCGCCCACAGGGTCACGCCCGTTCCATTTTGCGCCAAAACCACAGCCAGCGCCGTGCCAAAGGCACCTGCGCCCATGATTGCGATTGTCATGCTTTGGCCCCCTTTTTCCCGCTGCCCAATATGGCGGGTTGTGATGTATCCAATGGCCAGCGTGGCCGCGCAGACAATGTGTCATCGTCCCGCTGGCCCGTCAAAAACAATTCCCCGCCCGCATAGGCAATCATTGCTGCATTATCGGTGCATAATGCCAAGGGGGGTGCCAAAAACGTGGTACCGTGATCCGCGGCGACGGTGGTTAAGCGTTTGCGAATATGCGTGTTCGCGGCCACACCCCCCGCGACGGCGATGGTTGGCTGGGTTGGTGACAGGGCCATATATTCGACCAAGGCCCGCGCCGATTTTTCCGCCAATACATCCCCGACAGCGGCCTGAAAACTGGCGCAGAAATCGGCGATATCGTGGTCATATAATCCGCCCTGTGCCGCGACCAAACCATCCCGTGTGCGCAGCAGGGCGGTTTTTAGACCCGAAAATGACATATCGCACCCCGGCCGATCCAGCAGCGGTCGTGGAAAGGCAAATCGTGTCGCATCCCCCGATTGCGCGGCCTGTTCCACGGCGGGTCCCCCGGGTTGGGGCAGGCCTAGCAGGCGGGCGGTTTTGTCGAATGCCTCGCCGGGGGCATCGTCGATGGTGCCGCCCAAACGTTTGAATTCGGTTGGGCCGGATACGATCAGAAACTGACAATGTCCGCCTGACACCAGTAACATCAGATAGGGATAGGCAATCCCATCGGTCAGACGCGGGGTCAGCGCATGTCCGGCCAGATGATTGACCCCGACCAGCGGTTTATCCAGCCCCTTGGCCAGCCCCTTGGCGCACATCACGCCCGACAGCACGCCCCCGATCAAACCAGGGCCTGCGGTGGTGGCAATGACATCCATATCGTGCAATGTCATATCGGCCCGCGAAATGGCCTGTTCCACAGCAATATCAATACGTTCAGCATGGGCGCGTGCGGCGATTTCTGGGACCACGCCGCCAAAATCGGCATGCAGCGCGGTTTGTCCCATCACCACGGATGACACAACATGTCCGCGCCCCTGTGCATCCAATCGAACGACGGCGGCGGCGGTGTCGTCGCAGCTGCTCTCAAGTCCTAGGATGTGTAAATCGCGGTCTTGCATCATGTGATCCATTGTAAGCGTGACATTACGCAGGTATCATCCCAGACCATGACAGACAATCCTGCAATGACGGATCCCATCATCCTTTTGACGCGACCACGGGCGCAGGCGCAGGAATTTGCGGATGCTTTGGCTGCACATATCGATGCAGAGATTGCGATCCATCCGTTGCAGGATATTATGATCTGTCCGCCCCCTGATCCGCGGCCCGCAGGGTATCAGGCCTATATCTTTACCTCGCCCAATGGGGCGCGCGCGGCGCGGCATTGGGGGCTGCCCCCGCGGCCTGCCTATGTTGTGGGGCAAAAAACGGCAGCTGCAACACAGGGGGATGCGGTGTTTTGTGCCGATGGCGACAGTACCGATTTGGTGGCACTGATCGGCAAACACGCGCCACGGGGGCCCCTGTTGCATCTGCATGGAACGCATGTTGCGGGACACATTACACAGGATCTGGCACGGCTTGGAATCACCTGTGACAGCTGTGTGGCCTATGACCAGGTGGCCTTGGCCGCGGGCGATGATGTGCGGTCTGTTTTGTCTGGACCGCGCCCTGTGCTGATTCCGGTTTTTTCACCCCGCAGTGCGAAATTACTGATCGACACGGGCGAAAACCCGCAAAACTGGCATATTATCGCCATGAGCCACAAAGTCGCAGCGATTTTTGACGACATTCCCTGCAAAAAGATTACGATCGCAGAACGTCCCAATGGACCTGCCATGCTGCATGCGGTATGTCTGGTATATCGGGAAAGTTGTATTTAATTGACGAACCTTTGTGGAAAAACCGCGCCACAGGGCTGATACGAGGATGAAAATGGCAAATAAGACACCAAAATCTGAAAACAATCTGCCATCGCCCGACTCGGATGCGCGTCAGCTGACGGATGCGCCCAAGGACACGGTTGAACCCCCACAGTCCGATGAAACCACGGAATCCATCGACGCGGATATGGCCCAAGGCGATGATGAACCAGCGCAGGATGATCTAGGCGATGCCGATGCGCAGGATGCCGATGATCAAACCACGGATGAAACGGCCGCTGATGACACCAGCGACGATCCGGCGACGGATGATGTGGTGGTCGATGATCAGGCAAACGAGGACCTGAAATCTGAACAAGTGTATGAACCATATGTGCCCCCCGTGCCCCACGCACCTGTGCAAAAATCGCCCCTAGGTCCGATGATTTTGGGCGGCGCTGTCTGTGCTGTTTTGGGATTTGGTGCAGCGGTCCTGACCCAGCAAAGCAGCCCCCTTTGGCCGCAGGATCCTGCGGTTGCCGAATTAACCGCCAAAACGGATGGGGCGGTTGCGGATTTACAGTCACAGATTGATGCCATCGCCGCGCGACCCGCAGGCGATGTGATGCAATCAGATTTGGCACCACTGCGTGACGCGATGGCGCAACTGTCAGGGTTGGACCAATCAATCACCGATCTGGCCGACCGTGTGTCTGCCTTGGAACAGGCGACGATCGAGGCGGCCATTCCAGATGATCTGATCGCCAAATACCGATCCGAAGTTGAAAGCATTTCTGCCCTGCTGGAATCACAGCGCGGCGAATTGAACACCTTTATGCAAGATGCCAAGGCCAAGGCAGACCAAGCGGCAGAGATTGCGAAAAATACCTTGGCGGGCGGGGCGTTGGATCGCATTGCAACCGCCTTGGACACTGGGTCCGAATTTGTCCAAGCCGTGCAGGATTACGAACAGGCCATGGGTGCCGCCGCGCCAGATGCCTTGGCATCACTGGCCGCCGATGGTGTGGTCACGTTGCAGGTGTTATCGCAGGACTATGCAGATGTGGCCCGCGCCGCATTGGCCGCCGCGCGTGCCGAAATGGATCAGGGTCAGGGTATTTCCAAGGTGACCAATTTCTTGAAAAACCAATTCAACGCGCGGTCTGTTGTCCCGAAATCCGGGGATGACCCCGATGCGATATTGTCGCGTGCGGAACAGGCGTTGCGCGATGGGGATCTGGGGGCGGCTATGGCAGAAATTTCCAAACTGGGCCCCGAGGCACAGGCGAAAATGTCTGACTGGATTGCCGCAGCACAGGCCAGACTGGATGCACAAAATACCGTCAACGCGTTGATTGACCAATTACAGAACTAAGGATGACAAGATGCTAAATTCACTGTTCAAAATTCTGCTGTTTCTTGTCATCGTGGCTGGCCTGTCGATGGGGGCCACCTATCTGATGGACGCGCAAAATACGATCATTGGCAATGTCATGATCACAATTGCAGGGGTTGAATACACGTTCAGCCCATTGCAGGCGGTGATGGCCCTGATCGTGCTGACGGTTATCATCTGGATTGTGTTAAAAATCCTGTCGTTTCTGGTTGCGGTGTTGAAATTTATCAACGGTGACGAAACGGCGATCACACGGTTTTTCACCCGCAGCCGCGAACGCAAAGGGTATCAGGCGCTGTCTGACAGTTTGCTGGCCTTGGCATCTGGCGATGCGCCTGTGGCCTTGTCCAAGGCGCGCCGTGCCGAGGGGTATTTACAAAATCCCAGCCTGACCAATCTGATCGCAGCCCAGGCGGCGGAACAGGCGGGCGACACAACCAAGGCCGCCCAAATCTACAAAGAGCTGGTCAAAACCCCCGAAACCCAATTCGTGGGCGTGCGCGGGTTGTTGAAACAAAAACTGGCCGATGGAAAAACCGATGTGGCGCTGAAACTGGCGCAGAAAGCCTATGCGTTAAAGCCCAAGCACGAAGAGACCCAGGATCTGTTGTTGCAGTTGCAGGCAAAAACATCCGATTGGACGGGTGCACGCGCCACATTGCAGGCCAAGATGAAGCAGGGCAAAATCCCCCGCGATCTGCACAAACGCCGCGATGCGGTTTTGGCCCTGTCGCAGGCACAGGCCGTCATGGATGATGCCAACACCGTCGAACAACGCGAAGCCGCGATCGAAGCGAATAAACTGTCCCCCGATTTGGTGCCAGCGGCCTGTTTGGCGGCCCGTAACTATATCGATCAGGGCAACGCCAAAGCTGCGGCGCGGATCATCAAAAAGGCATGGACCGCCCAACCCCACCCCGATTTGGCGGCCGCGTTTTCCGAAATTGCCCCTGATGAAACGCCAGCGGAACGTTTGAAACGGTTTGGCCAATTGGCCAAGGCCAATCCAGATCATCTGGAAACCCGTCTGACCATGGCCGAACTGAATTTGGTGGCCGAAGATTTCCCTGCCGCGCGGCGTGCGCTGGGCGATGCCATCGACAACGACCCCGATGCGCGTGTGTTGACGATCATGGCGGCCATCGAACGCGGTCAGGGCAGTGATGACGCCGTTGTGCGCGCGTGGTTGGCCAAAACCCTGACGGCGAAACATGGGCCTGCGTGGGTCTGTGACAAATGCAATACGGTGCATTCGGATTGGGTGCCTGTCTGTACGTCCTGCGATGCGTTGGACACACTGACATGGCGCGAACCGCCTGCCTCGGGCGTTGTGTCGGCGACGGCATTGGCATTGGCCCCATTACTGGCGGCTGCACCGAAATCAGAGGCCAGTGATGATCTGCCGGTCACGATTGATGACGCCGAAGTAGTGGATGACACCGATCGGCCTGCCGACGATAAATCGGCCTGACCAGGTGTTATAAAAACGTCCCCTGCGAAAATATCAGGGGGCGTCCCGTGTCTTGGCTCAGCTGGGTGACGCGTCCCACAATGATACTGTGATCGCCTGCATCATGCAGGGCGAATTGTTCACAATCAAACCGCGCAAGGCAGCGATTTAGCACGGGCACATCTGTGTCGTTATAATGCCAATCAATCTGATCAAAATACTGGCCGTTTTTTGCAAACCCCAGACACAGATCGGATTGATCATGATGCAACACATGGATGCTGAACCGGTCGGCCGCGGCAAAGGGGGCATAGCGCCCCGCCGTTTTCATGACCGACCACAACACCAGCGGGGGATCCAGCGACACGCTGTTGAAACTGTTGGCGGTCATGCCCAAGGGCGCGCCATTGTGGGCACAGGTCACAACCGTGACACCCGTGGCAAATTGCGCCAACGCGTGGCGCAGTTGATCGGTGGCAATATGATCCGTCACGGTGTCAGTGTCCTTTGGGGGTTGTTTGAATTTCGCGGTACCACACATAAAGCCCGGATCCCACTATAATCAAGGCCCCGACAATCGTTGGCGCATCCGGGACATCGCCAAAAATCACATATCCCCAGACTGTGGCAAACAACAATCCAACATAGACGAACGGGGCCAACAGCCCCGCTTCGCCCAGGGTAAGGGCGCGGATCAACATCCATTGGCTGGCCGTGCCCAACACCCCGATCAAAAGGATCAAACCAGCGGTATATCCCGTCAGCGGGGTCCAGAAAAACGGCACAATACCACTTAGCAAAACAGCCCCGAACAGGGCGGTGTAAAACAGCGATGTCCACGGATTTTCATTGCGCCCCACAAATCGGGTAATCAGGTTATAGCCCGTCAAACAGACCGCCGCAGCCAGTGGCAATACGGAATAAATCGAAAACACCCCCAAACCGGGGCGAATGATGATCAGGGCGCCGATCAATGACATCACGATCCCAAAAATACGGCGCGGACCAATTGTTTCGCCCAAAAACAAAAAACCGCCCAAGGTCAGCAAAACGGGGTTTATGTCCATAACAGCCGTTGCCTCGGCCAGACCGATTTGGGAAATCGAGACAAAGAAAAACGATGTGGCCCCCAGCACCAGCATCGAACGCACAACCTGTAATCCGGGATGTTTCGTGCGCGACACGGTTTTGATTTTGGGCAATACAATCAGGATCACCAGCACTGTTGCGCTGAAATATCGCGCCCAAATTGTTTGGATTGGGTGAACATATGTCGTTAACTCTTTGGCGGCGGCATCCATCGACGCAAACAGGGCAATCGCGCCAATCATGAATAATATGGCGTGTTTGTTGGTCTGTGCGGATTGGGACATGAAATGCTGCTTTCGAAATTGTGTCGGTCGGGGGGCATGACACGGCGTTCATTCTCTTGTATACCCCCAATGCAATACGGGAAAGGTTTTTTGCATGAAAAAAGTTGTCATAGCACTGGGTGCGGTTGTTTTTATGGGGCTGGGCTATGCCATCGCGCCGGTCGCGCAAAATATGATGGGTGGCCACGGGATGGGGCATGGAATGGGACACAACCCCGCGCACCATGGGTCCGATCATGGTGGCAATCACGAACAGCATATGGCCATGTTCCCCATGCTGAACGGCGAAAATACCACCCCGTCCGAGGTGGACGACATGCGCGCCCTGTTCATGCGTCACCCCGATATGACGCGGCGCGTTGAAAATATCCCCAACGGCATTCGCACCATCACCGAAACGCAAAATGACGCGTTGCGCGATGCGCTGGTCAACCATGTTGTGATGATGATTGCGCGGGTCGAAAATGGCGATGATCCCCGCGTCCCGATCCAAAGTCCGACCCTGTCCATCCTGTTTGAAAAAGGGTCCGCGATTGAAACCGAAATCATTCCCACGGATCTAGGTGTCAGCGTTGTGCAAACATCCACCGATCCCGAGGTTGTGGCTGCCCTGCAAACCCATGCGGCCGAGGTATCCGATCTGGCCGCGCGCGGGATGCAATCGGTTCAGGATCGCATGATGGGCAACTGATCGCTGCCTTGATCCGTTAAACGCATGTTACATTCGGGGTCTATCACGGGATGACAACTGTGATAGGATCTGACATGCGGGTTATCGGCATACTCTATACCAAAATGTTGCAATCGTTCGATTTCAGCATTTTGGACACCGGCATTTCGCCGCCCTGTTCACCCATCTATTGGCCGCGCGATTATTCGTAATCTTGGCCGAATGTAATCCCGATTTGGCTGTCGCCATTTGTATCGTGGCTGATGAATGTTTTCGTGCGGCGGTTCAGATCTAGGTTCAGGCGCGTTTCCGCTTTGCCGCCTGATCCGAATTCGAATTCAACATAGGTGTTGTCGCGGATGTATTTACCCGCAGAAACCGACACATCGCCCTGTTCATCCTGCGTTATGTCAAAATCATCTAATCCCGACATACGGCGCATGCGTTCCATGAAACCGGGATTCGGGCTGCCCAATGTGCGAATGGCGTTGACCAGCTGAACGGTTTGAAAGGTGGATAATCCCTCAAGCGCTTTGCCGAATAAAACCTCGGCCAGTACCTCTTCGCTGGGGCGGCCGGATTGCGACGATAGGATCAATTCAGGGGCGGAGGATCGGCCAGCAACTTCGACCGTTAATACATCGCCCCCTTGGGCATCCACATCCGCCTTTAGGTATATTTCGGGGTCCAATGTGCCCAACAGTTGCAGGCGACCTTGGGTCAGGCGGACGCGTTTGGTTAATAAATCCATGCGCCCGCGGATCAGGTCAAATTGCCCTGTTGGAATGGGGGCCGCGGTCGTGCCCCCCAATTGCATTGCGCCACCGAACTCTGCATCAATCCCACGCCCGCGGGCAAATAATTTGTTTGGCGCGCGAATGTTCATGTTTAACGCGATGCCAGATTGTCCGGATCCTGCCCCCGCGCTGGGTTTCGATGAAATTCCCAAGGTTTCTAATGTGGTGCGGGTGCGCGGCGTCATATTGACGTGACGGATATCCAAGGCGCTGTTGGATTGGCCCGACACCTGACCCAAATCAACGATCAGGTCCAGAATATCAACCGTTCCCCCCAATGTCAGTTGCTGCCCCAGCACACCCGACAAGGCGACATCCGATTGCAGCCGCGCGGTCACACCACTGGCCAAAGGCAACGACAGTGGCGCGGTTTTGATTGCAATTTGTGTGCGCCCGTTCGGGGTTATATCCAGAACCCCATCTGTGGTCATGACCGCCTGTTTCCGGCCCAGCGTGGCCGTTGATGTCAGGCGCGCGCGCCCCTGTGCCAAATCCGCGCGCAGGGCGATGTTTTGGATGGGCAATGGGGCACCCTGAATGGCCAGGGTGCCATTTGCCATTGCGGCACGGCCCTGAATTGTTTTGCGGTCAGACAGGTTTTTGGCAAGCAGGTCAAAGGTTACAATGCCTTTGACCGTGTGGGGGGCCATGACCCCATTGACCAATGCGGCATTGGCCTGCCCCTGCACCGCAATATCGCGGACTGTGTCGGCATCCACCACGGCCGAAAACGTCAGATCGGTATTCTGTTCGGCCCTAAGGGTGCCATTGGCGGACCACGGTTTTGCGGGCGCTGGTTGGCGTGCGGCAAATCTGGCAGACAGGGGGCCGGACAAACTGGCGTCCAATTTCGCAGCATTTGCCAGCCGCAGTTCGGCAGACACCCGGCCTTGGTCAGGTGTCAGTGCCGCAGATGCTGTCGTGCTTAGGTCTTGGTTTGTGATGGTCAGCCTGTCGACATAGGTGCCCGTGTTGTCGCGTTTTGCTATCAGGTCAATGGTGGTGTCACTGGTCATCAGGGGGTCCAGGGCGGCATTTAGCCCGCCAATGCCACGCCCCTGCAGTGTTGCCGTTATATCAAATCCACCGGTTTTGGGCGCGATGCGGCCCGTGGCGGTCAGATCGCCCGCGCCGCGCAGATCGGGCAGGGTGGCCAAGGCGGCAAAGCGGGACAAATCCGATGTCACGGCCTGCAGGGCAATGTCCACCATATCATATGTCGGATTGCTGCGCAGATCCGCGCGGATTTGCGCCGTCTGGGTGGTCAGGGTCAATCCTGAAACTGCGATCCCCGAGGTTTCACCATAGGCAAAGCCCATGTCCAAACCGACATCCCCCTGCAACAAGTCTGACGCAGCACCAGTGGCTGTGACATTGGTTAATGCGCTGTTAAGTGTGCCGCTGATTGATCGGTCCTGGATTGTGCCGCGTCCGGTTGCTGTGACGCGGGTTGCTGAAATTTCGGAAACCGACACATTGTCAAACCCTGCATCCAGGGCCCATGCCTGCCCCAGTGATTGATCATATCGCAGGCGAAAGCTGCCCTGCCCCAATTGCGTTGCATCGAACCCCGATTGCGCCAGATCCTGGGCCAGAACGCCCGGTTCAACCGCTGCGGCGATATCCAGCGCGGTGGGCCAGCCTGTCGCATCCAGATCAAGGGTGCCATCCAATGACATAACTTCGGATGTCAGGGACAATCGTCGCAAATGTGTCGTGTCATCCGGCGCGCGGGTCGCGTCCAGTGTCAGGTCGATGCGCCCTGCGCGTTTCAGTGCCGATATTGGCGTGTCAATCAGCGGGGATAAATCCCCCGAAACGGTCCCCTGGATATGGCTGCCTTGGTCATCGCTGAACAGGGTCAACTGTCCGGTCACATGCGATGTTTGTCCTGTTGTCAGGGCAATATCGGTGGTCACGGCATTGCCCTGACCCTGTGCCTGGACCGTCATGCGCAGGGGGGCGTTGTGGATGAAACCGGCACCGCGGGCCACAGCACCGCCCGCCCCTTCGGAGTAGTGGAGCGTCGCGGTCAGGCGATCATCGGTTGTCAGTTGCGCGGCCATGTCCAGCGTTTCAGCCTGGCCGTTGGTGACGGTCATGCGCAGGGCACCATCCAACACACCACCGCCATAGGTCAGATGCCCCATGCTGGTCCCGATCAGGGGGCCACCGTCATAGGCATTTGCAATCACGACCTCTGCAATAGCGAAACGTTCGATTTTGGCGGATATTGGCAAATCGGGCAGTTGCGGAATGCTGATTGGGCCTGATTGGCGGGCAGGGGCGGGGGTGTCGATGTTGGGGCTGCGCAAAACGGTGATGCGCTGGGCGGACAGATCCTGGACATTCAGGGCACCCGTTAACAGGGCACTGCGCGACCAGTTCAAACGCCCCCCCTCTAGTCGGAACCAAACGCCTGCATCATCGGCGATGGTGATTTCACCGATGGTCACATCGCCCGACAGCGCGCCCTGCAGATCGGTCACCTGCACCGTTTGACCAGAAACGGACAGGTTTTTTTCCAAAAATTCCGTGACCAAGGCATTTTGCGCCATGACCCGTTGCGGGCCCAACAGCGCCGCAAACAGTACGATCATCAGGGCGAACAGAGATTTCATCAAAACGCCTGCCCCAATCCGAAATACAGGGCCGAGGATCGCAATGTGATCGGCTGTCCCGTTGGATGTGCCACATCAAACCGGATTGGGCCCAGCCCCGTTTTGTAGCGCAGCCCCAGACCATAGCCGCTGTGGTCCACGCTGTCTTGCCCCCAATGATCCAACCCAAAGGGATGCAAAATCGCATAATCGGCAAAGGCCACGCCCGACAGGCTGTTGCCAAATGTTTTGCGCAATTCGGCGGACAGCATAACGCGCCCCTGCGCGCCCGACAAACCGGTCCCGCGGATGTCGCCTCCAAGGCTTTCGAAACTATATCCGCGCACGGTGTTCGACCCGCCCGAAAAATACAGAAAATCGGGATCAATCACCGCATCTGACCGTGACAATATCGTGTGACCCAAATGCCCGCGACCGGCCAAAATAATGGTATCAGACAGGGGCAGGTAATGGCGCAATTCCCCTTGCAGGTTCATGCCAGAAACGGATTGATCCAGCTGGTACAGCGGTTCAATCTGCAACGCGACATAGCGGCCCTGTGTCGGATCCAATCGATCATTGCGACCGTCAAAGGTATATTGCAGTGGAAAACTGACGGACGTTATACTGGGCTTGCCTGCAATGGATAAATTGCGGCTTTGTTTGTATTTTATGCGGATACGATATGTGGTTTGGTCGTCTTTGGGGACCTCGGCACCCAGATAGGTTTGGCCATATCTGATGCGATCATCACCCGCCGTTTTTTCACCCAATGCGATCCCCGTTTCCAAATTTGCACCACCGATGCGAAACGCGGCGGGGCGTTTATAATCGATGTCCAACCCCCAGCGCGGGCGTTGTCCGTTCTGGATGTGCGTTACCTTGCCGTTAATGGTCAACCGATCCGCATTGCCTGTGATGTTGCGGTGCATCCATCGTGTGTCGATGGAAAACCCGTCCTTGGACGACAGGGCAACGGTTGCCTCGATCCGTTTTGGTTTGCGGTCGCGCAGGCTTATGCCCAGATCCAAAACACCAGGGCTGTCAGTGGGTTCGGGGGTGACCGCCACCTGGGCAAAGGCACCCGTGCGCCGCAAACGCGTTTCCACAAGGCGCAGTTTTTCGGTGTTCAGGTTTTCACCCTGACCGAACCCCACGATTGACCGTATTTTGGCCGATTTCACACGGGTTTGATCGGGTGTGATCCGCGTTCCGCTATAGGTGGATGGCACCCCTGGGGCCAATCTGATATGCGCCGATAGGGTGGCGTTGGCGTGGTTTGCAACAATATCTTGGGTCGCAACATCCGCCTGCAGGTACCCTTGGGCGTGCCAAAGGTCGATCAGCCGCGTGATATAGGTTTCCAGATCGCTTAGCCGGACAGGTCCTGTGGGCGTTTTGGGCAGGTCTGCCCCCCTTGGGGTGGGGGTCACCGAAATCTGGCCATATTGAAACCGGTCGCCGGTTTGGACATCGATCGAGACCGTCGAAATTCGTGTGGGCGCATCGACGGCCAACACCTGATCGATATCTTGGCCATTCATACGCACGCGGACATCGGCCTGAAAATACCCATCCTGATACAGCGTATTTGCCAATGAAATGCGACTTTGTTTCAGTTGAAACAGCAGGCCGACCCCATCCAATGTGCCCGCGGCCGCCGTGGCCGGACGAAAGGCATTGCGCGCCTGTTCATCAATGACGGCACTGGGGGTATTGAATGAAAAATCCTGACTGAAACCGGGCGTGATCCAGCCCAACAGCGTGACCATCGCCAGCAGACCAATGCGCAGTATAGTATGGGGGGTTGGGGACAAATACATACGAAACATTCGCCTTGGGTTCGAATCGGTCGGCCACGGTATTTTGTGCGGCCTGCACATGGTGCCATATCAGATCATTTAACCCCACCTTGGTAAAGGTCCCATCTGCAGATCTGCATCATATTGGCGAAAAATCGCGACGCCTGTTTGGTGCGCACCCTAGTCAATGCGATTGCGCTGGGCGGACGGGGATACACCAAAGGCCGATTTGTACACGCGGGCGAAATGTCCCGTGCTTTCAAATCCGCAGGCAAAGGCCACATCGCTGATCGATGATTCCGTTTGGATCAGCAAATGCCGCGCCCGTTCTAGGCGCAGTTCCATATGGTATTTCTTGGGCGATGTGTTCAGCAATTTGCCAAACAGCCGTTCCAATTGGCGCGATGAAATCCCCAGGTGTTCGGCGATTTGTGTTGGTGAAATTGGATCCGCGATTGTGTTTTGCATTATGCCGATGGCCTTGGCCAAATGGGCGTTGCGCATGCCGTTGCGCGATTGCAGCGATACGCGTTGTTCCGCAGATGCTGCACGCACAGCGGTGTATACCATTTGATCGGCCACAGCGGTCGCCAAATCCTGCCCATGATCGCGTTCGATGATATGCAGCATCAAATCGGCCGTTGCGGTTCCGCCCGATGCGGTGACATGGGGGCCAGTGGCCACAAATACGTTGCGCACCAAATTTACATCGGGGAATTTTTCCATGAAACTGTCGTGATAATCCCAATGAATGGCGGCGTCTTGGCCATCCAAAAACCCGATGTCCGCCAATATCCACGCCGCTGAACACAGCGCCCCTATGGTGCCTCCATGCCGTTTTTCGCGGCGCAGCATTGCGGTCAGGGATGGGGTGATGCGGTCACGCATGTAAATCCCGCTCAGCACAAAAAGGTGATCATATTTCGGCGGCTGGGCAAAGCTGTGGTGGACCAACGTCACAGACCCGTTTGAACAGGTGGCCGTTTCCCCGTTTTCGGACAGAAACGACCATTTATATAATTCCTGTCCGCTGATCAAATTTGCAATCCTCAGCGGTTCCACTGCGCAGGAAAACGCCAGATGGGAAAAATCCTGTACCAGTGCAAATGCAAAATGCTGGGTGATGGTCATGGGATACCTACGTCAGAAACTAATTTGAATATTCTATAAATTTTCCTTGAATACAATATGTATTTTATGCCAATACAATGGAAAATATCACAAACCAGCGTGGTGAAATTGATGGAAAACGGGCCAAAATTCCAATTAACAGAATACCTTAGGAGGGCGATTCTGACCTTGGAACTGCGTCCGGGTCAGGATTTGGATGAACAGCAGCTGAGCCGTGATTTCAATTTATCCCGTACCCCGCTGCGCGAGGTGTTCCGCGATTTGGCGGGGCTGGGGTATATCGAATTACGCTCGGGTCGGGGTGCGCGTGTGGCGGATATGTCCTATACTACGCTGCGCGAATTTTTCCTGATTGCGCCGATGATTTACCGTGCTGTCCTGCGATTGGCGGCGCTGAATGCCACGCCAGATCAGATTGATCAGCTAAAGCAGGCCCAGCAGGATTTCAAAAATGCCCTGCGTTCGGGACATGCCGCCGAACGCGCCCTAGCCAACAACCGGTTCCATGAAATTACCGGCGATATGGCGGGCAATGTGTATCTGATGCCGTCGTTTCAACGGTTGCTGATCGATCATGCGCGGATTGCGATGACATTTTATCAACCCCAAAACAACGGCATGGCGACAAACCTGACACAGGCCAGTGATCAACACGATGAAATTATCATCGCGATTGAACACCGCGATGCCGAACGCGCCGAAGATCTGGCAGACGACCACTGGAATCTGTCGCGTGATGAAATCGAACGTTTTGTGATGCCGACGGGGCTGGCTTTGCCCCTTGGTACCCTTTCAACCCACAGCGCCTAAGGTTCTCATGTCCCCACTATTTCAATTTCAGGGTATCTATACCCCTGCTGTCACCCCTTACACCACGGATAAACTACCCAATTGGGATGCCTTGGCCGAGGTTATCGAATTTCTGATCGAGAACGGGGTGCATGGCATCATCTCTGGTGGATCCACCGGTGAAAATTATGCCCAAACGGTTGCGGAACGGATCGAAATCGCCCGCTTTACCCGCGACCGGATCAAGGGGCGCGTGCCCTTGGTGATTGGTACGGGCGCAATGCTGACCGACGATTCCATCGCCTTGGCCAGTGCCGCGCGCGAACTGCAGGCTGATGCCATATTGCTGGCCAGTCCCCCCTATGCCGTGCCAACAGATCGCGAAAATGCGCTGAATGCCTTGGCCATCGACAAGGCGGCGGGTTTGCCCATCATGCTGTATAACTATCCCCATCGCACGGGCACCATGATGGGTCCCGAATTTCTGGACCGCGTCGGTCGGTCGCGCAATTTCTGCGGGATCAAGGAAAGTTCGGGCGATATTAACCGTGTGCATATGCTGGCGCGGGATTATCCGCATATCCAGCTGGGCTGCGGTATGGATGACCAAGCGTTGGAATTTTTCGCATGGGGTGCGCCATTTTGGGTCTGTGGCGGGTCAAATTTCCTGCCGCGCGAACATGTGGCATTGTATGATGCTTGCGTTTTGCAAAACGATTTCGTCAAGGGGCGCAAAATTATGTCGGCCCTGATGCCGCTGATGAACGTGCTGGAACAGGGCGGAAAATTCATTCAGACGATCAAATATGGCGTGACCCTGAACGGGATCGATGCAGGGGATATGCGCCCCCCGCTGACCGGATTGAACAAAGATGACAAACGCGCATTGGAACAGGTGGTTGGTGTCCTTAAACGCACCATCGCCGATATTGTCGCAGCCTAAGCAGCGGGGGTTATTGATATGAGCTTGCTAACCGAACAAGAATACCGCGCGATTGCGCAATCACTGGATCTGCCCACCGCGGCCTATATTGATGGGGCCTATCGTCCTGCGATGTCCGGCAACACATTTGATACGGTCAACCCTGCCACAGGTCAGGTGATTGCCCAGATCGCCGCCTGCGATGCGGGGGATGTTGATTTCGCCGTGACCAAGGCACGACAGGCATTCGATGATGGCCGTTGGTCCCGCCTGCACCCCAGCGACCGCAAAGATGCGTTGATCCGCCTGTGCAAATTGATGACCCGCAACGCCCGTGAATTGGCCGTGATGGAAAGCATCGACAGCGGCAAACCGATCTATGATTGCGAAACCGTCGACATTCCCGAGGCGATCCATTGCATCAAATGGCATGCGGAATTGATCGACAAAATCTATGATCAGGTGTCCCCCGCATCCGACGATCACATGGCCATGGTGGTGCGCGAACCGATCGGCGTTGTGGGGCTGGTTTTACCGTGGAATTTCCCCCTGTTGATGTTGGCGTGGAAAATTGGCCCCGCTTTGGCGGCGGGCTGTTCGGTCATTGTCAAACCGGCCATGGAAACCACACTGACCGCCCTGCGTTTTGCGGAATTGGCGTCCGAGGCAGGCATCCCGCGTGGCGTGTTGAACATCGTGCCGGGCGGCGGGGCCGAGGTGGGCGAACCCATCGGCCGTCATATGGACATCGACATGGTGTCCTTTACCGGATCAACCGCTACGGGCAAACGGTTTTTGGAATATGCCGCGCAGTCCAATGCCAAAGAGGTTGTGTTGGAAATGGGCGGCAAAAACCCGGCAATTGTCCTGCAAGACGCCGAAAATCTGGACCGCGTGGCCCAGCACATCGTGCAGGGCGCGTATTGGAACATGGGCGAAAACTGTTCCGCCACATCCCGATTGATCGTGCATCGCGATGTGCGCGACACATTGATCGAACGGATCAAACATCATGCGCAGCATTGGAATGTGGGCGACCCGTTGAACCCAGAAACCCGATTGGGCGCGCTGGTGTCACAGGCCCATTTTGACAAGGTCTGCGGATATCTGAAACAGGCCGACACAATTTTGATGGGGGGTGACACCGATGGCGCCTGCGTTCAGGCCACGATGGTTGAGGTGCCTGACAACGATCACCCCTTGGCGCGGGACGAAATCTTTGGGCCGGTGTTGTCTGTGATCACGGTCAACAGCGCCGATCAGGCGATTGCGGTTGCCAATGACACCGACTATGGTCTGTGCGCATCGATTTTCAGCGCCAATATCAAACGCGCTTTGCGGGGGGCACGCGCGTTGCGGGCGGGCACTGTTACGGTCAACAGTTTTGGCGAAGGCGACATCACGACGCCCTTTGGCGGGTATCGTCAGTCGGGGTTTGGCGGGCGCGACAATGGCATTCATGCGCATGACCAATACACCCAGATCAAAACCATCTGGATCGACCTATCCGATGATGCGGACGAGGCGGTGCAATAATGTATCACCGCGCTGTGCGCCATTTGCCCGATTTGCAGGGGCCCGCTGCGTGGGATGCCATTTTGCCAGCCCGCGCGGCCTATCCCACGGCCGCAGATAATGCGCGTTATGATGTCGTTATTGTGGGTGCGGGTTTTGCGGGGTTGTCGGCGGCGCGGCGGTTGACGCAGATTGATCCTAATCTGCGGATTGCGGTTTTGGATGCCTTGGCCATTGGGCAGGGCGGCACAGGGCGCAATTCGGGGTTTATGATTGATCTGCCCCACGAATTGACCAGTGATGATTATGCGGGCGCGGGTGACGAAAAAACGTTGATCCGGTTTAACCGATATGCCCAAGATTTCGGTCAGGCGGCGGTGGATGACTATGGGATTGATCCCAACTATTTTGACAAATCGGGCAAAATAAACGGCGCGGTGGGCGTGGTGGCATTGGATCACAATGCGACCTATGCCCGCCATCTAGACGATCTGGGCGAAGGGTATGAAATGCTGGACGCGCAGGCCATGCGCGATGTGACCGGCAGCGCGCATTACCAATCCGGCCTGTATACGCCCGGCACGGTTATGTTGCAGCCTGCTGGCTATATTCGCGGGTTGGCCGCAGGTTTGGCGCACCAAGGTGTGGACATTTTCGAACGCAGCCCCGTCATCAAATTTGAAAAATCGGGATCGCACTGGGTGCTGCACACGGATCGCGCACGCATTGACTGTGGTCAGGTGATTTTGGCCGTGAATGGCCATCTCGAAAGCTTTGGCTATGCGCGGGGTCGGTTGATGCAGGTATTCCTGTTTGCGGCCATGACACCCGAACTGGACCGCGATGCCCTGGCCGTATTGGGGGGACAACCCCGTTGGGGGATTACGCCATCGGACCCGATGGGGACCACAATGCGCCGGATTGATACGGGCCAAGGGGGCAATCGTATCATTACGCGCACCTGTGCGGTGTTGCGTTCGGGGTTGCGGGCCAGTCCCAATGATGTTGCCCGCGCGGCCCGCGTCATGCAGCGCAAATTTGACGAACGGTTCCCGAAACTGGCGGGGTTGCAGATGCAATACACATGGGCCGGGCATTTGTGCCTGTCCGGCAATGGGGTGTCTGTGACCTGTGAAATTTTGACCAATCTGTTTTCAGCCTGCGTGCAAAATGGGTTGGGCACCGCGCGTGGGACATTGACGGGGATTGCCGCCGCAGAAATGGCCTGCGGGTTGAATACCGATTTGACCGCGCATTTCCAAAACGAAACCGCGCCCAAGGCATTGCCGCCCCGATTGTTCCGCGATCCGGGCGCAAATGCCGTTCTGCGATACAAAGAATGGCGTGCGCGGTCAGAATAAACCGCGCATTTGCGTCACTGCCTGCCCCTAATAGGTTTGGTTTAATTCATCGGCCGCCGGAATTTCGCGTTCGCGGCGTGCGATGTAATCACGTAACTCTTCGTCTTTGGCAGGGTCCAAGGCGGGTGCTTGGTATTCGTTCAACAGACGGCGGGCATAGTCCAGCGCGCGGGCGGTGATTTCCTTGCTGCCCTCGGCGGTCCATTGTTCGATGGAATTATTATCGAATAGGTCCGGCATGAAATAGGCGTCTTGGAAATTTTCCTGCGTGTGGGGATGGCCCAGATAATGCCCGCCCGGTCCTATGTCGGAAACGGCGGCGATGGCATCGTCAAATCCGGCCCAATTCGGCCCCTGCGCCATGCGATAGGCCATGGCGCATTGTTCGGCATCGACCACGAATTTGGCCACGGAACAATGCATGCCCGCTTCGTTCCAGCCAGCGGAATGCCAGATATAGTTTGCACCGGCGTGCATGACGGCCGATAGGGTCGTGGCGCTTTCGTATCCGGCCTGGGCGTCGAATGTTTTGGCCCCGCCCAGCGTGTTGGATGTGCGCCAAGGCACCCCGTAATACCGCGCCATTTGACCGATCATGAAATTCATCAGGCTGATTTCGGGGGTTCCCGCCATGGGCGCGCCCGATTTCATGGACACGGTGGACAGGTAATGCCCGTAAATCGCGGGACAGCCGCGCCGGATCACCTGGGTATAGGCCAAGGCGGACAGCGCCTCGGCGTTTAATTGTGCGACAGATGCAGGGACCGAGGCCGGCGTATTCGCCCCGCCCAACACAAAGGGCGAACAGAGCACAGGTTGGTTGTGTTTGCAAAATGCCCGCATCGCGCCCAACATGGTTTCATCCCAGACTAGGGGCGAATTGCCGTTACAATTCCCGGTCGTGACGGGGTGGTTTTCCATGTAATCTGCCCCAAACAGAATGGCGCACATGTCCATGACATCTTGGGCGTTTTTGGGGCTGGTGGTCATGCCCATGAACATTTTGTCAGAATGTTTCATCGAACTATAGGTGATGCGCAAATGCCGCTGGCTGATCGGGTGGTCATAGGGTTCCACGATGTGATGCGCCGACGAATGCAAGGCAGGCATCATATGCGACAGTTTGTGGAACATCGCCAAATCATCCAGCGTGGGATTGCGGCGCACATCATTTAGATCGCGCAGAAATGGCGCGCCTGTCATAGGGACGAAAACCGCATGCCTTCCGCCCAATTTCACATTTTTGCGCGGATCACGGGCGTGATAGGTGAAATCGGATGGAATGGTGGCGATCAGGTCGCGCACCAAGCCCCGATCCAGATAGACGCGGTCGCCCACAACCTTGGCCCCTGCACGCCGCCAATCGGCCAGCGCGATATCATCGCGAAACACGACGCCCACATTTTCCAAAATATCCATAGAGGCGGCATCAATGCGTTCAACCTGGGCACCGTCCATGACTTCGGTCAGGGGCAGGGCGTTGGTTAGGCCGGCCAGCATGTCGAAATTTGGGGCCGTGCGCAGGGCGCGGCGTGCGGCGCGTCCGCCTGCGCGGGACCGAATGGGCTGAGCTAGGGTCATGTGCTGTGTTCCTTTTTCGGATAGACTGCCAAGAAATCACAGAGGTGGCCTATAAAATACCGATATCGGTTTGCAAAAACCGACATCGTGGCATTTTGGCTGCGCACACAGGCTAGGCAGGTTTGCGTGCCACAACAAACCGACGGGGGGGTGACAGCGGATAGGCCCCCGTTTCGATAATATTGAATCCAGCCTTGGAAATTTTGGCGTCCCATTTGGGCATGGTGATAAAATGCACATTGGGCGCTTTGCCCAGATGGGTCAAAATCGGCAATACCGCCCGCATCGCAAAAATGGGCACCGCCCACAGATCGCGCGGCATGCAAAATGTTTTGGAAATAAACAATCCCCCAGGTTTTAACCGATCATAGATATTTTGAAACACGCGGTCCTGATCCTGAACCAGATGCAGAAAGTTAAACGCAAGGATGCAGTCATAGGGCGCATCGCCCGGCGTCATTGGTACATCCATGGATTGAAACAGTGTCAGGTTGGTTTGCCCCGCATCCTGTTTTTTCTGATTGCCAATATCAATCATCGCCTGCGCGGCATCGGTGGCATCATAGGTTGCAACACTGGGCGCCAATGCCAGCGCCGTGGTCCCCGTGCCGCAGCCCAATTCCAACACACGCTGATCCGGGCGCAGATAATGGCGGGTGCGCTCCAACGTGTATTCATAGGCGGCCATATCCGAAATTTTAGACTGGGCATATTTCGGGGCCAGTTTGTTCCAAAATTCAATATCTTTGGTCATGAAAAATCCTGGGGTCGGGGTGATTGCGATGAAATCACCAAGGTAATGATAAACCATACCATAGGATCGAATGATCCATCGCGCCACATTATTTTGGGGGGCGACCGTTTGCAGGGCGTGCAGCAAATTTTCACCTAGGGTTGTAAAATATACTATTGTCTTACGAAAGGATATGATAAATACTTACTAAAGTATTAATTTGGGGTGAGCGCAAATCTGATTGGGTGGCGTGGTCGCTGCGACATCTTTGGGCACCGTGGTTTATTGTATTTAGGGGGGTAGCATGAATTTTGCACAGACATTGAATTTTTCCAGCGATGGCTATGATTGGGATGGCAACGAATTTGCGAATTTGTTCAATAATCAACATACGATAACCTTGATTGAACCCGGCACTATGACAGTGTCAGGCGCGGGTTCGGACAATATGCAATCGGTCATTCTAGACAGTGGCGATGTCGTATCCTTTCTGTTGGATTTCAGTTTGACATCGGGACTGCAGCTGCGTGTGTCCAACCCTGGTTTGGGGAATGTTGATGTCTCGGCCTCTTACGAATTTGAATATGACATCACAGATAACGGTGGCAGTTATTCGGTTGATACCGTTTCTTTAAATCACAATTCGGACCAACCGCCGACAATCACCGCTGGTATGTTGGATTATGACAGCATGTCGCTGGACCTGATGATTACGCCAGAAGATATGGCAGCGTTAGGAAACGTTCAGGTGAATATCGCAGGTGGGACGCTGATGTCGCTGTCCGACATGATATTGGCATCTGATACAGCCGGGTCAGGATATTTCGAACTGATTTCTGTCGATCGCGATGGAAACATAACAGTATCTGACGCATTAATACTTGATGGAGAGGATCAATATCAGGTGTCTGGCCTGTTACCCGGTGATGGTCTGACAACAATGGGTCAATCAATCGATCCATTTCAGGATTGGCCGGATGACGATTATGATGTTTTGTACGACGTATCCTACTCCAATACCTTAATGATGGCATCCTTTTGGGGTCTGGTTAACGGGACCTTGGATTTTTACACGGGCGATGATCCAGTCTATCTCGGCTCTGACGCTAATAACAGTTACTTTGGCGGGGTGGCGGCGGTGTTTTTGCCTGAAATTACCAGCCAAATTGAACTGACGCAGGAATTTATTTTTGATCCTGAGGATGTGTTTTACACCGCATCGGTCGACGGTGTGGTCATTGGTTCAGGCAAGCTGGGCCAAGATTTTGAATTTACCATCCCCGAATCCTTTGATGGGTTTGATTATGATATAGATTGGGATTTTAAACTGGGTGCGAATATGCAGGCATTTGGTTCGGCCTCGCATAGTGGTGAAATTTCAATTTCTGGCGTTGGCGCGGCTATCGCGGCCAGCACTGGATTATTCGGAAATGTTGAAATGTCGGCAGGATCCAGTCTGTTCAGTGCTGTAACGAATGGATCAAATTTCACAATCGATCCATTGTACGATTCCGGCATTGTTGATGTGTCTGATGCCTTTACCCTGAATATGACAACATCACTGCAGTTGCGTACGTATGATTTCACGATAGAAGGTGCATCCTTTGCCGATCTGATTGTGCAGGATCCGGTCAACGCCTTAACCGGGGCCGAGTTGATCGATAATTGGCTGCAGGACGGTTTGGGTTATGTCGGCGGCGTGACGGTTTCGGATGTCTTTTTCGTCGGCACGCCAGAGGCGGCATTTCAACTGGATACGTTTTCGATCTACAAAAAATACTCGGATGATTACGGGTTGCTGTTTTCGACCGGTGGCCTGCCCGATAATTTGAATGACGAAACCGATGAATCCTTGGAACATGGGACAGACGGTCATGACACGATTACGAACCTGCTAACCGACCTTTCGGCGGCCAAGAATTTAACCAGCTCAGTACCGGACAATATGGACGCATCAGGGATGGAATTTACCCTGAATATCGATAACACGGACATTAAATCGATCCGCTTTGAATTCGCTTTTGGATCAGAAGAGTTTCCTGAATTTGTTGATACCAATTTCACGGACTTTGCGGCGATCGTTATAAATGACGAAAATTATGCGTTGCTTGATGGTGATGCGGACAAACCGCTGGGCGCATTTACGAAAACGCTGGAATCTGGATATTACGTTGATAACAGCCAGGGGCAATGGGCCATCGAATGGGATGGGTTCACGGAATACCTGACCGTGACTGCGCCCGTGCGGCAGGGCGCAAACAAAATCGAGATTGTCGTCGCCGATACGGGTGATGCAATTTACGACAGCGGCCTGTACATTGGCGATATCGAATTGATCACCGATGATGGCTATGCCACCAGCATTCTGAAAATCGGCGAATTCGAATATGGCGATGATATCTATGCCACCATCGCCAAAGAAGAGCTGAACCTGCCCGAGGGGTCCAATATGGTTGTTGGAACCTTGGACACCCTGAATGGTGACATTCTGACCGGTTTTGAAACGGGCGACAGCGTTTTGATTTTGGGCCAAGACATCACAGCGGATGATCTGACCGTGTCCGAGGATGGCACGCGGCTGGAAATTGATGTGAACCAAGACGGAACGACCGACAGCATCCTGAATTTCCGCGGTGATTTCACATCAGCCAGTTTTGTAACCAGTCAACATGACGATGGCACGCTGGTCACAGCCATTTTTGAAAGCAAAATCATCACAGGCAACAGCGGCAATGGCGTCAGCACAGGCGGCGGCGGCAATGATAACATTTTCGATGCTCTTGGGAATGATCAATTCAAGGGCGCCGGTGGTGACGACACATTGGTGTCGCTGAGTGGTTCCAACGCGTTTAACGGTGACGATGGATCAGATTTCATTGTCAGCGGCATGCATGGGGATGTCATGTTGGGTGGTGCGGATCATGA
>CAJXSD010000016.1 GCA_913060475.1 uncultured Paracoccaceae bacterium | reverse complement strand
CTGCGCCGATGGAACGCCCGAGGCGGCCAAGCGATTGGAACGCGTTCTGTGGAACGATCCCGCCAGTGGTGTTTGGCGGCATGCAGATGCGGGCTATCCGCAGGCGATTGAATGCGCAACCGAACACGGGCTACGCCTGCCGCGGATTTTGGGGGCCTAGCCCCCAAATCATCGAACCCAGACTGGCCCGTCTGTTCAGGCAAACCCGCGTGTCGGCCGATCAAAGACACAGCGCCCAAACAATGACGCCGTCAGATCCACCATCAAGGACGCGGTTTTGCCGCGTTCATCCAAAAACGGATTCAACTCCACCAAATCCAGCGATCCGACCAATCCGCTGTCATGCAGCATTTCCATGACCAAATGCGCCTCGCGGAATGTGGCGCCACCGGGGACGGTGGTGCCAACGGCGGGGGCAATTGCGGGATCAAGAAAATCGACATCCAACGACACGTGCAAAATGCCATTGGCGGCGGCCACATGGGTCAAAAATTCGTTCAGTGGTGCGGCAATTCCGCGTTCGTCGATATACCGCATATCAATGGCCCGCATACCCGTGGCCGTAATCGCATCGCGTTCGGGGCGATCGACCGACCGCAACCCAATAAAACAGACGTTTTCGGGTGCAATGGGGGCCACCACGGGATCAAACCCGTCAAACCCCGCCTGCCCCGTCAGATAGGCAATGGGCGTACCATGCAAATTGCCCGATGCAGTGGTTTGGGGCGTGTTGATATCGGGATGTGCATCCAGCCACAACACAAACAACGGCCGCCCCTGTTCGCGGGCATATTGCGCCACGCCATTCACCGTGCCCAGCGACAGCGCATGATCGCCCCCCATAAACACGGGAAACCCGTCGCGACAGGCATTCAGCGCGGCATCGGTCAACATCCGCGTCCAGATCACCGTTTCGTCAAAGGCGTGCAGCTGACCTGCCGGTGCGGGTCCGGGCGCAAGGGGGCCGTTGACATTGCCCCGATCATCGACCTGCCATCCCAGATCCGTCAGCGTTTCAACCAACCCCGCGGTGCGATAGGCATCTGGCCCCATCACGCATCCGCGCCTGCGTTTGCCGCAATCCATGCCAGCGCCAACCAGAATACAGGTGTTTTGGGGATCATGTGTCATGGCTTACTCTCCTGCGCGGCGGACCATTCCGAACAGATCGCGGGGATCATCGGGGGCGGCCAACATATCTAGGGGTTGAAAAAAATCGGTGCCTTGGATTTTGTCATTCACATACCGCAGGGCAGAAAAATCTTCGATCGCAAAGCCCACCCCGTCAAACAGGGTGATTTGACGATCATTGGTGCGCCCTGCCGCCCGTCCGGTCAACACCTGCCACAGTTCGGTCACAGGGAAATCAGGATCAACCTGTTGAATTTCACCTTCGATCCGGGTTTGGGGGGGATATTCGACAAACACGTCTGAACGGTGCAAAATATCACGGTGCAATTCCGTTTTGCCCGGACAATCGCCGCCAATCGCGTTGATATGCACGCCTGCGCCCACCATGTTATCGGTCAGGATCGTTGCGTTTTGTTTATCCGCAGTGCAGGTGGTGATAACCTGTGCGCCCTCGATCGCCTGTTCGGGGGTATCGCATAGGACAACCTGTATCAACCCCTGCAAATTGGCCGCGGTTTTTTCCATGGCGCGTCGGTCCACATCATACAGACGCACGGTGTTAATCCCGCAAATTTCCTGCAACGCCAGTGCCTGAAATTCGGACTGCGCACCAGACCCGATCATCGCCATCGTATGCGCGCCCTTGGGTGCCAAGGTGCGGGTGGCCAGCGCCGATGTCGCCGCCGTGCGCAGCGCAGTCAGCACCGTCATTTCCGTCAGCAAAATCGGATAGCCCGTATAAACATCCGCCAACAGACCAAAGGCGGTGACGGTTTGCAAACCCTCTTTGGTGTTTTTGGGATGACCGTTGACATATTTGAACCCGTAATGCTGCCCATCCGATGTGGGCATCAATTCGATCACGCCCACGTCCGAATGACTGGCCACGCGCGGGGTTTTGTCAAAACTGTCCCAGCGGCGGAAATCTTGGTCCAAATAATCGCAGATGCCCGCCATCATTGGGCCGACCCCAATGCTGTTGACCAGACGCATCATATTTTCAACCGAAACAAAGGGAACAATTGCCAGTTCCGAAGGGGCCAGTGCCATGTGCAGTATCCTTATGCTAATATGGCGGGTGTATCATGTGCAAAATGTAATACAGATTTTCAACTTGTGTAAATTTTGCCAAGACTTTATACATTTTGTGAACCCTAGGATAACAAAATGTCTGACGTCACCCACCATTTCGACGACCTTGACCGCCGAATGATTGCCCTGTTGCGCAGCGATGGGCGTGCGCCGGTGTCCAAAATGGCCCAAGTGTTGGGGGTGTCCCGCGCGACCGTACAATTTCGGCTGGATCGGTTGATCAATTCGGGGGCCATTCTGGGATTCACCGTGCGCGTCCGACAGGATCACCCCGACGACATGATCCAGGCTGTCATGATGATCGAGGTGGTCGGAAAATCCACCGATCACGTGATCAAGAAACTGCGCGGACTGCCCGAATTGCACCGATTGCACACAACCAATGGCAACTGGGATTTGGTGGCCGAATTGCGCACCGACAGCCTGGTGGCCTTTGACGCAATTTTACGCCAAGTGCGCATGATTGACGGCATTTCCAACAGTGAAACCAGCCTGCTGCTAACATCCATTTAGACGGGGGAAAATCTGCATGACCGCATATCTGACAAACGCTGATTTGGTTGAATTGACCAACTGGCGGCGTGATTTGCATCAATTCCCCGAAATCTCGGGCGCCGAAGTCGACACGGCCGCCCGCGTTGTCGCCCAATTGCGCGGCGCACATCCTGATGACATTATCACCGATCTGGGCGGCCATGGGGTCGCGGGCATATGGCACGGCGATCAAACCGGCCCCAGCGTTATGGTGCGCTGTGAATTGGATGCCTTGCCCATCCGCGAAACAAATGACCACCTGCCGCATCAGTCAAGATATCCGGGTCTGGGCCATTTATGCGGCCATGACGGGCATATGGCCATCGTGGCGGGACTGGCCCGATGGGCGGACCGAAACCGCGATAAAATTGGCCGATTGGTGTTGCTGTTTCAACCGGCCGAGGAAACCGGCGCAGGGGCGGCGGCTGTGATTGACGATCCACGCTTTGATGATTTGCGGTGCGATTATGCGTTCGCGCTGCATAATTATCCCGGGATTGCCATTGGTCAGGCGGCGATCCAATGCGGCATCATGAATTGCGCATCGCGCGGGGTGAAAATCACGTTACAGGGAAAAACGGCACATGCATCGCTGCCCGAAACGGGGCTGTCCCCTGCCCCTGCAATTGCCGACATTATCCAGGCCACGCAGCATCTGGGTCAGGCGGCCCCCGTGACCGACCCCGCATTTTCATTGGTCACCTTGACCCATATCCAACTGGGCGAACCCGCCTTTGGCATCGCACCGGGCACGGCGCAGGTGTATCTGACACTGCGCACGGGCCATGATGATACCATGGCCCAACTGTTCCAACGCGTGACCGATATTGCACGGACCTGTGCGGCACACCATCAGCTGACGATTGATCTGTCCACCCATGACATATTCCACCATTGCGAAAACCACCCCGAGGCCACCGAAATTTTGCAGACCGCCATGGCGCAAACAGGGCTAGGGCAGGCCGATTTTCCCCTGCCCATGCGCGCCTCCGAAGATTTCGGCCGCTTTGGGGCCCATTCAAAATCGGCGATGGTTCTGCTAGGGGCCGGCACATCACAGCCGGAATTGCACCACCCCGATTACGATTTTCCCGATGATTTGATCGGACTTGGCGTGGATCTGTTTGTTGGGGCACTGGGGCAGGTCTGGACCGCATCTGACCCCACAGAGTGACAGTTGCCATTCCCCGATAGGCGCGGCATAATTCTATGACACAAAGGATAGGCAGACCATGACAGACAGTCCCGCAAAACGCCGCATTGTTTCATCGCGTCATTTGGCCGATGGCGATAATTGGCAGGCGTCCGAATTCGAATATGGGCTAATCATTGCCAACAATGCCTTTAACCGCTGGATGCAACGGTGCATGGCGGCCTCGGGGGGGGCGGAATTGTCGCCGCTGGAAATTCTGGTGCTGCACAATACCAACCACCGCGACCGCGAAAAACGCATGTCAGACATTGCGTTCCTGCTGAACATCGAAGATTCCCACACCGTCACCTATGCCCTGCGCAAATTGGTGAAACTGGATCTGATATCGGCCGAAAAACGCGGCAAAGAGGTGTTTTACAAAACCACCGATCAGGGCCGCGCCCTGTGCACCAAATACCGCGATGTGCGCGCGCAATGTTTGCTGGAATCGCTGCCCCATACCGGATTGAACGGGGACGAATTGCGCGACATCGCGGCATCGCTGCGCGCGCTGTCGGGGCTTTATGATCAGGCCAGCCGCGCGGCCGCGTCGCTTTAGCGGCCCATCGCGTTTGGCAAAACGGTGACAATTTGCGGGAACATGGTGATCAACACAACGCCCAGCAACAACAGCAAGAAAAACGGAAACGCCGCACGCGCCACGCGCAAAATATCGATGCCAGTTAAGCCTTGGATCACAAACAGGTTAAATCCAACGGGGGGTGTGATCTGGCTCATTTCTACGACCAAAACCAGATAAATCCCGAACCACAGCGGATCAATGCTCACCGCCTGCACCATGGGCAGAATGATGGATGTGGTCAAAACAACAACACTGATCCCGTCCAAAAAACACCCCAAGACGATGAAAAACACCGTCAACACCGCCAAAAGCGCATAGGGCGACAGATCAAATGTGGCAATCCAACTGGCCAAATTGCGCGGGATCCCCGTAAACCCCATGGCAATGGATAAAAACGCAGCCCCCAACAGGATAAAGGCAATCATGGCCGACGTCCGCGTCGCCGATAACACCGCCTGCGACAGGGCATCCCAGCCAAATCCGCCCGAACTGACCGCCAAGATCAGCGATAACACAACCCCGATGGCGGCCGCATCGGTGGGTGACGCCACGCCCGTATAGATCGTGCCAATAACCCCCGCAATCAACAACATCACGGGGATCAACCGCCGTGATGCGGCCAATTTCTGGCGCAACGGCAGGCGGTCGCCATCCGCGGGAAATTGCGCGGGATTGCGCAGGGCCAGCACCGCGACATAGCCCGCAAACAGCCCCACCAGCATCAGACCCGGCAAAATGCCCGCCACAAACAAACGGGCGATGGATTGTTCGGTGGCCACGCCATAGACAATCAAAATAATCGACGGCGGGATCAATAACCCCAATGTGGCCGATCCGGCCAAGGTGCCCAAAATCAACGATTGCGAATATCCGCGGCGGGTCAATTCGGGCACGGACATGCGTCCGATTGTGGCCGCGGTGGCCGCAGATGATCCGGATACGGCCGCGAATATGGCGCAGCACAGAATATTGACATGCAACAACCGCCCCGGCACACGGCCCAACCACGGGGCAAGGCCGGAAAACATATCTTGGCTAAGACGCGATCGCAGAAGGATTTCACCCATCAAAATAAATAGGGGCAAGGCGGCCAAGGGCCAACTGTGGCTGTGCCCCCACAATGTTGTGGCCAACACCAACCCCTGCGGCGCATTGGAAAAAAACACCAAGGCCACCAGCGCCATGCCGATCAAGGCCACGGCCACCCAAACCCCCATGGCCAACAGGCCCAGTAACACAACCAACAAAACGGAAAAAATCATTGGATCTGACATATGATCACTCGGCCCCTGTGTCGGTTAAAATGGCGGCTTTGGCCCGCAGACTGTCCAGCAACGTATCGACAAAGGCGACACTGAGCAGCGCCAAACCCGCCACCATCGCAGTTTGTGGGATCCACAGTGGAATCGCGATAATGCCGGTGGATGTGTCGCCGTAATCCCAGCTTTCGTATAATAAATGCGCACTGTAATAGGTGGCGTACATGGCAATCGCGGTTGCAATGGCTAAACTGGTCAATTCGGCCAACCAGGCCGAACGCGCGCCCAAACGGGACACCACCAGATTGACCCGAATATGCACACCGGCCCGCAACGTGGGGCTCAGTGCAAAAAAACTGGCCGCAGCCAGAAAATATCCCGCAAAATCGGCATAACTGGGCAGGGTATAGGACCATTCCTGCCCCCCAAGGCGCGCCAGAATGTTCAGTGACACCTGCGCACTGACAATGGTGCAAATGGCCAGAATGCAGCCCGCCGCACACCACAGCGCAATTTTATAGATACGGTCCATCACAACACGCATGATCCACCCCCCAAGATGTAAAAAATCCCACCCCTGCCTAGGCGGGGATGAGATTTGCGTTCATTATTGCTGATAGGCGGACAAGACGGCCTTGGCCTGATCGCTGGCTTTGGCGTTCCAATTGTCCAGCATGGTTGCACCGATTGCCTGCAATCCTGCAACCAATTCGGCAGATGGCTGAACAATGGTCATGCCGTTGTCGGCCATAACTTGGGTTTTGGCGGCGGCTTCGGCTTGGGACATTTCCAGACCACGGGCTTCGGCCGCGGCGGCGGCTGTCAAAACGGCCGTTTGTGTGTTCGCGTCCAAACGATCAAAGATGCGTTTATTCACAACCACGATGTTTTTGGGAACCCATGCGTCAATCGCGGTGTAATGGGTCACGAAATCCCAGGCCTTGGAATTTGCACCGGTCGAGGGGGATGTAATCATCGCCTGAACCTGCCCAGTGGCAAAGGCTTGGGGGATGTCGGATGCCTCAACCTGAACGGGGGCCGCCTTGGCCAATGTGGCAAATTCCTCTAGCGCGGCGTTATAGGCGCGGAACCGCAGACCGGCCAGGTCATCAACCGTTTCAACAGCACCGTTTGTGTATAACCCCTGCGCTGGCCACGGCACAGAAAACAGCGGCATCAAATCTTGGTCCGCCAGTAATTCGGTGATGACCGGTTTTTGCGCGGCCCACAGTTTGATCGCATCGCCATAGCTGGTCGCAACGAACGGTTGGCTGTCAATGCCAAAAGCCAGATCTTCGTTTGATAGGGTAGAGAGGAAAAATTCGCCCAAGGCCACCTGACGTGACCGAACCGCGTTTTTGATTTCGCCATGCGGGAACAGGGACCCAGCGGAATGGACAGTGATGCTTAGGGCACCATTGGTCGCGGTTTCGACGTCTTGGGCAAATTGGCGGATGTTGACGGTATGGAATGTGCTGTCGCCATAGGGTGTGGGCATATCCCAGCTGTCCGCAGCAGCAGCAGCCGAAAACGCGCCAACAGACAGCGCAAACGCAGTTACAAATTTATTCATGTGTGGTGCTCCCTTACATGCCGACTCACTATGTCGAGCATACGTTGATATAATGTTGACAATTTGTAATCGTTTTGCAATTTATAGCAAGAAAAATTTTTCTGATGCAAAAACAGTGGAAAATTGCAGATGACAGCCCAGAATGCCGCGCCATTTCCGTGTTTGTTACCCTTTGGGGTCGACAGCATCGTTGTACGATTCGCATGGACCGCATCAGATACCGCGACCCGCGCGGTGCAAAATTTCCAACGCGCCATCACCGCCGCAGCCCTGCCGGGTGTGGTTGAAACGGCCACGGCGCTGGCATCTGTGATCATCAGCTTTGACCGGGGTGTGACAACGCGCGCGGTGGTGTGTGACCAGGTCCAACAGATTCTGGACAGCACCGATTGGACCCGGACCCAACCACCGCCTGCACAGCGGATTTGGCATATCCCCGTGGCCTTTGGCGGGGACTATGGCCCGCAACTGGACCAAGTGGCGCAGATGATTTCGCGCACCCCAGACCAGGCGATTGCCGAAATTACCGATACGGATTTGCGCGTTTTGTCCATCGGGTTTGCGCCCGGTCAACCCTATATCGGGTTATTGGATCCACATTGGAACATTCCGCGCCAAACGGAATTGACCCCACAGGTGCCCGCCGGTGCCTTGGTCGTGGCGGTACGTCAGTTGGTGTTGTTTACCAATCCATCGGTCACGGGATGGCGGCAGGTGGGATATTGCGGATTTCGCCCGTTTCTGGCGGATCGTGCAGACCCCTTTGCGCTGAAATTGGGGGATGTGTTGAAATTTCACGCCGTATCGCACAGCGATATGACCACCATCACCGCCAGCGATGATGCCGGTCTGGGCGGCGCAAGATGCGAGAGCGTATCAGCCGCATGACCCATCAGCTGATCATTGATCGCGCAGGTCCTGCCGTGACCTTGCAGGATTTGGGCCGCCCCCACCGTCTGGCCCAAGGGTTGTCAAACGGCGGGGCCGCCGACCGTCTGGCCCTGTTCGAGGCAACGGCAATCTTGGGCGCGACCGGTCCCCTGCCCGCCATCGAAATGGCCGGATTTGGGGGCGTGTTTCGCACAACCGTCCCGATGCGGTTTGCCCTGACGGGGGCGACGATGGCCGCCAGCATTGATGACACAGCCCTGACATGGAACCGCAGCTATACGTTGGAACCGGGCCAAACCCTGACACTGGGTGCGGTTATTCGCGGCAGCTATGGCTATCTGACACCGGCCAGCCCCATTTTGTCGGACCCCTGGCAACACAGCCAATCGACCCATTTACTGGCGGGTATCGGCCAACCAATCGCTACAGGTCAGGCGTTTGAGTTAGGGCCCGACCCCGACGCCAAACGCCCCGATCATAAAATCACCCCCAGCGACCGGTTCGGCGGTGGGTTCATTCGCATTGTCACAGGCCCACAGACCGAATTGTTTGACAGCCAAACCCTCACGCGGTTTCTAAACACCCGTTTTGAACGCAGCCCCCAAGCCAACCGCCAAGGCGTGCGTTTGGACGGGGCCGATCCATTTGTGGCCAATATCCCTGCCGGACTGGCATCGGAATTCATTCAGACGGGCGATATTCAGATGACGGGCCAGGGCGTGCCATATGTATTGCTGGCCGAATGCCAGACCATCGGGGGATACCCCCGTATTGCAACCGTAATCCCCGCCGATATCCCAAAAATGGCGCAGGCGCCCATCGGATCCTATGTCGAATTTGATGTGATCCCCTTGGATCAGGCCGATCAAGCCTGCCCCGCTGACGCGCAGATTTTGCAATCGCTGCGGTGTCAGGTGTCGCCCTGTTTACGCAATCCCCACGACATCCCCAATTTACTGGGCTATCAATTAATCTCTGGCATGATTGCCGGCACCGAATTTGATGAGGACCCCGATGACACAGTCAATTGATCTGAACGCCGATATGGGCGAAAGCTTTGGCCCATGGACCATGGGCAATGACGCGGCCCTGTTGGATATTGTCAGTTCCGCCAATATCGCCTGCGGATTTCATGCAGGCGATGCCGATACCATGGCCCGCACGATGGCATTGGCCATGGAAAAAGGCGTGGGGATCGGCGCACATCCCGGCTTTGCCGACCTGCAGGGCTTTGGCCGCCGGCGCATTCAGCTGAGCGATCGGGGATTGGCGAATTTGGTGACCTATCAACTGGGGGCCGCACAGGCCATGGCCAAACGCGCAGGCGGCCATGTGCGCCATTTGAAACTGCACGGCGCGCTGTCAAACATGGCGTCCGAGGATGCGCATATGGCGCGGGTCTGTTACAGCGCGGCGCTGGACATTAACCCCGATCTGATCATCATGGTCCTATCGGGCACCGTCATGGAACAGGTGGCCCAGGATTTGGGGTGTCGCTATGCGGGCGAAATTTTTGCCGATCGCGCCTATAACGATGATGCAACCCTGGTGACACGCGGCACACCCGGTGCGATGATTTCCGATCCCGACTTTGCCGCGCAGCGCATTTTGAACATGCTGAACGCAGGCGGCATCATATCGGCCAACGGCCATGTCATCCCCTGCCGCATTGATACCATCTGTTTGCATGGCGATGGCCCCAGCGCGGTGCCCATGGCGCGCGATCTGCGGGCTGCATTGGAACGCGGCGGATACCGGATCGACCAATTTTAAAATCCCCCGATCGCGGGTCAATGCAGATCGGGGGACCATTTTCACGAGAACCTAAAGTAATTTGCAACAAACACGCGTCGTGAAAATCTGGGATATCAAAGGGACGCTAGGCCACTTCGAGGGTTTCGAAAACATCGTGCCGCATGGTACAATCCTGATAGGCGCGCAGGTGCCGCAGCAATGACACCTGACCTCATGCAGCAGGGATAAAATGCAGGTCCAACTGGCACGGACCGTCACAGTCGTGCATGTCCATGCCCAGTTCCACCAACAGGGGGGCATGCGAATACAACCGTTCAAATTTCAATGCGCCGTTTACATAGGCTTCGACCAGCATGCGGCCACGGACATAGCCCTGAACCGCGATTTGGGGATGTTGGTAATCGGAGGTAACATTGGCCCGCACCACCCCGCCGGTTGATTGCAAAAATACGTTCGCCCCCAAGGCACGTTCCGACCAAAGTGTTGGATCCAACGCGGTCCAACGAATATTTGTGGTGTCATGCATCATAACGTTTTTCCTTAGCTTCTGTTTCTATGTCTGCAGGTCCAACGCGGTCCATCACCAGGATCATCCATTCCAAAATCAAGGTTTCGCGATCATCGACATTTGGACCATCCCTTAGACGCATGATTACATCGCGCAGGTCAGGCCATTGATGATAAAAATCCACCAGATCCCTAATTTGAATGTCAGCGTGCTTCATAACGTCCTCCGTCAACATGGGCCCAGACTAACGCCAACCTGCGCAATGCGTGCGTGAAAAAAACGTGAAACCCTTTTGAATTGTAAAATCTTGGTGTTAGCCTGATCCAAGGTAAGGAGTTTTCTAGTGTCCGTGCATATCGAAATATCGATTATTGGACCTTGTGTGATCCGTGTGGTGGGGGATGTGCCGATCCTGCCCCTGCCCCAATCAACAGAGGACACCCCCGCCACACGCGCCCAACATCTGGCGCGACTGGGGTCAAAAACGGTTCCGGTCTGAACCGGGCCCTACGCGCGGTGACGTGCATAAAAAAACGTTTCGCGGAATGACCTGCCGCGAAACGTTACAATGTATAAAATACGGACTTAAATGCGTGTGCGCGGTCTGCTTTGTCCTGCAAAAAGGGGATGAGACAGGACCGGGTCAATGGAAATCAAAAACTCGTTCATGGGGGATGAGCATCCCGCGCACAGGTCCTACGTTAATCCCAATGACCGCGCGAAATATGTGACCAAGGTCACAGTTCATCATTTTTTTACCTAAAAAGTTGTTTTTGACCCGTATTAGGTGTCGCGCAGATGTTTTGACACCAGGGGCAGGATCGGCACATCCCCCCCAAGACTGCGCAGAAAAAACACCAGCCCTGCCAATTTGCGTTGGATAAAGATGAAATCCCCCGCAACCCGCCCTGCAGGCACCATGCGCGAATATCGCGCGATGTCGTTGACATCCAGATGATCGAACACCTGTGCAGTGGCGAAATTCACCCAGCCCTGATCCGACACATCGCCCAAGGCTGTGTCCATCACATCCGCAATCCAGTCGCGATCGGCAGGGGTCAAATCCGCCGGAAACAACCCGGCGCGATCAAAAACATCCCACAACTGCGCCCGATTGCGGGCCACCACAGCCGCCGCCATATCCCGATACAAACGCCCCGTGTCGGGATGCACCGTGACGCAGGACCCAAAATCCAGCAATATCAATGACGTCCCATCCATGGATACCTTGAAATTTGCCAAATTCGGATCGCTTTGGACAAAGCCGTGGTCAAATATTTCCGCCAAGACCACGTCCAGCAAGATGCGCGCAATCGCCCCGCGCTGCCCCATGGGCATATCGCGCAGATGGGACAGGTCGTGACCCTGTTCATAGGTCATGGTCAAAATGGCAGGGGTGGACAGGTCTTGCATCACCTGCGGAATGATCACGCCCCTATGCCCTGCAAACAGGCGGCGCATGCGGGCGATATTGTCCGCCTCGCGCTGATAATCGGTTTCTTGGACCAACTGATCGGTGCACAGGTCCATGTAATATTCCAGATCAAACCCCTTGGGCAGCAGGTGCGATGTTTTCAAAATGCGCCGCAAGGATGCCAAATCACCGTGCAAGGTGCGATCCACATCGGGAAACTGCACCTTGACCGCAACATCGCGGCCATCATGCAATTGTGCGCGATGAACCTGCCCGATGGATGCGGCGGCAAAGGGGACCGGATCAAACCGGGCAAATTGGCGGTGCCATCCCGCCCCCCATTGCGCCGTTAACACAGATTTCAACTGCTTGGGCGGCATCGCATAGCCATCGGCCCGCAACTGGGCGAAAATCTGGGCCAATTCGGGGGACAACACCAAACTGTCATCCAATGACACCAGCTGGCCAAATTTCATCGCCGCCCCCCGCAGGGTTTTCAGCGACCCCACAACATCGGTCAGGGATTGCGGGGTCAGGGCCGCGCGCGCAATATCGGGCCGCTGCCCCTGCAGGACATCACGCGCAACGCCCCCCATAATGTGCCGCCCCAAGGTCAGCGCCATGCCGGCCGTGGTCAGGCCGCGTTCCAATCTATGGGTGGGCATGCGTTTTGATGTCACCTTTGATGCCACGGGCGTGCTCCTGCTTTTGGGATAGAAATGGCGCAGAACGGGGCAAAGTCTAGCCCGCATGTCGCATGTCACATGCATATGTCGCATCAGGGCGCTTGCGCCCACCGCTTTGCTGTCACCCTGTCCCCAAGCACATCAGAGGAAACGCCATGATTTTATATCCCACAATCGAATTACAAAACCGCAAGCCCGTCAGCCTGTTTCGCGGCAAGATGGAGGAACCGCAAATCTGGCATGTCGATCCCATTGCCAAAGCACGCGACTTTGCCCAAGCGGGGGCCAGCTGGATCCATGTGACCGATTTCGATGCGGTCATGGGGGCAGACAGCACAAACCAAGACATCATCGAACAACTGATCAAGGAAACACCCGCATCCGTCCAAGTGGGCGGCGGCATCCGATCTATCGGACAAATTGAAACATGGCTAAATGCTGGGGCCGCCAGCGTCGTCATCGGCACCGCCGCCACCACCATGCCCGATCTGGTGAAAGAGGCGGCCAAGCTCTATCCCGATCAGATCGTTTTGGCCGTTGACGTGCTAGAGGGATCGGTTGTCACCCACGGTTGGAAAGAAAAGACCGCGTACCAAGCCATTGATTATGTGGAATTTTTCAAAAATGACCCCCTAGCCGCAGTCTTGATCACCGATATTGATGCCGACCTAGAGCTGTCCGAAGACAGCCTGGGCCTGATCAGCCAAATCGCCGCGCAATCCAACACCCCCGTTCTGGCCCGTGGCCTGACCCGCAGTTTGGATGACATTTCACGGATCAAATTCGTGCCACATGTTGCGGGCTGTTTGGTGGGCCGCGCCCTGTTTGATCGCAGCATTGATATTTCCGATGCTCTGGACATCGCGTCGCAGGAAACCGGCGTCACCGCGCAGTTCCAATAACATCACGTGCCGTCAGGGGCCGTTTGGCCCCTGCCCTGCCCCGTTTGTGATTATCACAGGCGGGGCTTTACTTTGCCCGCGCGCGATCCAAATTTCAGGTATCATATAAGAACCGGAGCTTTGAAATGCTAAAATACCTAATCACAGGGGCCATGGCCCTAGGCCTGACATCCGCCGCCGCAATCGCGGGGGGCCACGGCAGCACGTTGGATTACACATCAGGCGACACAACATTCCAAGCCTTTGTCGCAAAACCTGATGCCGCGTCCAAGGGGACCGTTTACATCATCCACGATTGGAACGGTTTGGACGATTATGAACAAAATCGCGCGATGATGCTGGCAGGTCTAGGCTATACGGCCGTGGCGCTGGATCTGTTTGGGGTGGATGCCGTATTGGACGGTATGGACGATTATCGCCGTGAAACAGGTGCCCTTTATGGCAATCGCGCCGAATTTCGCGCCCGTATCGACGCAGGGCTGACCGCCGCACGCGCCGCCTTGGGCGATGCTCCCAAGGATGTGTTGATGGGCTACTGCTTTGGCGGGGCGGCCGTTCTTGAGGCCGCGCGCGCTGGTATGGACCTAGACGGATTTGTCAGCTTTCACGGCGGTCTAGGCACGCCCGAGGGCCAAGATTACAGCCAAACCAAAGGATCGGTTTTGCTGTTGCACGGATCGGCCGACCCTGTTTCAGGTCTGGACGAATTGGCCAGTGTGATGGGACAAATGCGGGACGCAGGTGTCGAACATGGGGCCGAAATCTATGGCGGCGCGCGGCATTCCTTTACCGTGGCCGGTTCGCGCGACTATGACGCAACTGCAGATGCGCAATCTTGGGACGCCTTGGTGCGGTATCTGGCGCGCTGATCCCCTGCCCTAGACAATGATTTCCACGCCCGTCACATCCGCATCAACCGATTGGCAGGCGCGGGTCAACGTCGGGATCAGATGGGTCAAGACATAGGCCGCATGAAATCTGGTCGGGGCGCGCAATTGCACGCGCCCTGCCACACGATCACTGCGTTTCAACGCGGCAAACCAGGCGCTAAACTGTGCCGGATTTTCCTGATGCAAAATCGCCTGCGCCAGCGCCCATTCGGTGCCATCCGATATATCCGGCATCGGGACTGGCCCCGTCGGTTTCAAGGGCACAACATTTGACGGTTCAGGATCGGCCCCCGTTTGTTCGATGGACATGCGTGTTTGAAAATCGGGACCGACCGCATCCCAGGTGGTTTGGGTGTCAATCAGGATCTGATCCAGGCCCAGACCATATTTCGACACACGCCCCCGCGCGCCTTGAGTGTGTACAACCAACCACCCCTTGGCCCGTAACCACGCCATTTCGCGTTTGACGGTACGTTCGTCACAGCTCCACATTTTCGCGATATCGCGTTGGCCTACGGATAATTCATCATGCGCCCAGTTATAACGGGCTGTGATCAGTGTCATCAATCGTAACACGCGGCGCTGTTCGGATTTTCCCAACGACAGGGCGTGACTGCCCAGTGCTGTTAATATATCGTATTTGCGTGACGCTGCACCGCGCCCCACTGGCTTTGCCCGTATCATACTGTACCTTTCGGTCTGACATGCCCAGATCTCTTGCGGTTCCGGTGCTGCCAAACGCTATTGCTCGTTTTTTTGTAATTTGCGTCCTGAAGTACGATTCTGTCAAGGCCTTTTCTAATTTCGCGCACTTTACCCTAAAAAGAATGAAATTGTTTTTGGTTTAATGGTTAAGGGGGACATGCAGGCTGTCCCCTAATTGCGCAATAATGTCCCCTAATCGGGGCTAATTCGGAAAAATATGTCCCCTGGCGGTATTCCGGTGACATCCCTGTATTTTCGAATCAATCCCCTTGGGTTTCATCGGTACGGCCCTGTTTCCATTACAAAACTGTTCTGCCGTCTTTTATCAATTTTCCACGTTTTAGCCGTTTTTGCAAAATAAAAATAAAACGCTTTTGCAAAAAGTGGTTTTTTTTGCGTCCTGTATTATGTATGAACACAAACAGGTGCTTTGCGTAGGCGCGAGGAACACTTAGGGCCAAAAACGGGTCCGAACCGGGATGCAACCAAATGTCCCCGCGGGGACGCACATAAAAACAGAGGCTTAACGATGTTTACCTATCGAGATTTAGAGGCGCTGCAGGCCAAGTCATTAAAAATGCAAGGCGCGATCCGCAATCAGACCTTTTCGCCGGAATCGCGCAAAGTGTTGCGCCGGTTTTCCAGTTGGGAAGTGGGCGAGCTGATCCTAAAGGTTAATCAATCCACATTGCGCGGGCGTCTGGCCGCAGACCCCACCCTGCCCCAAGGTCTGGTCGAAGATGATGGCCGTCAGCGGTGGTATTCGCTGGACGAAATCAACGAACTGCGCCGCCGGATCAAGGTCAACCGCCAATCGCTGTTGCCCCCGCGTCCGCAAAACAAACGCGCCATCCGCGCGGCCATCGCCAATTTCAAAGGGGGTGCTGGCAAATCCACCGTGGCCCTGCATTTCGCCCATGCCGCCGCACTAGACGGGTATCGTGTGTTGTGCGTCGATTTCGACCCTCAGGCCACGCTTAGCCATTCGATGGGTCTGTCGGACGTGGCCGAGGAATACACCGTTTGGGGCATCATGGCGCGCGATCTGATTATGGAAACCGAACGTATGAATTCAGTGGCGCGCGGCGCTGAATCGGGTACCGCCCTGCCCCAACGCAAATTGCCTGCATCCATTACCGGCATGGGATTGGAAAATCTGCGGATGACAGATTTCATCAAACCCACCAACTGGCCCACGATTGATATTCTGCCCAGCTGCGCCAATGCGGCCTTTGTCGAATTTGCATCGGCCCAGTATCGGCATTTGAATCCGGAATGGTCATTCTTTGCCGCGGTGTCGCGGTATTTGGACCAACTGGCGCCGGACCTGTATGATTTCATCATTTTTGATTGCCCGCCCGCGATTGGGTATCAATCCATGAACGCCGTGTTTGCGGCGGATGTTTTGTATATTCCATCGGGTCCGGGGTATTGGGAATATGACAGCACCACATCATTCATTGGTCAGCTGTCCGAAGCGTTAGAGGATTTGGACCGGTTTTCCGGAAATGTCCCCGCGGGGACAATGAACCTGCCCAAGGCCTTTGTTGATCTGCGGTTCCTGTTGACCCGGTTTGAAACATCCAACGAATTGCACGGTGCGATGCAGCAGGCATTTGTTAAAGTGTTCGGGGATAGAGTGGCCGAACACCCCATCGAATTAACCCGCGCTGTTGAACAATCGGGCCGGTTCCTGTCGTCGATCTATGAAATTGATTACCGCGACATGACCCGCGAAACATGGCGTCGCGCACGGGCGTCATTTGATCGGGCCTATGATGAATTCAAAACAAATATGGTCGCCGCCTGGGACCAGTTGGAGGATAAGGCATGAGCAAGAAAAGACGCATATTCGACATTGACTTCGATTTGGATGATGCTGCCGCGCCCGAGACGAAATCAGTCTCTAACCCCTTATCAGAGCCTGATACGCAGCGCCGCGGCCCCATGGCCACAGCAATCGCTGAGGCCGCCGGTGCCACCGCCGAACGCCAAGCCGCCGAGGCCGCGATCCGTGCGGAAAACGATGCCTTGGCCCATGAATATGTAGGGCTGAAAAAACAGGGTTTGGTCACCGCGCGCATTCCGATCGATCAGGTGGTGTACACCAAATTGATCCGGGATCGGGCGGGCGATCGTGATGATGATATCGAAGAATTGAAATCGTCCATTCGGGATATCGGCCTGTCCAACCCGATCCGCGTGGAAATGGTGGATGGCCAATATGAACTGATCCAAGGGTACCGCCGCCTGACCGCATTTCGCGAACTGAACGCGGAATTCCCCGATCAGGGGTTTGACGTAATCCCCGCCGTGATGAATGCGCGCGGCGAAAATAACGCGATGTTGTATCGGCGGATGGTCGACGAAAACCTGGTCCGGCGGGATGTCAGTTTCGGCGAATTGGCGCAGCTGGCCATTCATTACGGTCAGGCCAATCCCGCCATTACATCCACGGCGGATGCGGTCGATGAATTGTTCCAATCTGCATCGCGTCAAAAACGTGGGCACATTCGGTCGTTCGTGCGGTTGCTGGAATTGGTCGATCTGGCCCACGTCCAAGAGGTATCGCGCAACATGGGTCAGCAGTTGCTAAAGAAACTGGATGGCGATGCGGGGCAGGTGGCGGCACTGTCGGACACCCTGTCCAAACATCCCTATCGCACCGGTGCGGATGAGGTGGCGTTGCTGCAGGCATTTTTGGATCAACGCGACACCAAACCCAAACCCGCCGTCCGCCCCAGCGGGAAAACCACGTTCCGCGTTTCATCGCCCAAGGGGGCGGCAAAATGTCTGGCCACCGATGGCCGGCTAGAGCTGCGGATGAGCTATGATTTCAGTTCCATGCCGCGCGAACAGCTTGAGGCGGCCGTGGCGCGGTTTCTGGCGGATTTGGACTGAAAACCCCATGAAAAACAGGATGTCCCCGCAGGGACATTAATAAAAACAAACACTTAGCAAAAATAAATGCAAAAAAAACCCGTTGTCCCCGTGGGGACGGCGGGTTTTTCATATTGTAACAGGCTTATTGGGTTCCATGGGGCAGGGCGTCATTGGTTTTTCACCTGCGACGTGGGGTAAAATACCATTTCAGGGGATCTGGAATATCTCAGACTTGGAAAGTGCGGCGCATTGGGTATAACTGGGCCAAACGATTTTTTTTCAAAGGATGACTTGGATGAAAGACGACAACCGTTTCACATGGGATGATCCCTTTTTGTTGGATGGCCAACTGACCGAAGAGGAACGCATGATCCGCGACAGCGCCCATGCCTATGCACAGGACCGTTTGCAAACCCGCGTGACGGATGCGTTTTTGTCCGAAAATACCGATCCAGACATTTTCCGCGAAATGGGTGAATTGGGATTGCTGGGCATCACCATCCCCGAGGAATACGGCGGAATTGGCGCGGGCTATGTCAGCTATGGTCTGGTCGCACGCGAAGTGGAACGGGTCGACAGTGGATACCGGTCGATGATGTCGGTGCAATCCAGTTTGGTGATGTATCCCATCCACGCCTATGGATCCGAAGAGCAGCGGCAAAAATACCTGCCCAAATTGGCCAGCGGTGAATATATCGGCTGTTTTGGTTTGACCGAACCGGATGCGGGATCTGACCCTGCGGGCATGAAAACCCGCGCCGAAAAAATTGATGGCGGCTATCGGATCACGGGATCGAAAATGTGGATTTCGAATTCCCCGATTGCAGATGTCTTTGTGGTCTGGGCCAAATCGGCCGCACATGACAACAAAATCCGCGGCTTTATTCTGGACAAGGGAATGAAGGGTCTAAGCGCACCCAAGATCGACCAAAAGGTCAGCCTGCGCGCATCGATCACCGGTGAAATCGTGATGGAGGGGGTCGAGGTTGGCGAAGACGCCTTGTTGCCAAATGCACAGGGGTTGTCAGGCCCGTTCGGCTGTTTGAACCGCGCACGCTATGGCATTGCCTGGGGCGTGATGGGTGCGGCGGAATCGTGCTGGCATGCCGCGCGCCAATACGGGTTGGACCGCGTGCAATTTGGCCGCCCCCTTGCGCAAACGCAGCTGTTCCAGAAAAAACTGGCCGATATGCAAACCGAAATTGCATTGGGCCTGCAGGCCAGTTTGCGGGTGGGGCGTTTGTTCGAACAGGGGGATATGGCCCCCGAAATGATTTCCCTGATCAAACGCAACAACTGTGGCAAGGCATTGGACATCGCCCGCCACGCGCGCGACATGCACGGCGGCAACGGCATTTCGGCCCAGTTCCAGGTGATCCGCCACATGGTCAATCTGGAAACCGTCAACACATACGAAGGCACCCATGACGTCCACGCCCTGATTTTAGGCCGCGCACAAACGGGTCTGCAGGCGTTTTTCTAGGGGTTGCTTTGCACAAAACGGCGCGGGCGTGATGCGATGCCCGCGTGCACTTTGCGACAGAGCGGGTCGCAAACCTGCGCGACAGGGCAGGGACCCCGCCGCAGGTTAAGGGCAAAGGATGGGCCATGTCGCAATCGCAATTCAAAACCGCATTGGCATTCATGCTGCTGGGCATGTTTTGCATTTCGTTAAACGATCTGACGATCAAGAAATTGTCGGGCGGCTATCCGTTGCATCAAATGGTCTTTGTGCGGTCTGCGATCGGGTTGGTGTTCAGTCTGGCCTTTGTTCATTTCGAAGGCGGCTGGCGCATCTTGAAAACCCGCCGCATCGGATTGCATCTGGTCCGCACGCTTAGCATTTTTGCATCGAACATGACGTTTTTTGCGGCGCTGTCGATTTTGCCGTTGGGCCAAACGACCGCATTGTTTTTTGTGGCCCCGATTGTGATTACGGTGCTGTCCATTCCGCTGTTGGGCGAACAGGTGGGGCCGCGACGGATTGCGGCGGTGGTTGTGGGCTTTGCCGGTGTGATCGTGATGATGAAACCGCACTCTTGGGATCAGGGTGGCATTTCGCCCGTGATCTCTATGCTGCCCGTTCTGGCGGCGGTGTTTTATGCCATCACGCAAATCCTGACGCGCAAATTGTCGATTGCGTCGAAACCCAGTGCGCTGGCCGTTTATATCCAGACAACGTTCCTGGTTCTAAGCCTTGGGTTCGGTCTGGTCACGGGGCGGGGCGATTATATGCATCTGTCTGACAATCCCGCGATGGTGTTTTTGCTGCGCCCCTGGATTTGGCCCGCGCCGCAGGACGTGCCCTTTTTCCTGTTGTTGGGGTTGGTGACCGCGGGCATCGGGTATTCGCTGTCGCGCGCCTATAGCAGCGCGAATGCCGCCTCGATCGCGCCGTTTGAATATGTGTTATTGCCGCTGGCGATATTTTGGGGCTGGTTTGTTTTTGACGATTTGCCCGATATATTCACCGTGGTCGGAATCGTGATGATCGTTGGATCGGGGCTATATGTGTTTTTGCGTGAAAAACAGCGCAAAGATCCCAATGCCTTTGATCGGCCGGTGGACGAACCCTAGGGCTTTTTGGCCCTTGATCTGGTGAAAGGGGCAATAAATGCCAAAATCTGTTTTGGTCATCGGGGCAGGGGCCGTTGGGCTGGCGGCGGCGATGCGTTGCGCCCAGTCCGGGGCCGAGGTTGTCGTCGTGGATGCGGCGGACGCGATTGGCACGCAAACCTCGGCGCGAAACTCTGGTGTGGTCCATGCGGGCCTGTATTACCCCCAGAACAGCCTAAAGGCAAAATTCTGTGTCTCGGGGCGCGAAATGCTTTATGCGCACTCAGCGCGCTTTGACGTGGCTCACAGCGTGGTTCAGAAATTGATCGTTGCCTCCGATGACGCCCAGATCGACGCATTACGCGCCCTGCAAACCCGTGCGGCGGGCAACGGGGTGACGTTGGACATGATTTCCGGTACGGCCGCACAGGATCTGGAACCCGAATTGCGGGTGGAGGCGGCGCTGGTGTCGCCTAAAACGGGCATTGTGGATGCGGCGGGGCTGATGCTGTCCTATCTGACACAGGCCGAGGCACGGGGGGCGACCCTGATTTTGAACACAACGGTCGATACGATCCGGCGCGTGCGCGATCAAATCGTGGTCACAGGCACCAGCGCGGGCGACCCGTTTGACATGGCCTTTGATCGGGTGATCAATGCGGCGGGGCATGGGGCCTATGATCTGGCATCGCAGTATTGGCCAGACGCCCCAAAGCCGCCGAAATTATGGGCCAAGGGCAGCTATTTCGCGATATCGGGGCCTGCGCCCTTTGACCGGTTGGTCTATCCCCTGCCGGAACAGGCGGGGTTGGGTATTCATTACACGGTCGATCTGGGCGGGCAGGGGCAGCTGGGGCCCAATGTGGATTGGGTGGACCAGATGGATTTCCGCGTGGATCCCGCGCTGGAACCGGTGTTTCGGGATGCGGTGCGCCAATATTGGCCTGCGGTCGATGATCGCACATTGCACCCCGCCTATGCAGGGCTGCGCCCCAAGATTGAGGGGGGCGATTTTGTGCTGGCGGCGCGTGATGGGATTATCACATTCTTGGGCATTGAATCGCCGGGGTTGACCGCATCACTGGCCTTGGGCGCATGGGCCTCGGATCAGATCAGCTAGGCCCAGATCACCCGGACATAGGGTTGATTTGCATGGGATTATCCGCAACACTTGCAGTATTTTAGGCTGTAAGGGATATTTCACATGCTTGACATTACCAACGATCAAAAACTGCCCAAGGTGGTCTTGGACCTTATTCAGACCCAGGTGAATGCCGCACAAGCGCATTTTTTAACATTGGATGATGCTGGACAACAGGCCTTTCTTGATCACCTGCGGGCCAAGGCCGCAGCGCTGATTGCAGATCATCCAGCGCTTGGCGACATACTGGATCCCCATTTTGTAGAGTTGGACACGGCCCTGACCCAAAAGGCCGCGCGTGATATTCCAATGGGGGCGCTGATTGGCGCGGTCGAAGGCGCGGCGATTGGCGGTCTATATGGCGGGGCAGGGGGTGTGGCCACCGGCGCCGTGATCGGCGGCGTTTATGGTGCCCTGTTGGCCTATCTGAAATGACTGCAGCCGCGGGATGGGCGGCTGCAGATTTGGGATCAGGCCCAGATTAGGCCCAGATTAGGACAGGAACACGACAGGATCACGCAGTTGGCGCAGTCCATGTCAGACCGGCGGGGTCATCGGTGGCCACGATGTGATACATCGCCGCTTCGCCCGTCATGGATGGAACGGCCGAATGCATCAGGTGTTCGGGCACCGACATCGTGTCGCCGGGGGCCAGGGTTGTGGTGCCCCCATCCCAATCCACACGCCAATGCCCGCGCACGGGCATCAAAACGCTGGGGCGGTCGTGTTTGTGTTTGCGGTCTGTCGCGCTGTTACGGGTGATGAAATCAACCTCAAACCCGGGTTTGTCGCGCAACAGGCCCGTTTCGCCAATCACCTTGCAGGGGCGTTTTTCGGCATAGGCCACCATATCCAAATACCGCGCCACGTGGTTGGGCAGAACATCTGCCGTTGTGGGTTCGGGACGTTTGGCCAGTTCTTCGGCGCTCATCAACGGCATGGGGTTTACACCCTCGGGCAGGCGTTGTTGTTTCTTGGTGTCATAAAGCTTGCCATTTTCGCCCAAAATCAACCCGTGATCTGCGGCATCCTCGATCACTTGGGGCGCCCACATGACACCACCGCCGGCATCATCGCCGCCAAGGATGGCCATGATCATTCCGTAATCGGTGCCAATGTTTTCAAATCCGCGGAAAATTCCGGTTGGGATGTTGAAAATGTCACCCTGTTCCAAAATGACCTCGCCGGCATTCCCCCAACGGCCCCAGAAAAACCGCCAGCGGCCGGATAGGACAAAAAATGCCTCGGCTGTGCGGTGATCATGCAGCGAATTGCGGCATTTGGGCGGTTGACCTGCTGCGCCAATGTTGAACCCGTGCGGGATCGAGATATGCACATGCTGATCGGGGCTTTCCGATACGCCGCCGCCGATAATGGTAAAGTTTTCTTTCTGATCGCTGCCCGGTGTATGCGCATCGATAAAGGCCGTTTTACAAGGCTGCAGATCGCCATAGCGAACAATGCGGGATTCCATGTCTTGGGGGGTCATAGGTCACCTGTACTTAATAAAATTTGTTTCCAGACGGCGGTTTCGTCAAACAATGTCCATTCGCGGCGTAATTTGGGTTGGCCGCCGATCACTGCGCCGAATTCGGCGTGGCTGATGCCCATGATATACACATCTGCCCCCGAAGGTGTGCCAAAGCTGCCCCAACCATCGTGTTTGCCGTGCAATGACCAGCGCAGCGCGGATCGCGGCGGCATCATCGGGTCAGATCGGCCGATTTGGTGGTGAATGGTGAATGTCGCATTCGGGAATGACGCCCGCAGACCCATCCAGAATTGATCGGCCCCATCGTGCGACAGCGCATCAATCCCACCCGCATAGGCCAGATTGGCGGCGCGGTCATATTCCGCGGGGATGACGGTGAAATCTGCGTTCATGATGCGGGTCAACAAATCTGCATGCCGCGCGCCCCATTCGTTGTCATTGCCGGTCCCCTGATAGGGGCCATCGACGTCGATTTCAGGGCTAAAGGGGCGCACACAGGCCTCGGGGCCGCCTTCGCGGGTGATCAGATCGCGGGCGTAATCGCGTGGATCAATGCCCAACTGGCGCACAATCGCGCCTTGGTCGCGGATCAACCATTCATCGTCGATCTGGTTGTTTTTGGCATGGCAATCCGCCAGAATGCGATAGTGCAATTTTTTGCCCGTGGGCGCACCATAGACACCGGGGTTGGCGTGTGTCGCCGTCGAATGCAAGCGATGTGATGACAACATGCCGGCCTGCGGCGTGCCAGACCAAATCACATCTTCGCCAAAGAGGGTGCGATCGGGAAATTCTGCCAAGGTTGCCATGGTCGCGGCAATCACACCTTGGTTGCCCACAACAACCGATGCAGGGGACCGCACGATGATATCGGGGGCATAGTAATCATGCAGTGTGGCGATGCCGCGGTCTTCCCAAATCTCTTTGGTGATGCCGATGATATAGTCTGGGAAATCCCGAAATTTAGGGTCGAATCCTTGCATAACTTATCCTTGTGGGTTGTGTGTCGAACCGCGTTCGATCAATGGTCCGTCAATCTGCACGCGGCGCGGGGCCGCTGCGGGGTTTTCGATTTTTTCAAGCAGTATGTCCACCGTTTGGGCCACCATCCGATTGGCCGGCTGGCGCACAGTGGTCAAATCATAGGCCTGCCACGCGGCCGCGGGCACATCGTCATAGCCCACAACAGACACGTCGCGCGGCACATCCAGCCCCAGATCAAACCGCAGGGCATCCATCACCGCCAACGCCATATGGTCATTGGCCACGAACAGCGCCGTGGGACGATCCGCGGTGGCAACGCCGTCAAACATGTCGCGCGCTGCATTTTTCGCCCCCTCAGAGGAAAAGTTGCCAACCCCGCGCGCGTGCAATGTCAGACCGGCGGCGGCCAGGCCTTGGATAAACCCCGCCTCGCGGTCGCGCTGGGTTGAGGCGCCTTCCCAACCGGCGATATAGCCGATGTTGCGATGGCCCAAACCAACCAGATAATCGGCCACCTTGCGTCCACCGGCCAAATTGTCGGATGTCACGGCGGACATTTGTGCGTCGTCCTGATATCGGTTAAACAGCACCATCGGAACACCCGCTGCACGACAGCGTTCGGACAATTCCGACGACATGGCAACAGATGCCGCCACAATCCCGTCGACCTGATAATCCAGAATTTCATCGACAACACGTTCGATATCACTGGCGGCATTGGCGGTCATAAATACCAATACGTGATAGCCCTGTTTTTGCAACGCGTTTGACAGCTTTTCCAAGGCATCGGGATAGAATTGGTTGTTCAGATAGGCAACAACGACACCGATGATACGGCTTTTGCCGGATACCATAGCGCGGGCCAAAACATTGGGACGATATCCCAGTTCCTGCGCCGCGGCGCGGACCTTGGCCACGGTTTTGGCAGATGCGGAGGCACCTGGCGTGAACACACGGCTGACCGCCGACTGGCTGACGCCAGCGCGTTTTGCAACCTCGGCCGATGTGATCTTGGTCACGCCCATCAGTCTGCTGTCCAACCCCCGTCAATCAACATGGATGTCCCTGTCACCATCGCGGATGCGTTTGATGCCAGATAGACGACCGCGCCCATCAGATCCTGCACCTCGCCTGCGCGGCCCAGTTTGATTTTATCCAAAACCCAAGCGCGTTTTTCAGGATCGTCAAAGGTGGGCTGTGTCAGTTCGGTCAGAATGAATGTGGGGCAAATGGTATTGATGCGAATTTTGTGGGGACCAAATTCCAATGCCATGGCCTTGGTGAACCCTTCGACCGCGAATTTCGATGCGCAGTAAACAGCGCGATCCAATCCACCCACATGGCCCATTTGGCTGGATATGTTGATCAGGGATCCCTGTTTGCCTGCCGCAATCATGCCCTGCGCCACGGCTTGGGTCAGGAAATAGGCCCCGCGCAGGTTGATATTCATCACCGCGTCAAAATCGGCCGGTGTTGTGTCCACCGCCTTGGTGTGGCGGGCCAGACCTGCGGAATTTAGCAATATATCGAACGGACCCTCGGCGGCGACAACGGCGCGGGTGGCGTCGATATCTGTGACGTCTAACGTGACCGCGCGGGCAGACCATCCGCGCGCAGTCATTTCCGCGACGATATCTGCCAAACGATCCGCACGGCGTGCGGCCAAAACAACATCGGCCCCGCGTTCGGCCAGCGCCACCGCACCGGCCAGGCCGATGCCCGATGACGCCCCCGCAATCAGCGCACGTTTTCCAGTTAGATCAAAGGTGGGTGTGGTTGGGAATTGCATCAAATATCTCCGACGGGGTAAGGAATTGATCCCGGAACGCGGGCCTTGTTAAATTCACGCATACGGGCCAGAACATCTATACCCAACTGATGATAGGCATCAAGCAAATCCACCAGCACCCAATTTTCGCGGATCAACCCGTTTTCGATACGCCAGAAATCCAGCGATTTCAGGGTGATCCGTTTGCCCGCAGGCGCAATGCCCATCCAGCCATCCTGTGATAGGGTCTGGACCATATTGGGCCAGCCCGTGACCGCCACATAATCCCCATCGCCAAAGAAATGCAGCGTCAGGCCATCCACATCCTGACCGCGATCGGGCATGGCCCTTAGAAACGGGATCTGGTGCCAATTCCGAAACCCGGAAATCCCGCGCCCTGTTCCGATACCGGCGGGTCCGTACCAGTTCATTTTGGGATGCCAAAACCGGTCCATTTCCATAACCTCGGGGCCGCCTTGGCTGGGGTATTTGGTCAGATACGCCAGCATATCCAACACATGCTGACAGGACGCGTTGGATTGGTCGGCATTCCACGGCCCGGGCACCTTGCCGTCTAGGGTCGCGGGGCCGGGGATGCAAAATTCGCGCCCCAAGGATGGGGCCATGGGCCAAGCGCGGGCCTGCATCATGACCTCGGGGATGTCCCAAATGGCCTGAATTTCGACGATTTGCCCATCCACAAACCGGAAAAATTCGTGATAGCGCATATGCGTTAAATGCCCCGTTGGGGGAATGTCCAGCCATGGCGCAACAAATGTGCCCACATAATGGCCACCGCAGCCCACCCAATCGTCGCCCTGATCGGTTTGGCCCGCCATAACAATCCAGTCCCGACGTTCCAGATCGGGCCAAGACGCCAGCAAGGGCGCATAACAGCGGTCATAAAATGCGTCCGGCCCTGTCATATCGCCCAAGGGATAGGGCATATGAACAACGGCATCTGATGCGATCAGGTCCCGCAATTGGGCACGAACACCATTGGCGTCGAAATGATACATCGCCTGCAGCAGGGGTGCGATCAGGGATTTATGTGTTGTATGCACATCGGACATTTGCGGACCAAACCCCGTCTATTCCGCGGCCGTTCTGCGCGGCGCACCCTGACCATAGGGAACATTGACCCCGCCATAGCGCCGCACACGCACGTTACATTGTTCGGCGTGGCCCACGAACCCTTCTAGCATGCACAAACGGCTGCCATATTCGCCGATCATGGTTGCGGCTTCATCTGTGGTGACTTTCTGATAGCTGTGGGTTTTCAGGAATTTCCCGACCCATAAACCGCCCGTGTACCGCCCCGCTTTCTTGGTGGGCAGGGTGTGGTTGGTGCCGATCACCTTGTCCCCGTTTGATACGTTGGTGCGCGGGCCTAGGAACAATGCGCCATAGCATGTCATATGGTCCAAAAACCAATCGTCGCGGTCGGTCATGACCTGAACGTGTTCCGACGCGATATCATTGGCCACCTCTAACATTTCGTCATAGGTGTCACAAACAATCACTTCGCCATAATCCTGCCAGCTGACCGATGCAGTGCCGGCGGTGGGCAGAATTTTCAAAATGCGGTCGATTTCGGCCAAGGTCTCGGTTGCTAGTTTGCGCGAATTTGTCACCAAAACAGCGGGCGAATTATAGCCATGTTCCGCCTGTCCCAACAAATCCGTCGCGCAGAGTTCGGCGTCCACCGTTTCATCGGCAATCACCATGGTTTCGGTCGGACCCGCAAACAGATCGATGCCCACGCGGCCAAACAGCTGGCGCTTTGCCTCGGCAACAAAGGCATTGCCGGGTCCCACCAGCAGATGCACAGGGTCAATCGTTTCGGTGCCGATGGCCATGGCCCCCACAGCCTGGATCCCGCCAAGCACATAGATTTCATGCGCGCCGCCCATATGCATGGCGGCGATCACGGCCGGATTTGGTTCCCCGTTAAAGGGCGGTGTCGCCGCAATAATCCGCGGCACCCCGGCAACCGATGCGGTGGCCACCGACATATGCGCGCTGGCCACCATCGGGAATTTACCGCCGGGCACGTAACAGCCCACGGATTGGACGGGGATGTTTTTATGGCCCAAAATCACACCCGGCATGGTTTCGATTTCTATGTCCAACATGCTGTCACGCTGGGCTTGGGCGAAATTGCGCACCTGGTCTTGGGCGAATTTGATGTCGGCCATATCCTCGGGGCTGACCTTGGCGATAATCGCCTGGATTTCATCGTCGCTCAGGCGGTAACAGTCGCGGTCATAGCCGTCGAATTTATTGGCCAATTCGCGCACCGCTGCATCGCCGCGCTGTTCGATATCTTTCAGTGTTGCAGACACGATCGCCGCTGTTTTTGCATCGTCTTCGGCCCGATCTGCTTCGGGTTTGCCACGTTTTAGATAGTCTATCGCCATAACAGTTCCTCACTTATCTGGGCGCGGCGGTGTTTTTTCGCCGCGATCATAGGTTTCCCAACCCTGTCCGTTAAACACATCAACGCCAAGCTGCGCAGCAACATGGGCGAAATCGACATTCACCCAGTTGTCGACAATTTTGCCGTCAACCACTTTCCAAAAATCCATATAGCGGATTTCAACGCGTTTTCCCGTGGGCGCAATCCCCAAAAATTCGCCCGTGTGCGTTGCCTCTTGGCGGCCAAAGGCAGCCGCCCATTCCCCCATATAAAGCCGCGCCTCGTCGATGCAGACTTTGTCGCTAAAGGCGGCCTGGAATGGGCGTTGCCAGTTGTCCTGAAATTCCTGCAGCCCGTTTTTTGTGCCACATCCCGCATTGCCCATCCAGCGAAAGCCTTGGGCGAAAAACTGGCCTATATCGTCAATCCGGTGATCGTTCAGGCCGTCGACCATCGCCTCGATCACGGCGCGGGTGTCGTCGGTTTTGGACATATCCGTATCACGGGTTAACACGGCTTGGATGGGGCGGGAACCTTTCATGCGGCGGCCTCTTGGTTGATGAAATCTGCCGCGCGCCAGCCGATCATCATGCTGGGCGCGTTTGTATTGGCAGATGTCACCGATGGCATGACGGAGGCATCCGCCACCCACAGGTTGTTGCTGCCCGTCAGTTTTAGTTCAGGTGACACCACGGTCCCGATCGCCATGGTCCCCACAGGGTGATAGGCCGTCGCACATGTCTGCACAATATAGCGGCGAATGGCGTCATCCGTTTGCGCACTGGCGGCGGGGTGTGCTTCGGGCGCGCGATAGGGTCCGAAATCGCTGCGATCCAGCAACTGGCGCAGCCGTTTGATGCCCGCAACCAGGGTGTCCAGATCGGATGGATCCTGCAAAATCCCCAGATCGATCAGCGGGGCGGCCTGCGGATCGGCCGATTCCAGACGCAAGGCCCCGCGGGATTTCGGGCGACACAGGCACACATCGGCAAAATACCCCTGACCATAGGTATAGCGTGCGCCGGTCCAGCCCAGTTTGAACGGGATAAAGTGGCTTTGCACATCGGGTTCGGCACTGGTGCCGCGTGCGTTGAAAAACGCACCGCCTTCGACAGTGGGCGAGGCAAGCCGCCCCGTGCCTGTCGCCGCATAGCGCAGTGGGGCCATGGCCCAGGCCAACGATTGGCCAAGGGTCAATCCATAGCCCGAGTTCGGCCCAGAAAAATAGAGGCCCACGCTGGGATGATCATGCAGATTGCGCCCCACATCGGCCAGATCATGGCGTGGATCAATCCCCAAGGCGCGCAGTTGCGACGCGTCGCCAAACCCCGATCGCATTGCAATTGCGGGCGATCCGATGGATCCGGCGGACAAAATGATGCCCTTGTGTGCGCGCAGCTGCGTCCCGTCTGTCAAAATCACCCGATCCGCGCGGTCGCCCTGAAACGCGATGCGATCCACCGAACAACCCGTTAACACCTGCAAATGTCCCGACGCCTGCGCGGGGCGCAAAAATGCATCCGCCGCCGACCAACGCCGGCCCTTGTGCAGGTTATAATTGAACACGCCCGCGCTTTCGTAATCGGGCGAGGGGGCAGCACCGCTGTTGGTGGAAAACATCGTCGACAACCGCCGCGTTACGGGGTGCGCGCCGGATAATTGGGTGGGCCGCAGATGCTGTTCAACCGCGTCAAACACAGGGTCCACGTTGGACCATGCCCATTTGGGTTGGCCCCAATCGTCGAAATCCCGTCGGGCCCCGCGAAACCAAACCATCGAATTGATCGATCCTGATCCGCCCAGCATGCGGCCCCGCGGAATTTTCAGCGCACGGCCCCCCAGACCGGATTGTGCCGTGCTGGAAAACCGCCAATCGCGGATTTTCGACCCCATCAGCCAGACCAGACCAAAGGGCATTTTCACCAAGGGGTGCGCGTCGGTTGGCCCCGCCTCGATGATCAACACGCGGCCGGCCTGGCGGCGGATCAATTCGCCCGCCACAACACAGCCCGCGGATCCTGCGCCAATCACGATATAGTCGGGGGTCACGGTCATCGCCTAGCCCTTGACCGCGCCGGCCGTCAGGCCTGACACGATTTGACGTTGGAACATCATGACCAGCGCAAAGAGGGGGGCCGTGGCCGATACCACCGCCGCGACGGCGAACATCACGTTGCCTTCGACCTGTGTGGTGCCTAGAAAACTGGCGATTTTGGGGACCATTGTCTGGTTTTCCTGGCTCAGCAACATCGCGGTTACCGCAAAATCGTTATAGGCCAACAGAAAGCTGAACAGACCCGTCGTGATCACCCCGGGCCACATCACGGGAATAATCACATGGCGAAACGCCTGAAACCGTGTGCATCCGTCAACCATCGCGCTTTCGTCCATATCCTTGGGGATATTCAGGAAAAAGCTGTGCAGCATCCACAGGGTAAAGGGTTGGTTGATGGCCACCAGAACAATAATTGTGGTGGGCAAATGTCCCCAGAGGTTCCATTCAAAAAACGGCAGCAGATAGCCCGACACCAGCGTGATATGCGGCATTGCCCGAAACACAAGGGCCGCCATCAAAATCCAGAACGCGTATTTATACCCCGACCGCGCCAAGGCATATCCGCCCAAGGTGCCCAAGGTCAGTGAAATGATCACGGTGAAAAACACCACAATGCCGGTGTTCAGCGTGGCGCGCCAAAATTCCTGTTCGATCCAGGCGCCATGGTACCCTTGGCCTGTAAAGGTCGCGCCCGTTTCGGCCAGCGTGCGCACACCATAAAGCGCATAGGTCCAATCGCTTTTTGAGAAAAAGTCGCCCTGCACCTTGAACGACCCCCACAGGGTCCACAAAAATGGAACCGCCGCGATCAACAGCCAAAGCGCCACAAAGCTGGTCGAGAGTATTACAAGCCCACGCGAGCGGTTTTGCGAGGATGGTGTCATCTGATGCCCCCCATCACACAGGTTTTCGGTTAAATTCGCGCCATGTCCGGATCAGGACAGGCAACAACAACACAGCAACCCCCAAAATGGTCAGCATCGATGTCGCTGCGGCTGATCCAAACAGCTGGCTATCGCCACCGCGCAGGTCGTTGTAAATGATATACGACAGGGATGTCGCGCTGGCCTGGGCGCTAAATCCGACGATGGGTTCAAAGACGCGGAAATTGTCCATCAGCTGCATCAGCGTGATAAATGTGACCAGCGGCGTCATATAGGGGACCACCACATACCGCAGGCGCTGCCAACGGGTGGCCCCGTCGATCATTGCGGCCTCAAGCGTGTCTTGGGGCACCGTCTGCAGGCCTGCATAAAACACGATAAAGCTAAAGGGGGCAGAATGCCAAACCCCATAGACAAACAGTGTAATCCAGGTCAGCGTCGGCGATGCCTTAAGCGACAGATCCGGATCATCAAACACAATTTGCAAGGTCGCCCCAATCAACCCGCGTGAATCAATCATCCAAAACAGGATCAGCGATCCGATCAAGGGCGTGACAATCATCGGCAAAAGCGACACGAAAATCGTGGGCCCTTTGATGGCGCGGGGCAGGGAATTGACCCCCAAGGCCACGGCCAGCCCCAGCAAAATCACGAAAGGCGTGACCACAAATGTATAGGACAGGGTAAAGGCCACCGCGCGATAGAACGGCAGGTTCAGTACCTGCGAGACAAAGTCGCCAATTCCTGTGGCGCTGCGCCATGCTTGGGACACCTCGGCCAGGGCCAGATGGCCGCGATTGGTATAGGTTTCAAACCCGTTGAATTTGCCCAAAGGTGCGGCCTCTTTCAGGGCGCGCGTGGCCTCTTGGTCGACGGTGGTTGTCTGTTTACACCCGAATGGGCCACAGTTTTCGGTGACCACCAAAACCTGATCGTGGGCCACAAACAAAGATTGCACAAAGACCGATACAATCGGCAACGCAATAAAAAGCACCATAGCCGAAAGCGATGGAAGAATGAACCATAGGAACGTACGGTGTTTCATGGGGCTGTTTATTCCGTTGTCTTGCCAAGGATGCATCGGGCAGGGCTGCCCGATGCAATTTGGTCGCTTATTTCAAGAAACCTTGTTCTTTTGCTGCAGCATTATAGGCCGCTTCGACATCGGCCAGGGCCTGTTCCGCGCTTTCTTTGCCTTGCAAGAAATCGGACAATTCATTGCCCAATGCGGTGTGCAATGCGCCCATGAATGGCAGCATCGGATAGGGCGCGGCCCCTGCGGTTGCCGTTGCAGCAATACCTTCGGCGGCCCGACCGGGCACATAGCCATCGATCAGCCAGACGGCTTTGTCGTTGTTGGCTTGGACCATTTCGGTTGAAATACCGTTCATCATCGCGACAAAGGTTGCCTCGGCATCTTCGTCAGAGATGTTTTTGGAAATGGTGAACCCATCCCACCACAATGTTGACGCAGGAACGGATCCGTTGCCCCATGTTGGTGCGGCGATCAAACGGGTGTTTGATGTGACCTCTTCGGTGGATCCTTCGTCATCCAGCACGGCCCCGCCGCGTGATCCCCACATATTGGCAATCGCCAATTCGCCACCTTCCCATAGGGCTTGGGTCGCGTTGGAATCAAAGGTCAGGAAATCAGGGTTTGAATATTCCATCAAACTTTTAAGCATATTCAACGCAGCAACACCGTGGTCGTTGTTGATCGCAACCTGAGCGGTGCCAGGAACGAACATTTCAGCGCCTGTGCCCATATACATGTTTACGAATTCTTCGCCCAGGTTCCAACCGCTTTTGGTGTTCATGGCGAATGGGTATTCCATGATACCTGCATCGCGGATCGCCTGCGAGGCAGACAGAACCTCTTCGTATGTGGTGGGTGCAGATACGCCTGCCTTGGCCAGAATATCATCGCGTACCCACAAATGTTGGGCGTTTGCCATAAACGCGATGGCCATTACCTTGCCGTCGATTGTGACCAACTGCGATTTTTGCAGGCCTTGGCCGTGCTTGGCGACCAAATCATCCAATGGGCGGATCAGACCGTCGTTCATCAATGGCACGATCGAGCTGTTTGCAACAACGGCGGTCGTGTATTGTGCGGGGTTCGACGTCAGCGCCGCGACCTGCAGGTCTTTGTGTTCGGTGGTTTGGTTTTTGGTAACCTCAACGCCATCCCCTGCGCAGGCTTCGGCGCCGGCGGCAACCGCATGCAACGCGGGGAAGTCATTGGACAAAATGCGGACGGATCCGCTGGTCAAGCCACAGCCCGCATAAGCCGTGCTTGCCATAAGCGCCGAGACAGCGCCAACAAGTGCAATTTGTTTAAGAAACATCGTGTCTCTCCCTGTTTGGTTGGGTCCGTCGTGCACGTCCGGACCGGTTTGCCCGATATTGGGCGGTGATCGGGCCTAGGCCCCAATCCGCGCACCGCTTTGCGTATCAAAGAGGTGACAGATACTGTTTGGCACCGCGATCGACACCATATCGCCGATCTTGGCACGGAATGCTTTGTCCGTTTTGACAGAAACCAAGGCCCCCGCCACACGCACAGAAATCATTGTGGCATCGCCCAGCAATTCGACCGCATAGATGGGGGCATTGATCTGGCCTGATCCATCGGCGGCGATGCTGGCATCCTCGGCGCGGAACCCCAGTGTGATATTCCCGTCGGGGGCCGTCAGACCCGCGACATCAACATCGGCCGCGTGGAATGCACCTTGGTCAACCCGCCCCTCAATCAGGTTCATTGCGGGCGATCCGATAAAGCTGGCCACAAATGTGTTGGCGGGGTTGTCATAAATGTCCGTGGGGCTGCCCACCTGTTGCACGACCCCTTTGTTCATCACAATCACACGGTCGGCCAATGTCATGGCTTCGATCTGGTCATGGGTGACGTAAACGGTGGTCACCTTTAATTCATGGGACAGGTTTTTGATCTGGGCGCGGGTCGATACCCGCAGTTTGGCGTCCAGATTGGACAGCGGTTCATCCATCAAAAACACATTGGGTTCGCGCACAATCGCCCGCGCCAGCGCCACGCGTTGACGTTGACCCCCCGACAATTCCGCAGGTTTGCGGTGCAAAAATTCATCCAGTTCCACCATGGCCGAGGCCCGACGCACGCGGGCGTCATGGGTGGACGGGTCAATCCCGCGCACCTTTAACGGAAAGCGGATGTTTTCATAGACATTCATATTGGGATAAAGCGCGTAGCTTTGAAACACCATGGCCACATCGCGGTCTTTGGGTTCCAGGTCGTTGACGCGTTTGCCATCGATCAAAATATCGCCCGATGTCGCATCCTCTAGCCCGGCAATCATCCGCATTGTTGTTGTTTTGCCGCAGCCCGACGGTCCAAGCAACACCAGAAACTCTTGGTCTGCGATTGTCAGGTCAAAATTATCAACACCCACAAAATCGCCCCAGCGTTTGCTAAGGTTTCTGAGTTGGATCTCGGCCATGCAGGGTCCTCCGGATTAGAATCATTGCGGCTTTTGCATACGCTTGCACGAACACTAATCGGAACAGTTTTATTTTGACAAGATATTTTTGCAATCGTATGCAAAATGATGTGATGATTCTGATAATCTGCTGCAGCAAGGTGCAAAATGTCTGTTTTCCAAGCCCCCAAAAAGTCGATCCAAGATTTCTATGCCGTCTTTGATGCGCCACATGCGGATATGCAGGCGGAACTGAACCGCGTGACGGATGCCGATTATCAGTGGCGCGGCTATCATCCCTTTGGCGAATTGACGCGGGATCAGGTCGTTGCGCAGTTCTGGGCGCCTTTGCGGCATGCGATCACAGGGATGCAGCGCCGTCAGGATATATTTTTCGCAGGCCGCAACGAAATTGACGGGTTTACATCGACATGGGTGGTGTCGATGGGGCATTTGATGGGATTGTTTGATCATCCGTGGTTGGGCATTCGCCCGACCGGTAAAATGGTGTTCCTGCGCTATTGCGAATTTAACCGGGTGGAAAATGGTAAAATCGTCGAAACAGCCATGTATTTCGATATCCCCCATTTGATGATTCAGGCGGGCTATGCGCCGTTTCCGCAGGCAACGGCGGCACATATGGTCCAGCCGGGGCCAATGACACACGACGGATTGTTGTTTGAGGCGCAGGATCCGCAGGTGGGCGAAAAAACGCTGGCCACCATTAACGCGATGATTGGCGATTTGGGGCAGTGGAACAGCGGGCTAAGTTTGGTGGATGAACTGCGCCGGACCTGGTGCGAAGACATGATCTGGTGGGGACCGGCGGGCATTGGGGCCACCTATACCATCGAACGCTATGCCAAACAGCATTCTGGCCCGTTCCGCGCGGCCTTTACCAACCGCAGTAAAACCCAACACATCTGTCGTCTGGCCGAAGGTCATTATGGCGGGTTTTTCGGCTGGCCCAATTTCACCGCCACGCTCAGCACCGATTTTATGGGAATGCCCGCAACGGGCAAACAGGGTGAATTCCGCGTGATTGATATCTATCGCCGTCAGGGGGATAAATTGGCGGAAAACTGGATTTTCATCGATATGCTGCATTTCTGGAAACAGCAGGGCATCGATATTCTGGCGGATCTGACGGGGGAACATCCTGTAACGGGGTCTGACACAGACACTTGACGGATTACACTGACGGGTCTTAGCTGTCACAGCGTGCCGCCCTGATTGCGGCGCGCTGTTTTATTATGTTTATTTTGGATTTGAAAATGTATGTGACCTGGATTTTATCGCTCTTGGGGGTTGTGGGCGCCGTTTGGATCGGTGGGTTCGGGACCCCTGCACAGTCAGCCGGTTTCGACTGTGCCAAGGCCGCCAGTGCCACCGAAACCGCCATTTGTTCCGATCCCGATTTATCGCAGCTGGACGCATTGATGGGCCGCCTGTATCATCAGGCCTTACGGGCAAATGATTGGGACCACTGGGATTATACCTATCGTGACGACGTCATAAAAACGGCACAGATCCAATCATTGGCGGATCAACGCGCCTGCGCAGCAAATCGCGCCTGTTTGCGTGCGTATTATAACAGGCAAATCGTTTATCTGTTGGGGATGATGCGCGTGATTGACGGGATTCACCTCGAACGGGATATCACCAACGCGCTGCTTGAGGTGGCCGCCCATTTGAATGACGCCCAAGATTTGCGCAGTTTGGCCGTGGATGACGCATCGCACAGGGTCGTGGCCTTGTATTCCATGATCGCGCGGATGGTGCCCGCGACAGGGTGTCGTGGCCTTTGGGCAATGATTTGACGCATTATGTTTTGATCACCCTGGATCAGGGGCACATTATTTTGCTGCAAACCTATCTGCGGGGATCGACGCTGACCTATCTGTCCCGCAGTGCTGTTGCGGATCAATGGGTGCTGGACCAAACCCTGTTCAACTATGTGGATCGGGGCCGTTTTGTGCAGCGCATCACCTATCACCAAACCAATATCGCCGTGGCCTATCATGGCTATATCTATGCATCCTGCCAAATTCAGCGCCAACCGCATATTATTGGCAACGCACCCTATTATGCCCGCATGCAATGGCCGGGTTTCGATGATGCGCTGTTGTCTGATGATCCCGCACAGGCCGCGGCACAGGCGGTGTTTATGCAAGGCCTGAGCGACACGGATTTATATGAATTCGGGTTCGTGGCCTTTGATGGGGGGTATTTTGATTTGGCACATCGCGCCTATGCGACATTGCTGGATCGGGTACGTGCGCATGCGTCCGATCGGGGGCAGGAATTTTTGCGCTATATCCGCGGGGTGGAAACGGCTTTGGCCTGTGTGGATGAAACCAAACTGGCGCGGGATGCGGACAAACCTTAGTCTGACCCGCGTCAGGGATTGGGTCTGCGACCACCGGCTGGGTGGTCGCAGGGTTATGCCGCCATCACGCGCCCATTACACCCATCAAGAGGACAGGGCCGCCAAACATCATGGCAGCAATAAGTGCGATGGACAGCCACAGGCCTTTTAGGTCGGTCGGTTTATCAGACATTGTTTTTCCCGTATTGTTGTTTCCACACGGGCAAATAACGCGGGTCAGCTGCCGTTCAACGGGTCTGACAAAAACGTGATCACCTGTTCTGAATGGCGCGCAGGCGGGTACCTGACAGGGCGGCCATCATCACCATCACACTGGCCGTGCCCAACATCAACGGCACACCGCCCCATTGATAGGTCAGGCCCGACAATAGGGTGCCCATCAATCGCCCACCGGCATTGGCCATGTAATAAAACCCAACGTCCAACGTGACCCGTTCGGCCGAGCTTAGGGCCAGGATCAGATAGGAATGCAGTGATGAATTTACCGCAAAAATCACCCCGAACAGGATCAGGCCCGCGGCCATAATCATGGCAAATTCTGGGGTCTGGGGTGTGCCGGTCAGGGTCAGAGCGGTCAATCCAATCGGAACTGCGGCCAGGATCATTCCCCATATGGTCACGGCCCGCATGTGTTGGGCCAGACCTCTTTCGCGTGATTTCAGGATTTTGGGCGCTGCGGCCTGCACCATTCCATAGAGGATGATCCATGCGGCCATGAACGCGCCAATGATGAAAAACGCGGTTTTGTTGCCCTGTGGTGTGCCATCCGACAAAACCCCATAGAAATAGATCGGGATCCCCACCACAAACCACACATCGCGCGCCCCGAACAGGAAAAACCGCGCCGCCGACAGCCAGTTGATATTGGCCGATGTCGATAGGATGTCGCTGAATTTCGCGCCTGTTTTACCTTGGGGCAGGCCCGCCGGCATGCGCAGTGCAATTCCTGCCAGTACGATAAACAACACCCCCGCCATCGCCAACAGGGCGGCCGTATACCCCAAGGTTCCCAGCAGGGCCGCACCGATGAAAAACCCGATCCCCTTAATCGCGTTTTTTGAACCGGTCAAAACGGCGACCCACCGAAACAGCCCGCTGTTCTGGTCGGGGGCCAGAATTTTAACGGCAGATTTTGCGGACATCTTGGTCAGGTCTTTGGCGACACCACTTAGACCCTGGACCAGCATCACAAATGTCACGGACAGGGCAATGGTCCAGTTTGTGTCCAACTGCGTCAGCGCGATCAGGGCCCCCACCTGTAACGTCAACCCCGCATAGAGCGTCGAGGCCAGCCCATAGCGCGCCGCGATCCAGCCCGCGGTCAGGTTCGTCACCATGCCCGCGATTTCATACAGAATAAACAGATAGGCCAGTTGAACGGGCGAAAACCCCAGACTGTGAAAATGCAACAAAACCAACATGCGCAGCGCGCCATCGGTGATCATAAACGCCCAATAGGCCGCCGTGACGGCCGTATAGGCGGCAATCCCTTGGCGTGCGGCGGTCATTTCAGCTGGGATCCGACCATCAGGGCCACATCAACCAAGCGATGGGCATACCCATATTCGTTGTCATACCAGGCATAGATTTTCACTTGGGTTCCGTTGATCACCATGGTCGATGGGCCATCAATGATCGCGGACCGTTTGTCATTGGTGTAATCCGTGGACACAAGGGGCCGTGTTTCATAGGCCAGTATTCCCCGCAATTCCCCAGATGCGGCCTGTTCAAACAGGGCGTTGACCTGTTCGGCGGTGGTGGGCGTTTCAACCTCAAACACGCAATCGGTAAGGGATGCGTTCAACAGCGGTACGCGCACGGCGTGACCATTTAGCCGGCCCGTTAATTCGGGGTAAATCAGCGTGATGGCCGTGGCACTGCCCGTTGTTGTTGGAATCAGCGAATTCAATGCTGACCGCGCACGGCGCAGATCCTTGGCAGGGCGATCCACAATGGTTTGTGTATTGGTCACATCGTGGATCGTGGTGATGGACCCATGACGGATGGTCAGGTTTTCATGAATCACCTTGACCACGGGGGCCAAACAATTCGTGGTACACGATGCGGCCGTCACAATATGATGCTGTGCCGGATCATAGATATCGTGGTTCACACCATAAACTATATTGGCGGTTGGCCCGTCCTTGACGGGAGCGGATACGACCACCTTGCGCACACCTGCATTGAAATAGGGGGCAAGGGTGGCGTCTGATTTGAATTTGCCCGTGCAGTCGATTACGACATCGACGCCGTCCAACGGCAAATCGGTCAACGATTTGGTGCCAATAAACGGCAGGCGCGTGCCGTTGATTGTGACGCTGTTGGCGTCGTGGCTGAATTCTGCGTCCCAACGCCCGTGGACCGTATCAAATTCCAGCAAATGCGCGTGCATTTCAGGATCGCCCACCGCGTCATTGATCCATGCAATCTGGGCACCCCGTTCCAACAGCGGCTTTAACGCCAGTTTGCCGATGCGGCCCAAGCCGTTGATTGCATAGGTGACCATGTGCCTGTGTCCTTGTTCCGTGTAACGCAAATTTTTATCTCGCCTGCGTAACTTAGGTCGGGATCAAAATCAAATGAAGGTTTTGTAACAGACGCACATTACGGATCGTCATAGTAAACGGTTAAAACGCCCAACATAAAGACACACACGCCGACCCCATGCTCAATGTAATTGAGCCCATCCATAATCCAAAGCACGCAAAACCGAAAAGCGCGCGCTGTTGACGTAATCGCGAATACCCCCATAACACCACCCCCTTGCACGATCACTGAAAAATGTCGTTAAGTAATGAAAGACGCAACATAGACGGATCAAACATGACCTATCTGTTTCAACCCGAGCCGCAGCCGTATCTACCGGTCGCATATAGCGACGAACGCATACCCGTGCGCCGCATTTTTTGTGTAGGTCGAAATTATGCGGCCCATGCGCGCGAAATGGGTCGCGACCCTGATCGTGAACCGCCGTTTTTTTTCTGCAAACCTGCTGATGCGATCGTTAAGCATGGCATAACGGTTCCCTATCCGCCAGAAACTGTGAATTTGCAGTATGAGGGTGAATTAGCCGTTGTCCTCGGCAAGGATGGGGCGAATATTACGCAATCTGCAGCGTTAGACCATGTCTGGGGCTATGCCATTGCAAATGATTTAACACGGCGTGATATTCAAACTGCCGCCAAAGAATTGGGCCGGCCCTGGGATATGGGAAAGGGATTTGACCACAGTGCCCCGATTTCTGCAGTGCATTCCGCGAACAAGATTGGCCATCTGACGCACGGGCGCATCATGACAACAGTGAATGGGGCGGTGCGCCAATTTGCAGATTTAAAAGACATGATTTGGTCAGTTTCAGAAACAATTTCTATATTATCTCAATCCGTCATACTAAAGGCAGGTGATGTCATTTTGACAGGCACGCCCGCTGGGGTAGGAGCGTTGAATATCGGAGATACTTGCGTCGTATCGATTGATGGACTGGGTGAATTGACTACAAAAATTGGAATGCCGATATATACTGCTTAGTGAAATCAACTCGATGAGCATTGCTCGGTCTAGTCGCCCTGTGTTTGTTTAGACGCAAGGTTACTGAATACCCCAAACGCGAAAATACGGCCCAAATTCAGAAGATCATGCACTTTTTTAGTTGCTTCGTAAAAATATCATATTGATAACGTTTGTGAGCCATGAAACAGTGGTTAATCAAATCCAGAAAATGGTTGCAACTACACATCTGCTGCCCCTGACCTGCACGTCCATTCTTGGATGGGGAACAGAACCTGATGCTGCCCAAAGTGCACAAAACTGAAAATCGCGCACTATTGGCGTAATCTCGAATACATCCTTAACGCGATCCCGTTCCGTTTTGGTGGGATGGTTTTCATGTGCGATTGAACGCACTATCCTGCACAAGCGACTTGCGCTAAGTTCAGGTGACTAAACCGTTTTGCATATGGGTGGGGTATGGCCAAAAACATTTTGTTTATCATGTTTGACCAGCTGCGCTGGGATTACCTAAGCTGTTATGGGCATCCGCATTTGCACACGCCCAACTTGGATCGTCTGGCCAGCATGGGCGTGCGTTTTGATCGCGCCTATATTCAATCGCCAATCTGCGGATCGTCGCGCATGTCGACCTATACGGGTCGCTATGTCCATTCGCATGGGGCTAGCTGGAATGGCATTCCGCTTAAGGTGGGGGAAATGACCATGGGTGATCACCTGCGACAGGTGGGGATGGATTGCTATCTGGTGGGCAAAACCCACATGCGCGCCGACCAAGAGGGCATGGCGCGACTGGGGCTTGCCCCAGACAGTATTATCGGCGCACGGGTGGCGGAATGCGGATTTGACGTATTCGAACGCGATGACGGCATGCGGCCTGAGGGCGAAGATGGGTTTTATGACCCCGATGGGGCCAAAACCTATAACGAATGGCTGCGCGCCAAAGGATATGACAGCGACAACCCGTGGCATGATTTCGCAAATTCTGGCATTGATGCGGATGGCAATGTCCTGTCAGGCTGGTTTTTGAAACATTCCGCTGAGCCCGCCAATATCGCAGAGGAAGATAGCGAAACCCCCTATCTGACGGGGCGGGGCATTGAATTTATGCAATCTCATGATGGGCCGTGGTGTTGTCACCTCAGCTTTATCAAACCGCATTGGCCCTATATCGTGCCGGACCCCTATGCATCGATGTATGGGCCAGAGCACATCAAACCCGTGGTCCGGTCGGATGGCGAACGCGATCACGCGCATCCGGTGTTTCGGATGTTCATGGATACCAAGGTTGGACGGGCCTTTTCCCGATCGGATGTGCGCGATGTGGTGATTCCCGCCTATATGGGGTTGATCAAACAGGCCGACGATCAGATGGGACGCCTGCTGGATTGGATGGATGAGACGGGTCATTTGCAAGATACGGTGATTGTGGTCACATCAGACCACGGTGATTTTCTGGGCGATCATTGGATGGGGGAAAAAACATTTTTCCACGATGCCGCAACTCGGGTGCCACTGATCATCTACGATCCCAGCCCAAGGGCCGATGCCACACGGGGCACTGTGTGTGATGCGTTGGTGGAATCGATCGATTTGGTTCCCACATTTGTCGACCTTGTGGGCGGCACCCCCGCCACCCACATCCTAGAGGGCGAAAGTTTGGTCCCCATATTACATGGCAAGCAACGCACAACTGAGCGCGATTTCGTGATCTGCGAATATGATTATTCGGCAACCCCCATTGCCCATATCAACGATATTGCGGTGCGCGATGCGGTCACGTTTATGGTCGCCACTACACGGTGGAAATTGATACATTTTGAAGGCGGTTATCGCCCAATGTTGTTTGATCTACAAAATGATCCTGACGAACTGCATGATTTGGGGGACAGTCCGGATCATGGGAATGTGATTGATATGATGTACGATTATTTATTCAAATGGACCCGCCGGCAATCCCAACGCACCACACGCAGCCCAGAACAATTGATCGAAATGCGCACCAAATCGCGCAATCGCGGGGTTATAATTGGCGTTTATGATGAAAATGATACGCCACTGGACCTGACCGTGAAATACCGTGGGAAAAAGGTGGCCAATAAACAACGCGCCAAACCCGATTTGACGTAACGGCTTACTGGGTTTGGTGAAATAATGGTTCAATCTCGCATCCGCTGCGCATAGAATTTGTGCAAACATATTTTGCACACCGTCACAGCGACAGGGTTAGGACACCACTATGACAAATTTTTTCAGCGATTTCGCGGCCATTGGGCCAGATTTTTCATATTGCACGGGGGAGCCTCACGCAGCCGCGTGACTGCACTAGCCCGGGATGGGGATGGGATTGCCGTGCGCGATCAATGGGGCAATGAAATCGCATATCCGGCCGTGATCGTGACCTGCCAAACACATTTTTTAACAACGTCAATTGATACCTAAGAAAGCCGGGGCCATTTATTTTACCCAAGAATGTATGAATGAACTGTGCATCTATTCATCAGGCGCTGGCGGGGCAGGGTACCGCCGGATCGGAGCAGGGCCAGAACATCCCCCATATGGTGCATTTTGTCCCGCCCCAGGACATCATTTGGGGTTTAACGATCTCAAACTGATCGAGGTTGCGGAATTGCTGCAGGCCCATCATGGACAAACCAAATGCACGCCTGATTTTCGCGATGCCCTTTATGTGCAACAGGTGATTGAGGCGATGCAAATCGCATCTAAAACGCAACGCTGGGTTTCAGTCTCATCCTAATGCCGACATTGGCGGGCGCGGTCACACCGCCCCCGCCATAACGATCTCAGCCGCGCATGTTTTCGCCCGTCGGATCATAGATCGGCCCGTCTAGGACCACCGCATCATAGAGCGTGCCAAGAACTTCGACCTGTACCTGTGTTCCCACTTGGGCATATTCTGTGGCGACATAGCCCATCGCCATGGATTTGCCCACGCGGTGGGCATACCCGCCTGAGGACACATAGCCGATGGCGCGCCCGTCGCACAAAATGGCTTCGTCGTTGGAAACGTCAATGCCGTCCACGTCAATTGTCAGGGTGACCAATTTTTGCGCAACGCCTGCCGCTTTGGCGTCAAGGGTTGCTTGTTTGCCAACGAAATCCTTGTTCCAGTTTATGAACAGATCCATGCCGGATTCCACGGCATTGAAATCTGGTCGGTATTCCAGCGTCCATGCACCCCATGATTTTTCCAGACGCATCGACATCAGCGCCCGCGCCCCATACCAGCGATACCCTAAATCAGCGCCTGCCTGTTCGATGCTGGTCGCAAGGCGCAGCAGGTATTGCGGTTTACAATAGATTTCATAACCCAATTCGCCCGAAAAACTGATCCGGTTCAAAATGACCGGCACACCCGCGACAAAGGTTTGGCGCAGATCGCGGAATTTGAACGCATCGCCAGAGACATCATCGCGGGTCAACCGCGCCAGCAGTTCACGCGATTTCGGGCCAGATAGGGCGATACCATGCCAATCGTCACTGACATTGCGATAGCTGACATCAGCGGGCAGATTTTGTTCAAACCAACGGCGATGTGCCTCTTGCATTGCGCCGGATCCGAACAGCATGAAATGGTCATCGGCTAAACAGGCCACCGTTAAATCACCATATAGCTTGCCCTTGGGTGTTAGCATCGGGGTCAGAGTCAGACGACCAGGTTTTGGCACATAACCAGCCAAGATGTGATCCAAATGCGCCCGTGCGCTCGCGCCACGAAATTCGTGTTTGGCAAAATTTGCGATTTCAATGCCACCCACCGCGTTTCGCACGGCTGCGACCTCGCGGGCGACATAATCGTGGCTGCGATTGCGTTCAAAGGTTGGGGTTTCATGCGCGTCTGCGGCGTCATCTGCAAACCACAGCGCATGTTCCAGCCCGAACCCTTGGCCCATCAACGCGCCCTGTGACACCAACCGATCATAAAGTGCGGTCGTTTTTTGCATGCGTCCCTTAGGCAGTGTTTCATTGGGAAAGGTCATGACAAAGCGGCGTTCATAGTTTTCCGATGATTTGATTGTGCCCCAATCTGGCGTTGCAAATTCGCCAAACCGCGCCACATCCATCGCCCAAACATCGATTGAGGGTTCGCCATCCATCATCCATTCGGCCATGGTCAATCCCACGCCACCGCCTTGGCAGAACCCGGCCATCACGCCAACCGCGACCCAGTAATTTTTCATCCCCGGGACTGGCCCGATCATGGGGTTGCCATCAGGACCAAAGGTAAAGGGACCATTAATCATATCCTTGATGCCTGCCTGCCCAATCGCGGGAATGCGGTCAAATGACATTTCCAGACGGTCGGCAATCCGATCCAGATCGGGTTGCAACAATTCATGGCCAAAATCCCATGGTGTGCCGTCCACTTTCCACGGGGTGGATTTGGGTTCATAGGTGCCCAGCAACATCCCCTGCCGTTCTTGGCGGAAATAAATGTTTGCCTCATAATCGATGCCGGCGGGCAGGCGGCCCGCTTCGCCCATGGTGTCCATGCGGTCGGCAATCATTGGTATTTTTTCGGTAATCAGGTAATGATGTTCCATGGGTTGCACAGGCAGGTGGATGCCGGACATATGCCCAACCTCGCGCGCCCATAACCCACCACAGTTAACCACCATTTCGGCGTTAATCATGCCCTTGGGCGTGGTCAAATCCCATGATCCATCGGGGCGTTGTGACATGGCGGTCACGCCGCAATGGGTAAAATACTGCGCCCCATGCACCCGTGCCGATTTGGCAAAGGCATATGTCGCGCCAGAGGGATCCAAATCGCCATCTTGGTCATCCCACAGCGCGGCATAGTAATGTTTTGGGTCAATCAAGGGGTGGCGTTCGGCCAATTCCTGTGGGGAAATGAATTCTTGGTGCAGCCCCATATATCGCGCCTTGGACCGTTCGCGTTTTAGGTAATCATACCATTCCTTGGTTGATGCGGCATAAAACCCACCTGTGATATGCAGACCGACGGAATGGCCCGAGGTTTCTTCGATTTCTTTGTATAAATCGATAGTATAGCTTTGCAGGCGCGAAATATTCGGATCGGAACTGATTGTATGAATTTGTCCCGCTGCGTGCCACGAACTGCCAGATGTCAATTCATCACGTTCCAGCAAAACGACGTCTTTCCAGCCAAATTTTGCCAAATGGAATAAAATTGAACAGCCAACAACGCCACCACCAATCACAACCACACGTGCGTGGCTGGGCAGGGATTTTTCGGGGCTAGATGTATCTTGTTGAATTACGGGCATGGAAACTCCTTATATGTTGGGTCGGATTGTGTCCGGATTTCGGGCGATGGGTCAATACCACGCGTCTGGCAGGGCCTCTTTGCGCTTGGCGACAAAGGTTTGCAGCGCCTCTTCGATTGCGGGGTCAATGGGGGGCGGTTCATAGGTTTGCAACATGGATTTCCACCGCTGGCAGGCGCGGGCGCGCATGTCTAACGATCCGCTTTCTTCCCAGCTTTCGACATTTTCACTGTTGCTTAGGGCGGGTTCGTAAAACGCGGTTTGATAGTTTCGCATGGTATGCGCCGACCCTAGGAAATGGCCGCCCGGGGCGACCTCTGCATAGGCATCGCGGGCTAGCATGTCGGGGGATGTGTCCAACCCTTGGGTTAATATTTTTTGGTAACTGCCCAAACGATCGGCATCCATCACCAATTTTTCGTATCCGGTGCATAACCCACCCTCAAGCCAGCCCGCCGCATGCAGAACATAGTTGGCACCGGCCAGCATGGTCGAATGCATGCTATCGGCACTTTCATAGGCGGCTTGGGCGTCCTCGACCTTGGAGGCGGTCAGGGATCCACCACAGCGCAGCGGCAATCCCGCGCGTCGGGCCAGTTGGCCAATGGCATAATTCGACATCACGGGTTCGGGCATACCAAATGTTGGCGCGCCGGATTTTAACGACATCGACGATAAAAAATTCCCCAGAACAAAGGGCGCACCAGGGCGCAGCATTTGCACATAGGCGCAAACGCTCATCGCTTCGGCCATGGCTTGGGCGACCGAGGCGGCAGTTGAAACGGGACCCATTGCGCCCGACAGGATAAAGGGAACCACAATCATGCCCTGCCCACGGGTGGAATAAACGCGGGCGGCCTCGGTCACGACTTTGTCCACCAGCAGGGGAGAATTGGTGTTGACGTTGCCCATGATCACGCAATTCTGGTCCATGACATCCTTGCCAAAGACGATTTCGGCCATGTCCACGCTGTCTTGGGCACGGCTCATTTCCGTGATTGCGCCCAGATGCGGTTTATCCGACAGGGTCATGTGGGCGTAGAGCATATCCAAATGGCGTTTACTGACTGGAATATCACAGGGTTCACAGGTGACAAAACCACCGTGATGCAAACTGGGCAGCATATAGGTCAGCCGCACCAGATCCTGGAACGCGGCAATATCACCATAGCGGCGCCCGCGATCCATATCCCGCACAAAGGGCGCACCATAGATTGGGGCGAACACCTGATGAGTGCCACCGATGGTCACGGATCGGTCACGATTGCGGGCCAATTGGGTAAATTCGCGCGGCGCTTGCGCACACAATGACCTGATCCAATCCGCAGGCGCGCGCACGATGTCGCCATCAATTTTTGCCCCATTCGCACGCCATAAATCCAGCGCGACGGGATCATCGCGATAGGCGATACCGACATCTTGTAAGATCCAATCAACCTGTTGTTCCAAAATGCTGATTTTTTCGTCGTCCAAGACGTCAAAGAACGGCAGGCTGCGTTGAATATGGGGCGATGATATGGGCCCTTGTGCGGCATCATTGCGGCTGCGGGTTGGTCGGCTGCGTCTGGCCATGGTCAGATTCCTTGGTATGCTGTTGCTCCCAATCCTAGTCCGTTTATTTTTCGCTGTGACGCTTGAAAAAATGAATGGTTTGGATAATCTGTAATTATGCAAAATTTGTGGAAACAGGTTGGGTCCCCCCGACATTTGGTCGTGTTTGAGGCTGCCGCGCGGTTAGGGTCATTTACCAAGGCCGCGCGCGAATTGAACGTGCAACAACCCGCTGTCAGCGCATGCGTGCGCCAGTTGGAACAATCACTGGGGCTGGCCCTGTTTGTCCGATCGCATCGCAAAGTGACCCTGACATCCGCAGGGGCGCGGTTATTGGCGGATGTGACCCGTTCCTTTGATCAATTGTCGCAATCCGTTTCTGCGATCCAACAATTTACACGGCCCGATTATGTGACGCTAAGCGCGTCGACTGCATTTAATAATTACTGGATAATGCCGCGTCTGTCGGCGTTTCAGGCGCAATACCCCGATATCGAATTGCGCCTGCAGTCCAGCGACCGTGAACCCGATATTGTGTCGGAAAATATCAGTTTGGCGGTCCGTCGCGGTTATGGAAACTGGCTTGGCTGCGACAGTGCCCTAATCGCCCCCGAGGAGATATGCCCTGTGTCATCACAACGGGTAATGGCCAGTGCCATTGATTTGCGGTCGATCCCAACCTTGATGCATCAACGCTTGATCCACCTAGAAGAACCTGTGCGCGATCGACCCAGTTGGCGCGATTGGTTTGCCCATTTTGGGGTGCAATCCGTCACGCCCAAGGGGGGCTTGCGGTTGAATGACTATGCGCTGGTGTTACAGGCCGCGATGGCTGGCGAAGGGTTCGCCTTTGGCTGGCGGCATTTGACCGATCGTTTGGTTGACCAAGGGTTGTTGGCGCATCGCGATGAATGGTCGTGGTCAACGGGACAGGGATTTTATCTGGTCTGGTCCAAGGCAAGTGCGTTGCCACCAAATGCACAACGGGTCAAAGATTGGATTTTGGACCAATGTTCTGGCCGCGATCATCGCAGGCCCAATGGAAAGTAGCCCAATTTAACCTAGCCCATGAATTTTATTAAACTTTTCTGAAAATGCGATTTCAGCCACAGTAAAAATTTCCAAAAGGTCTATAACATACCCAAGAGTGTATAAATTACCTATTTCGTAACTCGTGTTGGAAAGCACGTGCGTTATCAGTTGGCTGGGTATTGAAATACAGCATCGCGTTTTCCGCGGCATCAAATTGCCGTGGGTAAATTTTACTGACAAGGCGCGCGTGTTTCCCAATTCAATGGTGGTCATCGCAGTTTTGACAAACCAAAATTATGTGGGAGAATACAAATGGTCAGTACTTTGGATATAATTGGGACGAATTTCGCGAATAATTTGCTTGGCACCGAAAGTGGCGAACTGATTGATGCGTTACAGGGCAATGACACGGTGATTGCCGCATGTGGCGCAGACACAGTTATGGCGGGCCATGACGTTGTCGTATTCGAGGCACAGCCCGATCCAGGGGGGCAGGTGCGC
>CAJXSD010000015.1 GCA_913060475.1 uncultured Paracoccaceae bacterium | reverse complement strand
TTGTTATGTTCGCCCGACGCGGGTTTAGTCCTATCTAATGGTGCCGCTGATAGGACTTGAACCTACGACCCACGCATTACGAATGCGTTGCTCTACCGACTGAGCTACAGCGGCCCATCTGCGAAAATATGCCAAAGCGGATTCCTGCGCAAGGGGCCTTGTTTATTCGCGGCGTGGCGCATACATCTAGGTCCAAGCAAAGGAGTTTTCGACATGATGGCAATCTATGGGCCGCTGCACCTGATCCTAAGTATCGCATTTTATTTTATGATCGCGCATGTCATCATGAGCTGGTTGATCAATTTTCAGGTGCTGAACCTGTATCAACCCATTGTGGCGCAGATTTGGACGGGATTGAACCGTATTTTGGAACCGATCTATGGCCCGCTGCGCCGATTTTTGCCCGATACGCGCCCGCTGGATTTGGCGCCGCTGGTTGCCTTCATCATCGTGATTTCGCTGCGCGATTATATTTTGCCCAGCTTGCTGTTGTACTAGCACGATACGGAATTGCGGGTTGTTTCAATCGGGGTTTTGTGAAAAAACCCCGCAAGACAAACAGGCAATCACATTGGCAGACATGACCCCAATCACCGATATTTTGCGGGATGTTTTTGGATTCGACGGGTTCCGTGCGGGTCAGGGGGAAATTGTTGATGCTGTCCTGGCAGGATCGGATGTTTTGGCGATCATGCCCACAGGGGGCGGCAAATCGCTGTGTTATCAACTGCCTGCTTTGGCGCGTGATGGTGTGACATTGGTGATATCACCGCTGATTGCATTGATGCGCGATCAGGTGCGCGGGTTACAATCGCAGGGGGTTGTGGCCGGTGCGCTGACATCTGCGAACACGCCCGAACAAACGCAATCGGTCATGGACGCGCTAGAGGCGGGCACGCTAAAGCTGCTGTATCTGGCACCCGAACGGTTGGGTATGGCATCGACCATGAACATGCTGCGCCGCTATCCCATTCGTCAAATCGCCGTGGACGAGGCGCATTGCGTCAGCCAGTGGGGGCATGATTTTCGCCCCGATTATCTGCGTATTGGTGACCTGCGTCGGGCGTTGAATGTGCCCTTGGCGGCATTCACGGCCACTGCCGATGCCGAAACGCGTGCCGAAATTGTGGAACGGCTGTTTGGCGGTGTGGATCCTGTCACATTTTTGCGCGGTTTTGATCGACCCAATATCCATCTGGCCTTTGTGGCCAAGGATACGCCGCGCCGTCAGATTTTGGACTTTGCCGCTGCGCGACAGGGGCAATCGGGCATCGTATATTGTGCGACGCGTAACAAAACGGAACATTTGGCGGCCGGCCTGCGCGAGGCAGGGCACAACGCCTGTCATTATCACGGTGGCATGGACCCCCCCGATCGCGCCGTTGTCGAAGAACGGTTCGCCAAAGAGGATGGGTTGATCGTTGTGGCAACCGTTGCCTTTGGTATGGGGGTGGATAAACCGGATATCCGCTGGGTGGCCCATGCGGATTTGCCCAAATCGATCGAGGCCTATTATCAGGAAATCGGCCGCGCGGGCCGCGATGGTGGACCTGCGGATACCATGACCCTTTATGGACCCGAGGATATTCGCCTAAGGCGCGGTCAAATCGACGAAAGTTTGGCCCCAAATGATCGGCGCGATGCGGATCACGGGCGTTTGAATGCGCTGTTGGGTCTGGCTGAGGCATTGGTGTGTCGCAGACAAACGCTTTTGGGGTATTTTGGCGAAACATCCGCGCCTTGTGGGAAATGTGATTTATGTGATCGCCCGCCCGAAACATTTGATGGAACACAATCGGTGCGCAAGGCGCTGTCTGCGATTTTAAGAACACAGGAACGTTTTGGTGCGGCTTATCTGATTGATATTTTGATCGGCAATGCGACCGATAAAATCCGCGCCAATGGTCACCAGGATTTGCCGACCTTTGGCGTAGGGCAGGATTTGAAACGGGTCCAATGGCAGGCGGTGTTTCGCCAGATGATGGGCCATGATCTGATCCGCCCCGATGCAGAACGCCACGGCGCATTGCGCATGACAGATCGGGCCTTGCCGCTGCTGCGCGATCAGGACACGATAACGCTGCGGTTGGATACGGTAAAACAGGCGCGTTCGGGCCCCGTTGTCAAAACACTGGTCTCGGACGAGGACGCGCCCCTGCTATCTGCGTTGAAAGCCAAACGCCGCGCCTTGGCCGAGGCGGCAGATGTGCCAGCCTATATCGTGTTTAACGATCGCACCTTGGTTGAAATGGCGCAAAAACGACCCCAAACCCTGGATGATATGGCGGGTATCAGCGGTGTGGGGGCCAAGAAATTGCAAACCTATGGCGCAGAATTTTTGGGCGTTATTACGGGGGCTGCAACCGCGCCAGTCCATCCAGCGCGCCGAAAAATGGCGGGCAAGCCGTCAGCAAATTTGTATGATCATCTGCTTGAGGTTCAGGCGCAATTGACCCGTGGTCAGGATGGTACAGAAAAACCCATCAGCTGCAGTGCCGCACAACTGGCCAAGGTGGCGCAAATGAAACCGCGGGATATGGGGGCCATGGCGCGTGTTTTGGGCGATAAGCGGGCCGAACGGTTTGGTCCTGCATTTTTGGAAATTCTGGCCGAAATATAACGCAATTCCCCCGCCCTGGTTGAAGCGCGCGCCTGTCCGTACTAGGTACCCTAAAAAAGGAGAGTGCAATGCTGATTGTCGTGTCACCCGCCAAAAAACTGGATGAAACACCACTGGATCTTAAGCCGACGCAGCCTGCGTTTGTCAAGGATGCTTTGCATTTGGCACAGGTCGCGGGCGATTTGAATGTTGATGGCCTGCGCAAGCTGATGCATATTTCGGAACCGCTGGCCAAGCTGAACAAGGATCGGTTTGACCAATTCGGAACACAGTCGCGCAAGGCGGCGATGTATTTGTTTTCCGGCGATACCTATCAGGGCTTGGATGCGGCCAGCTTGGACGCCGATGCTGTGCGCTGGGCGCAGGATCGGTTGCGGATTTTGTCGGGGCTTTATGGGGTGTTGCGTCCCTTGGATGAAATTGAACCCTATCGATTGGAAATGGGCAGCAAATTAAAGGTGGATGACAAAAAATCCCTATATGCCTATTGGGGGGATCGCATTTCCAAGCAGTTGAACCAGCAGGCGGCGGATATGGATACCGATATTTTGGTCAATTGCGCTAGTCAGGAATATTTCGGGGCCGTGGATATGGATGCGTTGAAATTGCGCGTGATTACCCCCGCATTTTACGAAGACGGACCCAAAGGTCCGAAAATTGTCAGTTTTTATGCGAAACGGGCCCGCGGGGCCATGGCACGTTTTGTTGTGGAAAACCGGGTGACGGATCCTGCGGCTTTGGCCGATTTCGATACGGGTGGCTATCAGTATCAGCCTGATCAATCAACGCCCGATCGCCCTGTTTTCCTGCGGCCATCAGCCTAGGTGACAAAGCATTCCGGACCGACTATAACCCCCGCGAAACCGTTTTATTTCAAGGACAGATCACATGAGCGTACAGGTTTTTGGCCATAAATCCCCCGATACCGATTCCACCGGATCGCCCATCATTTGGGCATGGTATTTGAACAGTGTTAAGGGCATTGACGCCGCGCCGAAATTGCTGGGCGAACCCAATACCGAGGCGGCTTTTGTTCTGAAACGCTGGAATTTGGACAAACCCGAAATCATTTCGGGCGTGGATGCGGGTGCGCCGGTTGTGATTGTGGATACAAACAACCTTGCCGAATTGCCCGATGGCATAAATGACGCTGATATCACCGCGATCATCGATCACCACAAATTGGTGGGCGGACTGGAAACCAAAGGCCCGATTGACATCACAATCCGTCCCTTGGCCTGCACCGCAACGATTATGGTTGATCTGATGGGCGATGACGCGGCCAAAATGCCCGAGGCCATCAAAGGTGCCGCATTGTCGTGTATCCTGTCCGATACGTTGGAATTCCGCAGCCCGACAACGACCGATCATGACCGCGCCGTTGCCGAAAAACTGGCGGCTGATTTGGGTGTTGATATCGCATCCTATGCATCCGAATTATTCGAGGCTAAATCAGACATTTCCGCATTTTCCGATGCCGAACTGTTGCGCATGGACAGCAAAGAATACGAAGTCGGCGGCAAACAGTTCCGCGTCTCAGTCTTGGAAACAACGGCCCCGAAATTGGTTCTGGACCGCAAAGACAGCCTGATGGCGTCCATGACAGATGTTGCCACCCAAGATGGGGCAGACCAGGTTTTGTTGTTCGTCGTCGATATCCTAAACGAAGAGGCGACATTATTGGTCCCCAACGATTTGGTCAAAACCGTTGCCGAAAAATCATTCGGCGCAACCGTGACCGGGGACACCGTCGTATTGCCCGGCATCATGAGCCGTAAAAAACAGATCATTCCAAATTTGGCGGTCTGATGGTGTGGTGCATCTAGCCTTCGACGGATGCACCAAATAAAACAATGCACGCCCCTAGCATCGCTAGCATGGTGTAACCTGTAGCGCCCAAACGGGCGCGATTTTTATAGGCGATCCATGCCGCAATACCGGATTGAATGGCATAATAAAACGCAAAGGCACGGCTGGCCAATCCGATGATGGCAAACACATCAAACTGCCACGTCAGTACCAAACCAATCCCCGCGATCAGGGCATAGGCGCCTTTGGCGGACAGTCGACCATTGGTCAGTTGGCTGAATAACCCGCCGCCGCCTGCGATATCTGCAACCGCCGCGCTGAATTGTGCGGCCAATGCCCCGGTGATTAACAACAGGGGTAATGCGCCAGACACATGGGCCATGATGGTAATAATCTCGGTTTCGGACGTGACCGTGGGCGGCATTGGAACAAAATACACCAGCAAAGAAATATAAAGAATATAGATGACGCCTGTGATGATCTGGGCATGGCGCATTGCCCGAATACGCGTTTGTGCGGGATAATCGGCACCCATATAGCGGGATGTTTCAAACCCTTGAACCGTGACCAGCAACCCGAAAATCAAAAACAGTTGTGCAGGCGTGCCCAGATCAACATCGCCCGTCAGCAGTATGGGCGGGCTGGACAGGGTCTGCGTCGCCCAAATGGACAGCGCCACGAACAGCGCACATATGATGGCCAGCTTGACGGTTACGGTCACCTTTTCCAGGCGTTCCAGGGCGTGAAATCCTTGGATCCAGCCCAGGATCATCAGACCGACCAGGACCGCCGAGGTGATCCCCTTGGGCAAATATGGATTGGTGTAGGGCAACAGATCCATAAAAAATGCGCCAAACAGGTTTAGATAATATGTCACCGAAATAATATAGGCCAGCCCCAAGGCCCAAGACGCTACAGTATCCATGCGGTGTATGATGCTGCCGGGTGCTGCGTTTTCTGCGGTTGCAATGTTGGTCCGTATCGCATGGCCAAACAGATAGGCCAAAACACATAATACCATCATCGCAACCGGTGCCGCCGCGCCAAATTCTGCACCAAGGATCGGGCCGATTATTAAAAAACCGCTGCCAATGATCGAGGCAAGCGGCGTTAACGTTGCCATCCACAAAGGCGACTGGGTAAAGCGGGCAAAGGTCAGTATCGCAAACGAAAAGAGCAAAGCCGAATAAATCGCAATTGTCATGGTTTCGCACCCGTTCTAACGTTACCGTAATTCAATTCCGCCCCTTGTGGCACAGGGGCAAAGACGTCATACATTAGGCATCCAAAGGACTGAGAACAAGGCCCAAGTTATGACACAGATTATCAACGCACTTTCGGAAATCTCGGACAATTATGATGCATTGTTTGTGGATCTTTGGGGCTGTGTTCACAATGGAATTCGCGCCTTTGACGCTGCCAATGCGGCGCTGGCGGCCTATCGGCGTCGGGGGGGCAAGGTTGTCTTGGTCACCAATTCGCCACGCCCGCGCGCCTCGGTTGAACGCCAAGTGGACCGGTTCGGCGTTGATCGAGCCGCATGGGACACGATCGCATCATCTGGCGACAGCGCGCGATCGGCCATGTTTCAGGGGGCCGTGGGGCAAAATGTATATTTTATCGGGACCCAAGGCGAGCTGAGTTTTTTTGAGCGGCTCAATCTGTTGGAAAACCCCGTTGATATTCATCGCGTGGATCTGGAACAGGCCGAAGGCATCGTTTGTACAGGACTATACACAGGTGAAACGCCGCAGGATTATCGCGCGCCTCTGCTCTATGCGAAACAAAAGGGGTTAAAGCTGCTCTGTGCCAATCCTGATATCGTGGTGGATCGCGGCGAAACACGGGAATGGTGCGCCGGCGCGATTGCCCAAGATTACACCGATATGGGCGGCACGTCATTGTATTTCGGCAAACCCCATCCCCCCATTTACGATCTGGCGCGGCGCAGGCTGGCGGCATTGGGTGTCGATATTGCAGATGATCGCATTTTGGCGATTGGTGACGGAATTACCACCGACATTCAGGGTGCCATGGGCGAAGGAATTGATTCGTTGTTTATTACAGGTGGATTGGCGGCCCAGGAAACCCGCACACAGGATCAGCCAGATGCCGATGCCTTGGCGGATTATTTGGCGAAAACGGGGTATGATCCAAAATATTCCATTGGATTTCTACGTTAGGGACTTGATTTTTTCTGCATCTGCAAAGTAATAATGTTTCAAGGGGCGAGTTTATTTCGTCAATTTATTTCGCGCAGACTGCAGAGGGCATAATGTTGGACAATCTACCACGCGGCACAATTTGTATCGAAGATATCGAAATGGGCATGACCCGTTACCTGCGCAAACAGGTCACGGACCGCGATATCGAGCTGTTTGCCGAGGTGTCCACCGACCACAACCCTGTGCATTTGGATGACCAATATGCCCAAGACACCATTTTCGAAGGTCGCATCGCCCACGGTATGCTGACTGCAGGGCTGATTTCAGCGGTAATCGGAGAGCAACTGCCGGGGCATGGCACGATTTACATGAGCCAAAATCTGAAATTTTTGGCCCCTGTTCGTCCCGGTGATTTGGTGTATGCCGAGGTCAAAGTGACCGGCATCCAGATCGACAAGCGCCGTGTTACATTGGAATGCAAATGCGAAGTTGATGGCAAGAAGGTGTTGGTTGGCGAGGCGATGGTGTTGGCGCCAAGCCGGAAGTTCGACTAGGTTTGGGGCATAGGGGGCTGCCGCCCCCACTTGGGCCTGCGCCCAAGTTCCCCCGCGAGTATTTTTGCAAAACTGAAAGAATAATTTGTGTAATGGATGCTTGCGTGTAGGCGGCGATAGGGCTACGCAAGTGGTATGAGAATTATTCGTGATTATCATTTTGTTGCGCCTCAGGATCGTGGGGCGAGTGTTGCGATTGGCAACTTTGACGGTGTGCATTTAGGGCATCAAGCCGTTATTGATTTGGCGCGTTCGGCTGGGGATGCGATTGATGCGCCGCTGGGTGTGTTGACGTTTCAGCCGCACCCGCGCGAATATTTTCAGCCCAAAGCCCCCAGTTTTCGTTTGATGGGGTCGCAGGCCCGTGCAACACGGTTGCAGCGTTTGGGGGTTGAGCGGCTGTATGAGTTGAATTTCAACGCTGCCATGGCTGCGCTGAGCCCGCGTGAATTTGCGCAAAATGTCATCTGTGATGGATTAGGGCTGCGCCATATTGTGGTTGGGGCGGATTTTTGTTTTGGTCAGGCGCGCGCCGGCACCGTTGAGGATTTGCAAGCCTTTGGGCGAGAGATGGGATTTGGTGTTACGGTGGTCCCCCTGTTAGAGGCAGGTCAAGGGCAGGTTTCATCCACATCCATCCGACAGGCCCTGTCTGAGGGGCGGCCCCGTGATGCAGCCGAACAATTGGGGCATTGGCATCGCATTGAGGGCCCCGTGATCGGGGGAGAGCAGCGCGGGCGCGAATTGGGATACCCGACGGCCAATATGTCCGTTGATGGGCTGCATCTGCCCAAGCTGGGCGTTTATGCCGTGCTGGTTGAGGTTCTGGATGGTCCATTTCGGGGCAGTTATCATGGAGCCGCGTCGTTGGGGGTGCGACCAATGTTTGGGGAAAATACGCCGAACTTGGAAACCTTTATCTTTGATTTTTCGGGTGATTTATATGGGGCCAAGCTATCGGTTGGTTTGGTCGATTTTTTGCGTCCCGAGTTGAAATTTGACGGGTTGCAGGCCTTGATCGACCAGATGGAACAAGATTGCGCCACAGCCCGGGATATATTGGCCAAATTATGAGCAGTGATCCCATCAATCGTGACGGATTGGCCCATCGGTTTTGGGAAAAGAAGCCAATGGCCAAGTTGTCCAAGCGTGAATGGGAAGCGTTGTGTGATGGTTGTGGCAAATGTTGTTTGAACAAAATTGAAGACGAAGAGACGGGGCGTGTGTATCTGACCCGCGTGGCCTGTCGGTTGTTTGATGATGCCACCTGTAAATGTGGTCAGTACGACATCCGCCATCAGTTTGTGCCGGAATGCATTGTTTTGCGGCCCGATAACATTGACGAACATGCCTATTGGATGCCGCGGACCTGTGCCTATCGGTTGGTGTGGCAGGGCAAGCCATTGCCAAATTGGCATCCGCTGATTTCGGGTGATCCGGAAACTGTTCATGATGCAGGCGTATCGATGCGTGGGCGCACGGTGCCCGAATTCGAAGTGGACGAAGATGATTGGGAAGACCATTTGATAGAGGAACCGCGATAAATGTTTTTTGCATCTGACAATACCGGACCCGTTCCTGCGCAGGTTTTGGCGGCCCTAGCCGAGGCGAACCAGGGGTATCAATCGGGCTATGGCGCGGATACGATAAACCAGGCCGTACAGGCGAAAATACGCGAGATTTTTGAAGCACCGGATGCGGCCGTGTATTTGGTGGCGACCGGTACGGCGGCAAATTCGTTGGCCTTGGCAACCTTGGCGAACCCATGGGATACGGTGTTTTGTTCGCCTGTGGCCCATATCCACGAAGACGAGTGTAATGCGCCTGAATTTTACATGGGCGGGGCCAAGCTGACCTTGGTGGGGGATAGTGATAAAATAACGCCGGACCAGTTGCGCGTTGCGATTGAGGCCGAACAAACCCGTGGTGTTCATGGCCCGCAGCGTGGCCCTGTTTCAATAACCCAAGTCACCGAACAGGGGCGGGTTTATACGCTGGATGAAATCTCTGCGCTATGTGCTGTGGCGCAATCCTATGGTTTGCCGGTGCATATGGATGGCGCGCGATTTACCAATGCGCTGGTGTCTTTGGGGTGTTCCGCGGCTGAAATGACGTGGAAGGCGGGGATTGATGCCGTCAGTTTTGGCGGGACAAAAAATGGTCTGATGGGTGTTGAGGCCGTGATATTTTTCGATCCGGCCAAGGCGTGGGAATTTGAATTGCGCCGCAAACGCGGGGGGCATTTGTTTTCCAAACATCGGTATTTATCGGCACAGATGTTGGCCTATCTGACGGATGATTTGTGGCTGGATCTGGCGCGGCGTGCGAATGACAATGCGGCCCATTTGGCGTCCGGATTATCGACCCTTTCCGAGGTTTCATTTCTGCACTATCCCCAGGCGAATTTGATGTTCGCCTATATGCCCAAGCCATTACATGACCGCGCCTTTGCGGCGGGGGCGCAATATTATCTGTGGGGGGATTTGGAAACCGCGCAGAACGCCGACCTTGTGAAATGCCGGTTTGTCTGCGACTGGTCCCTGGACAAATCGCAGATCGACCAATTTATCGCACTGCTGCAGTAAAAAGGCCGGATAAACCGGCCTTTCCATCAGAAGTCTAGGTTTTCGACGCTCAGCGCATTCGATTGAATGAATTCGCGCCGTGGTTCGACAATGTCACCCATCAGTTTGGTGAACATGTCGTCGGCCTCGGCTGCATCGTCGATCGTGACCTGTAACAATGTGCGCGCATTGGGGTCCAGCGTGGTTTCCCACAACTGATCTGGGTTCATTTCGCCCAAACCTTTATAGCGTTGCAGTGACAATCCCTTTTCGCCTTCGCGCAGAATGGCGTCCAGCAGGTCGAGCGGGCCGAATATCATTTGGCTGCGATCCTTGCGGGCCAATGATGCGGGGGTGCCGTAAACCTCTTGCAGGTTTTCGGTAAAAGTGCCCGTTTTGCGCGCCTCGCCCGACCGTAGCATGGGGCCGTCCAGGGTGCGCATTTCCTCGACGCCGCGCAGGATGCGTGACAGGCGGATACCGTGATCTTGGGTGATACGGCCAGACCAGCCGCGTTCATATTCCAGCGCAATCAGGTTCAAACGATTTGCGACCTGATCGGCAATGCCCTGCAAATTGGCATCCACCGCACCGGGGACAAAGGCACCGGCAATCGCGGCCTGTTCCAATATATGGCGGGGATAATGGGTGGGGAATGCGTCCAACACGCGTTTTAGCTGGCGTGCCTCTTCGACGACGCGCACCAAATCTTGGCCTGCGATTTCTGCGCCTGACCCCAGCCGCAAAACAGCGCCATCCACACCCTGTTGCACCAAATAATCCTCAAGCGATGCTTGGTCTTTCAGATAAACCTCGGATTTGCCGCGGCTGACCTTGTATAGGGGGGGCTGGGCGATGAACAGATGTCCTGCCTCGATCAGTTGCGGCATTTGGCGATAGAAAAATGTAAGCAACAATGTTCGAATGTGCGCGCCGTCCACGTCCGCGTCGGTCATGATTACGATTTTATGATAGCGCAGTTTCGACAGATTAAATTCGTCACGCCCAATACCGGTGCCCAATGCCATGACCAAATTGCCGATTTCCTGGCTGGCCAGCATACGATCAAATCGGGCGCGTTCCACGTTCAGGATTTTGCCGCGCAGGGGCAAAATGGCCTGGGTTCGACGGTCGCGGCCCGTTTGGGCGGAACCGCCGGCGCTGTCACCCTCGACCAAGAACACTTCGGTCTTGGATGGGTCTTTTTCGGAACAATCTTTTAGCTTTGAGGCCAGGAAATTGATATCCATCGCTGTTTTGCGGCGGGTCAATTCGCGGGCCTTGCGTGCGGCTTCGCGGGCCAATGCGGCCTCGATAATTTTGCCGACAATGATTTTGGCTTCGTTCGGGTTTTCCTCGAACCACTCGGACAGTTTTTCGTTCACCAAACTTTCGACGGCTGGGCGCACCTCAGAGCTGACCAGTTTGTCCTTGGTCTGGCTGGAAAACTTGGGGTCTGGGACCTTGACGGATAAAACGCAGGTCAACCCTTCACGGGCGTCGTCGCCGGTGAAATTCACCTTTTCTTTCTTGGCGATGCCGCTGGATTGGGCATAGTTGTTGATCGTGCGCGTCAATGCGGCGCGCAGGCCCGCCATATGGGTGCCGCCATCGCGTTGGGGGATGTTGTTGGTAAAGGGCAGCACATTTTCATGATAGCTGTCATTCCACCACATCGCGACCTCGACCCCGATGTCGTCGCGTTCGCCTGTCATGAAAATGGGTTCTGGCATAACGGCCGATTTGGACCGGTCCAGATATTTCACGAATTCCTTTACGCCACCTTCGTAAAACAATTCGGTGCGCAATGCCTCGGCAGGGCGTTCATCCTCTAGGATGATGCGCACACCGGAATTCAAAAACGCCAATTCGCGCAGGCGTTTTTCCAGTGTGTCAAAGGAATATTCCAGATTGGAAAATGTATCTGTCGATGCCAAAAACCGGACTTCGGTGCCTTTTTCGCCCTGCGCATCGCCGACCACACGCAGGTGTTCGACGGTATCACCATGTTCAAAACGGGCATAGTGTTCTTTGCCGTTGCGCCAGACGCGCAGTTCCAGCCAAACGGACAGGGCGTTCACAACCGACACACCCACACCATGAAGACCGCCCGACACCTTATAAGAATTGCTGTCGAATTTACCGCCAGCGTGCAGCTGGGTCATGATGACCTCGGCTGCGGAAACGCCTTCTTCTTCGTGGATGTCCACAGGAATACCGCGGCCATTATCGCGCACCGATACACTGTTATCTGCATGAATTTTCACATGGACATAGTCCGCATGTTTGGCCAATGCTTCGTCGATGCCGTTGTCAACAACCTCATAGACCATATGGTGCAAACCGGATCCGTCATCCGTGTCACCGATATACATGCCTGGCCGTTTGCGAACAGCCTCTAACCCTTTGAGAACCTTAATAGATTCAGCGCCATATTCCTGAGGTTGATTTTCAATCTCGGACATTCCTGCCACCTTTCGTATTTTTGTCGATTTATACAATTTCTGGGGGCAAATGTCACGCCCAATCCCCATATTTTGTGGATTATGTCAGGCCGATGACGATCCCCACCGCGATCAACAAAATACCGGATGTCAGGTTCATTTTTCGCACCGCACTGGGCGATTTGATGATGGCGCGGGCGCGGTGCAATAACAGCGATAATACCACATTCCCAAACAGCGGGATCAATGCCGACAATGCGCAAATTGCGGCGATATCCATGGTGGTCAGGACGGTTAGATCAAAAAAACCGGGCAAAACCCCCATGTAAAATAAAATCGCCTTGGGGTTGCCCAAAATCACGGCCAAACCCGCGGCAAAGCCTGCCCATGCCCCGGGCGCGGTCAGTTTTGAATTCTGCCCCAGCTGTCTGTCGGCGGAGCGGATCAGGCTGATCCCCATCCAGACAAAGATCACAACCGCCGACCATCGCAGGATGGTCATAAAACCGTTGACCTCGGCCACCAACCAACTGACCCCAAGGATCGCCAGAAAGGGCCATAATACATCCCCCACCACAACGCCCAGGGCCAATGGGAAAGCGGACCGAAATCCGCCAGACATGGCGCGGGCGATCAGGGCAACCCAAACGGGCCCCGGCGTTAGAAACAGAACCAGCAATCCGATCGCGTATAGCCCCAGATCAATCAAAGTAATGGTCATTGTGCTGCCGCCTCGTGTTGGGTGATTTCCGATATACCGCCCTGATCCGAAACGGAAATATATTGTGCGCGGCTGCCCAATTCGTGAAACAATTCGGGGCCGGTGCCCGTCAACCACGCCTGGGCGCCCAGGGCGCAAATTTCATCGTATAAATCGGCGCGTCGCCCCGCATCCAGATGTGCGGATACCTCGTCCAGTAAGATCATCGGTGGGGTTTGTGTCTGGTGGGCCAAGGCGCGGGCATTGGCCAAGATCATGGATACCAGCAATGCCTTTTGTTCGCCGGTCGAACAGTCTTTGGCGTCGATGTCCTTGGCGGCATAGCGCCCCAACATATCCGACCGATGCGGCCCGATCAGGGTGCGTCCGGCTGCCAAATCCTGCCCACGACTGTCTGCCAGTGCTGTGATGAAATCATCGATTGTGTCAGGCATATCCCCCTGACCCTGATCCAAGGCCAGATCTGCCGCGGGAAAGGCGGTGTCGGCATTATTCTGCGCTGCGGTAATCTGGGCCAATGTGTGCAGCCGCGCCGCGTGGATTTGGCAGCCGCTTTGGGCCATTTGCCGTTCTAAGGCACGATACCAATGCGGATCACGCACCTGATCCTTTAACAAACGGTTGCGCTCACGCATCGCTTTTTCATATGCAAGGCTGGCCTCGGCGTGGCTGGCATCAAAGCTGAGCGCCATACGGTCCAAAAAACGGCGTCTGTTTTCGGCGCCTTCGGTCCACAGTCGGTCCATATTGGGCACTAGCCAAATCACCTGTGACAGGGCGGCCAATGCCGTTTGTGCGATGGGTTTTTCGTCTAGATCAACCCGCCGCGCTGCGCCATTTTCCGATTTTATATCAATGGCATAGCTGCGATGTCCGCGTGTCAGTGTGCCGGTGATTTTCCAGCCCAATGCCTCGGGTCGGCGGGTCATATCGGATGCGCTGGCGCGGCGCATTCCACGGCCGGGGGAAAACAGGGATACAGCCTCAAGGATATTGGTTTTACCAGACCCGTTCGCGCCATAAATCGCAACGGGTCGTCCGTCTAAATGCAGGCGGCTGAATTTGTGCGACCGAAAATGCGACAGGGTCAATTCGTTAAGATACAACATGACCCTAGCGCCATTGTGACAAATCGTGAACCGTGGGCATTCAGGCCCGGTTATACGCGCATCGGCATGACCAGATAGACGGCCGTTGTGTCATTGCCTTCGCGCATCAGGGTTGGGTCGCCTGATGAATTGAACATGAACACAGCGTTTTCGCGGTCAACCTGGCTGGCAATTTCCAGTAGGTATTTCGCGTTGAACCCGATTTCCAAGGGTTCGTCCGCATAGGCCACGGCCAGCTCTTCTTCTGCGGCGCCGCTGTCGGGGGAATTTACCGACAGGACCAGCCGATCTTCGTCCAGCGACAATTTCACCGCGCGTGAACGTTCGGATGATACGGTTGCCACACGATCCACGGCCTTGGCAAAATCATTTGCGTCAACCTCTAGCCGGCGGGTGTTGCCGGTTGGAATGACGCGTGTGTAATCCGGGAAGGTGCCATCAATCACCTTGGATGTCAGGGTGATAGACGGTGTTGCAAACCGCACCTTGGTTTCGGACACAGACACCGCGATTTGCATGTCATCATCGTCCAACAGTTTGCGCAGTTCTGCGACCGTTTTGCGTGGTACAATGACACCTGGTGTCCCCGCCGCCCCATCAGGCAGATCGGCATCAATGCGCGCCAAGCGGTGGCCATCGGTGGCAACACAGCGCAGCACCTGCCCCCCATCTGCGTCAGCCACATGCATATAGACCCCATTCAGGTAATAGCGTGTTTCCTCGGTCGAGATGGCGAATTTTGATTTATCAAACAGGCGGCGCAGCACGGGCGCAGGGGCCGAGAAATTGGCCGTATATTCCGACGTCGCCATGACGGGGAAATCCTCTTTGGGCAGGGTGGCCAATGAAAAATTTGAACGGCCCGCTTCGACGGTCAGGCGGCCTGTTGCGCTGTCGTCTGTCAATGTGACCAACGCGCCATCGGGCAATTTGCGCACGATTTCGTGCAATGTCACCGCCGACACCGTTGTGGCACCCGCACGTTCGATATGTGCGTTTGCTTTGTCGACGACTTCGATGTCCAAATCGGTCGCGCGGAACGAGGCTGTGTCGCCTTCGGCCTCGATCAAGACATTGGCCAGAATGGGAATCGTGTTGCGGCGTTCCACAACTGATTGTGCCTGAGACACAGCCTTTAACAATGTGGCGCGTTCGATGCTCAGTTTCATGATCCCTGCTCCTTTAATTCCGGATCCCTAAGGTAGCCGATCTGTTGGCAGGCTCAAGCGTTTTCTTGTCAAAACGCAGAAATAAACACGGTTTTTAGGGGCAAATTCCCCCAAGGCGGGCGGCACCCTAGGCTTCTAGGGCGCGGCGCAGCATTTCCAGATCTTCGGCGATTTGGCCGTCTTGGACTTTCAGTTCTTCGATGCGTTTTACACCATGCAAAACAGTGGTGTGATCGCGTCCGCCAAATCGGCGGCCAATTTCAGGCAGGCTGCGGCTGGTCATTTGTTTTGCCAGATACATGGCAATTTGACGTGGGCGGGCATAGGTGCGCAGCCGTTTCGGTCCAATCATATCGGACAGACGAATGTTGTAATGTTCGGCCACCTTGCGTTGAATTTCCTCGACCGTGATTTTGCGTTCCGAGGCGCGCAAAATGTCGGCCAAACAATCCTGCGCCACCTCAAGCGTGATGTCGCGCCCGATCAGCGATGCAAAGGCAAAGAGGCGAGTCAAGGCGCCCTCAAGCACGCGCACGTTTTTTGAAATGCGATGGGCCAAGAATTCCAACACATGCGGATCAATCGTCAATTCAGGATAGGATTTGCGATGCTGGTCCACCTTGGACTGTAAAATCCCTAGGCGCAGTTCATAATCGGTTGGGTGCAGATCCACAACCAACCCGCATTGCAGGCGGCTTTTGATGCGTTCCTCTAGATCTTTGATTTCACCGGGGGCGCGATCGGCCGAAATGATGATTTGTTTGTTCTGATCGACCAGCGCGTTAAAGGTGTGGAAAAATTCCTCTTGTGTGCTGTCTTTGCCGGCGATGAATTGCACGTCATCAACCATCAAAACATCGACAGATCGGAACAGTTGTTTGAAATCCATCATTTTGCGGTCGCGCAATGCCTGAACAAAACGGTACATAAATTGTTCGGCAGACAGATACACCACATTCAAATCGGGGCGGTTGATGTGCAAATCCCAGGCAATCGCATGCATCAGGTGGGTTTTACCCAAACCAACGCCGCCATATAAAAACAATGGGTTAAAACTGACAGCTTCGCCCTTGCCCACGCGACGGGCAGCGGCATGGGCCAATTCGTTGGGTTTGCCCACCACAAAGGTGTCAAAGGTAAAGCGCGGATCCAGTGGTGCACCGGGCAGATCGCTGTCGGTCTGTGCCTCGGGCACTGTGGGTGCGGCGGCCGATGTCGTCCGCGCAGGACGGGGCTGGGTGTCTTTGGATAAAACTTGGAACCGCAAGCGGCGCACCGTGGGATCCAGTTGGCTGAATTGGTGCAAAATCATGTCGGAAAAATTCTGGGACACATAGTTGCCCAAGAAATTCGTAGGGACGGAAATAACAGCGACGCCATCTTGCATATCGTGGAACTGCAATGGGTCAATCCAGTTTTTGAAGCTGTTTTCACCAACAGTCCTTAACATGGATTGCTTAAGCTGTCCCCATTGATCTTGCGTCATTCTTTGTCGTCCCAAACACATTTCGATCGCTTGCCTGAGATCAGACAAACATTAAGCGCACGCAAAAATCGGTTTGCGCGTAATTCCCAAATTTTATGAATGGACAAACGTAAAATGGGCCGTATTCCTACAGCAAAGGTGCGTCCCTAAACCCACCGTTTTTACAATGTCCCCCAAGTGCGATTCACTCGCAATGACACGTTAGCAAGAACTAGCGAAACGGGGCAACAGAACTATGCACTTGACTCACTTTTTTCTCAAAAGAATCTCTGTGCGGATTTTGGATGTGCGATGAACGCAAAAAAGCGCACCGCGACATGCAGTGCGCCCAAATTTTTTGTTCGACGTCGCGATTATGCGATTGCTTTAACGCGGGCGGCCAAACGTGAAATTTTACGAGAAGCAGTGTTTTTGTGGAACACGCCCTTTGTGACGCCGCGCATCAATTCTGGTTGCGCCGCGCGCAGTGCGTCTGCTGCTGCTGTTTTGTCACCGCTTGCGATGGCCTCTTCGACCTTACGCAGGAACGTACGGATACGCGAACGGCGAGCTTTGTTTACGTCAGTGCGGCGCACTGTTTGGCGTGCGCGCTTTTTTGATTGAGGCGTATTTGCCATGTCTCTTCATCCCATCGCTTGGGTTTACATCTATTCTGAAGTCGCGTCTTTAGGCCCGACTCGGTCCCGAGTCAACAGGGTTTCCCTGAATTTGGTCAAAAAACGCAGCCTCAGAGGCTATTTATCGCGAAACTGTGCTTCGCGTTTGTCGATAAAGGCGTTCATGCCTTCTTTTTGGTCTTCGGTGGCGAACATCGAATGGAACAAACGACGTTCCATCATCAACCCTTCGGCCAATGTGGTTTCATAGGATTTGTTCACCGCTTCTTTCGCGGCCATGACCGAAATCATGGACTTTTCTGCGATTTTTGCCGCAGCGGCCAATGTCTCTTCCATCAGTTTTTTGGCCGGCACAACACGGCTGACCAATCCGCAGCGTTCAGCTTCGTCGGCCTCCATGAAACGGCCTGTCAGGTTCATGTCCATCGCCTTGGATTTGCCGATCGACCGCGTCAGGCGCTGGGTGCCGCCCATGCCTGCAATGACGCCCAAATTGATTTCGGGTTGGCCAAACTTCGCGGTATCCGATGCGATAATGAAATCGCACATCATCGCCAATTCACAGCCCCCACCCAAGGCATAACCGGACACGGCTGCGATAATGGGTTTGCGGATGCGGATGATTCTGTTTGCCTCTTCTGCGAACAGATCACCGGTGAACACGTCGACAAAGCTTTGCGTGCTCATCATTTTGATGTCCGCGCCGGCGGCAAACGCGCGTTCAGACCCGGTAATAACGATGCAGCGTACTTTTTCATTTTTTTGCGCGCATTCCAATGCATCGCACAGTTCCGACATCAACTGATCGTTCAATGCATTCAACGCATCCGGACGGTTCAGTTTCATCAAAGCAACGTGGTCTTCGATTTCGACGATAATCGTCTCATAAGCCATGAAACAGTCTTTCGGTTGTTTTCCTCAGTCCCTGTCCTTACCACGATTGCCGTGTTGATCAAGCTATCTTTGACACTTGGGGCAATAGAAACTGGATCGGCCAGATTGGGTCACACGTTTGATTATTCCATTGCAATCAGGGGTTTGGCATGGTTTTTCCTGACGTCCATAGACGTCAAAATTGTGTTGAAAATACCCCAGTTCCCCGTCCGTTTGCCGGAAATCACGCAGGGATGATCCCCCGGCTTGGATCGCCTCAGTCAGAACTTGGCGGATGATGGGAATCAACCCTGCGATCCGTTTTTGCGATATCTGTGCGGCCTGTCGCAGTGGGGATATGCCCGCCCGAAACAGCACCTCGCAGACATAAATATTGCCTAATCCCGCCACGACAGATTGATCCAATAACACCGACTTAATCGGTGATTTTCGATGCGAAATTTTATCGATCAAGTAAGATTCGTGAAACCCGTTCGACAACGGTTCCGGCCCTAGCACGCGGATCAGGGGATGTGTGTCAATCTGATCGGTGCGGATCAAATCCATCGCTCCGAATCTGCGCGGGTCATTAAATGTCACCCGCGCGCCGTTGCTAATATCAAACACAACATGGTCATGTTTCTGCGCGGCAGGGTGGTCATGCACAAAATTGCCCAGCGGGTCACCGGAAATCAACATGCGGCCAGACATGCCCAGATGGATCAGCAACGATTCCCCCCGGTCCAGATCGGCCAGAATATATTTGGACCGTCGCCACAGCCGGTCGATCCGTGCCCCGGTCAGGCGCGCCGCCATATTCGCCGGAAAAGGCCAGCGTAAATCGGGCCGGTTGACGACGGCGTGGGCAATCTGTTGACCTGTCATGACCGGTTCCAATCCGCGCATGACTGTTTCGACTTCGGGTAATTCGGGCATGTTATCGTGATCTGTTAGCGTTGAAATCAGGTCCAAATGCGGGCATCTGGTCTGAATTGATGCGAAATCCTGTTTATTGTCGTAAAGGACGCATTGCAACATGGCCCTATCTTTCTATAACAAGGTAGGCAAACGATAGGACAAAGCAAGATGACAGAGGCGGAAAATACAACCCATTTCGGTTTTCAAACCGTTCCTGAAGCTGAAAAAGCATCGCGTGTCCAAGGTGTCTTTGGGTCGGTTGCATCAAAATATGACATTATGAATGACGTCATGTCGATGGGCATTCACCGCGTTTGGAAGGATGCGATGATGGATTGGCTGGCCCCGCGATCTGGCCAACGGTTGCTGGACGTTGCAGGCGGCACGGGCGACATTTCGTTTCGATTCCTAAAACGCGCCGGTCAGGCCCATTCGACCGTTTTGGATTTAACCGAACCGATGCTGGTCGAGGGGCGCAAACGCGCCGAGGCAGATCAAAGGGCCGACCAGTTGGATTGGGTGGTGGGCGATGCCATGGCCCTGCCGTTTGAGGATAACACATTCGATGTCTATACCATCAGCTTTGGTATCCGAAACGTGACCAAGCCCCAAATCGCCCTGAACGAAGCGTACCGCGTCCTAAAACCTGGGGGGCGTTTGATGGTGTTGGAATTTTCCCAAATTCCAAACGATATGCTGCAATGGATTTATGATCGCTATTCGTTCAACATGATCCCGCGCATGGGCAAAATTATTGCAAACGATTGGGACAGTTATCAATATTTGGTCGAATCTATTCGCAAATTTCCCGATCAAGACACGTTTTTGTCGATGGTGAAACAGGCCGGATTTGAAAATGCCAAATATCGCAATTTGACGATGGGCGTGGCCTGTCTGCATTCGGGATGGAAAATTTAGGCGATGCGCGGACCACACAATCTTTGGCGGCTGATCCGGACGGGCGCAACCTTTGAACGCACGGGCGCGATGCGTGTTGTGTTGGATGCAATGGACGTACCGCCCAGTTTGCGCATTGCCGCACGGGTTTTGGGCTGGCCGTTCAAAGTGTTTGGATATCGCGGTGATCCTGCTATGCCGCCTGTGCCGCGTGCGCTGACGGCATTGGGCCCGGCCTATATTAAATTCGGGCAAATTTTGTCGACGCGTCCTGATGTGGTGGGGCCGGAACTGGCCCAGCAAATGCGGGTGTTACAGGATAAATTACCGCCCTTTTCGATCCAGGCGGCCAAAGCGTCCTTTGCAGATGAAACGGGATTGGACCCCGATCAGGTGTTTTCGGAATTCTCTGAACCCGTGGCGGCGGCGTCCATCGCGCAGGTTCACCGCGCGCGTTTGGCCGAAACGGGCGAATACGTTGCGGTCAAGGTGCTGCGTCCAGGGATTGAACGCGCCTTTATTCAGGACGTGGATGCATTTTATTTGGCGGCGCGGATGGTGGAAATACTGGCCCCCTTTGCGCGGCGATTGCGTCCAATGGATGTCATCCGCCATTTCGAAGGGGTCGTTCTGGGCGAATTGGATTTACGACTGGAAAGCGCGTCTGCATCCGAATTTGCAGCCAACACAGAAAACGACGCAGGGTTTCGGGTGCCGCATGTCAAATGGCCCTATTCCGCGCGGCGTGTGATGACCATGGATTGGGTCGATGGCACCCCGCTGGGCGATAATGATGCGCTGGACCGGGCCAACATGAACCGGACGGATCTGGGCGAACGGGTGTTACAGTTATTCCTAAATCATGCTCTGCGCGACGGATTTTTCCATGCCGACATGCACCAAGGCAACCTGAAAGTGGGCCCAGATGGCGCGATTGTGGCTTTTGATTTCGGGATTATGGGGCATATCGACGAATATACCCGACGCGTCTATGCAGAAATTCTGTTTGGGTTCATTCAGCGCGATTACAAACGCGTGGCCGAGGTCCATTTCGAAGCAGGCTATGTCCCTGCCTCGCAGGATGTTGACGAATTTGCCCGCGCATTGCGTGCGGTGGGCGAACCGATTTTTGGCATGGATGCCACGCATATTTCCATGGGGCGTTTGTTGAACCATTTGTTCGAGGTAACCGAACGTTTTGGCATGGAAACCCGCACAGAATTGATCCTGTTGCAACGGACAATGGTCGTTGTCGAAGGCGTGGCGCGGTCGCTAAACCCCAATATCAACATTTGGCAGGTGGCCAAACCTGTGGTCGAAAATTACATCCGCGACAGTATCGGGCCACGCGCGGCGCTGCGTGATTTGGCCAATACGCTGCAGGTCTTGGCCCGCTTTGGTCCCCGGTTGCCCAGTATTGTTGAACGGGCCCTGATTGATCAAGCAACACCCAAACCCTCCCCCACCCGCGCATCGGCGTGGCGAACGGTTTTGTGGTCTGCCCTTTCAGTGGTGGTTGGTATGGGTGCGATGTACGGCGTTATGACATATTTAGCGCACGCAGGGCTGTAACCTGCGATGGGGCATAGGCCTGACCCGTTTCCGTGATCAGATGCGCCGCACCATTATTTAACCGTACCTGTGTCACGGTTTGGAACGTGTATGCCGGTTGTGTCGCCAAGTCTGTTTCGTTGTACATGGGCTGTAAACGTGCCTGATAGGGCCCCAATGATGCCATACGTGTCTAGCGTTTTGTTCAGTGTCCTAACGCTGGATTGAATATCGGATTTGGCCGATCCAATAAGATCATCCAAACCTTGGGCTGCAGCGGACACTTGGGTTGCCAGGCCTGATGCGGCGGTCGCAACGCGGGTTAAATGGGCCTGTTCATTGGGGGCGGCGGCAGCCGTCAGCAGGTTGGCGCGCAGCGTGTCGATTTTATTGGTGATGGATGTTCCGTCTTGGGTTGATCCGAATAAGCGCCGCGCGGCATTCAGGAAATCAGAGCTGATTTTACCAGACTGAACTTGGCCCAAACTGGTCCGAAATTCATGATGTACCGCGGTTTTTTCGGCCCGATTGATCGCGTTAATTTCGGCCCCGCCATAGGAAATGGCGCGGCTGGACACCGAAAGCGTGCGCCGCCCATAGGTGGGATTGCTGGCGTTCGCGATATTGGATGAAATCAACTCGGTTGATTTGCTGGCAATGCCCAGACCTGACATCGCATTCGACAGTGCGGCCCCTAATGACATTTTGGCCCCTTTCTTGGATTAGCGGATGATGTTGGTTGTTTCTTGCAACATCTCGTCCACGGTTTGGATAACCTTGGCGTTTGACGAATAGGCCCGTTGTGTTTGGATCATGCGCGTTAATTCTTGGGCGACGTCCGTTGCGCTCTCTTCTAGGGCGTATGAGACGACATCACCGGTTGGTCCATCGCCGGCATCCCACAGGAAATAGGTGCCGCTGTCAGGTGATGGCAGATAGGTTTGTTTATCTTGGGCCACCAATCCGTTGGGATTTGGCAAATCCACCAAAGGAACCTGGAAAATACGGCGCGAAATGCCTGTGTCAAAGAACGCGTATACGTTGCCCGTTTCGTCCACCTCGACCGAAGTCATATTGCCGACGGCCGAGCCGTCTTTTTGTATGGATACGGGGGCAAAGTTGTCAGACAGCTGCGTCATCCCTGTGCTGTCACCGGGTTTGCCAATGTCGATTTCCATCGGCCCACCGGCCACATTCAAGATCAATTTGCCATGTTCAGGGTCATAGGTGCCCCCAGACAATGTGTTGACCGATTTCAATGTTCCGCCTGATGCGCGGTCATTTTCGAATGTCAGGTGATATTTTCCGATTTCGGTATCCCCTGTGGCGGTGTCGCGGATTGTCAAAATCCAGCTGTTTGATGTGCCATCCGCGGGGATCATTGGGTCGAATTGGAACTGCAAACTCTCAGATCGGCCAAGGTTGTCAAAGTATTCCACTGACAAATCCTGTGGTGCGCCATCGGCCCCTGCCTCGGTCGCAGTTGCGGGCAGGTTCACGCCCAGTGCCAACCGTGTGGTTGGTTCACCGGAAAACTGATTAACGTTGATCTGGACGGGTTCCAACCCGTCGGACGTGTCACGGGCAAAGGATGGGATAGAGCCATCTGGAAGCGCCGGCCAACCCATCAACACCAAACCAGATTCGGTTGTCAGAAACCCTTCGGCATCCGTGCGAAATGATCCGGTTGTGGCCAGCAACATTGTGGCATCACCATTCGCGATGGCCACATCCAAACTGCGTGCAACGGGCAAAAACCCACGGCCCCGAACGGCCAGATCGGTGGCATTTGCCGTGGAAATTAATGCCCCCCCTTGGTCAATCATGCGCTGGTTCGTGGTGCGCACACCGCCTGCGGAATATGTCCCGCCCTGGCTGGAAATCACCATCGAATGAAAATCGGTTTTCACACGTCGATAGCCATGTGTTGCACTGTTGGCGATATTGTCTGAAATTGTCGCCAGTCGGCTGGCGTTGGCGGCCAGCCCCGCGACCGAAGCATTAAGAGATGATGAAATGGTCATGATGCGCCTTTCTATGCTGCAGGTTTGGCGTCAACCTTTACGCACCGAGGCTTAACAACAGACTAACATTTCAAAATTGACCGAAATTTACCGCAAGAATACAATTTCCACCCGATTGTTGCGCCCCGCCAATGGGTTTGCAACCCGCGGCAATCGGTCGGCGTGACCCGTGGTCCGCGCAACCCGTTTTGGGTCAAACCCCACCTGTTCAAACGCACGCCGGACGGCATTTGCCTGCACCATCGTGTCACTCCATTGGGGCTGGTTGGCCAAAACAACCGGTTTTGACGCGACATGTGTTTCAATCGCGATGTCATTTTTAACAATTTCCGCCGACTGCGCGACAATGGACAGCAGTTCAATCAACAATGCGCTGGGGGTATTGTCATGATCAAACAGGCGGGCGTGATCAGTTTCAAACAATTCGATCACCAACCCTTGGTCTGAAACTTGGGTGACGATATGTTTCATTAGATCATCCTCGCGGATGCTTTCGCCGGATTGGGCCTGCAAGTGATCGACCACCTGTTGGAATGTGTCATGGGTTTGCGCGTCTTGTGCGCCTTGGTTGTCCAAACCACTGGATCCCCGCGCGCCGATGCTTTCGGTGGGGTAATGCGTCGAGGCACCCACACCTTGGCGGGTCAGGGTCTCTTCTGTGAAAACCGTATCCCCAACAAAAGAGGACGCCCCCCCACCCGAAGATCGGTTGATCGCCAATGTCGGGCTGAAATAATCAGCCAGGCCCTGGCGTTGTTGTTCGGTTGTTGCGTTCAGCAGCCACATCAGCATGAAAAACGCCATCATCGCGGTCACAAAATCCGCATAGGCCACTTTCCACGCGCCCCCATGATGACCGCCGCTGACGATTACTTTTTTCCGTTTGACTATGATTGGAACAATCGGCGTATCCATCGACATAACTCACCACCCTTTTATTTCACCCACACTCAGGTTTAGCGGGCAAAGGGTAAGCAGAGGTTAACAGATAAAATTGTTCGCGTTTAATAGCTGTAGTCGCCAAACACCTTGGACGCGTCACCGTTCCAATCGGAATGATAGCGCGCCAGCAATTCGTCAGCCGGTGTTTGCCCCGTTTCCAACGATTCCTTTAGGGCATCCAGAAAATGCACTTCGTTCGGGACCAACCCGTCCTGGCCGGATTTTGCGCGTGACTTTAGGCCCTGTTCGCTGATGGCCACCGCTTCGCGGGCCAAATCAGACAGGGCGTATTTGCCCACGCGTCCATCCAGCGCCTGTTCAGATGCGGCAATGCGTAACGCTTGGCGTGTTTCGGCATCCATGCCCTTGGCCAGATCCCATGCGGCATCCAATGCGGATTGATCGTACATTAACCCGACCCAAAACGCAGGCAACGCACACAGCCGCCGCCATGGGCCACCATCGGCCCCGCGCATTTCGATGAATTTTTTGATCCGCGCTTCGGGGAAAATGGTGGTCAGGTGATCGGCCCAATCGCTAAGGGTTGGGGTTTCGCCCGGCAGGGCGGGCAATTTGCCCTGTAAAAAATCGCGAAACGATTGCCCCAGCGCATCGATATATTTGCCATCGCGATAGACGAAATACATCGGCACATCCAACGCGTAATCGACCCAGCGTTCAAATCCAAACCCATCCTCAAACACGAATGGCAACATCCCCGTGCGATCGGCATCCAAATCGCGCCAGACGCGGCTGCGCCAGCTTTTGTGGTTGTTTGGCTTGCCCTCTAGGAATGGGGAATTGGCGAACAATGCTGTGGCGACAGGTTGCAGCGCCAGCGCGACGCGCAGTTTTTGCACCATGTCCGCCTCGGACCCGAAATCCAAATTCACCTGAACGGTGCAGGTGCGATACATCATGGTTTTCCCCATGGTGCCCACGCGGTCCATATAATCGGTCATCAATTTATAGCGACCCTTGGGCATGACAGGCATATCCGCATGCGACCAATGTGGCGCGGCACCCAACCCGATAAAGCCCACACCAATTTCGTCTGCGATGGATTTCACTTCGCGTAGGTGTGCGTTGACCTCGTCACAGGTTTGGTGAATCGTTTCCAATGGTGCGCCCGACAATTCCAGTTGCCCACCGGGTTCCAGCGATACGTTTGCCCCGTCTTTGGTCAGACCGATCAATTTATCGGCCTCGGTCACGGGCGACCAACCATAGCGGTCGCGCAGGCCCTCTAGCATTGCCAAAATTGACCGCGGACCATCATAGGGCAGCGGGTTCAAGGTGTCTTTGCAATAGCCAAATTTTTCGTGTTCGGTCCCAATGCGCCATTCGGATTTTGGCTTGCAGCCTTCGGCCAAATATTCGGCCATTTGTTCATGACGTTCGATCGGACCGCCGCCGGACTGAGGGATGGACATTTCGAATTCTCCGATACGGTTGTTTGGACTAAGGCATGGCCATCTTTGGCGCGGGTGTCAATGCAGAAACCTGTCTGGATCAAGATAGGTGTTTTGCTGCCAAATCAAGACCGGCTGTGTAATGTCACGCGATAACATGGATAACATGTGTTCGATCCGCAACCCGGGCAGGCTGGCAAAGGCATCAAACAATCCATCCGCCCCGCGTGCATCCACGGGTATGGTGATGGCGGGTTGCGCGGGCTGTTCCAGAACCCAGCATTTCGACATGGGTTTTTGGATCAGGGTAATGCGGCTGATGTCGGGTATCGCGATGGTGCCACCTGAATAGGGCCCGAAATAGGTAATCTGACCTTCGATCACGGTGACAACACCAGCACCGGTGGTATTGGCGCGAAATCGAAACCGTTGCAGCCCCATTAGGAACACAATCCCCGCAAGGGCCAGCAGAACATAGCCGATATACTGCAGCAATCCGAAAAATGCCGTCGCCCAATATGCGCCCAAGGCGCCAAGGCCAAGCGCGATCAAAACCTCGCGAATGCGCCATAGGGTTTGTTTGGCCTCGTCTCGGATCATGTCCAATCCCCAAGGCTGCGTTGCCACAATGTCAATGCGCTGACGGCGGCGGTATCGGCGCGCAATATGCGTGGGCCTAGGCTGATGCTGTGGGATTGGGGGTGTGATTGTAACCTGGCCCGTTCGGCAGGTGAAAACCCGCCCTCGGGTCCGATGAATATGGCCCATTTCCCCGCAGGACAGGATGCCAGATCTGTCGGGGCTTGGCCCACTAGGGTTTCATCGCAAAACAGGATGTTGCGATCCTGTGGCCAGGTTTGCAAACATTTGTCCAGACTTTGCAAATCATGTACCACCGGCACATAGGTGCCGCCACATTGTTCGGTTGCCTCGACCGCATGGGCCTGTAACCGGTCCTGTCGGATACGTTCAGAATTGGTGTAATCGGTCGAAATCGGGAAAATTTCCGCCGCGCCCAATTCGGTTGCTTTTTCCACGATGAAATCTGTTCGCGCCTTTTTGATGGGGGCAAACATCAGCCATAAATCGGGCGGGGCTTGCAGGGGTTTTGTTTGTGTGACCAATTGCAATACGCCACCGCGTTTTGAACCTGATGTAATATCGGCCAACCATTCACCATCGCGCCCATTGAACACCAAAATCTGATCACCCACTGACAGCCGCATCACCGCAAACAGGTAATTCGCCTGATCGCGATCCAACGCAATGGATTGCGCCGCCTCGAAAGGGTGGTTAACAAAGAGTCGTATTTTCGCTGTCACTAAATTCGCTGTCATGGGGACATCATATGGATCAAATACCGCCAAGACCAGAGGCCACAGGACAAGTTTCTGATGCTGTTACAGGAAATTGGGTGGATACGCTGGCCCCTGCGCCCCTGCGCCCCTATCTGCGGTTGTCGCGGGCAGATCGGCCGATTGGCACGTGGTTGTTGTTGTTGCCCTGTTGGTGGGGATTGCTGGCGGCGATGCTGGCCAGTGATCAGGCGCGTTGGTTTGATTTGTGGATCTTCGTGTCCACCGCGATTGGCGCATTTTTGATGCGCGGCGCGGGATGTACATGGAATGACATCACCGATCGTGATTTTGATGGCGCGGTTGACCGCACCCGCAGCCGCCCCATTCCATCGGGGCAGGTGACCGTCAAACAGGCACTGATCTGGATGATCGCGCAGGCGGCGCTGGGCGCGGTTATTTTGTTTTCCTATAATGTGGTGGCGATTGGGTTGGGGATTTTGTCGCTGGGGCTGGTGGCGATCTATCCCTTTGCCAAACGTTTTACTTGGTGGCCACAGGTGTTTTTGGGGCTGGCGTTTAACTGGGGTGCCCTGTTGGCCTATGCCGCGCATGCAGGCCATGTTGGGCGGGGGGCTGTGTTGTTGTATCTGTGCGGTATTGCGTGGACTTTGTTTTACGACACCATTTATGCCCACCAAGACAAAGAGGATGACGCCTTGATCGGCGTCAAATCAACGGCGCGGTTGTTTGGTGAAGCCTCGGGCAAATGGTTGTATGCCTTTGGCGGGGTGGCCGTGGTATTGATGGCATGGGCCGTGCTGGACGTGACCCAAGACCGCAGCACGGTGTCGCGCGTCGTTGCATTATTGGCTGTGCCGTCCTTTGCGGGGCATATGATCTGGCAAATGTCGCGTCTTTCGCTGAATGATACGGCCGTGTTGTTGCGTTTGTTTCGATCAAATCGCGACGCAGGTTTGCTGCCTGTGCTGTTTTTTGCCTGCGCGCTTGTCCTTTGATTGCAACTTGTTACGCATGGGCGTATCACGGGGGCAGGGGCGGTAACTGGATCCGGGAATGAAGAAAACACCATTACTTGCAAGCGTCGGTATTTTTGCTGTGGCCGCGGGCCTGTGCATTGCGGGTGCAATCGTTGCGGCCAACGCGGTTGAAACCAAATCGCGTGATGATGTTGTGCGCGCCTTTGAACAGGCGCAGATGACTTGGGCCGATGTGGCCACCGATGGGTTGCAGGTATTTGTCATCGGGATCGCCCCGAACGAAGCGGACCGGTTCAAAGCCAAAAGCATCGCGGGCCAAGTGGTTGACGCCACACGCGTCATTGACCAGATGACCGTTTACGAAGAGGTTCAGGTTCAGCCACCTGAATATCGGTTAGAATTTTTGCGCACCCCGTCGGGGGTTTCTGTGTTTGGGGTATTGCCTGAACGTTATGGCAGCCAAAGCCTGCTGGGTGAATTGCAAAAAATCGCCGGGCCTGATGGCACGGTGACACAATTGTTGGAAATGTCATCCTATCCTGCGCCGCAAAACTGGGCGCGCGATGTGCGCTTGGCTTTGTCCGTGTTAAAGGATGTGTCCGCTGCTAAAATCACCGTCCAGGACCAAGCCATTGCAGGGTCTGGTGTTGCGGCCAATGATGCGGCAAAAACCAAATTGCAAACGGCCTGGGCAAATCGCATCCCCCAAGATCTGGATTTTGACGTGGCAATCAAGGTGCCACGCCCTGTTGTGGCGCCCTATGTGTTTCGGGCTGTTAAATCCGAACAGGGGCTGAAATTGGATGCCTGCACCGTGCAAACCCGCGAGATGCACGAACAAATCATTCAACGCGCCCAGGCATTGGGTGCCGCGGGTGCCGTGAAATGTCAAATCGCGCTGGGCCGACCGACAGACAACTGGGCGCAAGTCGTGTTGGATACACTGGACACGCTGCAGGCCTTTGATCAGGGCAGCATTACGATCACCGACACCTCTGTTCGGCTTGAGGTGGGGCAGGGCACCGATCCTGCAATGTTTAATGGACAGGTCAGCCAGCTAAAACAGCGGTTGCCCGCTGAATATTCATTCGTCAGCGTATTGCCCAGGCCGGTCACATCCGATGCCGAGGCAACCGAAATCACCATCACCCGCAGCCCCGAAGGGTTGGTTGTGGTCCGCGGGGCCGTCGAATCCCAGGTGGGGTTGGATATGATATCCAGTCTGGCCAAGGCACGGTTCGGTCAGGACGGTGTTCATGTGTCAGTGCGCGTGCGTGACACAATTGGCCAAAGCTGGACGCAGCAAATCCTGAGCGGTTTGGAAACAATCGCAAAACTGAACAAAGGCAGCGTCATTCTGTCCTCCGAGACCATTCGGATTTCTGGTGAAACCTCAGCTGAAACGGCACAAAGCGATATTACCGCATTATTCGCAGATCAGCTTGGTACGGGCCAGCGGATGGATATGAATGTGGCATATATCGAGCCGCCCAAACAGGTAGAACCCCTTGGTCCCAGCCCACAAGAATGCATTGACCAAATCGCCGTTGTCTTAGAGGCCAATAAAATCAATTTTGAACCGGGGTCGGATCGCGTCGATTTGGCAGGTCAGACCGTTTTGGATGACATCGCGGATATTTTACGTGATTGCGGTGAAATTCCGATGGAAATTGCGGGCCATACCGACAGTCAGGGCCGCGAAGAAATGAACCTGCAGCTGAGCCAATCGCGCGCCGATGCGGTGTTGATGGAATTACAGCGCCGCCGCATTTTGACGTCAAGTTTCAGCGCCAAAGGCTATGGCGAAACAACACCCATTGCCCCCAACAACACAGAAGAGGGCCGCGACGCCAATCGGCGTATCGAATTTACATTGATTTTGCCGTCCGAACCTGCAACACCCCAACCAAAAGAGGCAGGGTCAAAAAATGAATAGAACCGAGTTTGTGATTGCAATTGCTGTTGTGTTATTTGTGGCCTTTGCCCTGGGTTGGTTCGCGCATCTGATGTTGCAGCGGTTCACCCGCGTATCAAAATCGGATTTGTCCGAATTTGAACGCATGTCGCAGGAACTGCACGAAGCCGAGGAAACACGCGATCAGGCGATTACATATCTGCAGCAACGCGAAGCGGAATTGACCAGCCAGCTGAACCAGACCGAGGCGGAATTGCGTGCCGCGATGGAAGGGCTGCGCGAAGCGCGCCTAGAGGCTGAGGAACTGCGCGGCTATATCGAAAAACAGAACGCCAAGTAGCGCAGGGTTAGTCCCAGCGCGCTAGGGCATCTTCGTCCAGTTGTTTTGCCTCAACCCAACGGGGATGGCCGTCGATCCATTCCTTTTTCCAAAATGGGGCGCGGGATTTTAGGTAATCCATCAAAAATTCAGCCGCTTGAAACGCATCTGTCCGATGGCGCGCCGCGGTGGCGACCATCATGATCACATCACCTGGCACCAGTTTTCCATAGCGGTGGATCACCATCACATCGGCCAAATTCCAACGATCCTGTGCGCTTTGGGCGTGTTGTGTGATGGCCTTGTGCGTCATGGCGGGGTAATGTTCGATTTCCATCGCATCCAGTGATCCGCAATCATCATCGCGGACAATGCCAGTAAAGGTGACAACAGCGCCTACATTTTTGTGTGTATCGGTGAATGCGTTGGTTTCATGGCCCACGTCAAATGGGGCAGTTTGGACCAGAATTTTCATTCTATCCCCCTGTCATAGGCGGGAAAAACGCAACCTCTTGGGCGTTAGAGAGGGGCGCGTCGAAATCCACCAATTCTTGGTCTACGGCCACGCGCAGCGATGTCAGGTCGGAAAACACCAGATCATAGCGCGGTTCGCGTGCGCGCAGCTCAGCAACCAGTTCGGCCACCGTTTGCGCCGGCCCATCATAGGGTTCGGACCCTGTGCCAATGCGTTCGCGTACCCATGCGAAATAAACCAGCTGCATTATCTATCGTCCCTCAGGAATGGTTTGGCCTTGTTGAAATAATCCAGGCCGGTCAAAAATGTCAAAACAGCGGCAACCCACAACAACACTAAACCGATCTGACCAGACCAGACCATGGCATCGATTTCCCATGATTTCGGCAGGTTGTTGATTTGGTCATTTTGCAACAATGCATGTACGGCATCGCGGTCCAATGCGCTGTTGGACCGGCTGACAAAATGTTCAAACACACCTTGGGAAAACAATGTCGCAATGGCAACCATTTGCGCGGTTGTTTTCCATTTGGCCAATTTCGTCACCTTAAGCGTGCCGGCAGTGTCCCCCAAAAATTCGCGCAGGCCGGATACAAATACCTCGCGAAATAAAATGACGGTGGCGGGCAAGACCAACCAAGGCGACATGGTGGAATATCCAACAATCACCATCAGGGCGATGACGACCATGGCCTTGTCCGCGATTGGGTCCAGCATTGCCCCCAATTTGGTTTCCTGTTTCCAGGCGCGGGCCAAAAAACCATCGAACCAATCGGTGATGGCGGCGCTGATAAACAATACCAATGCAAACCAATCCGCATAGGGGCGATCAAAATACAAAAACATCAGCGCCACGCCGGGCGCTGCCAACAGGCGCAACACCGTCAAAATATTGGGCAATGTCCATGTCATATTATGTGCAATCTTTCCTGCATATATGTGTCTTGGGTCCCTGATACCGATATTTTGGCCGATATGCCATGATGAATTCATCACAATCTGTCGCGGGTTTGTCTTTGCGACATTTGTGCAGGCGGTTGTCAGGATTGCAGCAGTGTTCCCATCCGGTCAACCGCCAAACTATACCCTTGGACCCCAAAGCCTGCGATAACGCCGTCGGCGCGCAGGGATACATAGGAATGATGGCGGAATGATTCGCGTTTGTGGACGTTGGAAATATGTACCTCTAACACTGGGCCGTCATAGGCATTTAGCGCGTCCAATATGGCCACTGATGTATGCGTAAACGCACCGGGGTTGATGATGATGCCTGCGGCTTCGTCCCGGGCCTGGTGGATCCAGTCGATAATTTGTCCTTCGTGATTGGATTGGCGCAAATCGATGGTCACCCCATAGCGCGCGGCCGTGGTGCGGCAGTGTTCCGCGACATCCTCTAAGGTGTCGGCTCCATAAATTTCGGGCTGACGTTTGCCCAACAAATTCAGGTTGGGTCCATTTAAAATGAATACCGTTTTCGACATTTTGAAGTCCTCTTGGCCTGTTGCCCAAGTGTTAAGTGTTTTTGCCCCATGCGCAAGGCCTAGCTATAGGCCCACCAAATTAATCCCGCGCCAAACACGACACGATAGACGACATAGGGCGTAAAGCTGACCGATTTTAGCAATCGCATCATCAATCCCAAGGCCAAAAATGCAGCGATACAAGAAAAAATCGCGGCCAAGGCCGCATCGCCCAATGTTTGTGCATTCGCATGCGGCAGGGCGTCCAGCACCTCAAGGGATCCGGCCGCCAGAATGGTCGGGATCGACATCAGCATCGATATGCGCGCCGCACTGGCTCGGTCAAATCCCATAAACCGCGCACCGGTGATGGTGATCCCCGACCGCGATGTGCCCGGGATCAGGGCCAAAGCCTGCCACAGGCCAAGTGTGATGGCCTGTTTCAGTGTCCAGCTGTTTGAATGGCGTGTTTCGGGGCGTTTGGTATCGGCCACCCACAATAAAATGCCAAATCCTAACATCGTGGCCCCGATCAACCCGACGTGATCGCGCATCGCGTCGGATGCACCAGAGAGTTTCAGGACCAGCCCAAAAATGACTGCGGGAATCGTTGCGATGATCAGCGCCAGCGCCAGATGGCTGTCGGCGGTGGTCAGATTGCCGCGTGTCAGTGCCCGCAATCCCGACAGGGCACGCAATGCATCCGTTTTGAAAAACACAATGACCGCAACCAAGGTGCCGACATGAACGGCAGCATCAATCAATGGCCCCTGATCGGCCAACCCCGTCAGGTTTGGCAACAGGATCAAATGCGCGCTAGAGGATATTGGCAAGAATTCGGTAATACCTTGAATTAACGCAACAATTATAATGTGGAATAATGCCATTTGGATACGCCTTGTGGTTTTGGGGGTGGTATAAACGATCTGCTGCCGCTGTGCATCCGATTATTAATGTCCGATACGGACCTAATTTCCGCCTGTCGCGACGATATTTTTGTCAGCCTTGGATAAATATTTGAATAAAGGTCAGCAATGCTGCCTTTTCATTTGGTGCGGCCTGTTGTAATGAACGCCGAACCCATTTAAATCGGAGGCAACGAAAATGGCCAAGCAGCCTATGTTGAAATTTGTGAACGTGACGCGCGAAATGCCGCAAAAGCGGGCTGCCGATACGCGTAACAAGGATTTTAACGAAATCTACGCCGAATTCGCCGCCGCCAAAGCGCAAGAGCAAGCCAGCCGGTGCAGCCAGTGCGGTGTGCCCTATTGCCAATCGCATTGCCCTTTGCACAACAATATCCCAGATTGGTTAAATCTGACCGCAACGGGCCGCCTGCAAGAGGCCTATGACATCAGCCAGGCGACCAATACATTCCCCGAAATCTGCGGCCGCATCTGCCCCCAAGACCGCCTGTGCGAAGGAAACTGCGTCATCGAACAATCGGGTCATGAAACGGTGACCATTGGTGCGGTGGAAAAATATATCACCGATACCGCATGGGAACAGGGATGGGTCAAGCCCATTACACCTGCCGCAGAACTGTCGCAATCGGTGGGCATTATCGGGGCGGGCCCCGGTGGGCTGGCAGCAGCCGACCGTTTGCGTCGCGCCGGGTATCAGGTGACGGTTTATGACCGCTATGACCGTGCGGGTGGTTTGCTGACCTATGGCATCCCCGGGTTCAAATTGGAAAAGGATGTGGTGATGCGCCGCAACGGTCAACTGACCGAAGGCGGGATCAAACTGGAATTGAACACCAACGTGGGCGTGGATGTGTCCTTTGCCGATATTCGCGAAAAACATGACGCGGTGATCATCGCCACGGGTGTATACAAAATCCGCGAACTGAATGCGCCGAATGCGGGCCTGACCGGCATCGTGCGCGCGCTGGATTATCTGACCGCCTCGAACAAAGTGAACTTTGGCGACGATGTTGCGGAATTCAACAATGGCACCCTGAATGCTAAGGGTAAAAAGGTTGTGGTCATTGGTGGCGGTGACACGGCTATGGACTGTGTGCGCACCGCGATCCGTCAGGGGGCCACATCGGTCAAATGTATGTACCGTCGCGACCGTGCCAATATGCCCGGTTCCCAACGCGAAGTCGCCAATGCCGAAGAAGAGGGCGTCGAATTCATCTGGTTGGCCGCACCCACCGGTTATGTGGCCGATACAAATGTGACCGATCTGCAAAACCCTGGCGACCAGTCGGGCAGTGTTCAGGGCGTGATCACCCAGCGTATGCGTCTGGGATCGCCCGACGCCACAGGACGTCGTTCCCCTGAGGTGATCGAGGGATCAGATTACATCGAAGAGGCCGATTTGGTGGTCACCGCACTGGGGTTTGAACCCGAGGATCTGCCAACATTATGGAACGAACCCGAATTGCCCGTGACCCGTTGGGGCACCGTCAAGGCAGAATTCGGCACAGGCAAAACCGCAATGGATGGCGTTTATGCGGTGGGCGACATCGTGCGCGGTGCATCGTTGGTTGTCTGGGCGATCCGCGATGGGCGCGATTGTGCCGACGCGATTATGGCAGAATTACAATCCAAGGCCGCTGTGGCCGCAGAATAGGGGCAAGGCGGCCGTTGGGTCGCGCCTGTAACATAAGATTATTTACCTTGGTGCCCCGCACCGCAGGAGAGTTGACATGACACAATATGATGAAAACTGGGTCGCAGCAGAAGAAGCCAAGCGTCAGTGGATGGCTGAAAACAGCCTATACCGTTCCGAAGATGAACACGCGTCTTGTGGCGTTGGTTTGGTTGTTTCCATCGACGGAAAACCCAGCCGCAAAGTGGTGGAAAACGGGATCAAGGCGCTAAAGGCCGTGTGGCACCGTGGGGCTGTTGATGCCGATGGGAAAACCGGCGATGGCGCGGGGATCCATGTGCAAATCCCTGTTCCATTCTTTTACGACCAAATCCGTCGCACCGGTCACGAACCCCGCAAGGATGAATTGATCGCTGTTGGTCAGGTGTTCCTGCCGCGGACGGATTTTGGCGCCCAAGAACGTTGCCGGACCATCGTCGAAACCGAAGTTTTGCGCATGGGCTATTACATCTATGGTTGGCGCCATGTCCCGGTCGAGGTCGATTGTCTGGGTGACAAAGCAAACGCGACACGTCCCGAAATCGAACAAATTCTGATTTCAAATTCCAAAGGTGTTGACGAAGAAACATTCGAACGCGAATTGTATGTGATCCGTCGTCGCATTGAAAAGGCTGCATCCGCCGCCGGCATCAGTGGTTTATATCTGGCGTCGTTGTCGTGCCGGTCCATCATCTACAAAGGCATGATGCTGGCCGAACAGGTGGCGGTGTTCTATCCCGATCTGATGGATACGCGCTTTGAATCAGCCTTTGCGCTGTATCACCAGCGGTATTCGACCAACACATTCCCCCAATGGTGGTTGGCCCAGCCGTTCCGCATGTTGGCCCATAACGGCGAAATTAACACGCTGAAGGGTAACGTAAACTGGATGAAGAGCCATGAAATCCGCATGGCCAGTGGTGCATTCGGCGACATGGCCGAGGATATCAAACCCATCATCCCGGGCGGATCATCCGATTCCGCAGCACTGGACGCCGTATTCGAAGTACTGGTCCGCGCGGGCCGTAATGCGCCTATGGCGAAAACTATGCTGGTCCCTGAAAGCTGGTCAAAACAGGCCAAGGAATTGCCACAGGCTTGGCTGGATATGTATTCCTATTGCAATTCGGTCATGGAACCATGGGATGGCCCTGCCGCATTGGCCATGACCGATGGTCGTTGGGTCTGTGCGGGGCTTGACCGTAATGGTTTGCGCCCCATGCGCTATGTGATTACTGGTGATGGACTGCTGATTGCGGGGTCAGAAATCGGCATGGTTCCCACCGATGAATCCACCGTTCGTGAAAAAGGCGCCTTGGGCCCGGGGCAGCTGTTGGCCGTGGATATGGCTGAGGGTAAATTGTACCACGACACGGCGATCAAGGATAAATTGGCCGCATCCCAGCCATTCGGCGAATGGGTTGGCAAAATCAACGAATTGGACGAAGCCCTGTCCAAAGTCGAAGAAAAACCGATCTTTACCGGTGACGAACTGCGCATACGTCAAATCGCAGCCGGCTATACCATCGAAGAACTGGAACAAATTCTGGCCCCCATGGTCGAAGATGCCAAGGAATCACTGGCATCTATGGGCGATGACACGCCATCTGCTGTTTTGTCGAAAAAATATCGCCCGCTCAGCCATTATTTCCGCCAAAACTTTAGCCAGGTGACAAACCCGCCCATCGACAGCTTGCGCGAATTCCGTGTCATGTCGTTGAAAACACGGTTCGGAAACCTGAAAAACGTGTTGGACGAAAACGGATCGCAAACCGAAATTTTCGTGTTGGACAGCCCCTTTGTCGCGAATGCGCAGTGGGCGGAAATGGTCAAACAGTTCAACGCAGATATGGTTGAAATCGACTGTACGTTTCCAGCCAACGGCGGCGCAAATGCGTTGCAGGTCGGGCTGGAACGCATCCGGTCCGAGGCCGAGGATGCCGTGCGTTCAGGCGCAGGTCACATCGTGCTGACCGATCATATGTCAAATGCAGATCGCGCCGCTATGCCGATGATTTTGGCGACCTCAGCTGTGCACAGCCATCTGACACGGCGCGGCTTGCGCACATTCTGTTCGCTGAACGTCCGGTCGGCCGAATGTATCGACCCGCATTATTTTGCGGTACTGATCGGCTGTGGTGCGACCGTGGTCAATGCCTATCTGGCCGAAGACAGCATCGCAGACCGTATCCAACGCGGCCTGTTGCAAGGCCCCTTGACCGAGGCTGTGCGCCGCTATCGCGAAGCGATTGACCAAGGCCTGTTGAAAATCATGGCCAAGATGGGCATTTCTGTTGTGTCATCCTATCGCGGTGGTCTGAATTTCGAAGCGGTTGGTCTGTCCCGTGCGATGTGTGCCGAGTATTTCCCCGGTTTGATGTCACGTATTTCCGGTATCGGTCTGATCGGTATCCAGAAAAAGGCCGTTGATATCCACACCAAAGGTTGGACATCGGGCGGTGTGATGCCCATCGGCGGTTTCTATAAATCCCGCAAATCGGGCGAAACCCACGCATGGGAAGCACAGACAATGCACATGATGCAGGCTGCCTGTAACAAGGCCAGCTATGATCTGTGGAAACAATACAGCCAGCGTATGCAGGCGAACCCACCGATCCATCTGCGCGATTTGTTGGCGATTAAACCTTTGGCCAAGGCGATCCCCTTGGAAGAGGTTGAAAGCATTACATCCATTCGCAAACGGTTCGTGACACCGGGTATGTCATTGGGTGCCTTGTCGCCCGAGGCGCACAAAACCCTGAACGTCGCGATGAACCGGATTGGTGCGAAATCGGACAGCGGCGAAGGCGGCGAAGATCCGGCACATTTCCACCCAGAACCAAACGGCGATAACCCATCTGCGAAAATCAAACAGGTGGCATCCGGTCGCTTTGGCGTCACGGCGGAATATCTGAACCAATGTGAGGAACTGGAAATCAAGGTCGCCCAAGGTGCAAAACCTGGCGAAGGTGGTCAGCTGCCCGGGATGAAGGTCACAGACCTGATCGCCCGTCTGCGCCATTCAACCAAAGGCGTGACATTGATTTCACCCCCGCCACACCACGATATTTATTCGATCGAGGATTTGGCGCAGCTGATCTATGACCTGAAACAGATCAACCCACGTTGTAAGGTCACCGTGAAACTGGTGGCTGCATCCGGTGTTGGCACAATCGCCGCAGGTGTGGCCAAGGCCGAAGCAGACGTAATTCTGATTTCGGGTCACAATGGCGGCACGGGTGCATCGCCTGCGACATCGATTAAATTCGCAGGTCTGCCATGGGAAATGGGCCTGACCGAAGCGCACCAAGTTCTGGCCATGAACAACCTGCGCGATCGCATCACATTGCGCACCGACGGTGGTTTGCGCACAGGACGTGACATCGTCATGGCCGCGATGATGGGGGCCGAGGAATATGGCATCGGCACCGCCGCATTGATTGCGATGGGCTGTATCATGGTGCGTCAGTGTCAATCCAACACCTGCCCCGTTGGGGTTTGTACCCAAGACCAGGCGCTGCGCGATCAATTCACCGGCAATGCGGACAAGGTTGTGAACCTGATCACGTTCTATGCGCAAGAGGTACGCGAGATTTTGGCATCCATCGGTGCGCGGTCACTGGACGAGGTTATCGGCCGTGCCGATCTGTTATCTCAGGTTAGCCGCGGGTCGGACCATTTGGATGATTTGGACCTAAACCCATTGCTGATCACAGTCGATGGCGCGCATAAAATCAAATACAACCGTGATCGTGATCGCAATGCCGTGCCTGATACGTTGGACGCGGAAATCGTGCGCGATGCCGCGCGGTTCCTGAATGACGGTGAAAAAATGCAGCTGTCCTATGCGGTGCAGAACACGCATCGGACCGTGGGTACCCGTACATCCAGCCATATCGTGCGCAACTTTGGCATGCGCAATTCATTGCAGCCTGATCACCTGACGGTGAAATTAACCGGTTCGGCTGGTCAATCACTGGGGGCATTTGCAGCGCCAGGGTTAAAGATCGAGGTGTCCGGCGACGCAAACGATTATGTTGGCAAAGGCCTGTCAGGCGGCATGATTGTCGTGCGGCCCCCTATGGTCAGCCCATTGGTTGCCGCAGAAAACACCATCATCGGGAACACGGTGCTTTATGGTGCAACCGACGGACATCTGTTCGCGGCGGGCCGCGCTGGCGAACGTTTTGCCGTGCGCAATTCGGGCGCCAAGGTTGTGGTCGAAGGCTGTGGTTCAAACGGTTGCGAATACATGACAGGCGGCGTGGCCGTGATCTTGGGATCGATTGGCGCAAACTTTGGCGCGGGTATGACGGGCGGTATGGCCTATCTTTATGATCCGCAAGGACAATCGGGGGATATGATGAATATGGAATCGATCATCACTGTTCCGGTTTCTGTGGCGCATTGGGAAAACCAGCTGAAATCGTTGATCGAAACCCATGTCGCGGAAACCGGCAGTCAACTGGCCACCGAAATCCTGCGCGATTGGGATCGCGAAAAATCAAACTTTGTTCAGGTGTGCCCGATCGAAATGCTGGACAAACTGGAACATCCTGTAACGCTGGAACAGGACGCGGTCCCAGCGGAATAAGTTTGGATAAGCCCCCCAGTTTTTGGGGGGCTTTATTTTTGAATAATCAAATTGAGCCTTTTGATATTTATTTTTTTATCAAAGTTTCAGGGGTTAATTTTGAAAAAATATACATATAAAACAGATGTTTGATTTGCAGTAGCGGGCTGTTTTTGCCTGTCATCGCGCCTTGAATTGCCCAGATGCACAATGCGTTTTTAGGTAAGATCGTTGACCCATTTTGCCTTTATGGCCTAGCGTGGGCCCATAGGTGATCGGTGTTAATCAGTAAGGCGTACCCGAACGAATTGTTTTTGATCATCTGGTGTTTTGGGGGCGGTCCAATAGGTAAGGTGAAAAAATGAAGAAACTTGTATTAGTATTGATGTTGGCTATGGGATCAGGCGCAGTCATCGCGGCAGGTCCCGCATATGCTGCAGACGAAAACGGCTAGACCTGTGTCGGGCAGTGCTTGGCTGAGATGCCCGTTTAAAAATACCTAGCACATCACCCAAATCGCGCCGCAGATTAGGTCGATTTGGGTGTATACCCTGATAAAAACCTGTGCTGCCGCTTTGGTCGTCGTCAACAGGATTGGCATCATGCGAACCTGTTTTTATCTGATCGAATGATGACCCTGACAGACAATCTGGCGACCAGATGTTTTGATTTTGCTGGTCGAACAGGTCGCAATAATCATTGATTGAATACCGTAAAACGTGTATGGAACGCGGCCAATGCGGTCCCGTTTTTGTGCGCTGTGGTAATTGATTAAGGTATTGAAATAATGAACAAAAATGTAAATAGAGTGCGATTTTTTGTAGTTTTGTGTATGGGCTAATTTCCCTAAAGTAAGGGGGTCGATGCAGAACGTGTTATAGGTGTTTTGGCTGCGGCTGAACGTTAAAAAATGCTGCATCGACATTGTTAATGAGTTGAACCATTTTTGGAGGTCACTATGAAAAAACTATATGTCGGATTGTTCCTGTTGGTCGGTAGCGCTGCGATGACAGTCGCAACAGTTGCGCCAGCGATCGCAGGCGGTGGTGCGGGTTAATCGGATTTATCCGAGTCCCTCGTGAGCTAACAAAGTTTGAAAAAGTCCGCCCCGCCCCGCGGTCTTTTTCTTTATTGGTCGCTTGAATTACAAGAGCGCGCGTTTTTGGCCATTGTCAAGCGATGGGAACAGCCATTCAAGACAGGCACCCTAAAGTGAGGAAAGATCCACCAAGACAACAAATATTTCGCCGCTGGACCCCAGTGTAAAGGTCCAAGCGGTTCATATGAAATTTTGTGTCGGCGGTGGTGAATGATTAGGAAAGGTAAAAAATGAAGAAACTTGTTCTGGTATTGATGTTGACCGTGGCATCCGGTGTGATCATCACAGCAGCCCCTGCCTATGCACATGAGGAAGACGGCACCTAGCCAGGCAGTAGAACAATGCGCAAGGCTGTTGTTTCAGCGGCCTTGTGTCCTTGGTTATTGGTCGGGCGAAATTTACGAAAATGTGAATAGATTTCCGTATATGTAGTTTCGGTGAAAGATAACCTTCCCTAAGGTAAGGGTGTCGATGCAGATCGCGTTATAGGTGTTTTGTCTAGGGCCGAAAGGTAAAAAATGCTGTATCGACATTTTGAATTGCCTAGCCAATTTTGGAGGTAAGAATGAAAAAGTTATATGTAGGCCTGTTCTTGTTGGTAGGTAGCGTTGCAACCACATTTGCATCAGTGGTACCAGCGATCGCGGGCGGTTCAGGCGGCTTTTGATGGTCATCTAATTGACCATGTCCTGACTTGACAAGGATATAAAGGGCCGCTGTTTTCAGCGGCCTTTTCTTGTGTATGGGATCTGTTCACAAAAACTGGATTGAGTTTTCGCGGTGGCTGAGGCATAGATAAAGGCCATTTGAAACAGGCGATCAGCATCGTGAGCAGAAAAACCACCAAGAAAAAAACACAATCCCCAACGATATCCCTGGGGACGCGGGTGCGGCGTATTGCGCGTTATTTGGTCATGGTTTTTTTGGTTTTGGCGGCGGTCGCGGTTTTGGCCTATCGGTTCATTCCCGTTTGGACCACCCCCTATATGATGTCCGAGCGTCAGTTTTTAGGTCATGTTGATTATGAATGGGTCTCGGCCAAAGATATTTCGCCCGAAATTTTTACCGCAGCTGTCGCGGCCGAGGACGCAAATTTTTGTTTGCATTGGGGTTTTGATATGCGCGCCATTCGCGGTGCCATCGCAGATGGGGGCACGCGCGGGGCGTCAACCATTACACAGCAGGTGGTTAAAAACACCTATCTCTGGCATGGACGCAGTTGGTTGCGCAAAGCGATCGAGGCCATTCTAACCCCCAGCGTTGAACTGGCCTGGAGTAAGCGCCGTATACTGGAAATTTACGTCAATATCGCCGAATTCGACAAGGGTGTTTTTGGGGTAGAGGCGGCGGCCAATCATTATTTCGGGATCGGCGCGGATGCGGTGTCGCCCTATGAGGCGGCGTTGTTGATGGCGGTTTTGCCCGATCCGAAAAACAGATCCGCCCGCGCGCCATCGGACTTTGTTCATCGGCGGGCGGTGTCGATCATGGATGGGGCTGCTCTTATCCGAAAGGATGGGCGGGCATCCTGTTTCCTGGATTGAAGTTTTTGTAAAATCACGGCATGTAGCTGGAATATAAAACAGGACTTGCAATGTTTCGATTATATCACGTTCCTTTATCCCCATTTTGCCGCAAGGTGCGATTGGTTTTGGCAGAAAAGCGTCTAGAAGTAGAGCTGGTCGAGGAAAAATATTGGGAACAGTCGGCCGATTTTTTGCGCCGGAACCCAGCGGGTAAGGTGCCTGTGTTGCGCCATGATACACAATGGATGAGCGAAAGCACCGCGATTTGTGAATATCTGGACGAAGTCTATCCCGAGCCTAAGTTGATCCCGAGTGACCCTGATGCACGCTATGAGGTGCGCCGTTTGGTGGCGTGGTTTGATGATAAGTTTCACCACGAAGTGACATCAAAGCTGGTCTATGAGCGTGTTAACAAGAAGGTTTCAGGACAGGGGTTTCCTGACAGTCGAAATGTGAAAGAAGGTGCCAAGCGTATCAAGTATCATTTGGACTATATCGCCTGGTTGTTGGATCACCGTCGTTGGTTGGCGGGAAATGAGATGAGCCTGGCTGATTTTACGGCTGCCGCGCATTTGTCGGCATTGGATTATATTTCGGATGTGGATTGGAACCGATCTGCGGTGGTCAAAGACTGGTATGCCAAAATTAAATCGCGCCCTGCATTTCGATCGATTTTGGCGGATCAAGTGCCCGGTTTTCCGCCGCCCAAACATTACAATGACCTGGATTTTTGATTGGTCTGGTATGAGGGCTTTGCCCTCTTGGCCATGAATGGCCAATTCACCCAGAGTATTTGGTCAAAACTGAAAGATTAGGGGAAATAGACCGGTTGATCGCCGCTTTCCCATTTGGCGTATTTTTGCATAATCGTGGCAAAGTTGTCTGACGCTTTGAAGCTGTCGAGCCAATTTATCAGGTTTGGCCATGGTTGGGCATAAAACCACGCCTGATCAATATGTGCGAACTGGCGCACAAAGGGTAGGATTGCGATATCGGCTAGTTTGAGGCTGTCGCCAAAGAGATTTGGCGCGAGCTGTTTGTCGAGGCCTGTCAGGAAATCACAAGCTGTGGCCAGATGTTTTTCGGGGTCCTGGTCCGGATAGCGTGTTTTGTATTTTGTACGGTCTAGGGCGTGTTTAAAGGGCCCGTCGCATTGGGCCATGAGTTCATAGCCGTCTGGTGGTTGTTGCATTAAGGTGTCTGGGTCGTTTTGGGCCAAAGCCCAGGCCATGATGTGCAGGCTTTCGTCTATGATTTTTTTGTTAGTTTTGAGGCAAGGCACCGTCCCTGATGGCGAAGTTTCAAGGAATTCTGGCGCCTTGTCGCGCAAGACGATTTCACGCAGTTCGACGCGGATGCCGGCGCTGAGTAGGGCGAGGCGGGCCCGCATGGCATAGGGGCAGCGGCGAAAGCTGTAGAGGATGGGCGTGGTTGTCATAGGGCGATCAGGTGTGTTGGGGTTTGTCCGATAATCTCTGCACGGACAATGGCCCCTGTGGTTTGGGGCGTTTCAAAATACGTTTCGGTAAATTGTTCGGTGCGGCCCATCTGGGGGTTTTCCATCAAGATGTGGTGGGTTTTTCCAATTTGTTGCGTCAGGTGTTTCGTCACCTGATCCTGACCGATCCTGCGCAGGTCTGCGGCGCGGGATTTGATGGTGGTTCCGTTGACTTGGGGCATGCGTGCCGCCGGCGTGCCTGTTCGTGGGGAATAGGGAAACACATGCAGCCAGGTTAGGTCGCATTCGCGGACCAGGCGCATTGAGTTTTCGAAATGTGCGTCGGTTTCTGTTGGAAACCCTGCGATGATATCGGCGCCAAAGGTCATATCTGGGCGCAAATTGCGTGCGGTTTCACAAAATTGAATGGCATCGTCGCGCGAGTGGCGGCGTTTCATCCGTTTCAGGATCAGATCATCCCCATGTTGCAGGCTGAGGTGCAGATGTGGCATTAAACGCGGTTCGGTTGCGATGGCCTGCATCAGATTGTCGTCCACCTCGATGCTGTCGATCGAGCTGATGCGCAAGCGGGGCAGGTCGGGGACCAGTTTCAGGATGCGCATCACCAGATCGCCCAGTTTTGGGGTGGCGGGCAGATCCGCGCCCCAGCTGGTTAGGTCGACGCCTGTCAGGACGACTTCGTTATAGCCGCGATCAACCAGACGTTTGATTTGATCCACGACAACGCCCGCTGGAACCGACCGTGAATTGCCGCGGCCATAGGGGATGATGCAGAACGTGCAGCGATGATCGCAGCCATTTTGCACCTGAACATAGGCGCGGCTGCGGGTCCCGAACCCGTCTATTAGATGTCCGGCTGTTTCAGTGACGGACATGATGTCATCGACCTGAATTTTTTCCGTGTCGCCGATAAAGCCTGTGTTCAGCTTGGCCCAGGTGTCGGGTTGCATTTTTTCGGTGTTGCCGATGACGGCGGACACTTCGTCCATTTTGGCGAAACTGTCTGGGTCGATTTGCGCGGCGCAGCCGGTGACGATGATTTGTGCATCGGGGTTATCGCGGCGGATTTTGCGAATTTCTTGGCGCGATTTACGAACTGCTTCTGCGGTGACGGCGCAGGTGTTGATGATATGCGCGTTTTGCAGGCCTGCGGTGGATGCTAGATCTTTCATCGCCTCGGATTCATAGGCGTTCAGGCGGCAGCCCAAAGTAGTGAATTTCGGGGGCTGGGTCATTGTTCGGCCTGTAAAAATTCGGGGGTGAATGTGCCATTGCAGACATGCATTGTGCCACCTGTCATCCACACGCCATCATCGCGCCAGTCGATCCACAGGGTGCCGCCATCTAGGTCAATGCGCACGCTGCGGCCGGTCAATCCGCGCCGTGCGGCGGCCACGGCGGTGGCGCAGGATGATGACCCAGAGGCCATCGTCACCCCGACACCGCGTTCCCACACACGCATGCGCAAATGGTCAGGCCCAATCAGGGACGCAAATTGCACATTGGTTCGTTGCGGATACAGGACATGATGTTCAATCACCGGGCCCTGATGGTCCAGATCAATCGCGCAGGCGTCGTCTACGAAAAATGTGCAATGTGGGTTGCCCATTCCCGTTGCTGTCGGTTCACCGTCGATTGGCAGTCTTAGCGTATCCACATCGTGCGACAGGGGGATTTCGGACCAATTCAGCTGGGGGTGTCCCATGTTGACCGACGTTAATCCATTGCCTGCGTCACGCGCGAACAAATCGCCGCGTTCTGTGGTTAGGTGTAATTCGGACTGCCCAGTTTCGTTCATCAAATACCGTGCAATGCAGCGCGTGGCATTGCCGCAGGCCGCAGATGTCGACCCATCGGAATTGTAAAAAACCAAATGCGCATCAGCCTGATCCGATGCTTGGATCGTGGCCAGTTGATCGAACCCAATGCCCATGTGGCGATGTGCAATACGTTTTACCAGCGCATCGGACAGGGGAATCATCTGACGGCGGGAATCGATGACGACAAAGTCATTGCCCAGCCCGTGCATTTTCATAAAGGGTATATTTTGCATCATTTTTTCCTGCATATGACGCCATATACGCGCAAGGATGAAATGAATCCAGAGATTGTGGAATTATTTTCATTTTCGGGGTTGACCCTGACGGCCGTTCTTCTTAATTACGCCGCCAGTGGGCCCGTAGCTCAGTTGGTAGAGCAACTGACTTTTAATCAGTGGGTCACAGGTTCGAATCCTGTCGGGCTCACCATTTTTTGCAGATAACTCACATGACATTTATCGCGAAAACCTGAGTTTTGCGTCGCGATTGCTGTGACAATACCTTTGTCCGGATGTTGCGGGCGAAATGCTTGGCCAAGGGCGGTTTCATGAATTCGTATGGGACAGATCCGATGCGTCGGTACGCGCATTCTGTCATATGTCGTGCGTGGGGTGTTGAATATGACTGGCATGACCCGTTGGGATGGGTTAGGTGTGGCAGTGATGATCGTTTGTCCTGTGTCACATGTTTACACGGGCGGGGCGCCACAGTCATGGGGACAGCTTGGTGAATGCGAAACTGACATTAGCGGCACGATTGGTCGAATACGATCTGCGTCGCATCCCCTTTGTTCCGGGTCGGCATCGCCGTTGGGGGCGCAGCATTGTGTTGCGGCTCTGTCTGGATCGGGATGGGATCCCTGACAAAGATCGTCTGATTGCCGAGATTGCGCCAGATTTGCCTGATTATGTGTTGCACCGCCATCAGTCAATGGCGGATCATTACGCCCGCGCATTGGACCAGAAGCACCTAGGTGATCGTCGAATAAACCGTTTGGTTGCATGGTTGCAGCGTCGGGCCTGTCCGAATTCTTTGGGCATCATGCGTGTTGTGACACGGCTGTTACGGCCCATTTTATGGGGTCTGGGCCGGATTGTGCATCGCCGCGAAGCAGCGCCGCAGGCCAGACTGGGCGAGCGATTTGGCCGCGCAACACAACAACGGCCTCGATCCCGCATTATTTGGCTGCATGCCGCCAGTTTGGGCGAGGTCAAAAAATTGCATGGTCTCTTGACCGAATTGTCAAATCACACTGACATCACGCCGTTGGTCACCACCTATACCGTTTCTAGCGCGCAGTGGATGGGCGCGACGTTTCCGGATGTTATCCATCAATTCGCGCCCTTGGACACGGCGTGTTATGTTGATCGTTTTCTGAACCATTGGCAGCCAGAGTGTTTGGTGGTGGTTGAAAATGAACTGTGGCCAGAAATGATTTTGGACACGGCACGGCGTGGGGTTCGGTTGGTGCAAATCGGGGTGCGGCCGTCATCATCGCGCCGCAAATATTCTAACGTGGTGGGGTATCTGATGACCCATTTCAATTTGGTGACCTGTGTCAATGACGCCATTCGACGTGAATTTATCGAAATCGGTATCGCACCCGAACGCGTTATAACCGATCGTGCCACCGGGCAGGCCCCGGAACAGCTGCCCGTAGATGCGGACCATTTAAAAAAATTGCGCGCCCAAATTGGAACGCGGCCCGCATGGGTCGCTGCCTCAACTCATCCAGCGGATCTGGCCATTGTGCTAGGGGCACAGGCCAAGTTGTGCAAGGAAAACGATATTGTGGCGATCATCGCCCCGCGCCATCCGCGCGATGCCCGCACCATTGCACGGGCCTGTCAGTCATATGGATTGGCCGTTTCGCAGCGCAGTCTAGGGGATGAGATCACCAATCAAACGGATGTTTACATCGCTGATACGTTTGGCGAACTGGGCACACTGTTCAGCCTGGCCCAAACCGTGTATCTGGGTGGTGGCATCGGTGATGAGGGCGGGCACAATCCAAACGAACCGGCAGCGTTTCAATGCCACATCCTATCCGGACCCCATGTGGCCAATCACGAACAGGTTTTTGCAGACCTGATCGCCGCGCATCAGGCGGAATTTGTGGAAACGCCCGTTCAGTTGGCCAGTGCAATTCGCAGCAGTATGGCCAACAATCAAACGCGCCAAACCCCTCTGCCAGTGGGCAGCGTTGCGACAACAGATCGGCAATCCCAGACGGGCGACATGGCAAAATTGGTGCTTGATCATATTCTTGGGACAGCCGATAACCCCGAAAAATTGACGGAAAATGTACCGACAGGGAATTTGGTGTGAAGACGGCTGTTTTATTAAATGATACATCAGGCAGGTTCCATCACGGATGCAGCCGCGTGACGCGACAGATTAAATCGCTGTTGAATGATCATGATATTACCGTCATCGCCAGCAATCCGGCCCACACAGACTGGACCAAAAACACCGATTTTTTGCAAAACTTAAAACGTGCAGATGTCGTTATTATTAACGGAGAGGGCACCCTGCATCACGGGGCCGAACGGGCGCAGCCGCTGATTGATATGATCACCAGCCCTTTGGTGGGCAGTCGGCCGGTCTGTTTGATCAACGCCTTATGGCAGGATAACCCCCAAGACTGGTCAGACATCCTGCGCCAGTGTGCCATCGTTGCCGTGCGCGACAGCCAAAGTGCCAGCGAACTGGCCACAGCGGGTGTGAACGATGTGCGGTTGATCCCCGATTTGTCATTGACCGGTGCAGGCATCCCCCCAAGCCAGGGTCGCCAAGGCATTATCGTCGGCGATAGCGTGCGTTATGAAATTCGCAAACTCTTGGCGGCGCGGGCGCAAACGTTGCAGGCGCATTATATTCCGACCAAAACATTGCAGGCACGGATATGGCAATCTCCACCTGCTGCGGCGGTTCTTTGGCGTGTTTATAACGGCATTTATTCTGGCAAAGTGCCCCATTTCAGCATGGCGCAAAACGATCACGACTATCTAGATATCCTGTCGCAGGCAGCGGGACATATCACCGGGCGGTTTCACGGCGTGTGTTTGTCAATTTTGGCGCAGACCCCGTTTTTGGCGCTGACATCGGTTACATCCAAGGTGCAAACATTGATCCAAGATGCAGGGCTGGACCCATCGCGTGTCATTACCCCTGCCGAATTTGAACAAAATCCAAGCCACCTGCCCCCGGCGTTTAGCGTCGCCGAGCAAAACAATATTCGCGATTTTGTCGATATGGCAAACCAAGAGGCGCATGCGTTATTCGCGGATATTCGGGGCCTGTTATGAACAGGGTGCGTTTTGAATTTGCAAAACTATTGCGCGACGAAGACCGCCTGGCCGCGTTATCCGACACGGCGCAGGCCATTGATGATGATTTGCGCGATAAATCTGTGGCTGTGGTGGGGAATGCGCGGTCATTGTCGCAGGCGCAATTCGGTCCGCTAATTGATCAGGCCGATATTGTGATCCGGATCAATACATCGCCCATGCCAGACATCAAATCACACGGTCAACGCACAACATGGATTGCGACATCCATCCCCTTGCCGCCTGACGTCATAGCTGCGCGGTCCCCACAACGCGTGCTGTGGATGACGTCCAAGCGAAAACGCCTGCCTTGGGCCGTGGCGCAGCGGGCGGGGTTTTATATGTACCCCGCGGCCCGTCACCGTGTCTTGATTGATGAAATGGGATGTCGTCCGACCACGGGTGTTTTGGTTTTGGATATGATGCGCAGGGCGCCTGTCCGTTCCGTGGCGATCTTTGGATTTGATTTTTTTGCCAGCCTCTCGCTCAGCGGTGCGCGCACGGCCGCCCAGGTGCCACATGATTTCGGGACAGAACAGAAATGGGCTGACCAGTTGTTGGCGTCGGATCCTAGGTTCACGTTGATGAAACCTGCATTCTGACTTGCGCTAGGGGTCGTTATTGTGTCTGATCGGGCGCGACACAGGTTTGGGACAGGGCCATGGATCCACAGATCGAACATAAAATTCGCGACAGTTTTGCACGCCAAGGTTTGATGCAAACCTTTGGTGCGCAGATCCGGTTTTTGGAACCGGGCCAGGTCCACATCACCGCCCCCCTGACACAAGGTGTGTCGCAGCAACATGGCTTTGGTCATGCGGGATTGACATTTGCGATTGGGGACAGCGCGGCAGGCTATGCAGCCTTGACCGCATTTGACCCCGAAACCGAGGTTTTGACCGCAGAGATGAAAATCAACCTGTTGGCCCCTGCCGCAGGCGACATGTTAATCGCCAAAGGGCGGGTTATTAAAACAGGCCGGCGATTGTCGGTGGTGGCGGCCGATGTTTATGCCATTCAAAACAATGTGGAAACGCTGATCGCCGTGCTGCAGGGCACGATGGTTCCTGTGTCGGGGTAACGGGCCGCTAGCGGTCGACATA
>CAJXSD010000014.1 GCA_913060475.1 uncultured Paracoccaceae bacterium | reverse complement strand
CGCTGCCGGTGAAGGGGCTTTTACGCATACCACAAAAAACCCGCAACCCCTAAAACGCAAAAAAATGAATTTTCTTTCAAAAAAGTTTCATAAATTGCGTAAGTTATTGTAAATAAATGGTTTTACCAAATAGCATTTTCAACACCCGTTTCGTAACCCCAGTTTTCGCGGGTAAATTTTAGTGGCCTGTTAGCGCCCAAACCGCAAATCACAACTGTAGGTATATAGAATCCGCAATTCAGCGGTGGGAATCTGCCGCGGTAACATCGAATTTGTTTGGGTCGTTCCCTGATTCAATCGAAATCTTGGGGCAAAAAAATGCAATTCAAAGCGCTGACCGGCAAATATTATGTATCGAAACCCATTTCCGCCGATGTGATTCCCGCATTGGCCGACCAGGGATTCGCGAAAATCATATGTAATTTGCCAGATGGCGAGGTCCCCGACCAAGCCCAAAGTGCAACACTGGCGGATCATGCTGCCGCATATGGAATCGATTTTGTTTATATTCCGATTAAGGTCACCGAAATCACACCCCAAACGGTGCTGCACCACACCAAGGCTGTGATCGAAACAGAAGGCGCCGTTTTGGCGTATTGTGCGTCAGGACGCCGTGCCGCAATGATGTGGGCCCTAGAGTTCAGTGATAAATATTCGCTGGATCGTATCGTCGGCAAGGCCCGCGACATTGGATTTGATTTGTCCAGCATGTCCCAGAAACTGGAAACCTTTAAACCGTTGCCATCCGGTGTGCGGTTATAAGTCCCCTGTTCAAACCATTTCCAGAGCGCTAGGGTTCCGATGAAAGGAGCCCACCCATGCACATGTTATTTGCCAGCCTTGCCGCGGCATGCGTCATTACCACCGCAGCCTATGCCGCAGACCCCATTATATATGAGGTCACAGACCAATCCTATGACGATGTAATGTTCGGATTGGAAAACGCATTGATTGATGCGGGTCTGGTAATCAGCGAACACAATCATATTGCAGAAATGCTGGAACGCACCAAAGCGGATGTGGGCGGGACCGAAACCGTGTTTGTCCATGCAGATATTTTGGGATTCTGTTCCGCCGAATTATCACGCAAAGCGATGGAGGCCGATCCGCTGAACATTCGATTCTGTCCCTATCAGATCTTTGCCTATCAACAGACAGACGACAGCCCCATCATCATCGGCTATGATTCCCTGCCTGATGGTGTGATGCAGGATGTTCAACAGTTTTTGGATCGACTGACACGCGATGCGATCGGGTTGGATTGACCCTTAGTCCCAAATCGACCTGTTTTCATGATAAGGCCCGCAGCAATTGCGGGCCTTTATTTATAATGCGGCGGGATACGCGGGTTAATGGATGACAGCCTGACTGGGGGCATCGCGATCGGATGTCCCGATGCGATCCCCGATGATCAACCCGTCAACACCGGCGGTAATGGGCAGGCTGTCGCCATCTTTGACGTCGCCTGCCAACAACAGTTCAGCCAAGGGATCCTGCAAGGCCCGTTGAATCACACGTTTCAGCGGGCGCGCACCAAACACAGGGTCATACCCTGCATCCGCCAACCATGCGCGGGCATCTTGATCCAAGACCAATTCAATCTTGCGACCCGACAGGCGTTTTTGCAAACGCGCCAACTGGATATCAACAATTCCGCCCATATCATTGCGGCCCAAACGGTCAAAGATGATGATTTCATCCAAACGGTTCAGGAATTCGGGCCGGAAATGTGCACGCACGGCATCCATCACGTCACGTTTGGCATCGGCACTGTCGGCCCCTTCGGACAGCTGGCTAAGCGCCTGCGCGCCCAGATTCGATGTCAGAATGATGATGGTTTGTTTGAAATCCACCGTGCGCCCCTGGCCATCAGTCAAAACGCCATCATCCAGAACCTGCAACAGCACGTTGAACACATCCGGATGCGCCTTTTCAACTTCGTCAAACAAAACGACCTGATAGGGGCGACGGCGCACAGCCTCGGTCAGGACCCCACCTTCGTCATAGCCGACATAGCCGGGGGGCGCACCGATCAGACGCGCGACCGAATGTTTTTCCATGAATTCGGACATATCAATGCGCACCATGGCACTGTCATCGTCAAACAGGAACGATGCCACCGCCTTGGTCAATTCGGTTTTGCCAACACCCGTTGGTCCAAGGAACAGGAATGATCCCAAGGGGCGCCCTTCGTCATTCAGGCCAGCGCGCGCACGGCGCACGGCATTGGCCACGGCGGTGACCGCCTTGGATTGGCCGATCACGCGGCGGTGCAAGTCATCCTCCATCCGCAGCAATTTTTCCCGCTCACCCTCTAGCATTTTGGACATGGGAATACCGGTCCAGCGTTCAACCACCTGAGCGATTTGTTCGGGGCGCACGGCCTCTTTTACGATTGCGTCATCGTCGCCACGCTGTTCCGCCTGCGCCAGTTGTTTTTCCAGCGCTGGAAGAATGCCATAGGACAATTCCCCCGCACGGGCCAAATTCCCCGCGCGTTTGGCCGATTCCAATTCCGCACGCGCACGATCAAGCTGTTCCTTGATATCGCGGGCCGATGCCAATTTATCGCGTTCGGCCTGCCAGGTCGCGGTCATCGTTGCGCTGCGTTCTTGCAGATCTGCCAAATCTTTTTCCAGTGTGGCAAGCCGATCTTGGGATGCGCTATCATCCTCTAGGCGCAATGCCTCGGCCTCGATCTGTTTTTGCAGGATTTCACGATCCAGCGCGTCCAGTTCCTCGGGCTTGCTATCAACCTCCATCCGCAGACGGCTGGCGGCCTCGTCCACCAGATCGATCGCCTTGTCAGGCAAGAACCGATCCGTGATATACCGGTTTGATAATGTCGCTGCCGAAACCAAGGCACTGTCCGAAATGCGCACGCCGTGGTGCAATTCGTATTTTTCCTTGATCCCGCGCAGAATGGAAATGGTATCTTCGACGTTTGGTTCGGACACCATAACGGGTTGGAACCGGCGGGCCAGTGCGGCGTCTTTCTCGACATATTTGCGGTATTCATCCAGCGTGGTCGCGCCGATACAGTGCAATTCCCCACGGGCCAGCGCGGGTTTGATCAGGTTGGCGGCATCCATCGCGCCGTCAGATTTACCCGCCCCGACCAGCGTGTGCATTTCGTCGATGAACAAAATCACCTCGCCCGCGGCATTGGTGATTTCGGTCAGAATCGCCTTTAACCGTTCTTCGAATTCGCCACGGTATTTGGCACCCGCAATCAGCGCCCCCATATCCAGTGCCATCAAGCGTTTGTCGCGCAGGGATTCGGGGACATCGCCATTGATAATGCGCAGCGCCATGCCTTCGGCGATGGCGGTTTTGCCGACACCCGGTTCGCCGATTAAAACAGGATTGTTTTTGGTACGCCGGCTTAGCACCTGCATCGCGCGGCGAATTTCATCGTCGCGGCCGATGATCGGGTCAATTTTGCCGTCGCGCGCCGCAGCCGTCAGATCGCGGGCATACTTTTCCAACGCCTCATATCCATCCTCGGCCGTGGCGCTGTCGGCGGTGCGCCCCTTGCGGATGTCATTGATTGCGGTGTTTAGGGATTGTGCCGTAACACCCCCCGCATCCAACGCGGATTTCGCGCCAGATTTAATCATGCACAGCGCCATCAAAATCCGTTCGACCGGCACGAATTGGTCGCCCGCCTTGTGCGCGATTGTTTCGGCCTCGGTCAAAACCTTGACCGCGGTTTGATCAACATAGGCCTGCGCATCACCCTGCACCGTCGGTAATTTCGCCAAGGCCTGCGCCAAAGCCGCGCGCACCGCAGCAGCATCGCCGCCCGACCGGCCGATCAGATTACTGGCCAGTCCCTGGTCATCGTCCATGAGAGATTTCAAAATATGTTCAGGCATCACACGCTGATGATTGTCCCGAATCGCAATGGTTTGCGCCGATTGGATGAATCCGCGGGCGCGTTCCGTGAACTTGGTCAAGTCCATCGTTCGTCTCCTTATCCTAAGCGCCACCTGTGTTTATGCCCGCTAAGCGGCACATAATGCTGTGGCCTCACAACCTAGGTGGAGGTTTTGCACAATTATTTCAAGATTTGGCTAAAAAATTACCCGATCGCGCTAATACCAATACAAATGGATACGTTACTATCCATAAGGGTAGTCGAGATAAAAGGGGATCATGCAATGCAGATCATTTCCACACGGTTTTCAAACGTCCGCGTTATGCAGGGCAATCAGCGTATATTCGGGCTGGTCACATTCGATACAGATCACGGTTTGATCCATATCGAATGTTCGGTGGTGCCCGTGCATCCCCATGATATCGCAGACCCCCACCCCCTGTTACTGGCCGAAGCCAAGGCCAAAGTGCGCGCCACGGGCCATATCCCGAACGAAGTGCACAGTTGGACCGTGCATGATATGCTGATGTCCCGCGTCGCCTAACGCTTGACCAAAGCGCCGCCACCTGCCACACCGTCGCCATACAGATAAGGAGACTGGAAATGGCAGATGACCGTTTAATCGTGGCAATGGACGTGCCCAATGTTGTGGCCGGATTGGAATTGGCCGGCAAACTGGGGGATGCTGTTTCATTTTACAAAATCGGCCTTGGCATGCTGACCGGCGGCGGTCTGGCCTTGGCCAATGAGCTGAAGCAAGAACACGGCAAACGCATTTTTCTGGACATGAAATTTTTCGACATCGGCGCCACGGTCGAGGCGGCCGTGCGCGGCATTGCGCAATATGATCTGGATTTCCTGACCGTTCATGGCGACCCCCATGTGGTTGCCGCCGCCAAAGAGGGTGCAGCCGGCAGCAATTTGAAAATTTTGGCCGTGACGATTTTGACATCGCTGGATCGCGATGATTTGGATCGCAGCATGATCAAGGCAGGCGATGTGCAGGATTTGGTCGTTGAACGCGCAGGCCGCGCATTTGACGCAGGGGCAGATGGCGTGATCGCATCGCCGCAGGAATCGGGATTGATCCGTGCGCTGCCCGAATCACAGGGGCGTTTGATTGTCACCCCCGGGGTGCGCCCGATCGGGGCAGATCTGGGTGACCAAAAACGGATCACCACCCCCGGCCAAGCGATTACGAATGGATCGGATCATATTGTTGTGGGCCGCCCCATCTGGAAGGCGCAAGATCCGCGCGCCGCGGCCTTGGGCATATTGCGTGAGATGCAGGACGCCTAGCGCATAAGGTAGGTTTCGCTGGGGGCGTTGCCCCCAGACCCCCAGAGTATTTGGACAAAAATGAAAGTGACTTGGGATCTGTGAGCGCATAAAAAAACCCGCCTGAAAGGCGGGGTTTTTTTGTTTGCTTGCTTGGATCTTAGCCCTGGCGGGCTTTGAAACGGCGCTGCGTCTTGTTGATGACGTAAACGCGGCCTTTACGGCGCACGACACGGCAGTCGCGGTGACGCTGCTTGAGCGAGCGGAGTGAGTTTTTAACCTTCATCGGTTTGCTCCAATCAATCGCGGCGCGTCGGTTGCGCCATTGCAGGTCGTCCCCGAAGGGACAGTGAATTCATGGTGGGCGGTACAAGGTTCGAACTTGTGACCCCTACGATGTCAACGTAGTGCTCTACCACTGAGCTAACCGCCCGATGACCCAGATCCTGCCCCAAAAAATGGGGCGCGGGAATCCGCGCCGGTGATGGGTCTATAATTGGTTGGGAAAAAAGGTTCAAGACCTTTTGCATCGGATAATTTTTGCGCTATCTATTATTTCATGGAAATAAGGTCTAAAGAGACGCGCGCCTATCGCATTTTGGCACCAGATGATTGGTGTTCAAGCGTTATTTTTGCGTCCCCCCATAGTGGGCGGGCCTATGAGGATGCGTTTTTGGCGGAAACGATTCTGGATCCTGTGACGCTGCGCAGTTCTGAGGATGCCTATGTGGATCAGTTGATCGGGGATGTTGCCCCCTGGGGCTGTCCGGTGATTTGTGCGCAAGCGCCGCGCGCCTATGTCGATTTGAACCGTGCCGCTGATGAACTGGATCCGGCGGTTGTTGAGGGCGTCACACAGCGCGGGATCAACCCGCGGATTGCGTCTGGATTGGGGGTGATCCCCCGCGTGGTAGCGCATGGGCGCTGCATTTATCGCGGCAAGCTGCCCCTGGCCGAGGCGCAGCGTCGGATAGAAACGTTCTGGCAGCCCTATCATGATGCGGTGGATGCCTGGATGCGGGCCAGCGTTGATCGATTTGGGCGGGCTATCTTAATTGACCTGCATTCTATGCCACATGAGGCGGTTGCATCGTTTTCCAAATCGCACCAGCCGGCCGAAATTGTTGTGGGCGATCGATTTGGTGCATCCGCTGATCCGGAAATGACGCAATTTGTGGTGGCCTGTTTTGAAAAGGCGGGGTTTCGGGTGGCGCTAAATACGCCCTTTGCGGGGGCCTATATTTTGCAACAGTATGGCAAGCCAAATCAGCAACATCATGCGTTACAGATTGAAATTGATCGCAAGCTGTATCTGAACCCCAAGACCCTGCAGCCCAGCACGGATTTTGCGCAGACCCGATCCAAGCTGCGACAGGCGTTGCGCGACATTGCACAATGGGCAAAGGATCTGGACCGCGACCAACCGTTAGCGGCCGAATAGGGGCGGGATGATTATCGCAGTGCGCGGCCTTTGAATATGGCGTCGGTGCCGAATTTGGCCCGGATTTGATCGGTGGCACGTTCCGCCTGGCCGCGTTTATGGGCCATTGGATCTAAAAGATCGCCGACCCGTTCCGCCTGATCCTGTGGGCAAAGGTCCGACAGCCCAGCACCGATCAATCGAAACGGTCCCTGTGTGGTTTCCACATCCAACAGCGGGGCCAAGTGGCGGTACAAGGTATCGGCCAGTTGCGTTGCATCGCGCAGGGTCACGCGCCGGGTGAGCGTTTTAAAGGCCTTGGTTTTCAGTTTCAGCGTTGCCACGCGACCTGCCAATTCTTTGGCCTTGGCGCGGTCTGACACCTTTTCGCACAGGCGCCAGAGGTGCCCCAGCAACAGATCACGGTCCGTTATATCGGTGTGAAATGTTGTTTCGTTTGAAATGGATTTCATGGGGGCATTCCGCTGGACGGTTCTGTTGTCCATCCCACGGGCCAAATGCCACAACCGATCGCCCATCGCCCCAAAGCGTGCGACCAGATCGGATTGATCCCAGCGCAGCAAATCGGCAAAGGTGTGGATGCCCGCCCGATCCAGCGATTGTTGTGTCGCCGCCCCAACGCCCCAAATCAGGCGCACTGGTTTATCGCGCAAAAAATCGGCCGTCTCAGCCCGACCGATGACAGAAAACCCATGCGGTTTGTTCATATCTGACGCGATTTTGGCCAGAAATTTGTTATGCGATAACCCGATGGACCCTGTCAGCCCCAGTTCCCTGCGCATCCGCAAAATCAATCGCGCCAAGGTGACTGCGGGCGGTAGGCCATGTAGTGTTTGCGTGCCGGATAGATCCAAGAATGCCTCGTCCAGAGACAGGGGTTCGATGGCAGGGGTCATTTCATCCATCATTTGGCGGATTTGTCGACTGACATCGGCGTAAACCGACATACGCGGTTTGATCACAACCGCATCAGGGCACAATTTCCGCGCCTGAAACATGGGCATTGCCGATTTCACCCCATGAATACGGGCGATATAACAGGCCGTTGACACAACCCCGCGATCGCCACCACCAATGATCACAGGCCGATCCATCAATGCGGGATTGTCGCGTTTTTCGACACTGGCGTAAAAGGCATCGCAATCCATATGCGCGATCGTCAGATCCAACAATTCCGCATGCCGCACAACGCGGGGCGACCCACAGGACAGACAGCGCCCAGTGGTATCAAATGTTGTTAAACAATCACGGCACAGCGCGGACATATTCACCCCTAGTGTATCAGTCACAAAAAACCTCACCCCTTGGGTGTACGGCAAAGAATACCTATATATACTGTAACAAAACAACAGGTATGGGAAAAACCTAAAATGGAACCACTCTTTATTAACGGCTTTATTGGCGAAAATATTTTTACCATAGTTTTGGCTATTTTTGTGATTGTCACAATCTTTTTGGGCGTGCGCATTGTGCCGCAGTCTGAAAAATATGTGGTCGAACGGTTTGGGCGATTGCATGCGGTGTTAGGCCCAGGAATTAACTTTATAGTGCCCTATCTGGACCGCGTGGCGCATAAAATTTCGATTTTGGAACGCCAACTGCCCACCGCAATGCAGGATGCGATCACAACCGATAACGTTCTGGTCAAGGTCGAAACCAGCGTGTTTTACCGCATTACAGAGCCCGAAAAAACCGTGTACCGGATTCGCGACATTGATGGCGCGATTGCAACAACCGTGGCCGGCATTGTGCGCAGTGAAATCGGTAAAATGGAATTGGACCAGGTCCAATCCAACCGCAGCGAATTAATTGAACGCATTCGCCACGCGGTTTTGGCCATGGTCGATGATTGGGGGATCGAGGTGACGCGCGCCGAAATTCTGGACGTGAATTTGGACGAAGCAACCCGCGCCGCCATGTTACAACAGCTAAACGCGGAACGCGCCCGCCGCGCCCACGTCACCGAAGCCGAAGGCAAAAAGCGTGCTGTCGAACTGGCCGCAGATGCGCAGCTATACGAATCAGAACAGGTCGCCAAGGCCCGCCGTATTCAGGCCGAGGCCGAAGCCTATGCCACCGCTGTCGTGGCCCAAGCGATTCAAGAAAACGGATTGGCCGCCGCACAATACCAAGTGGCCCTAAAACAGGTCGAGGCCATGACAACCGTCGGCACAGGCCAAGGGAACCAAACCATCATCCTGCCCGCCAATATCGCCGAGGCGTTTGGAAATGCGTTCAACATGCTAAAGGCAAAATCATGACAGATACACTTGTGACGACATGGTGGGCTTGGGCCAGTTTTGGCGTTATCTTGGCCCTTGCAGAAATGGTTGTCCCGGCCTTTGTATTTTTGGGGTTTGGGATTGGCGCGATGCTGACCGCATTGCTGTTGCTGGTGGGGGTGGCCCCCAGTGGCGCAGGGCTGTTGCTCACCTTTGCGGTGCTGTCGCTGATTTCATGGCTGGCCTTGCGCCATTTTTTCAAACCCAAACACGATCAGGTCAAAACCTTTGATCGTGACATTAACGATCATTAACGAAACGCCGGGCCATGCGCCCAAACGGTCAAAGATTGGCGTTGCCCCTGTGTCACGGGGGTGACGCGATGCAATAAATAACTGGGAAATACGGTTGCCGTACCCCGATCACGGGGGGCCGTTGTGACAGCTGTGCTGGCCATGATTTCTAGCGCGCCACCCGCATACTCTTGCGGGTCAGAAATCTGGGCAACAATGGTCAATTTGCGTTTTCCCGCCAATTGGCCATGACCAATATCAGAATGCCAATCAAAATGCCCCTGCCGTTCGCTGCCATATCGGGCGATCTGTGCGCTTTCGGCGAATTCGGTCAAATCGAAATTGTAAACTGCTCGATTCGCGTCCCGGACCACATCAATAATACGGTCCATCACCCATTCGGCCCCAGCCACATCATCCAACCAAACCAATTCAGAACGCCGAATATTGTGATCAGCAGATTGCTTGACCAATTTGGCATCTTGCGCCGGCGCATCATGCGCCATCTGTGCCAACATATCACACTCGGCCGACGTGAACGCCTGCGCAATCGAATGTATTGTAATCATGGGGTATCAGTCCTAGGAATCGGATGCCCCCAATAATCACAGGCTGACCGCAGGGTCTGACACAGATACGACCTTGGTTCTGGTCGCTTTTCATCAATTTATGCCTGATCGCGGAACCGATTGACAATGGGATAGCGGCGATCCAGCCAAAATGCCCGCGGGCTTAGACGCGTGCCTGGTGCCGCCTGAAACCGTTTATATTCGCTGGCATATAATAACCCCTGCACGCGCATCACATCATCTTGCGCAAACCCCGCCGCGATACATTCGGCAACCGATGCCTCTTGGTCCACCAACATGGTCAAAATGCCATCTAAAACGGGGTAATCCGGCAAACTGTCACTGTCTTTCTGATCGGGACGCAATTCGGCACTGGGCGGTTTGGAAATAATGTTGTCCACGATCACCGCGCCAGACGGCCCCTGCATCCAGTCGCGATGGTGCGCATTGCGCCAGCGGCAAATCTCAAAGACCCGCGTTTTATACAGATCCTTAATCGGGTTATACCCCCCCGCCATATCGCCATAAATCGTGGCATATCCCACGGCAACCTCGGATTTATTGCCTGTGGTCAATAGCATTTCGCCGAACTTGTTAGACAATGCCATCAACAACAAACCACGCAAGCGTGATTGAATGTTCTCTTCGGTCAAATCCGGCTGGGTCCCTGCAAACAATGGGGCCAGCGTGTCGGTAATCGCCGCACGTCCTGCCGAAATCGGCACATAATCATATCGACAGCCTAGGTTTTCTGCCTGCAACTGCGCATCATCCAACGATGCCTGCGACGTATATTCCGACGGCAACATAACGCAGCGCACATTCTCTGCGCCCAAGGCATCAACAGCAATCGTCGCAACCAATGCACTGTCAACGCCCCCCGAAAGCCCCAGCAAAACTTTGCCAAACCCAGATTTGCGGCAATAATCACGCAACGACAAAACCATCGCATGATAATCCGCCTCCAACGTGTCCGGGATTTTGGCCTTGTCCCCCGCAACAATGACCCAACCCGAATCACCGTGTTCCAACACCACCGTTTGAACGGCCGTTTCAAACATCGGCATCTGCAACGCCAAATCACCGCCACGGTTCAACGCAAACGATCCGCCATCAAACACCTGATCGTCTTGCCCCCCAACCATATTCAGATAAATCAACGGCAAACCGGTTTCGACCACACGGGCCACCATGTGATTATAACGCACATCCATCTTGCCACGGTAATAGGGCGATCCATTCGGCACCAACAAAATCTCGGCTCCGGTCTCTGCCAAGGTTTCGGCCACATCACTGTGCCAACTGTCCTCGCAAATCGGGCTCCCGATCCGCACCGGCCCCACCGCATAGGGCCCCGACACATCACCCGATTGAAAAATACGCACCTCATCAAAAACCGTTTCATTGGGCAAATGATGCTTTTCCACCACCGTGCGCACCTGACCATCCGCCAAAACCACATAGGCGTTAAACAACTGTCCTGCCTCAACCCAAGGCGTCCCAATCGCAATCGCAGGACCACCCACACACTCAGACGCCAAATCACGCACCGCTTGCATCGCAGCCATTTGAAACGCGGGCTTCATAACCAAATCCTGCGTATTATAGCCCGTCACAAACATCTCGGGGAACGCCACCAAATCGCTTCCCGCATCCCGCGCCTCTGCCCATATCTGCCGTGCCATATCAACATTGCCAGATATATCCCCAACCGTGGGGTTCACCTGCGCCAGCGTTATGCGAAACTGATCTGCCATCTGCTCAATCCTCAAACTTTCCCATGATCTAGCGGGATTGCCCAAATAAAAAAACCCGATTGTCTTTCATTTTTGCAAAAATACTCACCAGCCCGCAGGGCTGTCAGGGCCAACAGGCCCTGATCTAGACCTCTTCCACCTCTAAAACACCGTTCAGGCTTTTGATCGCACCCTTGATTTGGGGGTTCACCGGATACTCGCGTCCCACATCCATCTCGACCTCACCGGGCAAAGTGGGATCCAGCAACGCAAACACAATCGGGCCCTTGGGGCCTGCTTTGACCTGAGCGGCAGCCTGATCCAGAACGGACGCAATCGCGGGCAATGCGCTGGCCTGTTCAACATAGATCTTTAACCCACTGGCCCCCACATCCGCCACGGCAATATCAGCAGGCGCAATGGACCGGCCCAGTAATTTCAACTGATCCGCCTCATAGGTGGCCTCGGCCGTCACAACAACCTTGGCCCCCGTTTCCAGATACTCGCGGGATTTTTCCAGCGCCTCAGAAAACAACGTCACCTCGAACGCGCCGGTCGGATCGCTCATCTGGACAAAGGCAAATCGGTTCCCCTTGGCCGATTTGCGTTCCTGACGCCCTGCCACAACGCCCGCCATTTTTGCAACCATTGGGCCAGCCGCCACTTTGTGCGTGACCTCATCCATGGTCAACACGCCTTTGCGCTTTAGCGCGACCATGTAATCGTCCAGGGGATGGCCCGACAAATAAAATCCGATCGCTTTGAATTCTTCGGCCAACCGTTCGGCGGGCAACCAATCGTTGACGGGTAACAAACGCGGTTCAGGCAGATCATCGCCGGCATCGCCAAACAATGACACCTGATTTGATGCCTTTTGTTCGTGATGCGCGGCAGAATACTGTGTCAACGCCTCAATGCTGTCAAACACGCGGCGGCGGTTTTTATCCAATTCATCAAATGCACCGGCCCGCGCCAACATTTCCAACGGCCGCTTGCCCACACGTTTCAAATCAACGCGGCGGGCGAAATCGAACAGATTGACAAAGGGTTTATCCCCGCGCCCCGCCACGACCAGTTTCATCGCCTCGACGCCCACGTTTTTCAACGCGCCCAGCGCATAGACCAGGGCACCATCGACAACATCAAACGTTGCCTGTGACCGGTTCACACAGGGCGGCACATAGGGCAGATCCAGTCCCTTTTTCACCTCTTCGAAATAAACGGCCAATTTGTCGGTCAGGTGAATATCGCAGTTCATCACACCGGCCATAAATTCAACCGGATGATTGGCCTTAAGCCAGCCGGTTTGATAACTGACCACCGCATAGGCCGCCGCGTGGGATTTGTTAAACCCATAGTTGGCAAATTTTTCCAACAAGTCGAACACTTCCGACGCTTTCTTGGCCTCAACCCCGTTTTCGGCCGCGCCCTTTTCAAATTTGGGGCGTTCGGCGTCCATGGCCTCTTTGATCTTTTTACCCATGGCGCGGCGCAACAGGTCGGCGCCACCCAGACTGTATCCCGCCATAACCTGGGCAATCTGCATCACCTGTTCTTGGTAAACGATGATGCCTTGGGTTTCTTCTAAAATGTGGTCGATCAGGGGGTGGACCGATGCGCGTTCCTTGACGCCGTTTTTCACCTCGCAATAGGTGGGGATATTTTCCATCGGTCCCGGACGATACAGCGCCACCAGCGCCACGATATCTTCGATACAGGTGGGTTTCATGCGTTTCAGGGCATCCATCATGCCCGAACTTTCCACCTGAAACACCGCAACCGTTTTCGCCGCGGCGTATAATTTATAGGTCGCCTCATCATCCAACGGAATGGCGTTGATCTGGTTTTCTGCCCCAGACGCCGGTTCATACAGCGTCCGACCATCCGCCGCCACATGCAGGGGCCTTCCCGATTTCAGGATCAGATCAACGGCGTTTTGAATAACCGTCAGCGTTTTCAAACCCAGAAAGTCGAATTTAACCAGCCCCGCCTGTTCCACCCATTTCATGTTGAATTGTGTGGCCGGCATATCGGAACGGGGATCTTGGTACAAAGGCACCAGCGCGTCCAGGGGCCGATCCCCAATCACAACCCCCGCCGCGTGGGTGGATGCGTTTCGCAAAAGCCCTTCGACCTGTTGGCCATAGGTCAGCAGGCGATTTACCACCTCTTCGTTCTGGGCCTCTTCGGCCAGTCGGGGTTCATCCTTTAACGCCTGGGCGATGCTGACCGGTTTGACGCCCTCGACGGGGATCAATTTCGACAAACGGTCCACTTGGCCATAGGGCATTTGCAACACGCGCCCCACGTCCCGCACGGCTGCCTTGGACAATAACGCACCAAAGGTGATAATCTGCCCCACCTTGTCGCGGCCATATTTTTGCTGAACGTATTGGATCACCTCTTCGCGGCGATCCATGCAGAAATCGATGTCAAAGTCGGGCATTGATACCCGTTCTGGGTTCAAAAACCGTTCAAACAGCAGGCTATAGCGCAGCGGATCCAGGTCGGTGATCGTCAATGCATAGGCCACCAGCGACCCCGCGCCCGACCCACGGCCCGGCCCCACAGGGATATCGTGATCCTTGGCCCATTTGATAAAATCCGCAACGATCAGGAAATAGCCGGGAAATCCCATGCCTTCGATAATGTTTAATTCGAATTCCAGCCGTTTTTCGTATTCTTCGACAGGTGCAGCATGGGGGATAACGGCCAAGCGCGCCTTTAACCCCTCAACCGCTTGGCGACGCAGTTCTTGGACCTCATCATCGGCGAATTTGGGCAAAATCGGGTCGCGCCGATAGGCCATGAACGCACAGCGTTGCGCGATTTCCACCGTATTTTCCAAGGCCTCGGGCAAATCTGCAAACAGGGTCGCCATTTCCTGAGGCGATTTGAAATAATGCTGGCTGGTCAGTCGGCGGCGGTCGCCCTGTTGATCAACATAGGCCCCGTCGGCGATACAGATCAGGGCATCGTGGGCCTCGTACATATCGGGTTTGGGAAAATAAACGTCATTTGTGGCAACCAACGGAATATCCATGGCATAGGCCATTTCCACGAAGCCACGTTCTGACAGGGCCTCGGCCTCGGGCAGGCCATTGTCACCGGGGTGGCGTTGCAATTCGATATATAACCTGTCGCCAAAAATACCGTGCAGACGGTCCATCACGGCCTGTGCCGCTGGGCGTTGGCCCGTGCGCAACAGGCGGCCAATTGGGCCATCTGGCCCGCCAGTTAGACAGATAATACCCTGATTATACTGTTCAATTTCCTCTAGCGTGACCTGCGGCAGCTGCCCCCCTTTGTCGACATAGAGACATGTGTTCAGCTTCATCAGGTTTTCGTAACCCGCTTCATTCTGGGCCAAAAACACCATCGGCGCGGGGTCGATTTGTTTTTCCCCCAATCCCGCCTGAACATAGGCCACATCAATCTGACACCCGATAATCGGCTGAATTCCGGCGCCCGCGGCTGTTACGGAAAATTCCAGCGCGGAAAACAGGTTGTTGGTATCCGTCACAGCCACCGCAGGCATCCCCACATCTGCACACAGGCCAGGCAGTTTCTTTAACCGCATCGCCCCCTCTAGCAGGGAATATTCGGTGTGAACGCGCAGGTGAATGAATCGAACATCTTGGGTCATAGAGGGCAGGTTAAACCAGTTTGCCAGCCGCTGGAATCGGTTTTTGACCCGACCTAGGCAACATTTTCCTTGCCAAACGCGGAAATCCCCGTCTAGCATAGGATAACAGGGAATGGCCGTCTGTTTTCTACGCCGCATCGAGGACAGGCAAACATGGCACATGGTACCGCGGCGGATAAATCACATGAATATTTCGTTTCTTCTGAACGGAGAGACAGTGCATCTAAGCGATGTACATCCAACCACCACATTGCTGGATTGGCTGCGCGAAACCCGTGGCCTGACCGGCACCAAAGAGGGCTGTAACGAAGGCGACTGCGGCGCCTGCACGGTGATCGTGCTGGACGCCGAAACAACACGGCCCCTGAATGCCTGCATCCTGTTTTTACCACAACTGCAGGGCAAAGCGATCCGCACTATCGAAGGCATCGCATCGGGCGACACCCTGCACCCTGCACAACAGGCCATGATCGATCTGCACGGGTCACAATGCGGATTTTGCACACCAGGTTTCGTGACATCCATGGTCGCGGCGGGCATTAACGGCGATACGGACTTTGACACCACATTGGCGGGAAATCTTTGTCGCTGCACAGGATATGCGCCCATTGCGCGGGCAGCCAAACACACCGAAACCGCCCCCCTGCCCGATTGGGTGGCCACCGATCGGCAGGCGCTTGCCGCCTGCGCCAAGGCAGCGTTGACCGCGGCGCAGCCGGGGTCGGGCGATGCCTTGGCTGCCCTGCTGGTGGATCAGCCCCAAACACGCCTGATTGCGGGGGCAACAGATCTGGGGCTGTGGGTGACAAAACACCTCACTGACCTTGGGCCCGTGGCCTTCTTGAACGCAGCCCGGGACCTTGCACAGATCACTGAAACCGACACCCATTGGGACATCGGCGCAATGGTCACGATCGAAACCCTGCGCCTGTGGGCCGTGGACCATATGCCCGCGCTGGCTGATCTGTTGCGCCGCTATGCTTCAACCCAGGTGCGCATGGCCGCCACGCTGGGGGGCAATATCGCAAACGGATCGCCCATCGGGGACAGCCCACCCGCGCTGATCGCCTTGGGCGCCACGCTGACCCTGCGTCGTGGCGACACCCGCCGCACCATCCCCTTGCAGGATTTCTTTATCGACTATGGCAAACAGGATTTGCAGCCGTCTGAATTTGTGCAATCCATCCAAATCCCGAAAACGGATCATGACCTGCGCTGCTATAAAATATCCAAACGCTTTGATCAGGATATTTCGGCGCTCTTGGGGTGTTTTAACATCCGCGTTGATGCGAACACCATCCAAGATGCCAAAATTGCATTCGGCGGAATGGCGGGCATTCCCAAACGGGCCAGTGCCGTCGAACGGGCGCTGATGGGTCAACCCTGGTCACTGGATACCATCACAGCGGCGCACTCCGCATGGGCAGAAGATTTCCAACCCCTGTCTGATATGCGCGCCTCGGCTGGGTATCGCCTGACGACCGCGCGCAATTTGCTGGTGCGCTATTTCCACGACCGCGCCGCCACCCCCACATCCGTGCACGAGGTGACAGTATGAGCGTTTCAAAACCCCTGCCCCACGATGCCGCGAAACTGCATGTCACAGGGCGCGCAAACTATATCGATGACATTCCTGTTCCTGCCAACTGCCTCCATCTGGCCTTTGGCACGGCCACAATCGCACGCGGGCGGGTCACCAACATGGACCTGTCCCCCGTCAAAACCGCGCGGGGCGTTATTGCTGTCATCACGGCGGATGATCTGCCTTATGCAAATGATGTGTCCCCTTCGGCACATGATGAACCGCTGCTGTGTGATGGACAGGTCCATTATCACGGGCAGCCTTTGTTTTTGGTCGTGGCAGACAGCCACCTAAACGCCCGCCGCGCCGCGCGATTGGCACAGGTGGAATATGCGCTAGACACCCCCATTCTGACCATCGAACAGGCCCTGTCCGCTGACAGCAGGTTCGAAGAGGGCCCGCGCATCTACACCCGTGGCGATGTGGATTATGCGCTGCCACAGGCAAAACACACCCTAACGGGCAGCTTTGACATAGGTGGCCAAGAACATTTCTACCTTGAGGGTCAGGCCGCCCTGGCCCTGCCACAAGAGGATGACGAAATGATCGTCCATTCCTCGACCCAGCATCCCACTGAAATCCAACACAAAGTGGCCGAAGCCCTTGGCCTGGGCATGCATCAGGTCCGCATACAAACCCGCCGTATGGGCGGCGGTTTCGGCGGCAAAGAAAGCCAAGGCAACGCATTGGCCGTGGCCTGCGCCGTGGCCGCGCGCGCCACAGGGCGCCCCTGTAAAATGCGCTATGACCGCGACGATGATATGATCATCACAGGCAAACGCCATGATTTTCGCATCACCTATCAGGTGGGCTTTGACGATGATGGACGTTTGCTGGCCATCGATTTTACCCATTACACGCGGGGCGGTTGGGCCCAGGATTTAACCCTGCCCGTGGCAGATCGCGCCATGTTGCACGCCGATAACGCCTATTTCGTGCCGCATATGCGGGTCACCAGCCACCGTTTGAAAACCAACACCACCAGCGCAACCGCATTTCGCGGATTTGGCGGGCCGCAGGGGATGATTGGGATCGAACGCGTCATGGATCACGTGGCCCGCCATTTAGGACGCGATCCATGGGACATTCGTCGCCTCAATTTCTATGCCAATGCAAACAGCCCGAAACCGCAGGATACGCATTACGGCATGCCCGTGCGCGATTTCATTTTGGATGACCTGTGCGATGAATTGATCAAAACCAGCGCCTATCATACACGCCGCGCCGATATTGCCCAGTGGAACGCAAACAGCCCCATCCTGAAACGCGGGATCGCAATTTCACCGGTGAAATTCGGCATATCCTTTACCCTGACGCACCTGAATCAGGCAGGGGCCTTGGTCCATGTGTACCAAGACGGCACCATCCGCATCAATCACGGCGGCACCGAAATGGGACAAGGTTTGTTTCAGAAAGTGGCCCAAGTCGCCGCATCGCGATTTGGCGTCGGCATAGAGGCCATCAAAATCACCGCAACCGACACGGCCAAGGTGCCCAACACATCCGCTACAGCCGCCAGTTCTGGCAGCGATTTGAACGGTATGGCGGTGCAAATCGCCTGTGACACGATCCTATCGCGCATGGCCGAATTCTTGGCCCATCAATATAATAAAACCGCCGATGACGTGGTGTTTTGCGATGGAACGGTTCGGATCGGACGCCGCGAAATCAGTTTCGCCCAAGCCGCCATGGCCTGTTATCAGGCACGCGTCAGCCTGTCAGCCACGGGGTTTTACAAAACCCCCGATGTCGCATGGGATCGCATCGCGGGACGGGGCCAGCCGTTTTATTATTTCGCATATGGTGCCGCCGTGACCGAGGTGGTGATTGACACGCTGACCGGCGAAAACCGTATTCTGCGTGCTGATATTTTGCACGACACCGGCAACAGCCTGAACCCCGCCCTAGACATTGGCCAGATCGAAGGCGCCTATGTCCAAGGGTCCGGCTGGCTGACCACCGAAGAATTGGTGTGGGACGACCAGGGCCGCCTGCGCACGCACGCGCCGTCAACCTATAAAATCCCGGCCATGGCCGACAGGCCAGATGTGTTCAACTTGTCCCTTTGGGGACGTGACAACCCCGCGCAGACGGTGTACCGATCCAAGGCCGTGGGTGAACCGCCATTTATGTTGGGGATTTCAACCTATCTGGCGCTGGTCGATGCCGTTTCGGCATGTGGATCGGGTTACGCCAATTTGGATGCCCCTGCCACCGCCGAACGGGTCTTGGCCGCCGTGGAACGGGTGCGCGCATGACCTTGGACCGCGGATTGGCACAGCGTCTGATCGACCGGCATGGCCGCGTCTGTCGTGTCTGCGTTTTGCAAACCCGCGGGTCTGCCCCGCGGGATCCGGGCACCGATATGTGGGTAACCCCAGACGGTCAAATTGGCACAATCGGCGGGGGTCAGTTGGAATATACCGCCAGCGCCACGGCCCGCGCGGCCATAACATCGGGCAAAACCCGCTGGACCAGCGCGCATGCATTGGGCCCCGATATGGGGCAATGCTGTGGCGGGCATGTGACATTGGGTTTCGAAATCTTGGATGCCACATCCCTGCCCGATGCAGACCAAGACCTGTTTATCCGCAGTTTCGACCCCGAACAGGATGTAGGCCCGGACACCCAAACAAGGCGCGCACATTATGTGGCCCATGGTCAAGAGGGGGGATTTTTGTTCCGCGATGGCGTAGCGATTGACGCATTGCACCGCGCGGCACGCCCCCTGTGGATTTGGGGTGCGGGACATGTGGGGCGCGCGATGGTGGATATTCTGTCGCCCCTGCCTGATTTCAACATCACGTGGGTCGATACGGACCCATCACGGTTTCCCACGGATATCCCCGATACGGTGGATATCCTATATACCCAGCACTGCCATGATTTGGCCAAACACGCCCCACAGCAGGCCAGTCATCTGATCCTGACCTATTCACATCATCTGGATTTAATGATCTGTGATGCCGTCTTGCGGCAATCGTTTCATTGGGCGGGATTGATCGGGTCAGACACCAAATGGGCCCGTTTTCGCAGCAGATTGACCAAAATGGGACATGAGGCAGCACAAATACAGCGCATCACATGCCCCATCGGGCGACCAGATTTCGGAAAACATCCCTTTGCGATTGCCATAGGGATGGCAAATTGCCTATTAGAGATGGAAACCGCCCAAACCCTTGGAAAGGAAAAAACCGCATGAGCGATCAGTTGCTAAGTTTGACCGGTTTAACCAAAGCCTATCCAGGGGTTGTGGCCAATGACGATGTCACCTTTGCCATCGGCAAAGGCGAGGTGCACGCCCTGCTGGGCGAAAACGGGGCCGGAAAATCGACACTGGTCAAAATGATTTACGGTCTGGTCAAACCCGACAGCGGGTCCATGACCCTGAATGACCAGCCCTATCACCCCCAAGAACCGCGCCAGGCGCGTGCCAGCGGTGTGGCCATGGTGTTTCAACATTTTTCCCTGTTTGATGCCATGAGCGTGGCAGAAAACATTGCACTGGGCATGGAACGCCCCCCGGCCCCGCGCGATTTGGCGCATCAAATCCGCGAGGTATCCCAAACCTATGGCCTGCCTCTGGATCCGCATAAAACCGTGGGGGGGCTGTCGGCCGGTGAACGCCAACGCGTTGAAATCATACGCTGTTTGCTGCAAAATCCGAAATTGTTGATTATGGATGAACCCACATCTGTTTTAACCCCGCAAGAGGTTGAAATTCTGTTCAAAACCCTGCGGCAGCTGAAATCCGAGGGCACATCCATTCTGTATATTTCCCATAAATTGGACGAAATTCGCGCGCTCTGTGATACGGCGACAATCCTGCGGTTGGGCAAGAAAGTGGACACCTGCACACCAGCTGAAAAATCGGCGCGCGAACTGGCGGAAATGATGGTGGGCACCAGCTTTGCCAGCCCCCAACGCCAGGATCGGGATTTGGGGCAGGTGCTGTTATCGGTCAGCGGTTTGTCAGTCGCGGCAACAGATGCCTTTGGCACAGCGCTGCGCGATATTTCGTTTGATATCCGCGCAGGCGAAATTTTAGGCATTGGCGGCGTGGCAGGCAATGGCCAAGATGAATTGTTAACCGCGCTATCGGGGGAAACCCGCGCGCCTACGGGCATGATTAAGATCAAAGGCCAAGATATCGGACAATGGGGCCCCAATGCCCGCCGTGAGGTGGGGCTTTTGTGTGCGCCCGAGGAACGTTTGGGCCATGCCGCCGCCCCGAACCTGAGCCTGACAGAAAATGCAATGATGACCGGCGCTGCACGGCGTGGATTGGTATCAGGCGGCTTATTGAATTGGTCCAAGGCACGTGATTTCGCGCAAGAAATTATCGCGTCCTTTGATGTTCGCACGCCCGGGTCCCAAAATGCCGCGCGATCCCTGTCGGGTGGGAATTTACAAAAATTCGTCATTGGCCGCGAGGTGTTACAAAACCCGGATGTTTTGGTGGTCAACCAACCCACCTGGGGCGTTGACGCCGCCGCCGCCGCCGCCATTCGCCAAGCCCTGTTGGATTTGGCAAACCAAGGGGCGGCTGTGATTGTGATTAGCCAGGATTTAGACGAATTGATCGAAATCAGCGATCGTTTCGGCGCATTAAACGAAGGTCGGATCGAGAAATTTGTACCCATGGCGGGTCTGAGCATCGATGAGATCGGTTTAATGATGGGGGGCGCGGGGACAGATGTTTAAGGCAAGGGAGCGCCGCGGCGCGGCGCGTGAGTATTTGGGCAAAAATGAAAGAAGGGGTGCGGTATGATCCGTTTGGAGAAGCGCAAACAGACCTCTCGGTTTTGGACATATGTCACGCCGATATTGGCGGTTGTGTTGACGATGATTTTTGGCGGGGTTTTGTTTGCCATTTTGGGCAAAGATCCTGTGTTGGCGATCAAGACGATATTTTGGGATCCTGTGTTTGGAGAGTTTGCGTTTTATTACCGCCCCGAGGTGTTAAAGAAGGCCGCACCCCTGATATTGATTGCGATCGGGTTGTCCTATGGATTTAAGGCAGGCATCTGGAATATTGGTGCCGAGGGGCAATATATTATTGGCGCGATTTGCGCAGCTGGTGTTGCCTTGGCGTTTTATCCGATGGAGGGGCGTTGGTTCATTTTTCCGCTGATGATTGTCGCAGGTGTCCTTGGGGGTATGATTTGGGCCATGGTGCCTGCGTTGTTGCGGGTTTATTTCAAAACAAACGAGATCTTGGTATCGCTGATGCTGGTCTATGTGGCGGATGTCCTGATCAAGGCGTTTTCGATTGGATTGATGCGTAATCCCGATGGTCATGGATTTCCTGGCAGTCGGAATTTGAACGATTATTCATCCGCCGCGAATTTGGAATTGATTGCGGGGACTGGCCTGCATTGGGGGGTGATTGCCGCGATGGGCGTTGTTGTGGCAAGCTATGCCATTCTGGCGCGCCATCAATTCGGGTTTCATGTGCGCTTGACTGGCGAAAGCCCGCGCGCCGCCGGATTTGCAGGCGTGAATGCCAATCGGTTGATCATGGTGTGTTTCCTGATTTCTGGCGGGTTGGCCGGTGTTGCCGGCATGTTTGAGGTATCGGGCCCTGCGGCGCAGATTTTGGGCAGTTTTCCGTCCGCCTATGGGTTTACCGCGATTATTGTTGCATTTCTGGGGCGTTTGAACCCGATTGGCATATTGCTGGCGGGATTATTGTTGGCGCTGACCTATGTGGGCGGCGGTGCGGCAGAAACCGCCATGAACATCCCATCGGCCACGATACAAATATTCCAGGGCATGTTGTTGTTCGTTCTGTTATCAGTGGATGTTTTGACCAATTACCGGTTGCGGTGGGCAGCCAAGGCGGGGGGCGTTTGATATGGATATCAACCCGATATTATTAGCGGCGGCCATTATGGTTGCATCAACCCCAATTTTACTGGCAGCCATTGGCGAATTGGTCGTTGAACGGGCTGGTGTGTTGAATTTGGGCGTCGAAGGTATGATGATCACCGGCGCTGTGGTTGGTTTCATTGCCGCCCATGAAAGCGAAAGCGCGACCTTGGGGTTTATGGGGGCGGCCCTGGGCGGGGCGGCGGTGTCCGTGATCTTTGGCCTGCTGACCCAGTTTTTGTTGACCAATCAGGTGGCAACGGGTTTGGCGCTGACCCTGTTTGGGGTGGGTTTATCCGCATTGGTGGGCCAAGGGTATGACACCACAACGCAGGTGACGCTGTCCAAAATGCCGATCCCTGTGTTATCGGATATTCCCGTTTTGGGAACCGTTCTGTTTCGTCATGATACAATAGTTTATCTAAGCCTGATCCTGGTTGCGGCGGTGTTTGTGTTTTTGACCAAAACGCGGGCGGGCATGATCCTGCGGGCTGTTGGGGAAAACCATGAGGCCGCCCACGCCCTGGGATACAAGGTGCGGCGCGTGCGTATGATGGCCATTATGTTTGGTGGGGCCTGCGCCGGTTTGGGCGGGGCCTATATCAGTTTGGTGCGCGTCCCGCAGTGGGTCGATAATATCACCGCAGGAACGGGTTGGATTGCGTTGGCGATTGTTGTATTTGCCAGCTGGAAACCATGGCGTTTATTATTGGGTGCCTATTTATTTGGCGGGGTCACGGCGTTACAGATTAATATTCAGGCAGAGGGTTTGGATATACCCGTCGAATATCTGTCAATGTCGCCCTATATTGCAACGATCCTTGTGTTGGTCGTACTATCGGGCGGACGCGCGCCCGGATCGTTGGGAAAAATTTTCCACGCCTCGTCTTAGGGTGTGGTATATGCATCGCGGGTTACCCGCACAAACAGGAGAGAAAGACATGAACCGCAGAACATTACTGGCCGCAGGCGCAACCGCCGCTTTTGCCGCTGCATTGGGCGCACCGTTGCGCGCAAATGGCAAAATCAAGGTGGGTTTCATCTATGTTGGCCCAATCAATGATGGCGGCTGGACGCAACACCATCACCATTCCGCCAAGGAAATGGTGGAACATTTCGGCGATGCCGTTGATTTCGTTTACCAAGAAAACGTCCCCGAGGGACCAGACGCAGAACGTGCAATCACGCAGATGTGCTTGGGCGGGGCGGACATCATTTTCACCACGTCGTTTGGTTTCATGGATCCAACCATCAACGTTGCCAAGAAATTCCCAAATGTGAAATTCGAACACGCGACAGGGTACAAACAGGCCGACAACGTATCCGTTTATTCGGCACGTTTCTACGAAGGTCGTGCGATCCAGGGCACCTTGGCCGGTCGTGTCACCAAAACGAACAAAGTGGGCTATATCGCATCTGTGCCAATCCCCGAGGTTGTGCGCGGCATCAACTCGGCCTTTATCCACGCACGCAAGGTAAACCCGGACGTGGAATTCAAAATCGTTTGGATTTTCGAATGGTTGAACCCCGCCAAAGAGGCCGACGCCGCCAAAGCGTTGATCGAACAGGGATGCGACGTTGTTCTGCAACACACCGATTCCACCGCACCACACGCAGCCGCGAAGGAGGCGGGTGGCGTCTACACATTCGGCCAGGCCGCAGATATGGCAGAATACGGCCCAATGCCACGTATTTCATCCATCATCGACAACTGGGCGCCCTACTACATCGCACGCGTTCAGGCCGCGTTGGATGGCACATGGTCATCTGTGAACACCTGGGACGGGATCAGCACCGGCATGGTTGGCATCGGTGAAATTTCCGACGCCGTCCCAGCCGAGGTCAAAGCCGAGGCAGAGGCAATGCGCGATGCGATCGCAGCTGGCGAATATCACCCGTTTACTGGCCCAATCAACAAACAGGACGGTTCTGTTTGGTTGGCAGACGGCGAAATCGCCGACGATGGCGCATTGGCTGGCCTGAATTTCTATGTCGAAGGCATCACAGGCAATATCCCAAGCTAAGGGATCAGCCCAGACCTGAAAAAACGCCCCGCCCAACCGGTGGGGCGTTTTGCATTGATTTAGCGATGCATTGGAATGACATTGTCCAAATCATCCTCGGCCATAGCCAGCAGGAAATTCAAAATCTGTTTTTCCATGGTTTTGCGCAGGGCCATGATCACATCTTTCAATGATAGCATCTGACAGAATTTGCCGGCTTCGCATTCAATGGGCAGATGCCGGACGTTATTTTCCATCATCACGGCCAGCGCGGTTAAAACGGATTGATCGCGGCCCAATGTGATGGGATTGGGCGTCATAATCTCGCGAATTCGGGTTTGGCCGGGTCGTTTGTCTTCGGCCACGCAGCGGCGCACAATATCGCGTTCGCTGACGATCCCGATCAAAACACCATCCTGAACAACGGCAAGCGCCCCAATATTGCGCCGCGCCATGACCTTGGTCGCCCAACGGACCAATGCGTCTGGGCCAATTGAAATCATCTCAACCTTTTTCGGTAGGTCTTGAATCAAAAGTCGTGTCACAGCTGTCTCCTGTTTGTGTATAAATACTTATGACTGTATGAACGTCATATTTGGACCACATTTTAGGCCCTTTTCTGTCATTTTAATAACTTTCGGCTATATTCGTGTTGATTGACCTGCGCAGAGGCCGCGGATAATGTCGCGGTTTATACGCTAAGGGATAGACCGCATGACCGATAAAATCTTTGCCGATTGGGCCGAACGCAACAAAACCCCAATTGCCGATGTTATGGCTGAATTCTTACCCCAACGCGGCGAAGTGCTGGAAATCGCCAGCGGATCGGGGCAGCATGTCGTGCATTTTGCACAACGCTTTGCCCAACTGAATTGGCAGCCCACGGATATCTTGGCCGATCGCGTGGCGTCCATCAACGCCTATCGCGCGGATACAGACTGCCACAACATCCACCCCGCCCGCCAATTGGACGCACGTCAGGCGGGTCCCGATTGGGCAAACGGATCCTATCAGGCGGTCGTGATTGTGAATGTGTTTCATTTAATCACCACCCCCGATACCCGTGCCATCCTGCGAAATGCGGCACAGGCCTTGGCCCCGGGGGGAATGTTGTTCATCTATGGCCCGTTTATGCGCGGCGGTGAATTGACCAGTGCGGGCGATCAGGATTTTGATCAACGCATCAGGTCTGAGACCCCCGACGCCGGATACAAGGATGATTTCGACATGATCGACTGGATCCAAGAGGAATGGTTGGACATGCGGCTGGTCGCAGAAATGCCCGCCAACAACCTGATGTTGGTCGCGGCCAAACCCTAGATTAACTGCGCGGGCCCAGTTTCGCCACCGTCGCACGCACCCGCGTCAGACGCGCCGCATTCGGTGGATGGGTTCCCAAAACGCGATCCCCCGGATCGGGTAAACGGTTGAAAAACATCGATCCCACCACCGCATCATACCCCGCACGGTGCGCAATCACGGTGCCGATTTCATCGGCCTGCAATTCATGTTCCTAGGAATATACGCGGCTGCCGATGCCGGCCCCGATGTCCGCAGCCAGATCGACCATATTGGAATCGCCCCCGACAGCGGCGGCCAAACCGCCCAGTGCCATGGCCCCCAGCCATGTGTTGGTCGATTGCTGGCGAATATGGCCCGAAATGTGATGCGCCATTTCATGACCAAGGATAAAGGCCAATTCATCTTCGTTCCGGACCGATTTCAACAGGGCTGCGGTGAATATCACGACAGGCTGGCCTGTTTCGCTTTCGGTTTGATAGGCATTGATCACGGACCCAGATTCGGGACGATTATCAACATAGATCGCGAAATTGCAGGCCTGTTGCGATGTCATTCCACGGCATAATGTTGTGCCAACCGGTTCGACACGACCAATGACACGTTTGAACGCGGCAACAGGGTTGGCCAAGGATTGCGACGATTGCGGGGCCTGTGCCACAGGGGGCGCGGGACGCACCGTTGGGGCAGATGGCGCGCCACCGCAGGACACCAACACCAACCCACAGATCGCAACCAAACCCGATTTGACCCTGTTCATTAAAAATCCTCCCGCATGCTTGGAAAATAAGATATACTGGAATTGTGAAAAAACAGAACGGAAATTGCGATGTTTACGATTGAACATGAATTCGACTGCACCGTTGTCACGTTGTTGGATCACGACACCCCGCATTTGCAAGAGGACGTGATTGTCACATCATTCGATGACTGCGTGACTGTCGAACAATATGATCCCCACACAGGTCACATGCACAAGGTGACCCTATCCATGGCCCAAGTGACCGAATTAGCCGCATCCCTTGCCCTGCCCGAGGGGGCCTATGCCCACGACACGGCCTAGCTGACGCCGGAATTAATGTTGCCCCACCTCATTGGGGCTGACGGACACTGATTTTACAACCGCATAGCACGGCATGCCCACCTGCAACCCCATTGCATCCACGGACCGGCCCGTGACCCGTGCCAAAATACGATCGGGTCCGCATTGCAATGTCACAATCGCGCCCGGTCCGTCCCCCCGCCGCACCGCCAAAATTGTACCTGCAACAATGTTTAGGGCTGATATGTTTTGCGGGGCATCGCGCATCAATGTCACGTCTTGGGCCAAAATGCGCAGGCGCACGGTTGCCCCAATCGGTGCCTGGATCTGGGGTAAATACATATGTCCACCGGCCGCAGACAGATGCGTCAAACCGTCCGGATCATGGGCCATCACACGGCCCGTCATCACCGCCCCCGCATCACGCAGCCCCAAACTGGGTGCCAAATCCGCATCCGCAAAAACCGCCTCAGTGGTGTCATTGGCCACAACCTGCCCGTCCTGTATGACAACAACTTGGTCCGCCAATCGGGCAATTTCGCTGACAGCATGGCTGACATATAGAATCGGCAGGTCCAATTCATCGCGCAGCGTTTCAAGATAGGGCAGAATTTCAGATTTGCGGGCCCCGTCCAATGCGGCCAAGGGTTCGTCCATTAACAAAACCCGCGGCGATGATAACAACGCCCGCGCAATTGCCACGCGCTGTTTTTCACCGCCCGACAACCCTGCGGGACGGCGCGACATCAAATGGCCCAGACCCAACATATCCACAATCCGGTGGTGCAATGCATCGTCCGCCACGGCGCGTCCGAATTTGACCGCATAGGATAAATTTCCGGCAACAGACAAATGCGGAAACAGCCGCGCATCCTGAAACACATATCCCACACCACGTTTGTGGGCCGGCACGTTTATTCCGGCGGCATGGTCAAAAACAACTTGGTTCTGGATGCAAATACGCCCCGCCCGTGGGGTGATTAACCCGGCCACCGCGTTGATCACGCTGGTTTTTCCCGCCCCAGACCGACCAAACAGGGCCGTGACCCCGTTGGGCACATCAAACGACAGATCCAGCGAAAATGCCCCAAGGCGATGTTTCAGTGCAACCGATAATGCCATATCCGATCCCCCGCCTATGCCGCCAGACGCCGCTGCATCCGGCGCGCCAGAATTTCAGACACAATCAGCGCGCCAACGGCAATGCCCGCAGATATCAGGACCAAGGTCATGGCAACGGGTTCCTGTCCCGGAACCTGCATCGCACTGTAAATCGCAGAAGGAATCGTTTGCGTCTGCCCGGGAATATTTGACACGAATGTAATTGTGGCCCCAAATTCCCCCATCGCCTTGGCAAAGGCCAAAACAACCCCTGCCAAAATACCGGGAAAAATCAGCGGCAGCGTCACGGTGCCAAACACCACCAAGGGACCCGCGCCCAGTGTCTTGGCCGCCTGTTCCAATTTGGGATCGACCGCCTCAAACCCCAAACGGATGGCGCGCACCATCAACGGAAACGCCATGATCGCCGCCGCCAAAACGGCCCCCGTCCAGCGAAATGCCAGTGTGACACCGAACCAATCCTGCAACACCTGCCCCGCAGGCCCATTTCGCGAAAAAAGCAATAATAACAAATACCCAGTCACCACAGGCGGCAACACCAGGGGCGCATGCACCAGCGCATTCAACACCGCATGCCCCCGAAAGTCACGCCGCGCCAACACATAGGCCACACCAATGGCAACCGGCAGGCTGATCACTGTGGCCCACAGCGACACCTGCACCGATAACGTCACGGCCATCCATTCTGTTTCACCTAGCATCTGCGCGGCCTGTCCCCTGAATACTGTGCGTATAACACCCCATGCGGTCCCTGCGTGCAAGGGGCATTCAAATGAACGCTTGCAGTTATGGTGCAATCGGCGTATAGACAGGCCAACAGCGGTGCGTTGGGAACAACGCTCCACCGGAAATTGCAACGGGCCGCGCGCCCGTTTTTTTGTGTTTGGAAAGATGACGAATAACCTGATTGCCAAAGCTGCCATGGATGTCCGCCTGGCTGCAATTATCACCCCCGTGATCGAAGACATGGGGTTTGAACTGGTGCGCGTGCGCCTGATGGGCGGCGAAACCAAGACGCTGCAAATCATGGCAGACAAACCCCAAGGCGGGATCGAGGTTGACGATTGCGGCGATATTTCGACCGCGGTCAGCGCCATTTTGGATGTCGAGGATCCGATCACAGACCCCTATCACCTTGAGGTATCCAGCCCCGGCATCGACCGCCCGCTGACGCGCCTAAAGGATTTCGAAATGTTCGAAGGCTATGAGGCCAAGTTAGAAACATCCGAAATGATCGACGGCCGCCGCCGATTCAAAGGTGTTTTGGCCGGCGTCGAAGGCACCGAAGTGTTGATCAACGTCACCGAAGGCACAATCGGGCTGGAATTTGACTGGCTGTCAGATGCCAAACTGGTTCTGACCGACGAATTAATCCAAGAAATGCTGCGTCAACGCAAAGCGACGCAAAACCTAAACCAAGAGAATTTTGACGAAATCGAGACCGAAGAAGGGTCCGAAGAGGAGTAATCATGGCAATTACATCTGCAAACCAGTTGGAATTATTGCAAACAGCCGAAGCTGTCGCACGCGAAAAAATGATCGACCCCGGTCTGGTTGTGTCCGCGATGGAGGAATCGTTGGCCCGCGCCGCGAAATCCCGTTATGGTGCCGAAATGGACATTCGCGTGTCCATCGACCGCAAAACAGGCCGCGCGACATTTACCCGCGTCCGTACCGTCGTCGAAGAGGCCGAGTTGGAAAACTATCAGGCGGAAATGACGGTCGAACAGGCCAAGCAATATATGGAAAACCCAGCGGTTGGGGACCAATTCGTCGAAGAAATTCCACCCGTTGAATTGGGCCGAATTGCCGCACAATCCGCCAAACAGGTGATTTTGCAGAAAGTCCGCGAAGCAGAACGTGATCGCCAATTCGAAGAGTTCCAAGACCGCGCAGGCACCATTATCAACGGAACCGTCAAACGCGAAGAATATGGCAACGTCATCGTTGATGTTGGCCGCGGCGAAGCGATCCTGCGCCGCAACGAAAAAATTGGCCGCGAAAGCTATCGTCCCGGGGACCGTGTGCGCTGTTACATCAAGGATGTGCGCCGCGAAGTGCGCGGGCCACAGATTTTCCTATCCCGCACCGCGCCTGAATTCATGGCCGAGCTGTTCAAAATGGAAGTGCCCGAAATCTACGAAGGCATCATTGAAATCAAATCCGTATCCCGCGACCCCGGTTCGCGCGCGAAAATCGCCGTTTATGCGGCGGATGGATCGATTGACCCAGTGGGGGCCTGCGTCGGTATGCGCGGCAGCCGTGTTCAGGCCGTTGTAAATGAATTGCAGGGCGAAAAAATCGACATCATTCCATGGAACGAAGATCAGCCCACATTCTTGGTCAACGCATTGCAACCGGCCCAGGTGACCAAGGTTGTTCTGGACGAAGAAGCCGGCAAAATCGAAGTTGTCGTACCAGAGGAACAATTATCTCTGGCCATCGGCCGCCGCGGTCAAAACGTCCGTCTGGCCAGCCAGCTGACCGGCCTGGACATCGACATCATGACCGAAGCCGAAGAATCAGCGCGCCGTCAGAAAGAATTCGAAGAGCGCACTGGCCTGTTCATGGACACCCTGGATCTGGACGAATTCTTTGCCCAATTGCTGGTCGCCGAAGGCTTTACATCACTAGAAGAGGTGGCATTCGTTGAATTGGACGAACTGCTGGTGATTGATGGCGTCGACGAAGACACCGCACAAGAGCTGCAGACCCGCGCCCGCGAGCATCTGGAAGAAGAAGCCCGCAAAGCAAACGCACGCGCAATCGAATTGGGTGCCGATGATACCTTGATGAACTTTGACGGTCTGACCCCACAAATGTTGGTGGCACTGGCCGAAGATGGCATCAAATCCCTAGAAGATTTCGCAACCTGCGCCGATTGGGAATTGGCCGGCGGCTGGACAACTGTCGACGGCCAGCGCGTCAAGGATGACGGCCTGCTGGAATCATTCGACGTCAGCCTAGAAGAAGCACAAGACCTGATCATGACGGCTCGTGTTGCTTTGGGTTGGATCGATCCAGAGGATGCCATCGCACACAGCGATGACACAGAGCAAAACGAGGAAGAATAATCAAAAATGACCCGTGGCGGCACACATACCAAGGCCGAAGAGCCTGAGCGCAAATGCATTGCCACAGGCGAGGTGCAGCCAAAACACGGGTTAATCCGCTTTGTGACCTCACCCACGGGCGAAATTTTTCCAGATATCATGGAAAAATTGCCCGGTCGTGGGATTTGGGTCAGCGCAGATCGCGCAGCCCTTGAAAAAGCGGTGTCCAAGGGGTTATTTTCACGAGGTGCCAAGCAAAACGTGAGCGTACACCCCGATCTTGTGTCTGAGGTCGAAAAATTATTGGCCCGCCGTGTTGTGGAATTAATTTCACTGGCGCGGAAATCCGGCCATGCCGTTGCAGGATACGAAAAAGTCAAAGATTGGCTTGCCAAAGAAGAGGCGCGGATCCTGATCCAAGCCTGTGATGGTTCTGAACGCGGCAAATCAAAACTTAGCACGCCCTATGGCGGCAAATTCATCGGTTGGCTAACCGCAGATGAATTGGGCGCGGCATTTGGGCGACAAACTGTGATTCATTGCGCGCTGGCATCTGGCGGATTGACGCAGCGTGTAGTAGATGAAGCACAACGGCTGAAAGGCTTGCGTGCAAATGACGGGGGCAAAATCACCTCCGGGAAGGATAAGACAGCTAGATGAGCGATAGTGACGGCAAAAAAACCTTGGGTGTTCGTGGACCACGTTCTGGGAACGTAAAACAAAGCTTTAGCCATGGGCGGACCAACAGCGTTGTGGTCGAAACCAAGTCTAAGAAACGTTTTGCGGTATCAAAACCCAGCGCGGCAAAACCAACAACTGCATCCGCTGGGTCCGCAGGATCGGGTCAATCAAAACGTCCTGCCGGAATCAACGATGCGGAAATGGAACGCCGTCTCAAGGCGTTACAAGCCGCCAAAGCCCGCGAAGCAGAAGAGCAAGCAGCCCGCGTAGCAGAAGAGCGTGCCCGCGAAGAAGAGCGCGAGCGTCGCCGCGCCGAGCAAGAAGCGAAAGAGCGCGAACAGCGCGAAGTCGAAGAGCGCGCCCGCCAGAAAGCCGAAGAAGAAGAGCGCGCCCGCCAAGAGGCCGAGGATCGCCGCAAAGCGGAAGAGCGTGCCAAAACCGAGCCCACCGCCAAAGAGGCCGCTGCAGCCGAGGCCCCCAAGCGTGCGCCAAGCGATTCGCGCGTGGCCAAGCCTGCCGCGCCCCAAACACCGTCGCGCAAACGCGGCAAAGAGGATGACAGCGATCGCCGTGCCAAAGCGCGCGGGGATGATGGTGGCCGTCGTTCTGGTAAATTAACCCTGTCGCAGGCCCTAGACGGTGGCGAAGGTGGCCGTCAGAAATCCATGGCCGCGATGAAGCGTAAGCAAGAACGCGCGCGCCAGAAAGCCATGGGACAACAGACCGAGCGCGAAAAGATTGTGCGCGATGTTCAGGTCCCTGAAAGCATTGTGGTTTCTGAATTGGCCAACCGCATGGCCGAACGCGTGGCCGAGGTGGTCAAAGCCTTGATGAAAATGGGCATGATGGTGACGCAAAACCAATCCATCGATGCCGACACAGCCGAATTGATCATCGAAGAATTTGGCCACAAAATCGTGCGCGTATCCGATGCTGATGTCGAAGACATCATCAAGGAAACCCCCGAGGACGACGCCAACCTAAAACCGCGTCCCCCTGTGATCACCATCATGGGCCACGTGGACCACGGCAAAACATCGCTGTTGGACGCCATCCGCAACACCAAGGTTGTATCCGGCGAAGCAGGCGGTATCACCCAGCACATCGGCGCCTATCAGGTCGAAACCAAGGACGGCGCCGTGCTGTCATTCTTGGACACGCCCGGTCACGCGGCCTTTACATCGATGCGATCACGCGGTGCGCAGGTCACGGACATCGTTGTTTTGGTGGTTGCAGCAGATGACGCCGTGATGCCCCAGACCGTCGAGGCGATCAACCACGCCAAAGCGGCCAAGGTACCGATGATTGTCGCGATCAACAAATGCGACAAACCCGATGCCAACCCGATGAAAGTGCGCACAGACCTGTTGCAGCATGAAATCGTGGTTGAGGCCATGTCAGGCGACGTGCAGGACGTCGAAGTCTCTGCCTTGACCGGTATGGGTCTGGATAACCTGCTTGAGGCGATTGCCCTGCAGGCGGAAATTCTGGAACTTAAGGCAAACCCAGATCGCGCCGCCCAAGGTGCCGTGATCGAGGCACAGTTGGATGTGGGCCGCGGCCCTGTTGCCACTGTTTTGGTTGAAAAAGGTACATTGCGCCAAGGCGATATTTTTGTGGTCGGCCAACAGTGGGGTAAAGTCCGCGCCTTGGTCAATGACAAAGGTGAACGCGTCAAAGAGGCAGGCCCATCCGTTCCGGTTGAGGTTCTGGGCCTAAACGGCACCCCCGAGGCAGGGGATGTTTTGAACGTGGTCGACACCGAAGCACAGGCCCGTGAAATCGCCGAATACCGCGAAAACGTTTTCAAAGAAAAACGCGCCGCAGCTGGTGCCGCCAAGACATTGGAACAGATGATGGCCAAGGCGAAAGAGGATGCAAACGTATCCGAATTGCCCATCATCGTCAAAGCCGATGTACAAGGATCCGCCGAAGCGATCGTTCAAGCCATGGAAAAAATCGGTAACGAAGAAGTGCGCGTGCGCGTTATCCACTATGGCGTGGGTGCAATCACCGATACCGACATCGGCCTTGCCGAAGCATCGGGTGCGCCTGTCATGGGCTTTAACGTGCGTGCAAATGCATCGGCCCGTAACTCGGCCAACCAAAAAGGCGTGGATGTGCGGTATTATTCCGTGATCTACGATCTGGTCGACGATATCAAAGCCGCCGCAAGTGGTCTGCTGTCTGCCGAAATCCGCGAAAACTTTATCGGTTATGCCGAAATCAAAGAGGTGTTCAAGGTGTCCGGCGTGGGCAAGGTTGCCGGTTGTATTGTCACCGAAGGTGTCGCACGCCGTTCAGCAGGTGTACGCCTGTTGCGCGACAACGTTGTGATCCACGAAGGCACGTTGAAAACGCTGAAACGGTTCAAGGACGAAGTCAAAGAAGTGCTGTCCGGCCAAGAATGCGGTATGGCCTTTGAAAACTATGACGATATTCGTCCCAAGGACGTCATCGAGATTTTCGAACGCGAAGAAATCGAACGCAAATTGGATTAAACAAAAACCCGCCGAAAGGCGGGTTTTTTATGGCCCAACACATCTGCAAGATCGGGGTGTTATACGCGCCCTATAACCAATCGCGCAAAATTGGGATCAGCGGGATATCGGCCGCGGGCATGGGGTAATTGCGCAAATCGCGGGCATGGACCCATGCTAAGTTCTGGCCCTCTTTGCCCTGAACGATACCGTTCCATTTGCGGCAGACGAACAAGGGCATCAGCAGATGGAAATCGTCATAGCTGTGGCTGGCGAATGTCAGGGGGGCAAGGCAGCTGTTCCATGTTTCAATGCCCAATTCTTCGTGCAGTTCACGCACCAATGCCGCCTCGGGCGTTTCGCCTGGTTCGACTTTGCCGCCCGGGAATTCCCATAATCCGGCCATGGCTTTGCCCGGGGGGCGTTGGGCCAATAACACACGCCCGTCCCCATCGACCAAGGCAACGGCAGATACCAATACCATTTTCATGATCGGTAATCCGCGTTAATGGCGATGTAATCATGCGTCAAGTCACAGGTCCAAACCGTGGATGTGCCCTGCCCTAACCCCAAATCAACCCCAATGATCAGGTGTTCGTTTTGCATATAGGCGGCGCCTTGGTCTTCGCTATAGCTAGGGGAGACCCACCCGTTTTCCGCCACCGTGATATCGCCAAAACGGATGGTCAGCAAATCGCGATCTGCGGCGGCACCGGATTTGCCGATCGCCATCACAACGCGGCCCCAGTTCGGGTCCTGCCCTGCAATCGCCGTTTTGACCAGCGGCGAATTGGCAATCGCCATGGCGTGGGTTTTGGCATCCGTATCCGTGGCCGCACCGGTGATTTGAATTTCGACAAACTTGGTCGCCCCTTCGCCATCGCGGACAACCTGATGGGCCAGATCCATAAACACATCACGCAGGGCCGATTTGAACCCCTGATGCGCGCGATCAACGGATACCCCGCTGGCCCCCGTCGCGACCATCAACAACGTATCTGACGTCGATGTATCGCTGTCGACCGTGATGCAGTTAAACGATGCATCATTGATTTCACTGACCAAGGCCTGCAATTCCGGTTGCGCGATTTTGGCATCGGTAAAGATATAGACCAACATCGTCGCCATATCAGGGGCGATCATACCCGACCCTTTGGCGATGCCCGCGATTTTGATCGGGCCTTGGTCGGTTTCGACCTGTGCCATGGCTCCCTTGGGATAGGTATCAGTGGTCATAATGGCCCGCGCCGCGTCGCCGATTTTGCCTGCATCCAAATCGCCGTTCAACTGGCCCAAAACTGCGATAATGCGATCATGGGGCAAGGGTTCGCCAATGACCCCTGTCGATGATGTAAACACCGCCGCCCCGTCCAGCCCCGTGATATCCGCAACCGCACCTGTAATGGCGGCCACCGATTCACGCCCGCGCGCACCGGTAAAGGCGTTGGAATTGCCCGAATTGACCAAAATGGCCACACCATTTGGCGTAGGCCCGCTGATTTTGTCCTGACAATCCAACACAGGGGCCGACCGTGTGGCGGACCGTGTAAACACACCCGCAATGGTGGAGCCCGCATCCGCAACCGCCAGCATCACATCTGTGCGACCCTGATATTTCACGCCGGCCGCGGCGGTGGCAAATTTCACCCCATCAATCACAGGCAGATCGGGAAATTGCGCCGGGGCTAAGGGGGACACTTTGGTAATTTTGGCCATGAATTATTGCTCCAACAGGGTGGGATCTTTGATCAGGTTGCTATCAATATCATCGACAGACAGGCGGGTGATGGTCGCGGCCTGTTCCAGCGATGTAATGCGGTCTTGCACGGCTTGGCGTTGCAATTCAACGGCAATTTCGCCCTTGACCATATCGTAATCTGGCGCAGATTTCGCACGCGTTTCTTTCAGGGAAATGACGTGCCAGCCAAATTGCGTCTGCACGGGGCCGGCAATGTCGCCCACCTGCATATCCGCCACCGCGGCATCAAAGGGGCCGACCATATCACCACGGTTAAACCACCCCAAATCGCCCCCATTGGGACCCGATGGACCGGTCGAAAATTCCTGCGCCAAGGCCGCAAAATCGGCACCCTCGGCCAGTTTCTGGATCATATCCTTGGCCGCCTCTTCGGTTTCGACCAAAATATGCGCGGCGTTATATTCCAGCCCCAGATCGACATTGGCATATTGCGCGTCATAGGCGGCGCGGATTGCCTCTTCGGTGACTTGTTCGTCGGTCAATTCGTTGACGGCGATGCCTGCGTGCAACAGGCGTTTTTCGTTTTCCAATGCCAGCTGAACAATGGCCGCATCTTTGTTCTTGGCCGAATTGCTCAGCAAGGTTTGTTGCACCATCTGTTCGATCAACCCTTGGAACAGCTGATCGGCCGGCAAACTTTTGTATTCGTCGGGCAAGGAATCAAAGGCCAAGATCAAATGGCCCAATGTGATGTCGGTGCCATCCACGCTGGCGACCACGGTTTTGGCAGATGTGGCATCCTGCGCCACAGCAGGGAACGCACAAATTGCAGCAATTATCATTGAGCTTGCGGTTTTTTGCCAGTTTTTCATTGGAATCTCCTTCAAATTGCGGGGCGTTTTGCCCTGACTGCGTTGACACCGTATCACCGGCCCCTTACATCGAATACACAACAAAATTGCGTCTGTTCATACCTATGTCCAGATCGCACGCCAAGCAAGTCCAGCAACACAAAGTTGCGCAACAAATTTAAAGACGGAGTTATGATGCTAGGTTTTGGAAAATTAGCAGCTAAGGTTTTTGGGACCCCCAATGACCGCAAGGTAAAATCCGTCAAACCCCTGATTGACAAAATCAACGCCCTAGAGCCCGAGTTCGAAGCGTTAAGCGATGCGCAGCTGATCGAAAAAACCGGCGAATTCAAGGCCCGCATCGCCAATGGTGAAACATTGGATGCCATCCTGCCCGAAGCCTTTGCCAACTGTCGCGAAGGGGCCAAGCGTGCCTTGGGTCTGCGCGCCTTTGATGTGCAGCTGATGGGTGGTATTTTTCTGCATCAGGGCAACATTGCCGAAATGAAAACCGGCGAAGGTAAAACATTGGTGGCCACATTCCCCGCCTATCTGAATGCGCTGACAGGGCGCGGCGTACATGTGGTGACGGTCAATGATTATCTGGCAAAACGCGATGCGGAATGGATGTCCAAGGTCTATGGCGCATTGGGCCTGACCACCGGCGTGGTTTATCCCCAACAGCCCGAGTCTGAGAAAGCGGCCGCCTATGGGTCCGATATCACCTATGCCACGAATAACGAACTGGGCTTTGATTATCTGCGCGACAACATGCGCGGCAGCATTGATGAGATGAACCAGAAATACCACAACTTTGCCATCGTGGACGAAGTTGACAGTATCCTGATCGACGAGGCACGGACACCCCTGATCATTTCTGGCCCCTCTGATGACCGGTCCGAACTCTATGCGGCGATCAACGAACTGATCCCAACGCTCAGCGAAGATCACTATAACGTTGACGAAAAAACCCGCAACGTCACCTTTACCGACGATGGCAACGATTATCTAGAACAACTGCTGCTGTCCAAGGGCATCCTGCCCGAGGGCCAGTCGCTATACGATCCGGAAAGCACAACAATCGTGCATCACGTCAGCAACGCCCTGCGCGCGCACAAAAACTTTGTCCGTGACAAAGATTACATCGTGCGTGACGGTCAGGTGGTGTTGATCGACGAATTTACCGGACGCATGATGCCCGGCCGCCGCCTGTCCGAAGGTCTGCACCAAGCGATCGAAGCGAAAGAGGGCTGCCAAATTCAGCCAGAAAACGTGACATTGGCCAGCGTGACGTTCCAAAACTATTTCCGGCTGTATGATAAACTGGGTGGCATGACAGGGACCGCCAGCACCGAGGCCGAAGAATTCCGCGAAATCTATGGTTTGGGCGTTGTGGAAATCCCAACAAATCGCCCCATCGCGCGCATTGACGACCACGACAAAGTGTACCGCACCGCCGCCGAAAAATATCAGGCCATTGTCGAAGAAATCAAACAGGCCCAAGCCAAAGGCCAGCCCATTCTGGTCGGCACCACATCCATCGAAAAATCGGAAATGCTGTCGCAAATGCTGACCGCAGCAGGGATTAAGCACAACGTCCTAAACGCGCGTCAGCACGAACAAGAGGCGCAGATTGTTGCAGATGCTGGTAAATTGGGGGCCGTCACAATCGCCACCAATATGGCCGGTCGCGGCACCGATATTAAGTTGGGCGGCAACGTCGAAATGAAAGTGATGGAGGCCATCGCCGCCAATCCTGATGGAAACCCCGACGAAATCCGCGCCCAAATCGAGACGGCGCACCAAACGGATGAACAAGCGGTCAAAGACGCCGGTGGCCTGTTCGTTCTGGCCACTGAACGCCACGAAAGCCGCCGCATCGACAACCAGTTGCGCGGTCGTTCGGGGCGTCAGGGTGACCCTGGTCGGTCGTCTTTCTATCTGTCACTAGAGGACGATTTGATGCGCATTTTCGGGTCGGACCGTCTGGACAAGGTGTTGCACACCCTTGGCATGAAAGAGGGCGAAGCGATTGAACACCCTTGGGTCAACAAATCACTAGAACGCGCCCAAGCCAAGGTCGAGGCCCGCAATTTCGACATTCGTAAAGAATTGTTGAAATACGATGACGTGATGAACGATCAGCGCAAAACCATTTTTGATCAACGTCGGGATATTATGAAAACCGACGAATTGACAGAAATCATCACTGACATGCGCAACGAGGTGATCGATGATCTGATCGATACACATATGCCACCAAAATCCTATGCGGATCAATGGGATACCCAAGGACTCTATGGCGATGTGATTGAGCATTTGAACCTAGATCTGCCCATCATCGCATGGGCCGAAGAAGAAGGCGTTGATGCCGATGTCATGCGCGACCGCATCGAAGAGGCCGCCGATAAAGCCATGGAAGAAAAGGCCCAAGCCTTTGGTGAAGACACCATGGAACAGGTTCAACGTCAGGTTTTGCTGCAAACGATTGACCGCAAATGGCGCGAACATCTGCTGACGCTGGAACACCTGAAACTTGTCGTGCGGTTCCGTGGCTATGCCCAACGCGATCCGCTGAACGAATATAAAAACGAAGGGTTTCAGTTGTTCGAAGGGTTGCTGGGCGGATTGCGTGCGGATGTGACCAAACAAATGGGCCAAGTCCGCCCCATGACCGAAGAAGAACGCGCCATCATGATGCAACAAATGCAAGCCCAACAAGAGGCCATGCAAAAAATGCAGCAACAGGCGGCCGCCCCGGCAGCCGCGGCCGACACCCCCGCCGAGGACATGCCAGAGGGATGGGAAAACACGGGCCGCAACGATCCCTGCCCCTGCGGATCGGGATCCAAATTCAAACATTGCCACGGCCGTTTGGCCTAAGGCGCACACCGCATCAAAACGCCCCCGATTTCGGGGGCGTTTTTGTTTGTGGCATTTGCATCGCGCCGCGCGGGGCAGTTTTGCAGTGTCTTAAAATATCGGTTGAAAATCCCATCGCAACCTTTCACAGTCGCGCGAAATTATGCGGGGTTTTGGGATGATGCGCTATGCGTTCCAGTTTTGGGCGTTTCTGTTCGTTTGGTGTGGCGGGGCTTGGGCACAACAGCCGGATGTGACCCTGACGTCCAAACAGGGCGGTCTGGTCATTCGCGGGACTGTGTTGGACTATGACGGGCGCTATATTTCACTGGACAGTGACGCCGGGCCCGTAGTGTTTGATGCCACCTTGTTTGATTGCCAAGGGCAACACTGCCCCACCCAGCGGCCCGCGCAGGAAAACATCACCCTGACCGTCCCCCAAGGGCTGGCATCGGTGGCGCTGCCCGCTTTGATCGAAAACTTTGCCCTTAGGCGGGCCTATTCGCTGAAACAGACACCGCAATCTGATGGCACAGACCGCTATGAATTAACGGCGAACGCGGACAGCGACCGAAAATTTTCAATCACCCTGACACCCGCAAATTCGGAAACTGCGATTGCTGATCTGGTCAATCAATCCACGGATTGGGCCATTGCATTTCGTGAATTAACCGCCGCCGAATTGGCCCGGTTGCGCGACCCTGCCGTGCCCTCGATCCGGTCATCGGTCAAAAGTGCGGTTGTCGCATTGGACGCGCTGGTCCCCGTTGTGGCCCCCCCAATGATCAGGCGAACATGCATTTATCCAACCTGATTGACCTGATCGAAACCGCATCGGACCGGATCAACATCGCCAGCGAACATTTCGACTATGGCGCGCGGTTCGGATGGCAGGGGTATGATCAAATTTGGCATGATGGTGCCTTGGGGGATGTGGTGGATACCCTGTATCAAAACCCGAAAAAACTGGGCCTGGTGCCATTTTCCAACCTGTCCGGGTTGCAGGTTGTGTCCCTGACGGGGGATTGTGGACATATGCCGCGGCTGTCAAATCGCAGCATTAAATCCGGGGATTATCCGCTGATCGTTCCCGTTTTCCTGCATCAGAGTCCTTTTACCCAAGGTCCACAAGCAACATTGTTTTTCGACTATGTCACATCTGCTGATGCACGTTTGGTCATCGAACGCGCGGGATTTGTGGGCCTGTCGACGGCCCAAACCGCGTGGACCCAACAAGGCGACCGATTGCAATTCGCCGTCAGCCAAAGCAGCGCCCAGACCTTGGACGTACTGCAAAGGGTGGTTCGCGATTTGAAAACAGCGGCGCGATTGACCACCAGTTTCCGGTTTGCCACAGGCACGTCCGATCTGGATGCCCAGTCCCGGGCCAACCTGGACCTGATTGCGACCCAGATCATACAGGGGCGGTTTGATGGCAAAAACCTGCACTTTGTCGGGTTTAGTGATGGTCAGGGCGATTTTGACGCGAACGTCCAACTGTCACAAGACCGCGCCGAAACCGTAATGAAGCAAATCACAAAGCGGCTGCCAAAACGTCAGCTGGATATCGGGACCCTGACGGCCAAAGGATATGGACCGGTCCTGCCCATGGCCTGCGAAACCACAGAACTGGGGCGCGATGTGAACAGACGCGTCGAAATCTGGGTGGAATAGGGATCAAATCAGCCCCTGTGCGCGGAAACTGATTTCATCGGATTTGCCGATGACCAAATGATCATGCACCGTTATACCCAACGCAGCGGCCGCGGATATAATCTGCTGCGTCATGTCGATATCCTGCTGCGATGGCGTCGGATCCCCCGAGGGGTGATTATGCACCAATATCAAGGCTGATGCATTTAATTCCAGCGCCCGTTTGACAATTTCACGGGGGTAAACAGGCACATGATCAACCGTCCCCCGCGCCTGCAATTCATCGGTAATTAGCGTGTTTTTACGATCCAGGTACAGAATACGAAATTGTTCATAACTCAGATGCGCCATATTCGCCTGACAGTATTCCAGTAACGCATCCCAACTGGACAAAACCGGCCGCCCAATCACCCGCGCACGGGTCAGGCGTTGCGCGGCCGCTTGGACAATCTTTAATTCGACCGCGACTGCGGTACCGGCCCCCTGAACAGCGGCAATTTCATCAAGTGATGCGGAAATAACGCGGTTGAAATCACCAAAATGATCCAACAGCCGCCGCGCCAATGGTTTGACATCCTGCCGTGGAATAGCGCGAAATAACACAAGTTCCAGCATTTCATAATCAGGCAAGGCATCTGCACCCCCCTGCACAAACCGGTCGCGCAAACGTTTGCGATGATCCTTGATATAGGATGGCAAACGCGCGCCCTTGGTCAGGGCAAATTGCGCGGGCGCCTCGGAAAACAGGGGCAATTGGGAATCGGTGTCATGGGTCATGCCCCATGTTTGCCAATCATGGTTAACAAAAAATAAAGCCCGGCACAGGGCCGGGCTTTCTTCGGTGAGTATTGCGAAATGTTAAAGTTCGCGTTTTTGAACGCCTGTCACCTTGCCGGCGATAATCGAAATAATCGCGGCAAAGAAACTGAACAGCGCGCCCATTTTGGCCGCGTCTTGCACAGGCCCGGCATCAAAGGCCACAGCCGCCACAAACAGCGATACGGTAAAGCCAATGGCCGCAACAAACCCGATCACAACCAGATCGATGATCCGCATGCCTTCGGGGATGCCCAAGCCCAGCGGCCGCGCGGCAATCCAGCCCATCAACAAAATGCCAACGGGTTTACCGATTAACAGACCAGCCAAAACCAACCATGTCGCATCGCCCATGGACGAAAATTCGACGCCGGCATTCATCAGTCCAAAGAAAAACAACACAACCTCGACCGGAACCTTAAGCGCGTGTTCGATGTCGTTTAGCAGGTCATGCATATGCGTTTCTGCGTCGCTGAAAATACCAAAGGCACGGTCCGCATGCGGGATGGCCGGCACAATCGGCAACAGGCCCAGCGCAGGGTGCAGACCCGAGCGCATAAACGCATACCAGCTGATCGCTGCGGCCAAGGCATATGGCCAGAAACTGAATGTTTTGCGCACCATTGTGGACACGGGGCGCAATTGGTTACCACGGTCCAAACGACGGGGCAGCCAGTTGGCCAGAATAAACACCCCAATCGCTGCCGCGAATGAAACCAGCAACCATTGCGGTGCCAGATCCCCCGAAGGATAGAAAATCGCCAGAATAATCAGGCCACAGGCATCATCCGCAATCGCCAGCAACAGCAGGAACCGTACCGCCGGATGACCCGCACCAAACACCAAACGCCCCACCAGATAACTGAATGCAATATCTGTGGCCGTTGGAATGGCCCAACCGTTTTTCACCGCGTCATAGGTGTCGGACCCCATAACCATCGCCAGTGCCAAATAAACCGCGATCGGGCCCAACATACCGCCCGCTGTGGCGAACAATGGCGTCGCCGCCTTTTTGCCGCGCAGGCTGCCGTTTTCCAAAATGATCGCTTCCCAAACTTCTTTGGCCGCGATGGCAAAGAAAAACGCCATCAACAGGTCATTGACCAGATAATGCAGCGTCAAGGTGCGGTGACCATCGTGCAAATGCCCAATCGGGGCGTGATCCCAGATCACAAACTCGACAAAATGGTGATAGGTTTCCGGATTCGTGTTTGCCCATAGCAGTGCCAAAACAGCGCCGATGATCAACAACAGCGAATATTCGGCTAGAAAATTCCATACACGGTACATTTAATTACCTCTTTGTTCTGCATCAAATACAGGGTGTTAACATTGCTTTCGCGATTGTTCCAAAGACAATCACACTTAGGACGCGAGAACAACCTTTGCCTTAAGAGTATCGACAAAACTTTCGCTGCTTTTACGGTTGGGGCAAACGCGAAAGGATAGGTTTCGCAAAATAAATCCTGCGATTATTCCAGTTTCAGACGCAATTCACGCAAAACCGGCAGGGTGGATTTTAATTTTGTTACACCAATTTCTTGGGTCAGTTCCGACAACACGGGTGCCACCGCAGAAATGGCGGTGTCGCGCGCCAAACGTCCCGCGGGGCTGATCGCGACCAGTTTTCGACGGGCATCATCCCAATCGGGGCGAATGTGGATATATCCCGATATTTCCAGTTTACGCAGGGTGTTCGTCATGGCCCCGCGTGTCACATGGAACGATTTCGCCAATTGCGCGGGCGTGCGTTCGTCGCCCACACGATCCAGATGGTTCAGTACCGAAAAATGCGACAATTCCATGCCCTTGGGCAACACTTTGGCCAGACGGCTGCGCAACAGCTGTTCGACGGTCAATATTTCGCTGATCAGGGAAATCGTAATATTTTGGCCATCATCTGCCAATGCGCTCAGGTCCTTGGAATGGTTGGGTTGCATTTACAGATGGAACGCGTTGGCGGGCTTTGTCAACATCGGATAAATCCAGATCGACGCAAAGAATGTCTTTTTGATCATCTAGTTGCCCCAATACATCGCCCCAAGGCGCCACAACCATTGAATGGCCATATGTGTGTCGCGGGGCCCCCGCAGATGTTTGATGTGTTCCGCATTGCGCCGCAGCCACCACAAAGCACCCCGTTTCAATCGCCCGCGCACGCAGCAATATGTCCCAATGCGCCCGTCCCGTTGTCTGGGCAAAGGCGGCAGGCACGGTCAACACCTGCGCCCCCGATTGCGCCAAGGCCCGATACAAATGGGCAAAGCGCAGGTCGTAACAGACCGACAACCCCAATGTCATATGATCTGTATCCACAACAACCGCCCGTTTGCCCGGTTGGTACCCCACAGATTCGCGATAGGATTCCGTATCGGACAGCGTAACATCAAACATATGAATTTTATCATATTGGGCCACAATACGGCCCTGCGGATCAATGACAAAGGATCGGTTGTGAAACCGCGCATCGTCAGGCGTGTCAGATTTTAACGCAAGCGACCCAATATTGATCCATATCCCCCAGTGCCGCGCCGCATCACGCAACGCCGCCAAGGTGATATCATCCGCTTGATGCCTCAAAACACGGGTCTGATGGCTGCGGCTGCCGGATACGCAGTTTGTCACCTCGGGGGTAAAGACCATCACAGCCCCCGCCTGCGCCGCATCGCGGACCATGTCCAGCGTCTGTTCCAGATTCACGCCGGGATCATCCGTGGCATTCAGCTGCAGCAACGCCACCCGCACCATGGGTTAGGCCGCCTGTAACAGCGGATCCAATTTTCCCTGCTGGTCCAAGGCATACAGATCATCGCACCCGCCGATATGCTGATCATTGATGAATATCTGCGGAACTGTGCGCCCCCCGTTTGACCGCTGCATCATTTCCGCTTTGCGATCTGGTTGGACCAAAACGTCAATTTCGTTGAATGTGACGCCCTTGGCATTCAGCAGGCGTTTGGCCGCATGGCAATAGCCGCACAGCGGGCTGGTATAAATATCGATGACTGGCATGGCTTAGTCCTTTTCTTCGCCACCAATGTAATCGTTTTGCGGCACACGCGCCAGAACCAAACTATCAATTTTTTGTATGCCCGCGGCACGCAACACCTGTGCGGCCGCGCTCATCGTGGCGCCAGATGTCATCACATCGTCAACCAAGATCACCGACCGCCCCGCCAGATGTTTGTCCACCCGTCCCGTCACGGCAAAGGCATCGCGCAAACGGTCGTATCGCTCGGCCGCGGTGGCGATTTCCAAGGGCACGGTGGGTCTTGGCCGCACCAGAACATCTGATACCACCTTGGTCCCGATCAGGGGGGCGATTTTATGGGCCAAGATGTCGGCCTGATTGTACCGCCGCGCCAATCGCCGCCGCCAATGCAGCGGGATGGGGACCAACACCGTATCAGACCCCACCAGATCATGGGCCGCGCGTGCCATCCACCGCGCGGCGCCCGTTGCAATGTCGGGCCGATCGCCATGTTTGAATGACAACACCAGACGCCGTGCCGATCCCTGATACAGCAGTGCGGCACGCCCCCGCCCCCAGGGGCGCGGATGGGTTTGGCACGCCTGACAAATGTCATTTTCGGCGGCAAACCCCGCGGTCAGGATCGGTGTTCCACAACAGTCGCACACCGGCCCATCGACAAAGGGCATCGCCCGCCAGCACGTCCCGCACAGGGCATTATCCCGATCCAGCCCAGTGCGACATAAAATACACTGCGGCGGATAAATCGCGCGTAATGCGGTTTGAAATGCCTGCAGTTTCATTCTATGTCAGCCCCATGACACAACATCCTAATCTGGTTGATCGCAACGCATTAGAACAGGCGCGTCACCGCACCGATCCGGCGCGGGGATATTTCCTGCATGACTTGGCGATTCTTGATGTTCAGGATCGCCTAGCCTTTGTAAACAAATCGTTTACAGATGTGACGATTGTGACGGGTCACCCAGATCCGTGGCGCACGGCCTTTCCCGATGCGCGCATTATTGCAGACACGGATGTTTTGGACATTCCGCAGGCCAGCTGCGATTTGGTGATCCATGCCATGGCGTTGCATTGGGCCAATGACCCTGTGGGACAGTTGATCCAATGCCGATTGGGCCTGCGCAACGATGGGCTGATGATGGCGGTTTTTTTGGGGGGTGATACCCTGTCACAACTGCGCACATCCCTAGCCGAAGCCGAAAGCCAGCTGCGTGGCGGCCTGTCACCGCGCGTCTTGCCCATGGGCGAAATTCGCGATGCAGGCGCATTGTTGCAACGCTCGGGATTTGCCCTGCCTGTGGCCGACAGCGCGGTGATCAACACCAGTTACGCCAGTTTGATCCATCTGATGCAGGATCTGCGGGCCATGGGCGAAACCAATGCGATGACCGCTCGCACCAAACACTTTACCCCGCGCGGTCTGTTTGCACGGGCCCAGGCCATTTACGCCCAATCGTTCAGCGATGATCAGGGGCGCATCCTGGCCAGTTTTGAACAAATTATCCTGACCGGATGGGCCCCGGACGACAGCCAACCCAAACCGCTGCGCCCCGGCAGTGCGAAAATGCGCTTGGCGGATGCGTTGCGGGTTCCGGAAATTCCACTGAAAGAATAAAGGCCAAAGATTGACCCTAGCGATTGACCTTGGACCTGAATGCCTTATGTAACAGACGAATTTGCAAATAAATAAGGGATCCCGAATGTTTGACCCAACCGTTCCACAAGCTTGCCCAGCGCATGCCCAACCTGACCACCCCAAAGTGCCCAAGCAAAAGGTTGGTATTTTGTTGGCAAACCTTGGTACGCCGGACAACTATGATTACTGGTCAATGCGTCGGTACCTGAACGAATTTTTGTCCGACCGCCGCGTGATCGATTATTCGCCATTCCTGTGGCAGCCGCTGTTGCAATTGGTCATTTTGACATCGCGTCCGTTCCGGTCAGGTGCCGCCTATAAATCGATTTGGAACCATGATCAGGGCGAAAGCCCCTTGATGACCATCACCAAGGATCAAACCGCCAAAATCAAGGCAGCAATGGCGGATCGCTATGGCGATGATGTCATGGTCGATTTCTGCATGCGCTATGGCAACCCATCCACCGAAAGCAAAGTGCGCGCAATGACCCGCGCGGGCTGCACCAAAATTCTGTTTTTCCCGCTGTATCCGCATTATGCGGGGGCCACATCAGCCACAGCCAATGACCAATTTTTCCGCGCCTTGATGAAGGAAAAATGGCAGCCCATCGCGCGCGTGGTCGAACCTTATTTCGAACATCCCCTCTATATCGAGGCACTGGCCCAATCCGTCGAGAAAGCCTATGCCAATATCGAAAACCGGCCCGATGTTTTGGTCACATCCTATCACGGTGTCCCCAAACGTTATCTGATGGAGGGCGACCCCTATCATTGCCAATGCCAGAAAACCACGCGCCTGTTAAAGGAACGTCTGGGCTGGAAAGACACCGAAATCGTGACCACGTTCCAATCGCGTTTCGGCCCCGAAGAATGGTTAAAACCCTACACCGTAGAAGAGGTCGCGCGTCTGGCCGAGGAAGACGGCAAAAAACGCATCGCCGTGATTGCGCCCGCGTTTTCCGCCGACTGCATCGAAACACTAGAAGAGATCAACGAAGAGATCAAAGAAGCGTTCGAAGAGGCCGGCGGCGAGGAATTCACATATATCCCCTGCCTCAACGACGACGACGCGCATATTCGTGCCCTGTCCGCCGTCATCGAAAGCAACCTACAGGGCTGGCTGGATTAACCGGCCGCCTGCGGATTGGTCCAGGCATATTTGAACACCCCCGTTGCGGTGGCAATCAATGTGCCCGTGTCATCTGTGATCGAACTTTCGGCGAAATATGTTTTGCGTCCGCCGCCCACACGGCGACCTGTGGCGTGTAACGTGGTTCCCGTGGCTTGGGCCATAAAGTTGACAGACAGGTTTAGCGTCATGGCGCGGTGCGGCTGTTCATTTGGCCCGACATAGCAGCCCGCAAACCCCATTGCCGTATCCAACAATGTGGACAATGCCCCACCATGTGGAATGCCGTTGCGGTTCATAATCTGCGGGGTGATGGGCATAATCAGCGCGCAAAAATCACGTTCAAACGCAGTCAGGCGATAGCCTAGGTGATTTTGCAGACCGCTTGGCTCTTCGTTCAGGTCGACCAGATTCATTTTATGTCCCCCTTAGACCTGCTTGGCCGCAGCCAAGCCCAGTTTTGCCATTTCTGGCACATATTCCCCCAATCGCAGACCCCGCGCAGGATCCGACGCATTGCCATCCAAGGCGCGTTTTTTCACGCCTTGCAAGATCGCCGCCATGCGGAAAAAACAAAAGGCGATGTAAAATCCGAACCGATCAATGCCCGCAATATCACGGCGGGCGCAGTATCGGTCGATGAAATCTTGGTCCGACATCAACCCCTGTGTGGCGCGGTCGATCCCGCGCAATCCGCGGCCATCCGTATCGGCGGGCATGGCCCATTGCATGATCACAGCCGCCAGATCCGCATAGGGATGGCCCGTTGTCGATAATTCCCAATCCAACACCGCCAGACACCGCGCACTGTCGCGGGCAAACATCAGATTGTCCAACCGGTAATCCCCATGCACCAGCGTACGTTGGCCATCATCATCAGGCAGGTTGCGCGACAGCCAGTCGATCAGGTCATCCATATCGGGGATAGGGTCGGTTTCCGTGGCGCGGTATTGTTTTGTCCAGCGGCCTGTTTGCCGTTGGTAATAATTGCCTGCTGGTCCGTAATCGTCCAAACCCACCTGTGCCAGATCGACATTATGGATATCGGCCAACACGCGGTTCATTTCGTCCATAATCTGCCCGCGTTCATCAGGTGACAGGTCGGGCAAACTGGGGTCATCATAACTGCGCCCGTCCAGCAGATCCATCACATAGAACGGCGACCCGATCACGGCGTCATCATCGCAAAACACATGCACCGGCGCGACGGGCACGGCCGTATCGGCCAGCGCGCGCTGGACGCGAAATTCACGGTCCACGGCATGGGCCGATTTCAACAAAACCCCAGCGGGTTTGCGCCGCAGCACCCATGATTTGTCAGGCGTGATCAAACGAAAGGTCGGGTTTGACTGGCCGCCTGCGATTTTTGCCACCTCGACCGGGCCCTGAAATGCAGGCAATGCCTGTTCCAGCCAAGGCACCAAACGGGTCAGATTGATCAAATCGCTGTGGGGTGTGGTCATGGCCTAGCCCTCATCCTTTAGGTAATCGCGCCCGATCCAGCGGGCCAGTAATGCGGGTTTTTCGGCGCCTTGGATTTCGACGGTAACATCCCAGACATTGGTGATTTCGCGCGGACGCGCCTGACGCAGGTCATGCAGTTTGAACACGCCCCTGATCCGCGCACCCGCCCGCACAGGTGCCAAAAACCGCAGTTTATCAAACCCGTAATTCACGCCCATTTCCGACCCTTGGATTTCGGGCAGCGCATCATAAAACATGGCCGACAACATCGACACGGTCAAAAACCCATGCGCGATCGTCCCGCCAAAGGGCGTTTGCGCCGCGCGTTCGGGATCGATGTGGATATACTGCCAATCTTCGGTAATATCGGCAAAGGCATCAATCTGGGCCTGCGTAATGTCAAACCAGCGCGACACGCCCACCTGGGTGCCAACTTTGGCCTGAAGGTCCACCAATGAAATGGTCTGCATCCTGTGATCCTGTTGTTTATTTTGGTGTTTGTCGGGATGACTGTATCCCACTGGGACGTGATTTCCAGCAAAAACCACCATCATTGCCAGACCCGTTGGGCCATAAATCGCCCATCTTTTAGATCCAAGAGTTGCGCCAGACCCCTTTGATCGTTATTTCACATGAAAACAGCAAACAAAGGGCAAATCCGTGGCAAATTATCTGTACCAAGGCGACCTGCCGGACGATCTGGTTTTAGGGCCGGTTGTGGCAATCGATTGTGAAACAATGGGCCTGCGCCCCTATCGGGATCGGTTGTGCGTGGTGCAACTGTCTGATGGCGACGGCAACGCCCATATCGTGCAAATCGCCCAAGGCCAGACATCGGCCCCCAACCTGTGCAAAATGTTGGAAAACCCCGACGTGTTGAAATTGTTCCATTTCGGGCGGTTTGATATTGCTGCAATGTATCACACCTTTGGCGCCTTGGCGGCACCCGTGTATTGCACCAAAATCGCCAGCAAATTGGTGCGCACCTATACGGATCGGCACGGGTTGAAAAACCTGCTGCAAGAATTGCTGAACCAGGACATTTCGAAACAGCAACAATCCAGCGATTGGGGCGCCGACACATTGACCCCCGCGCAACTGGATTACGCGGCATCAGATGTGTTGTATCTGCATAAACTGCGCGATGTCCTGAACGAACGCCTGACCCGCGAACACCGCATGGAATTGGCGCAATCGTGTTTCGATTTCCTGCCAGTACGTGCGAAACTGGATCTGGCCGGCTGGCCGGACGAAGATATTTTTGCGCATTAACATCAGCTAAAACCCCAACGCGGGCGGGACCATGAAATATTCGAAAACAGTCTATGTGTTAAAAATTGTCCTGCCCCTGATTGCTTTGGGGTTGCTGGCATCGCTGTTTTTGTTGGCTCGCAGCCAAACGGACACGCCGGCCGCCCTGCCCTTTAGCGCCAGTGATTTGGACGCGCGCATCCGTGAACAACGCATCAGTGGGCCAATTTACAACGGCACGAATACGGCGGGCGATGATATTTCATTGTCAGCAGGTAAAATAATACCGCAAACAACCCCCGACAGCCCGGGCCAAATGACCGATTTGGCCATCACGGTTGCCACAGCCGCGGGCACAGAATTCGGGGTATCCGCCCAATTGGGCGAATACGACAGCACCACAACCCAGGTGTCCCTGCGCGGCGGGGTGGATTTGACAACATCCGCGGGGTATCATCTGACCAGCCCATCGGTCACCTTTGACCCACGGTATTCCAATTTAACGGCGCAGGGGCCGGTCGTGGGACAGGGGCCAAACATGACCCTAAGGGCCGGTAAATTAGAGATTTCCCGCCCAACCGGAACAGAGTCTTTGCAAATTCGGTTCACACAGGGGATAAAGGTCGTATTGAATGCAACACAAGAAAGCGCGCCACATGACTAAGGTCTTTGCCATCCTGTTCAGCCTGATGCTGCCCCTGTCCGCCGCACTGGCGCAATCCAATGCAGCTATTTTCGGCACCATTGACCAAGACAGCAGCGCCGCAATTACCGCCGCAGCAGATGCCATGACCATCGACGAAGCACAGGGGTTTGCGGAATTTTCCGGCATGGTCGAAATCACCCAAGGGGCCACCAAACTGACCGCAGACCGCGTGCGCGCCGAATATGGCGACACCCAATCCCAGATCGTCCGGATCACCGCCGATGGCAATGTGGTGCTGATCAGCGGATCGGATCAGGCGCAGGCGGATCAGGCGGTTTATGATGTCGAACAGGGGAGCATCACCCTGACGGGTAATGCATTCGTCAAACAGGGCGGCAATACCCTGCGCGCGCAAAATGTGACGATCAACACGAAAACCGGGGCCGCGCAAATGTCAGGCCGCGTGACAACCACGTTGACACCCAGCGGGGGCAATTGATGACCACCGCCAAGCTGATCACAGAAAACGCAAATTTGGGATTACAGGTCAAAGGCCTGCGAAAATCCTATAAAAAACGGGTTGTGATCCGCGATGTATCATTGCGCCTAAACCAGGGCGAAGCCGTCGCATTATTGGGGCCGAACGGATCGGGCAAAACAACCACGTTTTATTCCATTGCAGGTCTGGTCAATCCCGATGGCGGCCAGGTCAAAATTGATGGAACAGATATATCCACCCTGCCCATGTATCGCCGCGCGCGATTGGGGATCGGTTATTTGCCGCAGGAAATGTCAATTTTCCGCGGGCTGAGCGTAGAACACAATATCGCCGCCATTTTGGACATTGCCGAACCCGATCACCACACCCGCCGCGAAAGGTTAGAGGAATTGTTGGGCGAATTCGGCATCGAACACCTGCGCCGCACCCCCGCGATTGCCCTATCAGGGGGCGAACGCCGCCGCGTTGAAATTGCGCGCGCGCTGGCTGCAAACCCCAAATACCTGTTGCTGGACGAACCCTTTGCCGGGGTTGATCCGATTTCGGTGGGCGATATTCGCAATTTGGTGGCCAAACTGAAAAACCGCGGATTGGGTGTGCTGATCACCGATCACAACGTGCGCGAAACGCTGGAAATCGTTGATCGCGCCTATATTTTGCACGATGGCGCGGTTTTAATGTCCGGCACCCCCCAGGATGTGGTCAGCAACGAACATGTGCGGCGCGTTTATCTGGGCGACAATTTTAAAATTGTCTGATTGCACGACGATCACAATTTCATTTTTCCTTTGACAAACCCCCCAGATGTCGCCTTGAATAGAGGTGACGGGATACGACTTTCACTGAGTCTGCGCATCACGCGCCATCCATACAGGCCCGTCAAATACCGGTTCGGAGATTTTCGCACCGCAGGGTGTATTCAACCTGTGATCAGGAAAAATCCGCCTAAATAAAAGGAGTTATAATGCGGTATCAAATTTCAGGAATCCACATTGACATCGGCGACGCATTGCAAACCTATGTTAAGGATGAATTGGGCGCAGCCGTACAAAAATACGCAGAACGCCCCACAGATGCCTTGGTCGTTTTTTCCAAAAGCGGCCATGAATATGTCTGCGAAGCAACGGTTCATTTGTCGACCGGATTGACCGCGCAGGCCAAAGCATCGGCTGCTGAAATCTATGCCTGTTTCGACTCTTGCTGCGAAAAAATGGAAAAACAACTAAGACGGTACAAACGCCGCCTAAAGGACCACCATAAAGAAAGATCAAACCCGGTTGAACTTTTGGCCGCTTCCTCTTATATCCTCGCAAATGAGAGTGTGCATGAGGATTCGGAACCCGAGACATTGCAGCCCATTATCATCGCAGAGATGGAAACCAAAATACCATCCCTGTCCGTCGGCGAGGCGGTGATGCAAATGGAATTGTCGGGAACTGGGTTTCTTGTGTTTAAGAATGAAAGCAAGAATAGCGTAAATGTTGTGTACCGTCGTGATGACGGCAACGTCGGTTGGATTGAACCCCAATAATACATTTTTCGCAGGTCCAGGAAAGTAAAACAGTCCATGGAATTGTTCAAATTGGTCAAGCCTGAGGCAGTGCGCTTTGTCGCTGCTGCCTCAAGCAAAAAGTGGTTATTACATACGGTCGCCGAAATTGGCCACACGGCCTATGGCATCGACCACAACCGCGCGGTTGAGGCGCTGTTAGAACGCGAAAACCTTGGCCCGACTGGTGTTGGCAACGGGGTTGCCCTGCCGCATGCGCGCCTGCCCGATCTGGACCATGTTTGCGGTGTGTTTGTTCAGCTGGAAAAACCCGTTGAATTCGCGGCAGTCGATCACCTGCCCGTTGATATCATCTTTGCCCTGTTTGCGCCTGAAAATGCGGGCGTCGAACATTTGAAAGCCCTGGCATCCGTGTCGCGGTTGCTGCGCAACGCTGACATCTGTGCAAAACTGCGCGCAAATCACGATCCGGCGACGCTGTATACGATTTTGACTGCGGACCAACGCACACAGGCCGCCTAGGGCCTGTGCCATTTGGCGATTACGCCTGCCAATCGCTAAACCCATACAGATCATAATCCCGCGCGAATGCCTGTTCGCACGCGCGTTCAATATCGTCCGTGATCACCTGTTCCAATGCCACGGGCCACCCCAAATCGGGGCGCACGTAAGGAACCGGATCAGCCACACCAATCGATTGCGCGATTTCGGGCAAAGCTGCAGATAAATCCGATGATCGGATCAACCGATCTGGTGCGGCAATCTGCGAAAACCCCTGCAACACGCGTTCATAGCTGGCCCATTGCGCATTTTCAGGCAACGGCGTTTGGCCGCGCAGATTATGCCCGATCATGGTCAAGAACGTCGAAAACATATGCTGAATATCGGCCAACGACAGTGTAGCGGCCTGGTCCCATGTGTCTGGCAAATCCAACCCATAGGCGCGGCGTAACATATTGCGGAACCGGTTCAT
>CAJXSD010000013.1 GCA_913060475.1 uncultured Paracoccaceae bacterium | reverse complement strand
CATTGTTTGTACCTATCAAGGATGGTGGGTCACACCACGCGCCACCCTAATCCGCGCCCTAATCCGCACCTGTCAAAGCGCGCGCAAAATCCTGTGGGTCAAAGGGGGCCAAATCGTCAATTTGTTCACCCACCCCAATCGCATGGATTGGCAGGCCGAATTTATCCGCCAAGGCCACCAAAACACCCCCCTTGGCGGTGCCATCCAGTTTCGTCATGACCAATCCGCTGACATCGGCCAGTTTTTTGAATGTATCGACTTGGCTGACCGCATTTTGTCCCGTGGTTGCATCCAGAACCAGTAATGTATTGTGGGGGGCATCGGGGTCTTTTTTGCGGATCACGCGGACGATTTTGGCCAGCTCTTCCATCAAATCTTGGCGGTTTTGCAACCGGCCTGCGGTGTCGATCATCAACAAATCGGCCCCATCCGCCTGCGCGCGCGTCATTGCATCAAAGGCAAGGGAGGCAGGATCCGACCCCTCGGGCGCGGTCAGGACGGGCACGCCGGCGCGATCGCCCCAGACCTGCAGTTGTTCAACGGCTGCGGCACGGAATGTATCGCCCGCGGCGATGACTACGGATTTACCGGCAGCTTTGAATTGGCTGGCCAATTTGCCAATGGTTGTGGTTTTGCCTGACCCATTGACCCCGACCACCAAAACAACCTGCGGCTTGGTCGCATACAGCGGCAAGGGTTTTGCGACAGGCTCCATAATCCGCGCGATTTCTTGGGCCAACAGCGATTTAATTTCCGCCGCCGACAGTTTTTTGCCAAAACGCCCCTCGGCCATATTGGCCGTGACGCGTAGGGCCGTATCCACACCCATATCAGATTGGATCAACAACTCTTCGAGTTGTTCCAGCATGTCGTCGTCCAAAGTCCGTTTTACAACCGTTTGCGTGTCGCTGCGGCCCAGCAGACGGCCCAAAATGCCCGCTTTGGGCGCGTCCAGTTCTGGTTCTGGTTCTGGTTCTGGTTCTGGTTCCGAAATGGTCTGCGCAGGTACAGGCACGTCAACATCCGCCGTCTGCGGCGGATGCGAAACCTCGGCCTCGGGTTCGGCATCTGGCACGGTTACATCTGGACCTGTGACATCCGACGCAGGCGCATCAGACGGGGTTTCGTGTGTTCCGCCATCTTCGATGATTGCATCCAGACCCTCGTCCAATTTTGACGATGACTTGAACAACCGATCTTTAAGCTTTTTGAAAAACGCCATTGCTATCTCCGAAAGATGACCTTCACATCACCTAATCGTTTTTTTGCAGCTTTGAAAGCCCTAGAACCGCGTTAAATCGCTTTGCATCACGCCCAAGCTGCCCTAGGGTGTGGCGATGGACACATCATTATGCCGTTGCGGTTTGCCCGCCCTTGCCCTTTGGACCCTGTCGATGACGATGGCGCAGGCTCAGCCCATGACCCTGTCAGAATTTCAGCGCGAAACACTGGGCAAAACCTATGTGTTCGTTCAAAATGGCCTAGACTATGGCGCGGAACGCTATCTGCCGCAAAACCGTGTTGAATGGAGTTTTCTGGACGGCCATTGCATTTTTGGCAAATATTTCGAATGGCAGGGAAAAATCTGTTTTTCCTATGATGAATACGGGCGCGACGCGGACCGCCCGCCACAATGCTGGACATTTGAACGGGGTGATCAAGGGCTAGAGGCCCGGTTTTATGACCCGACCCGTGACACGCCCGTGGTCCAGATGCTGCCCACGACCGATCCCCTGATCTGCCCTGGGCCGGATGTGGGCAGTTAGAATAAACTGCCCTGCTCTGGTGTGGTGTTCTGCGTTTTCTTGGCCGGTGTTTGGGCGGATCCGATTTTGAACCGCCCATCGCGAAATTCGATTTCCAGACTGCCCGCATCACGGGCCTGGGCCGATGATGTGATGACCCCGCTGTCGGCCCGCACAACCGCATAGCCGCGATCCAATGTTGCCTTGTAACTTAGGGTTTCGTTCAATCGATCCAGGGCCGACAGACGATCCCCCAGACGGGCAATCTGGGCCTGTCCCGCCGCGGACATTCGGCGTGTCAAATCATCCAGATTGCGCCGGTTCTGCACCAGATCGCGTTTGACAGCCTCAAGCCGCAGGCGTGGTATGACCTGTTCCAAACGATCGCGTTTGCGGGTGACCAAACGCCCCAAACTGGGCCCAAGCCGCGCCGCCTGTTCGCCAAAATGGCGCTGATCGCTGATCACCCGCGCACGCAGAACGGACGGGCGCAGCGATCCGGCGCGTTCAGATAAATCGACGCGTTTTTTCTGAACCAAATGCAGCAGGCTGTTGGGCAAACGATCGGCCGCACGATCCAGCCGCTGGCGCGGATCATCCAGCAATGTGTCAGGGCGCGGTAAAACACGCGCCAAATCGCGCAACCGTTCCCCCCGATAGGTCAGGCCAGCGGTGATCGATCGGCTTAGAACTGCGCCGCGTTCATTCACGCGCGCCAGCAATTCCATGCGCACCGGCACCGCCATTTCCGCAGCCGCTGTCGGTGTGGGTGCGCGCACATCGGAGGCATAATCAATCAACGTGGTATCCGTTTCATGGCCCACTGCCGAAATCAGCGGAATGTCGGATGCGGCGGCGGCACGTGCCACGCGTTCTTCGTTAAAGCCCCACAGATCCTCAAGCGATCCGCCCCCCCGCGCAACAATCAACACATCAGGCCGCGGCAAAGCCCCGCCCGGGGTCAAGGCGTTGAACCCCTCGATCGCGTGCGCCACCTCGTGTGAACATTTTTCGCCCTGCACGGCCACGGGCCAGATCAGGACCTTGCGCGGGAAACGGTCCCGCAACCGGTGTAAAATATCACGGATCACGGCCCCCGACGGGGATGTGACCACGCCGATCACCTCGGGCAGGAATGGCAATTTGCGTTTGCGCGCAGGGTCAAACAACCCCTCGGCCGCCAGTGCCGCTTTGCGTTTTTCCAGCATGGCCATCAGTGCGCCCATGCCGGCGGGCTTCATATCTTCGATCACCAGCTGGTATTTGGATTGGCCACCAAATGTGGTGATGCGGCCTGTGGCGACGACCTCTAACCCTTCTTCTGGGCGGGTGGTAAGGCGGGCCATCACGCCTTTCCAGATGACTGCGGAAATCACCGACTTATCATCTTTGATATCCAGATAGACATGGCCTGATCGGGGAAAGGACACGCGCCCCAATTCGCCCCGTATCCGGACATGGGAAAATTCGCCTTCGATGATGCGTTTGATCGCGCCGGAAATTTCGGTAACCGAAAATTCAGGTTCATTCGCGCCCATACGGGGATCATCGATCAAATCAGACATATGCTTTCCCTTGCTCTTGTTGTTCGCGCAGCTTAGAACGCGCAGGAACAAAGGCCAAGAGGACATTACCATGAACATCCTAATTTTAGGCGGCGGGGGTCGCGAACATTCATTGGCTTGGGCTGTGAAACAGAACCCAAAATGTGATCGCCTGATCGTGGCGCCCGGCAATGCGGGGATTGCACAGCTGGCAGAATGTGCGCAGATCGATATCGAAAACGGTGCCGCGTTGGTCGACTTTGCATCCCAAAACGCCATTGATTTCGTGATCATCGGCCCCGAGGCCCCCTTGGCCGCAGGCGTGGCAGATGCATTGCGCGATGCAGGGTTTTTAACCTTTGGCCCATCCCAAGCGGCCGCACGGCTTGAGGCATCCAAGGCGTTTACCAAGGAAATTTGTGACGTTGCACAGGCACCAACCGCGGCCTATGCACGTTTTGACGACCCGCAGGCGGCCAAGGATTACATCCGCGCCCAAGGTGCGCCCATCGTGGTCAAGGCCGATGGATTGGCCGCAGGCAAAGGTGTGATTGTCGCAATGGATCTGGATGAGGCGCTGGATGCGATTGACGACATGTTTGGCGGCAGCTTTGGCAGCGCCGGTGCCGAAGTCGTGATCGAAGAATTCATGACAGGCGAAGAGGCGTCATATTTCATCCTGTGCGACGGTGAAAATGTGTTGCCCATCGGAACCGCACAAGATCACAAACGCGTGGGCGATGGGGACACGGGCCCCAATACGGGCGGCATGGGCGCCTATTCCCCTGCGCCTGTTTTGTCCGATGACATCGCGCGCAAGGCCTTGGATGAAATTGTGATCCCCACGATGCAGGCAATGGCCGACCGCGGCACCCCTTATCAAGGTGTGCTTTATGCGGGGTTGATGATCGAAAATGGCCAACCACGGTTGGTGGAATATAACGTGCGCTTTGGCGATCCTGAATGTCAGGTCCTGATGATGCGGTTGGGGGCACAGGCGTTGGACCTGATGCTGGCCACCGCCCAGGGGCGTCTGGATCAGGTCAGTGTCAACTGGGCCAATGACCACGCCATGACGGTTGTGATGGCGGCCCAGGGCTATCCAGGATCCTACATCAAGGGCACAGAAATCAACGGGCTAGACGCCCTGCCCCAAGACAGCCACAACATGTGTTTTCATGCAGGCACCCAACAGGTCGATGGACAAATCATTGCAACGGGGGGACGCGTGTTAAACGTAACCGCGCGGGGTGATACATTGGCCGATGCGCAAAAACGGGCCTATGCTATGATTGATCAAATCGATTGGCCTGATGGGTTTTATCGCCGCGATATCGGCTGGCGGGCGCTTTAGTCGGAAACATATGCCAGTGGTCCCCGTGGCCTTTGGCGTCCCCCTTGCATCGCGCGGCGATTGGTGGCGGGGCACCCTGCCGTCAAGGCAGACGCCGCGCCACGGTTTAGAATACTGTATCAAATCTGCTTTTCTGGCATTTGAACGACTAACCCGTCCAAGGCATCGCTCACTTTGATCTGACAGGTCAAACGTGATCGCTCGGCATCGGGTTCGAACGCGAAATCCAACATGTCCTCTTCCATATCCTCTTTGGGTGTCAATTTGGACACCCAATCAGGATGCACATATACATGGCAGGTCGAACAGGCACAGGCCCCGCCGCAATCCGCGTCGATGCCGGGAATATTGTTGTCACGCGCGCCCTCCATAACGGTCAGGCCATTGGCAACCTCAACAGTGTGTTCCTTTCCGTTATGTTCAATATAGGTAATCTTTGCCATGTCTCTCGGTCTCCGCTAAATTTTCAAATCGCTTTATCGCGTAAATAGCCCTTTGTATTGCCTTTTGCGACCCCTCAATGAACAGCTTGCGACAAAAAATAAATGTTCTATATTTGTTCTCATGCATTTCCATCCGACTCACCCCCATACAAACATCCCCACCCCGCCCGAGGTGTGCCCCGCCGCCATATTGCAAACGGTGCCCGCAGGCATGTGGGTTGATGTGGCGGGGCTGGTTCTGGTGCGCCAACGCCCCGGAACGGCACAGGGGGTTGTGTTCCTAACGCTTGAGGATGAAACAGGTGTGGTGAACGTTGTTATTTGGCGCAATCTTTATGAAACCTATCGGCGCGCCATTATTGCGGGCCGCATGATCCGGGTGCATGGACAGGTGCAACGCGAAAACACGGTGATCCATGTCGTGGCAAAAACAATAACAGATGTGTCCTATTTGCTGGATCGCTTGCCCGAATTTGACAGCAGCCCTTGTGCATCCCCAGCCCCTAGGACATGATCCGCGCGAAAGGGGCGCACAGGATGCAGATTAAAAACACGATCGCGGGATTTTTGCTGGTGGTCAGTTTGGCGCATTGCGGCGGGCTATCCCAGCCTCCAAACCCCAACCAAACCACCCCGCAGCCCATAAACCAACGGCCCATGACAGAACCAACCGGTCAAAGCGCCTGCCGCGAACCCGATCACGCTGGATCTATGGTGGCAATCGTCTGCCCGCCCGATCAAACGCCAGAATTTATCGCATCGTTACAACGGGCCTTTGCGGCGCGGCGGCTCTATGCGGGTGAAATTACAGGAACTTGGACCCCTGAGACCCTACGCAGCCTGCGTGATTTTCAATCCGCACGGGGGATTACCACCCAATCCCCATCGATTGCGATGGCCCAAGAATTGGGATTGGTGCCCATCACGCGCCCCTAAAAACCACCCGATAAACATGAAAAAACCCCCGACCAAGGCCGGGGGTTTGAATTTTTTATCGCCGCAGGTTTAGTTGCCGTCGATCGGCAGCACGACAAACCGGGGTTGCCCATCACGACGCACCAGTAACAAAACGGACTGACGGCCCGCCTCTTTCGCGGCGGCGACCTGTTCGCCAAAGGCCTCGACCGAACGCACAGGCTTTTGCGCGGCATCTGTGATAATATCGCCAGGCTCTAGCCCCTTTTCAGCGGCAGCGCTGTCAGGGTCAACCGACATGATCACCAACCCCTCGACATCGGCGGGCAAACCAAACTGTTCGCGCAGGCCATTGTTCAGCTCTGACAACTCTAGCCCCAAAATCATCGAAGTTTCGGCTGATTCTGGCGTGCCGCTATTGTCGGCCATATCATCTGGATCAGGACGCTGGCCCAAAACGACATTGATCGTTTTTTCTGCACCATCACGCAGGACAACCGTAGAAACGGATTTACCCACGGGCGCTGCGCCCACCAAACGAACCAATTCGCCCGAATCTGACACGGATTTCCCGTCAAATTCAATGATCACATCCATGGTTTGCAACCCGGCATCCTTGGCCGGACCATCGAACACATCGCGGATGATGGCACCGGTCGGGGTCTGCATTCCCAGCGCCTCGGCGATATCGTCGGTGACGTTACCGATATTCACACCCAGCCAGCCACGGCGCACTTCGCCATATTCTTTCAACTGGTCGACCACGGGGCCCACGACCTTGGACGCCATGGAAAACCCGATCCCGATGGATCCACCATTGGGCGACAAAATGGCGGTGTTCACGCCGATCACGTCGCCATCCATGTTAAACAACGGGCCACCCGAATTTCCGCGGTTGATTGCGGCATCGGTTTGAATGAAATCATCATAGGCCCCCGACAATTCGCGATTGCGGGCCGAGATGATCCCAACCGACACAGAAAACCCCTGTCCCAGCGGGTTGCCCATCGCCATCACCCAATCGCCCACGCGCGCAACATCGCTGTTGCCAAATGTGACAAAGGGCAAATCTTGGTCTGCCTCGACCTTAAGCAGGGCAATATCCACGTTTTTATCGCGCCCAATCAGCGTCGCCGCACGTTCGGACCCGTCAAAAAATTCAACGGTAATTTCATCGGCATCCTCGATCACGTGGTTGTTCGTTACGATATAGCCATCCGCTGAAATCACAAACCCCGAACCCAGCGCCGATGAATTTCGTGGCGTATTGCGGCGGTTGTTGAAATCGCGGAATAAATCTTGGAACGGGCTGCCGTCTGGTACAACACCTTGGGGGCCAACGGGGGTCGCCACGGTGGTTTGGGTTGTGATATTCACCACGGCTGGACTGACCTGATCCACCAAATCCGCAAAACTGTCTGGCGCACTGCGGGCCAAGGCCACGGCCGCCTGCGCAATCACGAACACGACCACCAAGGCCTGAACCAGGAAAATTTGCCGAAATTTGTCGCGCGGCTGTGCCAGCGCGATCGCCCGTGCGTGGCGGGAATTTTGTGGGGATCTGTACATTCGAAAACTCCTTGCTGTTTCAAAAATGGCATCCACACAAGATGTCATGAGGGTAATGTAGTCAGATGACAGCAGGGTACAAGGGATTGCAACGGTTGTTCACAGTTTTGTGGGCCAGAACGGCAAATTTACGCCCAATGTTGCAAGGCCCATAAAATCAGCGCACCCGTTAACGCAACGCTGGCCCCCGTCATGCGTAACGTAGGTAGAGGCAGATCAGACAGCTGTTTTAACAAAGACACAAAGAAACGAGGGGCCAGTAAATATACCAGCCCCTCGATCATGAAAACCAAACCTATGGTCCAAATGATATCAATAATCATTCAGGTTTCTTATCCGATTTCAGGTAATTAAAGAATTCTGAATCGGGGGACAAAACCATAGTCGAATTTTGTCCCTGCAGCGCCTGACGATAAGCGGCCAAAGACCGGTAGAATTCGAAAAATTCTGGGTCGGCCCCAAAGGCACTGGCAAAGATTGCGTTCCGCTCGGCATCGGCCTGACCGCGAATAATCTCGGCCTCGCGTCTTGCTTCGGATACGATTTCCACTTGGGTTCTGTCGGCTGTGGCGCGCACACGCTGTGCTGCCTCGTTACCGCGGGCGATTTCATCGGCGGCCTCGCGTTCACGTTCTGCGCGCATCCGCGCGAATGTGGCGTCCAAGTTTGCGCGGGGCAGATCAGTCCGTTTCAGACGCACGTCGACCACCTCAACACCGATGGGGCGCGCCTTGGTGATGGCACCTGACAGGATGCGCTGCATCAAAACGGCGCGATCCGAACTTAGGATATCGTTTGAGGATACCGAACCCAGCACTTCGCGCAATTCGTTACGGATGATACCATCCAAACGGCTTTCGGCTGCCAATGTACCGCCCGTACCAACCGCTTCGCGGAATTGGTTTACGTCTGTGATACGATACCGGATAAAGGCATCCACAACCAAACGACGGTCATCCAATGGCGTGACCTCAAGCGGTTCGATATCGCGGCTTAGGATGCGATCGTCATAATAAACAACCTCTTGGATCAGGGGGATTTTGAATGCCAAACCGGGCTCTTCTTTTACGGTGACAACGCGGCCAAATTGCAAAACCAAGGCCTTATTGCGTTCATCGACGATAAACACCGACGACAAAACACCGATCACGATAATCGCCAGTACAGGCAGGATAAGGGTCGCTTTACGCATTATTTTGGCTCCTTCTGCAGCTGGTTAAGGGGCAGATAGGGTACCACACCGGAACCGCCGCCTGCGTTATCATCCAAAATAACCTTGTCAATATTTCCAAGAACTTCTTCCATTGTTTCCAGATACAGGCGTTTACGCGTGACCTCAGGGGCCTTTTCGTATTCGGTCAAAATCGCCTCAAAGCGGCTGGCCTCACCTGTGGCCAGGTTGACGACCTGCGCACGATAGGCTTCGGCCTCTTCTAGAACCTGTGCGGCTTCACCGCGGGCCTGGGCTGTGATGCGGTTGGCATAGGCGTCCGCTTGCTTCTCTAACCTGTCGCGCTCTTGCTCGGCGGCTTGCACCTCGCGGAAGGCGTCAATGACCTGCTCGGGCGGGTCCGCTTTGTCAAAGTTGACGCGCACGATGTTCACACCACTTTCATAGCTGTCCAATGTCGATTGGATCAATTCCTGCAAACGTGCCGCAATCACGCCGCGATCCCGGTTCAGGATCGGCGCCAATTCAGATTGCGCGATAATTTCACGCATGGCCGATTCCGACACCGCACGAATGGTTGGACGTGGGTCACGCAGGTTAAACAGATACATCGCAGGGTCGGAAATATTCCAAACCACTTCGAAATCGATATCGACGATATTTTCATCACCCGTCAGCATCAAACCGGCATCAGACACACGGCCTCCCACGCCAATCGCCTCGGATTGTTCGCGGGTGACGGGCAAAATCTCTTTGGTCACAATGGGCCAAGGGGCAAAGTTCAGACCAGGGTTTCCAACGGCGTGGAATTTGCCCAACATCAATTCGACAGATTTCTCTTCTGGTTTGACGGTATATAGGCTGGAAAACGCCCATAGGCCAACGGCGGCCAGCACCGCCAGACCGACGGTCCCGCGGCCAAAACCACCGCCAGATCCGGAATTGCGCGACCCGCCTGACCCGCCGCCGCCCATCAAGACGCGGAACTGTTCTTGGCCTTTGCGCAGCAAATCCTCGACTTCTGGTGGGACCTGATTTTGGGGGCCTTTGGGGCCACGGTTGTCCCCGCCGTTATTGCCACCGCCATTGGGACGGTTTCCACCAGATCCGCCGCCCCACGGGCCGCCTGAGTTTCCTGTCATAAATTCACCCTTTTATCGGTCTATTATCGTTCAACGTATAAACTGTGCACTTTCGCGCAGATTTCAAGAACGCCGCGTTGGATTTCGCAACGTTACCAATTCTTCGGACATTGTGGGATGCACGGCAACCGTTTTGTCAAAATCGGCCTTGGTGGCCCCCATTTTTATGGCAATCCCTGCCAGCTGGATCATTTCGCCCGCGGCATGGGCCACGATGTGACATCCCAACACACGTTGGGTGGTCTGGCATACGACCAATTTCATGAACACCTTTTCCTGTTCGCCCGCGAACGCCTGGCGCATGGGTTTGAACGATGTGGTATAGACATCGATCGGCCCGCGCGCGGCGGCATCCTCTTCTGATAAACCGACGGTGCCCATTTCGGGCTGGGTAAAGATCGCCGTCGGGATCAGATCATGATCAGGTTTGGTCGGGTTCGATTTGAAAACCGTTTCAACAAATGCCATCCCTTCGCGAATGGCGACGGGGGTCAAATTGGCGCGGTCCGTAATGTCGCCCACCGCAAAAATCGATGGCACTGCGGTTTGCGAATAGTCGTCCACAATCACCTGACCACGGTCCCCCAATTCAACGCCCAGCGCATCCAGCCCCAGATTGTCGGAATTGGGGCGGCGGCCCGTGGCATACATGACCTGATCGACCAGATGGGTGTCGCCATTTGTATCTGTCACAGACAGACCCGTATCGGTTTTTTCAATCCGCACCACATTGACATTTGTGCGCAAATCAACCCCACGCCCGCGCATCGCGTCAGCGACAAAACCGCGTGTTTCATTATCGAACCCGCGCAGGATCTGATCACTGCGCAAGATCTGCGTGGTTTTGACGCCTAAACCATTCATAATACCCGCAAATTCACAGGCAATGTAACCACCGCCGACAATCAGAATGGATTTGGGCAATTCATCCAGCAAAAACATTTCGTTCGATGTGATCGCATGTTCGATACCATCGACCTGCGGCAACACAGGCCGCCCACCCGTTGCCAACAGGATATGGCGCGCGGTGATGCGGGTGCCATCCGCCAATTCGACCGTATGCGGATCGGCCACATGGGCGCGTTGGTCATACATTGTCACGCCCGACCCGTTCAGCAGGTTGCGATATATCCCCTCGAGCCGATCCAATTCGGCGTGCAGACGGGTGCGAAACACAGACCAATCAAAATCGGCATCCTGCATGTCCCAACCATAGGCACGGCCGGCCGCGATAGTTTCGGGAAATTCACTGGCATAGACCATCAATTTCTTGGGCACACAGCCTCGGATCACGCAGGTGCCACCGTAACGGTCCTCTTCTGCCAAGGCGACCTTGGCACCGGTTTCGCCCGCGGCAACACGGGCCGCGCGCACGCCGCCCGACCCGCCACCAATCACGAACAGGTCGTAATCAAAGCTCATAGGTGTTCCCCTGCATCATTGACCATAGGTGTGATTTGCGCAGGCTGACCCAACATTTCATAAGAGGCCGTGCCATCCGCATTCCCGACAATCACAGTATCACAGATATTCAAAAACAAACCGTTTTCAACCACGCCAGGGATCTGGTTCATCCGCTGTGCCAGCGCGGCAGCATCTGCAATCACGCCCAAATGCAGATCCAAAATGAAATTGCCTTCGTCGGTGACGAAATTCTGCCCCTCGGCCTTTCGCAGGGTGATGCTGACATCGGTATAGCCCAAATCCGTCAAGGCGCGTTCAATCAATGTCTGCGTCGCCACCGCGCCAAATTGCAGCACCTCGATTGGTAACGGGAATGCACCCAACCGACCCACTCGTTTTGATGCATCGGCAATAACCACCATGCGGCTTGATGCCATGGCGACCACTTTTTCCTGCAAATGCGCGCCGCCGCCGCCCTTGATCAGGGTAAATTCTGCGTCAAATTCATCGGCCCCATCAATGGTCAGGTCCAGCCAACCCGCCTGATCCAATGTGATCATGTCGATGCCCTCGGCAATGGCCTGTTCCTTGGTGCGGGTCGATGTGGGCACCCCCTGAATCTGCAGCCCCTCTTCGCGCACCATACGGCCCAAGTGTTTGACCAACCAATAGGCGGTGCTGCCCGTGCCTAGGCCCACTTTCATGCCTGATTTCACCAATTGCGCCGCGCGCAGGGCGCAGACATATTTGCCACGTTCGGCAGGGGATAGATCGCTGTACATTGGGTGTCTCCGATATGTTTGCGGGGTTTATAGAAAACATCTGCCCAAGTTGCGAGTGGTTTTGAAAATTTTTCGCCAACAGTGCTGCGGGCTCTTGTGCTGGATGGCATGTTTCCGATACGAAACGTCGCAATTGTATGCGCTGCCCCTGCCGCGCCAGAGTATTGACCAACTATGACCTATCGTTTGCACTATGCCCCTGATAACGCATCCTTGATCGTTCGGCTGGCCCTGCTGGAATTGCAGGTGCCGTTCGATTGCGTTTTGGTCGATCGCAGCATAGAGGCACAAAAATCAGCGGATTATTTGCAGCTAAACCCAATGGGCCGCATTCCTGTATTGGAAACACCCGATGGGCCTATATTCGAAACAGCGGCCATTTTGCTGTGGCTGGTGGATCGGCACGGGGCATTGGGCCCTGATACACAATCGGCCCAGCGCGGTGATTTTTTGAAATGGCTGTTTTTTATGTCGAACACGCTGCATGCAGATTTGCGGGCCTTGTTTTATCCGGATACCTATTTCGACACCACGCCGCGCGCGGATTTTGTGACCCAGACACAGGCCCGTGTCGATCGCGCCCTGCATCTGTTGGATCAAAACATCACCGCATGGTCCGCGCCTGAGGGCGTTTGGGTCACCGATTTTTATATCTGCGTGGTCCTGCGCTGGTGTGCCCTCTATCCGATCGGGGGCACGCATTGGTTTGATCTGGCGCGTTACCCCGCGCTGCATCAGCTATCCCGCAAAATGGACACATATCCCGCAACCGAACACGCGATCACCGCCGAAGGGTTACACACCACCCCCTTTAGCGCACCGCGCCATGCAACCCCACCCTATGGAACGCAATCTAATGTTTCTTTCAGTTTTTGACATATTCAAAGTGGGCGTTGGCCCGTCATCGTCACACACCATGGGCCCAATGGTGGCCGGCGGGCGGTTCTTGGACCGTGTGCGGGCATTGCCGTTTCATGCCCACGGGCTGCGGGCCAGTTTGCATGGATCACTGGCCTTTACCGGTGTGGGTCATGCCACTGATCGCGCCACAATTTTGGGGTTGGCGGGATTGATGCCTGACACCTATGACCATGAGGTCGCGGAAAAAACACTGGCACAGATCCGTGACACAGGTGAAATTCACGCCCCCGGGCTGAACCCGCTGAAATTCCACCCCAAAGAGGATTTGCAATTTGATTACGGCCCGAATCTGCCCGGACATGCCAATGGGATGATCCTGATGGCAACCGATGCCCAAGGCGACGTAATTTTGCAAGAAACCTATTATTCGATTGGCGGTGGGTTCGTTTTGACCGCGGACGAATTGTCGGCAGGCAAGGCCACCGACGAAGGCGCGCCCGTGCCCTATCCGTTCAAATCCGCGGCCGAAATGTTGGACATGGCCAAAGCGTCCGGAAAATCCATCGCCCAAATGAAAGAGGCCAACGAAGTGTCGCGCAAAGCGCATCAGGATTTCAGCGCAGGCGTGGCGCGGCTGTGGTCGGTGATGGATGATTGCATCGAACGCGGATTGGCAAGCGATGGTATTTTGCCTGGCGGATTAAACGTCAAACGCCGTGCCAAGGGCATCTATGACGCACTGATGGCGGAACGCGGCATGAACCTGACGCCGCCCCACACCATCAACGATTGGATGAGCGTTTACGCCATGGCCGTAAACGAAGAAAACGCCGCCGGCGGTCAGGTCGTCACTGCACCCACCAATGGCGCGGCCGGTGTGGTGCCGGCCGTGATCAAATATTACCTAAACCATGTGCCCGGTGCGCATCAGGGGCGTATTTCCGAATTCCTGCTGACCGCGGCGGCCATTGGGGGGCTGGTGAAATTCAACGCATCCATCAGCGGTGCCGAGGCCGGTTGTCAGGCCGAGGTAGGCAGCGCATCCGCCATGGCCGCAGCCGGTCTGTGCGCGGTGATGGGGGGAACGCCGGAACAGGTGGAAAACGCCGCCGAAATCGCGCTGGAACACCATCTGGGCATGACCTGTGATCCCGTCAAAGGTTTGGTCCAAGTGCCCTGCATCGAACGCAATGGGTTGGGCGCGATCAAGGCCGTATCCGCCGCCAGTCTGGCCCTGCGCGGGGATGGTACCCATTTGGTTCCACTGGATGCCTGCATTGAAACCATGCGTCAAACCGGTGCCGACATGAGCGAAAAATACAAAGAAACTTCGCTGGGCGGCCTGGCCGTGAATGTGCCAAACTGCTGATAACGTCATGGCGATGTCGGTTCCGGTGATGCAGTCCTGCCATTTGGACGGTACCTAGGGCCATGACCAGTCCCGCAACATATGTTCCCAAATCTGATCGCGTCGTGTTCGGCGTGTTTTTGATGCTGGGGTTTTGTGCAACGGCCCCCATTTTGGATGTCTTTGCCAAATTGGCCGCCGATGAAATCCCCGTGGGGCAAATTACGGCGGCGCGGTTTATCGTGCAGGCCATTATTATGGTGCCTATGGCGCTGTATCTGGATAAAACACTGGCCTTTGGCCGTAAACTGTTGCCCGCGCTGGTGTTTCGGGCGCTGATGCTGATCGCCTCGACCTATTGTTTTGTCGCGGCGATTGCGGTGATGCCAATTGCGGATGCCTTGGCGATTGTCTTTGTCGCCCCCTTTATTTTGCTGATCATCGGCAAATACGTTTATGGCGAAGAGGTGGGCCCAAGACGGCTGAGCGCCAGTATCGTTGGATTTATCGGCGTGGTCTTGATCATTCAGCCCAGTTTTGCGGCCTTTGGCTGGGTGGCCCTGTTTCCCTTGGGCACGGCGCTGTGCTTTGCGCTTTATATGATTGGCACGCGGTCCCTGTCGCGCCATATGAACACGATCGCAATGCAGGCCCATACCGCATGGATCGGGGCCGTTTTGGCAACGCCTGTTCTGGTTTGGGCGCAGGGCAGTGGGATCATCGACCTTGATCCTGTGATGCCACAGGGTCCGTTTTGGTGGTATTTGATCGGCATGGGTATTTTCGCCACCATTTCACATCTGTTCATGAGTTTCGCCTTGGCCTTTGCGCCCTCGGCCACCTTGGCGCCACTGCAATATCTGGAAATCGTGTCAGCCGTGGTTTTGGGCTATGCGTTTTTTGGGGATATCCCCAACGCGTCCGCAGTCACAGGCATGTTGATCGTAATCGCCTGCGGCCTCTATATCGTGTACCGCGAGCAAAAACTTGCCAAGCAAGCGCAACTTTAAGTTGCCTGTTAACCTTTTTCTAAATATCGTCATCCTATGACACAAGATCGGCCCGTTTTGGGGATATTTTTGATGGTTCTATTTTGCATCCTGGCCCCGTTGGGCGATGCAATGGCCAAAATATTGGGGGGCGCGGTCCCGCTGCTGCAGCTGGTGGTGATCCGCTTTGCAATTCAGGCACTTGTGCTGATCCCGCTGGCCTATGCGACCGGACGGCCCATGGCCATGTCGGGCCGCGTCTTGTGGTTTGCTTGGCTGCGGGTTGTGCTGCATATCATTGGATTGGCATCCATGTTTTCGGCCCTGCAATATCTGCCGCTGGCGGACGCGATTGCAATTGCATTTGTCATGCCGTTTTTATTATTGCTGGCGGGATATTTCTGGATGAACGAACAGGTGGGCGCGCACCGGTTATGGGCCTGTGTTGTCGGGTTTATTGGCGTCACTTTGGTCATTCAGCCATCGTTTCAGCAGGTGGGATATGCGGCCCTACTGCCCCTGATCGTGGCCGTGGCGTTTTCGGGCTTTATACTGACAACCCGTCATATTGCACGCGACACCGATCCAATCGGGTTGCAGGCCGTCAATGGGGTCATGGCCTTTGCCCTATTGGTTCCACTGTGGGGGATTGCCAATACCCTAACAGATCTGCCTGTGTTTGATGTTGTCTGGCCCGATGCCCTGCAATGGTCTGAAATCGCCATTTGGGGCATAATCGGGACATCGGCGCATTTGGTCATGACATGGTCGTTGCGCTATGCGCCCTCCGCCACATTGGCCCCCATCCAATATCTGGAAATTCCCATTGCAACCGTATTTGGTTGGTTGATTTTTGGCGATTTACCAAATGGCCTGGCTGCGATCGGCATTGCCATCACCATCGCTGCGGGTCTGTATATCATTCACCGCGAACATTCCATGGCGTCGCAGCCGCAATCGCCGGCAAACACCGATCCAACTGTATCCGCGGCAGAATAACCAAGGCCTTGGGGCGATCACATTGCAATGTCACCGGACCCGTGGTGCGGTTTGACGTGCCAATGCGCCCATCGGGGGCCATCGTGATGCAATCGGTGGGCCACTGCAGCCCCTGACTGCGCAGCGACACGGCCCCCATGGGATAGATCGACACACGCACCCCTGCATCCAGTGGCAATTGAATGCGCGGCGGGGCCACAAACACGATATCTTGGTCGCCGATCAAAACGACCCGTTTATCACAAAATGACACCAATGCAGACTGCACCGCCATTTGATGATCCAATCGGTGCCCTAGAAACCCGATCCCGATGATCAGGGGCGCCGAAACGCGGCGCAATAGTTTTTCGAAATCTGTGCTGTCTTGTTCCGCGATGTGGATCAACCGGTCACCACAGCTCTGGCGTGCCTCAGCCGACAGGCTGTCCATATCCCCAATCACCACATCTGGCACCCGCCCCTGTGCAATCACACGGTCCGCGCCGCCGTCTGCCGCCACAACATGATCAATGTCCTGCGGCACTGTTGCCCAAACATCCTGCGCAATCGGGGCGCCGCCAACAATCAAAATCGGGTGATCATAGTGTTTCATGATAGGATTTGCATATTTTTACTAGATTTTATAGTCTTGTGCCATATTCTGGACATGAAATGATACAGGCTTTTCATCTCTATGGTCTTGGTTTCGACAAAATTTGATATCACAAACGACATAATGTCGGAAAGGTGAACAAAATGGATCCGCGTGCAAACAACAAAGTTCTGTCAGTATCTTATGGTAATTTTTCTTGCAGCGTACAAGGATTTGATGATTCATTTGAGGTCATGACAGCAGTTGTCGAATTTTTCCGAAACCTCGCAGAACAGGACCGGTATTTTGGCGCGGAAACCGTTAAATTAACCCCAGACCTGATTGCGGGCTTGTCCAAGAAAACACAAAACGCGGATATTCAGGTGACCCCGGACACCAATCGTGTCACCCTGCGTGATCCTTCAGCCCCGCAAATGCCTGTGGCTGCGACGGCGTCGGCCTTTGCCTTGAATGAACGTCTGAAACGGTTGCGCGCCGCAGAAACGCAGGTGTCAGATGACGGGGAAAACGATTTGGACCAAATCGTCCCTGACGCCAGACAGCAGGGCACCGATACACAACCCAATGAGGCGCCTTCATCCAGCGTATCGGACACACAACAAACCGCCACTGCGCCTTTGCCCACAACGGCAGAGATTGATGACGGTGACGACGCGCCCCATGACGCGCAGAACGACCTAGGCGCGGTTGATACGGGCACGGATGGCCCCAGCACGGATAACTTGGGCGCAAATGACAAGGGCGAGAATGACAAGGGCGTAGAGACGGCGCCGGCCGCTGATGGCCCCGCCCTTGGCAAGGCAACACCTGAAAATACCGCGGACCAGCAAACCGCCCCTGATACCGCAACACCTGGCCCGTCCCCAACGGTTGCGCCGCAAACCACAGATGCGCCGGCCCTAACATTGGAACAACGGTTGCGCCGCATTCAGGCCGTGACGCAGAAAAAACGGGCCCAACAAATGGCCACGAACGTGCCACGCCCTGCCCAGCAGATCGACCAACAGAATTCTGACGCTGCGCAAAAAACCGAAGAACCGGTGGCAAAACAATCCGCCGACGACAACACAACGGATCATCAGGACGATCACGACCCCGCGCGCGGCGCGACAAACCATATCATTCACCTGTCCCCCGAAATGCAGGCAAACACAGCCGAGGCCAGCAGCCAAAGTGACATAGACCCACAAGGGGATGAGACCGCAGCTCAGCCAGACACACCCGAGGCGGCGGACAATGGACAGGACACACCTGCATCCGCATCAACACAGGATCCCGACGCCCCGCTAAGCCTGCGCCAAGCGCCCGAGCCAGCAAAAGATGAAGTCACACCCAAACGCCCCGAACGTACCAGCCTGCGCAGCAGCCGCAACGCAGAAAGTTTGGAACGTCCATCATCGGACATGGTGCGGCTGTTAAAAACCGCCAAGGAACATATGGATGAACCGGAAACGCATCACAAGCGAAACGCCTTGGAACATCTGCGGGCGGCGGTGGCGGCCACGTTGGCGGACAACAGTATTTTGTCACGCGACAAATCCAAACGCGACAGTACCCAAACATCGGGCGAAAATATTGCGCCAAAACGACCCGCGAAATCCGTACAGGCCAAATCAGACGTGCCTGTCACACCCTTGGTTTTACAAATGGAACAACGCATCGATCTGGATCAATCGGGATCGTCCACATCAGATGCAGGGCATGGGTAAACATACCAAACACACTTTACAGCATTGACATAAAAAACCCTATGGAACCGAAATTCCATAGGGTTTTTTTTGGGTTTTTTTATGGGTGTTCTCTCGAACGTTATACCCCGCGGGCCTCGCGGATCAGGCGCAGGATATCCTGGGCGGCATTCGGAATGTTGGTCCCTGGACCAAAGATCGCCTTAACACCCGCATTTTTCAAGAAATCGTAATCCTGCTGCGGGATGACACCCCCACAGATCACGATAATATCGCCCGCATCGCGTTCGTTTAGAACCTCGATCAATTTGGGGGCCAGGGTTTTATGGCCCGCCGCTTGCGATGAAATGCCGATCACATGAACATCATTATCAATGGCGTCTTGCGCGGCCTCTTCTGGTGTTTGGAACAAGGGGCCCACATCGACGTCAAAACCAATGTCGGCGAATGCGGTTGCAATCACCTTGGCCCCACGGTCATGCCCGTCTTGGCCCATTTTCACCACCAACATACGAGGGCGGCGCCCCTCCTCCTGGGCAAAGTCCTCAACCGATTTCTGGATCGCTGCGAACCCTTCATCGCCCTCGTATGCGGCCCCGTAAACGCCAGCCAGCGTTTTTACTTCGGCCCGATGACGGCCAAACACTTTTTCCATTGCCATTGAAATCTCTCCTACGGATGCGCGGGCGCGGGCAGCTTCAACCGCGGCTTCCAACAGATTGCCACCCTCGGATGCGCGGCGCGACAGTTCCGCCAAAGCCGCGTCACAGGCCGCTTGGTCGCGGGTTGCGCGAATGTGTTCCAAACGTTTCACCTGCGCCTCGCGCACGGCGACGTTATCCACGTCTAGAATGTCGATGTCCTCTTCTTGGGCCAAACGATATTTGTTGGTACCCACGATGACCTGCGTTCCGCGATCGATATTGGCCTGACGTTGGGCGGCTGTTTCCTCAATCCGCAGTTTGGGCATGCCGGATGCGACCGCCTTGGTCATGCCGCCCATGTCGTCCACCTCTTGGATCAGTGCCCATGCAGCATCCGCCAAATCCGCGGTCAGTTTTTCAACGTAATAGGACCCGGCCAAGGGGTCGACCACATTGGTGACACCTGTTTCCTCTTGCAAAATCAACTGGGTATTGCGCGCGATTCGTGCGGAAAATTCGGTGGGCAATGCGATCGCTTCGTCCAGCGCATTTGTGTGCAGCGATTGCGTGCCACCCAAGACGGCTGACATCGCCTCATAGGCGGTGCGGATCACGTTGTTGTAGGGGTCTTGTTCCTGCAACGACACGCCCGAGGTTTGGCAATGCGTGCGCAGCATTTTTGAACGCGGGTCTTTCGCGCCCAGATCATCCATGATGCGATGCCATAACAGACGCGCGGCGCGCAGTTTCGCGGCCTCCATGAAAAAATTCATGCCGATGGCAAAGAAAAACGACAAACGGCCTGCGAATTTATCAATATCCATCCCGCGGTCCATGGCGGTTTTGACGTATTCTTTGCCGTCGGCCAAGGTATAGGCCAATTCCTGCACCAAATTCGCGCCTGCCTCTTGCATGTGATAGCCGGAAATCGAGATCGAGTTGAATTTCGGCATTTCATTCGACGTATATTCGATAATGTCCGCAATAATCCGCATCGAAGGTTCGGGCGGATAGATATAGGTGTTGCGCACCATGAATTCTTTTAGGATGTCATTCTGGATCGTGCCGGACAGAAAAGACCGATCATGGCCCTGCTCTTCGCCTGTCACGATGAAATTGGCCAAAATCGGGATCACAGCACCGTTCATGGTCATGGAAACGGACACCTTGTCCAACGGAATGTCGTTGAACAGAATTTTCATATCCTCGACGCTATCGATGGCAACGCCTGCCTTTCCCACATCGCCAACCACACGTTCATGATCACTGTCGTAACCGCGGTGTGTGGCAAGGTCAAAGGCCACGGAAACACCCTGTTGACCTGCGGCCAACGCCTTGCGGTAAAACGCGTTCGATTCCTCGGCTGTGGAAAATCCGGCATATTGGCGGATCGTCCAGGGGCGGCCTGCGTACATGGTGGCCTTGACCCCACGGGTGAACGGTTCCTGACCCGGGATCGTGTTCATATGGGGCAGATTGGCCGTATCCTCAGCCGTATAGAGGGGCTGCACGGGGATCCCCTCAAGCGTGTTCCATGTCAGATCATCAACGGACCGACCGCGCAACTCTTTCTCAGCGATGGTGCGCCAGGTGGCTTTGTCATGTGTCATTTTCGTCTCCTACTTGGGGATACACGCACAACGGCGCGCATTTATTTTCTGATCTGCCCTAGGTCTGCGGGACCTGGGCCCCTATATCCTTGGGTATGGGAACACACTCAGGGACAGATATGTTACGTTTTTTCCAAACCGCAGTTTTGGCCAGCGGTCTGTTATTTTCACTGGATACTGCCGCCCAGGCGCAGGATGGTTTGTTTGTCACATTGGACCCGGACGTGACCTTGGATGCATATGCGTGGGACAAACGGCCCATCGTGGTGTTTGCAAATTCAGACCGCGACCCACGGTTTGTGGAACAAATGGACATGTTACGCGGCATGCCGCAGGAATTGTTGGATCGCGATGTCATCGTCTTGATCGACACGGACCCCGCGCAAAATTCGGCCATTCGCCAGAAATTACACCCGCGGGATTTTTCATTCGTCCTGATCGGCAAGGATGGGCAAATCAAACTGCGCAAACCGTTTCCGTGGGATGTGCGCGAAATCAGCCGCGCCATCGACAAAATGCCCATGCGCCAACGCGAAATCAAAGCGTCCAAGCAACCGTAACCGGCCCCCCAAACCGTTGGGGGACCCGAAACCGATATGCACCCGGGCGTCGTCATGGATTATTCGAATTCCATGATGACATCATCAACGGCCAAACTGTCCCCCGCGGCGGCATTGATTTTGGACACCACACCTTTGCGTTCGGCACGCAGGATGTTTTCCATTTTCATCGCCTCGACGGTACATAGGGCCTGACCCTCTTGGACCTCTTGGCCCACTTCGACGTTTACCTTGACGATCAAACCGGGCATTGGGCACAGCAACATTTTTGATGTGTCTGGTGGCAGTTTTTCGATCATGAACTGGGCCAATTCAGCCTGACGGGGGCTGCGGACGTGGACCTTTAGGTCTGCGCCGCGGCTGCGGATACGGAACCCGCCGGAAATTTTACCCACCTTCATCACCAAGGGGCTGCCATCGATAGACATTGTGGCCAGCTGATCGCCCGGCGTCCAATCCCCTTCGACGCGGATGGATGTGCCATCCTCAAAGGTGACCGTTGATCCCCCGGGATCTGCCGCAATCGTCACGGCATAGGATTGACCCTGCAGGCTGACCACCCAATCATCGCCCACACGGCGTTCGTGATTGTCCATACGACCCGAAATCTGGGTCCGGCGAATTTCGGCCACGCGGTTCATCGCGGCACAGGATGCGGCAATGCGCTGCAATGCGGAATGATCCAGATCCACGCCCATGAACCCCTCGGGGTATTCTTCGGCAATGAATGCGGTTGTCATATCGCCAGACACGAATTTCGGATGATCCATCACGGCCGACAGGAACGGCAGGTTGTGGCCAATGCCTTCGACCTCGAACCCGTCAAGCGCGTTGCGCATGTGTTCAATCGCCTCAAGACGTGTGGGACCCCATGTACAGAGTTTCGCGATCATCGGGTCGTAATACATGCTGATTTCGCCGCCCTCAAACACACCCGTGTCGTTGCGCACGACATGAGTTTCAGAGGCGAATTCCTCAGGTGGGCGATAGCGGGCCAAACGCCCAATGGATGGCAAGAAGCCACGATAAGGATCCTCGGCATAGAGACGGTTTTCAATGGCCCAGCCGTTGATTTTCACGTCATCTTGGGTGATGGACAGCGGCTCGCCGTTGGCCACGCGGATCATCTGTTCGACCAAATCAACACCAGTGATCAATTCGGTCACAGGGTGTTCCACCTGAAGACGTGTGTTCATCTCTAGGAAATAGAAATTGCGGTCCCCATCCACGATGAATTCCACTGTCCCCGCAGAGGTATATCCAACCGCCTTTGCCAAGGCACAGGATTGCTCACCCATCGCTTTGCGGGTTGCTTCATCCAAGAAGGGGCTTGGCGCTTCTTCGACAACTTTTTGGTTGCGGCGCTGGATCGAGCATTCGCGTTCGTTTAGGTAAATACAGTTGCCATGCGCATCGGCCAAAACCTGAATTTCAATGTGACGCGGTTGGGTCACGAACTTTTCGATGAAAATCCGGTCATCGCCAAAGCTATTTGCCGCTTCGTTTTTCGACGATTGAAACCCTTCGCGCGCCTCATCATCATTCCACGCGATCCGCATGCCCTTGCCGCCACCACCGGCAGAGGCTTTGATCATCACAGGATAGCCGATTTCATTTGAAATCTTTACCGCCTCTTCGGCGTCCTCGATCAATCCCATGTAACCGGGAACTGTGTTCACACCCGCCTCTTGGGCGATTTTTTTCGATGTGATTTTGTCACCCATGCTTTCAATCGCGCCAACGGGTGGGCCGATAAAGGCAACGCCTGCGGCGTCCAAGGCCTCGGCGAATTTGCTGTTTTCGGACAAGAACCCATAACCGGGATGCACCGCCTGTGCGCCGGTTTGTTTGATCGCATCCATGATTTTGTCGATCACGATATAGGATTGGTTGGCTGGGGGTGGACCAATGTGGACGGCTTCGTCCGCCATTTCAACATGCAACGCGTTGCGGTCCGCATCAGAATACACCGCGACCGTTTTGATGCCCATTTTACGGGCCGTTTTGATCACGCGACATGCAATTTCGCCACGGTTTGCAATCAGGATTTTATCGAACATCACTCTGTTCCTTTCTATTCGTATACGTCAAAGGCATCAGGGAAATTGGCGTGGATCTGATCCATATCCAAAACCAAGAGCGCTTCGTAATCTTGGGGGTCGAAATTATCGGGGTCCTGCGGTTTGACTTCGCGTCCGAATAACCAATTCAAACGGCCCGCATCCAGGTTCCCCCGTTCAAAGGGTTCAGTCCCGAAATAGGCCACCAAAGCCGCCACAAAGGCAACATCGGCGCGGCGGTCCGCAGGTTTGCGGTCGCGGTAACGTTCCAACCGTTTCAGCGGCGTGATCCCCTTGGGATTGGGGCGACGGATCACAAACTGATAATCCGTCCCCTGCATCCGACCGGGAAACCCGCGATGTTTGGTCATAGGAGGCAATGCCATGATCTAACCTATCCCCGATTTACAACGGAATATTGTCGTGTTTTTTCCACGGATTTTGCAGTTTCTTGTTCCGCAAGGATGCAAAAGCGCGGCTGACACGACGGCGGGTGGATCGCGGTTGGATCACTTCGTCAATGAACCCACGCTCGGCGGCGACAAAGGGGTTTGCGAAACGATCTTCGTAATCCTGGGTATGCTGTGCGATTTTTTCGGCATCCCCCAGATCGGCACGGTGAATGATCTCGGTCGCGCCCTTGGCCCCCATCACGGCGATTTCCGCCGTGGGCCAGGCATAGTTGAAATCACCGCGCAGGTGTTTGGATGACATAACGTCATAGGCCCCACCATAGGCTTTGCGTGTGATGACGGTCACTTTGGGAACGGTCGCTTCGCCATAGGCGAACAGCAATTTCGCACCATGTTTGATCACGCCGCCGTATTCCTGCGATGTCCCGGGCAAAAATCCGGGCACATCCACAAGCGTCAGAATCGGAATTTCAAAGGCATCACAGAACCGAACAAACCGTGCCGCTTTGCGTGAACTGTCGATATCCAGACAACCCGCCAGAACCATCGGCTGGTTGGCCACAACGCCCACGGTCTGACCCTCAAGGCGAATGAACCCTGTGATGATGTTTTTCGCGAAATCTTCCTGGATTTCGTAAAAATCACCCTCATCCGCCAGTTTCAGGATCAATTCCTTCATGTCATAGGGGGTGTTGGCATTATCAGGGACCAAGGTATCCAGCGATGTTTCAATCCGGCCCGGTTCGTCGAAAAATGGACGAACGGGCGCTTTCTCGCGATTATTCAACGGCAGGAAATCGACCAAACGGCGCACCTCGGCCAAGGCTTCGACATCGTTTTCAAAGGCCCCATCGGCCACGGATGATTTTTTCGTATGCGTTGATGCGCCGCCCAATTCTTCGGCGGTGATAACCTCGTTCGTGACGGTTTTGACAACATCTGGCCCAGTGACAAACATATAAGAGCTGTCTTTGACCATGAAAATAAAGTCGGTCATGGCAGGCGAATAAACCGCACCACCCGCACATGGGCCCATAATCACAGAAATCTGGGGCACAACGCCCGATGCCATGATGTTGCGTTGGAACACCTCGGCGTAGCCGGCCAGTGACGCCACGCCCTCTTGGATACGGGCACCGCCAGAATCGTTGATGCCGATCACGGGTGCGCCATTTTGAATGGCCATATCCATAATTTTGCAAATTTTCTGCGCATGCGTTTCAGACAGCGATCCGCCAAAGACGGTGAAATCCTGGGAGAACACATAGACCATTCGGCCATTGATGGTGCCCCAACCGGTGACAACCCCATCACCCGCAGGCCGTTGTTTTTCCATGCCAAAATCGGTGCAACGATGGGCCACAAACATGTCGAATTCTTCGAAACTGCCATCATCCAGCAGCAATTCAATGCGTTCGCGTGCGGTTAGTTTGCCTTTGGCATGTTGCGCATCAATACGTTTTTGACCGCCACCCAAACGGGCATTGGCGCGGCGCGTTTCCAATTCTTGCAAAATGTCTTTCATAACAGCCCTCTTCTCTGATTACGAATGTGATACACCCAATGCTGCAATCGCAAAAGGAAAATTCCGCAAATTTGCAAAGTATTGAATATTTTATTTTGCAAAGTTGCAAATTTTGCAAACAGGCATTTTACCCTAGACTTGGCTGGCCCCGAAATCTAAGTGTTGTGCATGTCACATCACAAGCCGGCGGTTTTATTCAACGCCACGACACAACCCACAATGTTAACCCTCATCGTTCTGGCCAGTATCAGCGCCATTGCGATGAATACATTTTTGCCCAGCCTGCCCAGCATGGCGGTGCATTATAACACCAGCGCGGCCATTATGGGGCTGGCGGTGGGCACCTATCTGGGGGCCAGTGCGATCATCCAGATCATCGCGGGGCCGCTGGCCGATTTATATGGCCGTCGCCCCGTTATTTTGTGGTCAATCGCGATTTTCACGCTGGCGTCATTTGCAATCATATATACCACATCATTGGCCACGTTTTTTGCCCTGCGTGCGGTGCAGGCGATTGCCGCATCCGCCATGATCCTGTCACGCGCCATTGTGCGCGACACCACAGACGCCGCAACCGCAGGGTCCAAAATCGCCTATGTGACAATGGGCATGTCCGTGGCGCCCATGCTGACCCCTGCCTTGGGGGGATATATTGATACGTTTTTTGGATGGCAGGGCAATTTCTGGGCACTGGGAATAATTGGCCTGTGTGTCTGGTTGCTGGCCTATCTGGACCAAGGGGAAACCGCGGCACGTTCAAAACAGAACGTTTGGGGGCAATTCAAACAATATCCCATTTTACTGACGTCGCGCAGATTTTGGGGATATTGCCTGGCTTCGGCCTTTGGGTCAGGCGCATTTTTTGCGTATTTGGGTGGCGCACCCTTTGTGGGTGGCGTGATATACGGCCTGCCGCCCGAGGCATTGGGTATCTACTTTGGCGCGCCGGCCTTGGGGTATTTTGTCGGCAATTTCCTGTCGGGCCGCTATTCGATCCGGATTGGGTCGGATAGAATGGTGGTGGTTGGTCTGATCATCACACTGTCGGGATTGATGACATCGATTGCGGTCGATGCGGCGCATTTGGACAGCGCCCTGACATTTTTCGGCTTTATGACCTTGGTCGGATTGGGAAATGGTATGACGATTCCCAATGCAACGGCAGGCATGTTGTCGGTACGCCCTGATTTGGCAGGCACCGCATCAGGTCTGGGCAGTTCGGTCATGATTGGCGGCGGCGCAGCCCTGTCGGCGCTGGCGGGTATTATGTTGCGCCCTGAAAACGGGGCGTTGGTCCTGAATACAATCATGGCCACATCCGTGGCGATCGGGCTGGCCTGTATTTTATACGTCATGCGACGCAACAGAATTCTAAATACACCCTAGACCCGCGCTGCAAAACTTTGCAAAGTTTGCGAAACACTTTGCAAAGGGGCAATTCCATGGCGATCAAAAAACTATATGCAGGGGCCAAGCTGCGTGACATGCGCCAACGGCTGGCCCTGACACAGAAAGCGTTTGCCGAAAAACTGGGCGTGTCCCTGCCCTATCTGAACCAGATGGAAAACAACAACCGCCCCCTGTCCAGTTCGGTGATATTGTCGCTGGCCCAGGAATTCGGATTTGATGTGACCGAACTGTCATCGACCGACAGCGAACGGTTGATCAGCGATCTGAAAGAAGCCTTTGCCGATCCGATTTTTGGCGACATCCCACCCGTGTCTGATTTACGGTTGTCCGCGTCGAATGCCCCCGCCTTTGTCCATGCCTTTCTGGAATTGCACCGCGCCTATCGCCAAACTCAGGAACGTCTGGCATCGCTGGACGAAGCCTTGGGCCGCGATGACGCGCGGTTGGCCCCCAGCCCATGGGAAGAGGTGCGCGATTTTTTCCATTATTGCGACAATTACATCGATGCCGTTGACCGCGCCGCAGAACGTTTTGCCCAGGGCCGCGATGGCCCGAATTGGGTCAAAACCAAGGTTGAAACAACCCTGCGTGCCCAAGGGTATCGTATTTTATACCGCGATGACAAAGTGTTACGCCATTTCGACCCCGACACCAAAACGCTGTATCTGTCAAACCGCGCATCCGCGCAAACCATTGCCTTTCAGTTAACGTTGCAATTTGCGCTGTTGTCACAAGAAAAATTGCTGGACGCCACATTGGATTTCGCCAAATTCCAATCGGCCCAAGCGCGGTCTATTGCGAAAATCGGCCTGGCCAATTATTTCGCGGGCGCGGCGCTGATGCCGTACCGCGAATTTCTGACCGCAGCCCGGGCCCAGCGCCATGATCTGGAACGGCTGGCGGGCCATTTTGGCACATCCATCGAACAGGTGGCCCATAGGCTGTCCACCCTGCAGCGCCCGAATGAAAAGGGTATTCCATTTTTCTTTGTCCGGGTGGATCAGGCCGGCACAATTACCAAACGCCATTCCGCCACACGTCTGCAATTTGCCCGCTTTGGCGGGGCCTGTCCGTTGTGGAACGTGCATCGCGCCTTTGAAACACCAGGACAGTTTTTGCGCCAGTTGGCCGAAACACCCGATGGCGTGCGCTATATTTCATTGGCGACAGATATCACAAAATCGGGCGGATCCTATGACGCACCCGTGCGCCGTTTTGCCATCGCATTGGGATGCGAGGTCAAACATGCCAAAGATCTGGTCTATGCCGATACGTTAGATCTGAACAATCCCGATGCATTCGAACCCATCGGGATTTCATGCCGTTTGTGTGAACGCCGCACCTGTCATCAACGATCGGTCCCGCCCTTGGAACGTCAGCTGGCCGTTGATGTGAACCGGCGTGATTTGTTACCCTATTCCGTGAACTGATGTGGGCCGCGCGTTACGAATGCGTGCCATAGCCCAAAATCGCGTTCAACTGTTCAGCAATCTGTTTCGCGTGACGCTCTGCCACCAAATCACGCACCTGCGACTGTTTCATCTGGGCCAGCCGCTGATCAATTGCATGCTTGGTCTGAACCACACGCTGCACCGATCTTGGCCCCTGCGGTGGGGTGCGTCCCTGGGACGGGGTGCGCGAGGCGAGCGATATGACATTGTGGTTCGACATGTGAATTAATTACACGATGTCGCCAAAGAAAAACAGGGGAATTCAGGGTATTAGCCCGTAAGACCCCTTTCCTATCCTAACGTTGTGCAGTTTCCCAATTTGGATGAATCCAAGGCGCATCATTGGCCCGCAGCAGGGGATCGCGGCGCAGGATGTGATCTGATGCCTTTTCACCAACCATAATGGATGGGCCGTTCAAATTGCCATTTGTGATCTGGGGGAAAATGCTGCTGTCTGCGACGCGCAACCCATCAACACCAATCACACGGCAGGTTGGATCAACCACCGCCATTGGGTCGTCGGCACGCCCCATTTTGCAGGTTCCGCAGGGGTGATAAGCGCTTTCGACATGGTCGCGAATAAAATCATTCAGGGCCGCATCACTTTGCACCGCGTCACCAGGCTGAATTTCGTGTTTAACAAAGGGCTTAAAGGCATCTTGCGCAAATATTTCGCGGGTCAGCCGAATGCATTTTCTGAAATCGGACCAGTCTTTTTCCTGCGACATATAGTTGAACAGGATTTTTGGATCGGCCGCTGGATCAGCGGATCGCAGGGTCACCGATCCGCGCGATGGGCTGCGCATGGGGCCCACATGGGCTTGGAACCCGTGGCCTTCGGCTGCGGCGCGGCCATCATAACGAACCGCAAGCGGTAGGAAATGGTATTGAATGTCAGGATATTCGACGCCGGCATCCGAACGGATGAATGCGGCACTTTCGAATTGGTTGGACGCACCGGGGCCGGATTTGTTGATCATCCATTGCAACCCAACCCAGGCTTTGCCAAACAGATTCCAATATTTGAACAGCGATACCGGCTGGCTGGCGGCCATTTGAATGTATAATTCCAGATGATCCTGCAGATTCTGCCCCACGCCGGGGCGATCCGCGATCACGTCAATCCCGTGTTCACGCAGATGCGCCGCAGGGCCAATACCTGACAGCATCAACAATTTGGGCGAATTGATCGCCGACGCCGCGATGATGACCTCTTGGCGGGCATTCAGCTGATGCGTTTGACCGCGATGTTGATACATCACCCCAGTCGCGCGTCCGTCCGAAATGGTGATTTTCTGGGCCAACCCGCGCACCACACGGCAATTGCCCGTTTTTAGCGCGGGCGTCAGATAGGCCTTGGCCGATGACCACCGTTGGCCTTTATAGGTTGTCTGCTCCATCGGGCCAAAACCCTCTTGCTGTTGCCCGTTGTAATCGGCCGTCACGGGATAGCCTGCCTGCGCCCCCGCCTGAACAAAGGCCTGAACCAGCGGGTTTTCACGTGTCCCCCGCGTGACATGCAGCGGCCCGTTCGTGCCGCGCCAATCGGGGTCGCCGCCATGACCGCGCGCATCCCAGCATTCTTGGCGTTTGTAATAGGGCAAGACATCCGCATAGGCCCACCCATCGGCCCCCATTTCCGCCCAGGTGTCGAAATCGCGTGCATGGCCGCGCACATAAACCATACCATTGATGCTAGAGGATCCACCAATCACCTTGCCCCGCGGACAGGCCAGGCGCCGCCCCCCCAAATGCGGTTCGGGGTCGGACCAATACCCCCAGTCATAGCGCGCCATGTTCATCGGGTAACTTAAGGCACCAGGCATCTGGATCAGCGGGCCAGCATCGCTGCCACCATATTCCAAGACAATGACAGATTTCCCCGCCTCGCTGAGGCGATAGGCCATGGCACAACCTGCACTGCCTGCACCGATGATGACATAGTCCGCTTGCATACGCTTTCCTTTTGACTTTGGCCCAATCGGGCGACGGGGTGGGTGGGTGGGCGGCGCTCGATTGGGCCAAACGCCGCCCACAATGACGTGACTTAGATCAGGAAATACCCATCACTTCTGCACGATGTTTCATGATGATATAGAGCACACATCCGACATATAGCCCGATAACAACGGTGCCCACCCATTCAATTTGCAGCCACTGCGACTGGAACAGAACGGTCAAAACCGACAGCGCAACGATATTGGCAATCAAATAAGTCATCTTGCCCAAACGTTCGACTGTTAGGTTTAGGTTGTCGGTGTACAGACGGATCAAACTGTCGAATGAATTGATCACGAACACGATCCCGACAATAACCATTGCCCAGTTCATCAGGCCCTCTGTCGCGATGCCGGCGGTGAAATAGTGGTACAGCACCCCAAACCACAGTGCCAGTGGGATCGATGGGATCACCAATAACGCCAGCAGGAATTGCCAGGTCGTCAAACCACCGACGAACCGTGATGTAAACTGACCAATCATGATCGACCATGCGAACCACCAGAACAGGAAAAATTCGTGATAATCCGTCATCGGTGTCACAAATTCATGGATATTTGCGAAATACCCGCCGATGTTTGAAACGGACGCGGTGAAATCACCAATCCCCATACCGGCCAATACCCAGGCCAAGGCGATTAACCCGAAAAACATCACAGTGGACGCAACCGACAGCACCTTGACAAATTTCAGATCGGTCGACGAATAGGCCGCAGCCGCGATCACCAAAATCGTCAGGACATAGAACGCCGGAATAACCGTTTCACCATCGCCCACCATCGGAATGTAATAGGGCAGATAAATCAGGAACAACGCACCGGTAAAGGCACAGGTCCCAATGATGACAAGGTTGTTGATCCATTTCACCACCGGGATTTCGAAAAATTTGACCTTGGGTTCAATGACGCAGAAATAAAATCCGGTCAGGAAATAAAACGCCCAGATCAGGAACCCCCAGTATCCAAATTCAATGGCCAACGGGTTTGTCACCCCATAGGCGGGTTCACTGGCCACATCGGCGTATAATGGGAAATCCCAGGCCAATGGGAACATCACCAATCCCACATCCAATCCAGATGTGAACAAAATTGAAATGAACACAAACAGCGACACAGGGTTCGTCCCCTCAAGCCGCAGGTTCCACCATTTGATGGTGACAAATATGACCAATGCAAAGGCCATAAGTACACCAAAAGTAATAATTGACGTCATAGTTTCCTCCCGTTTGTTTAGCTTATGCCGCAAAGCTAGCAGAATAATTTTCAAAAATCGAGAAAATTAAACAGTCATTTAAATTTTTTATCAGTGGATTAGTTATTGAATGGATCAGAAAATTTCCTAAGTATAAAATCATGAAACGAAAATTGATCCGCGACATTCGCCATGATGAATTCATTCACGCCACGCTAAAGGCCACCTACGACAAAGGGTTTCATGCGGTGACGATGTCTGAAATTGCAGGTCAGGTTGGGGCAACCGCCGCCAGCATCAATTACTATTTCGGATCCAAAGAACAGCTGATGGTCGCCACCATGCGCCATTTGCTGATCATCCTGTCCCGGGCCCACCGTGCGCGCCTGCACACCGCCCAAACAGCCAAAGATCGTTTGCGCGCCTTGGTCGAGGCAAATTTTGACGACGCCCTGTTTACCCCTGAACATTGCAGTTTTTGGGTACAATTCTGGGCCGCCGCGCCATATTCGGACAATCTGGCGCGACTACAGCGCATCAATCAATCACGGGTTGCCAGCCATTTTCGTCATGAACTAAAACACCTGGCACCTGCACATTTTCGGCGGACGATCGAACGCATGTTGCAATCCTATATGGACGGGGTCTGGCTGAACGTGGCGCAAAACCGACAACCCATCACAGCCGCCCACGCCCGACAGGAAATTCGTGCCCTGCTGGATATGGTCCTATCGCAGGCTCATTCGCCGCGCGGATAACGTTGGCTTTCCTCAAGCACGTTCAAATCCATATGGTTGCGCATATAGCGTTCCGATGCTTTCTGCAGGGGTTGGTAATCCCAAGGGTAATACCCCCCTTGGCGCAGTGCTTCATAAACGACCCAGCGTTTGGCCTGTGATTGGCGTACCTCTGCATCGAACCGGTCCAAATCCCATCGCGCCGCCGCCTGCGCCCGAAAATCAGCCAAAACATCTGCATAATCAGGATGATCCGCCAAATTTTCCAATTCGTTGGGATCGCGGGTCACATGGAACAACTGTTCCGGATCCAACGCGCAGCGGGTATATTTCCAATCCCCCTGACGCAGGCAGACCATGGGCGCATAGGATCCCTCGGCTGCATATTCCATAGCCACGGGCGTATCGCGGGCCACGCCCTGCCCCAATGGCACCAAGCTTTGGCCCGTGGTCCATGGCATCACATCCGCCATCGACACGCCCGCCAAATCGCACAGCGTGGGGCAGACATCGATGTTTGACACCGGATCGCTGACCATACCAGCCGCCATTTGTGGGGCCGCAATCATCATGGGAACACGCGCGGATCCTTCGAAAAATGACATCTTAAACCACAACCCCCGTTCACCCAGCATATCACCATGGTCCGAGACAAACAGAATTATCGCCTCTTGGCGCGTTGTGTCCAACACATTCAGCAATTCGCCCACCTTGTCATCCAGATAGCTGATATTCGCAAAATAGGCGCGGCGCGAACGTTGGACCATTTCGTCGGTCAAATCATAGCTGCGCCAATCATTGGCGTCGAAAATGCGTTTTGAATGATTGTCCTGATCGTCATATGCAATGGGCCCAACCGTCGGCATCAGATGGTCACATTCGGCATATAAATCCCAATATTTTTTCCGCGCAACATAGGGGTCATGCGGATGGGTGAAACTGACGGTCATGCACCACGGGCGATCATCCCCACCACGGGCCAAATCATATAATTTGCGCGTGGCGTGATAGGCCACTTCGTCGTCGTATTCCATTTGGTTGGTAATTTCGGCAACCCCTGCGCCCGTGACGGACCCCATATTGTGATACCACCACTCAATCCGTTCGCCCGGTTTGCGATAATCGGGGGTCCAGCCGAAATCAGCGGGGTAAATATCGGTCGTTAGGCGATCTTCGAACCCGTGCAGCTGATCGGGACCCACAAAATGCATTTTGCCCGACAAACAGGTATAATACCCCGCGCGGCGCAGATGATGGGCATAGGTCGGGATCGATGACGCAAATTCCGCCGCATTGTCATAGACCCCGTTTTGGGACGGCAACTGCCCCGACATAAACGCGGCGCGCCCCGGGGCACACAATGGGCTGGCGGTATAGGCATTGGCAAATCGGGTCGACCGCGCCGCCAGTTTCTTCAAATTGGGCGCGTGCAAAAAATCCGCAGGACCATCGGGGAAAAACGTCCCGTTTAACTGATCCACCATTATGATTAGGATATTTGGCTGCTGTGTCATCTTGGTCCCCTGTTCGCCAGTTTGCCCAAGCATTAGCAGGCAAACCGAACCGGGACAAAGGAATTATTCGTCTGTTTTATCCGCGTCAGGGTCGGCCTGACCGACCCCCTTGAACACAAATTTGAACGGCAAAGCCCAGACAAACCCCAGCGCGACATAAATCACAAATTCCAACCAGATTGACGGGCGATCGAACCACGACACCACGTTGACCGCCGCCACAATATAGAGCGGCAGGCCAACCAGCAAAATGATCAACGACCATCTACGACGGGATTTATAACTTAGCGCCATGTTTTATACCATCAGTCCTGAAACGGGTCCGTGACCAAAATGGTGTCTTCGCGTTCGGGCGAAGTTGAAAGGAGCGCAACAGGGCATTCAATCAACTCTTCGACGCGGCGGACATATTTGATGGCATTGGCGGGCAAATCTGCCCAGCTGCGCGCGCCCTCGGTGCTTTCGCTCCAACCGGGCATTTCCTCAAAGATGGGTGTGCAGCGCGCCTGTTCATCGGCAGCGGTGGGCAGGTAATCCATGCGTTTGCCATCCAATTCATAGGCCACACAGATTTTCAACGTTTCAAATCCGTCCAAAACGTCCAGTTTGGTCAATGAAATCCCGGTCACGCCGGATGTGGCGCATGTTTGGCGCACCAGACAGGCATCAAACCAACCACAGCGGCGTTTACGGCCCGTGGTGGTGCCGAATTCATGGCCGCGGGTGCCCAGACGGTCGCCATCGTCATCAAACAATTCGGTGGGGAACGGACCTTCGCCCACGCGGGTGGTGTATGCCTTGACAATACCCAACACGAAATCGATGCCATTTGGCCCGATCCCTGTACCGGTTGCGGCCTGACCTGCGATTACGTTTGATGATGTGACAAAGGGATATGTCCCGAAATCCACATCCAACAACGCGCCTTGGGCCCCTTCGAACAGGATGCGTTTGCCCGCTTTGCGTTTTTCGTTCAACACTTTCCAAACGGGGGCGGCATATTTCAGCACCTCGGGTGCGATGTCTTGCAGCTGTTTAACCAAATCATCACGGTCAATTTCTGGAATGCCCAGACCACGGCGCAACGGGTTGTGATGCGCCAACAAACGATCCACGCGGGTTTGCAGCGTGGCCAAATCGGCCAGATCGGCCACACGCACAACGCGGCGGCCCACTTTGTCTTCGTAGGCGGGGCCAATGCCGCGGCCTGTGGTGCCTATTTTGGCAACTGAATTTTGTTCTTCGCGCGCGCGGTCCAATTCGCCGTGCACAGGCAAAATCAATGGTGTATTTTCCGCAATCATCAAGGTTTCAGGTGAAATTTCGACGCCCTGACCGCGCAGAATGTCAATTTCTTTGACCAGATGCCAAGGATCCAGAACGACGCCATTGCCGATCACCGACAATTTGCCACCACGCACAACACCTGATGGCAAAACGTGCAGTTTATAGACCTGACCATCGATGACCAAAGTGTGGCCTGCATTGTGGCCGCCTTGGAAACGGGCAACAACGTCTGCGCGTTCGCTCAGCCAATCGACGATTTTGCCTTTGCCTTCATCGCCCCACTGAGCGCCGACAACAACCACGTTTGCCATATCTGGACCTTTCTAATATGCCATCAAACCCGCGTCGATATAGCGGGGGTTTGCAACAAATGGAACCATGAATCTGAATCCTGTGACAGAAAGCCCAAAAAAACGCATTTGTGGCAGTTTTAATCCATTACGCAATTCACCCTTGCCCCCAAGCCAATTCTTGCATATCTAGCAGCCGTTCAATTCGAAAACCGCGGGGCCCTATGGAAAACGTCGTACTTACCATTCACCTGATCTTGGCATTGGCCTTGGTTGGCATCGTATTGTTGCAACGATCCGAAGGCGGCGGTTTGGGAATGGGCGGCGGTGGCGACGCGATGTCAGGTCGCGCAGCGGCGACTGCGCTGACCAAAATGACATGGATTTTGGCCATCGGGTTCATCATCACATCCCTGTCGTTGACGGTCATTGCGGCAGAAAAATCAGCGGGTTCATCCATCTTTGACCGCTTGGGCGTCAGTGAACCAGCCCCTGCCGGCACACCAGAACTGCCAAATGTCGATGACCTGTTGCCACCAACCTTGGGCGACAGCGCGCCATTGGTGCCCAGCGCCGACTAACCACAATCTATTGATGTGTTGAAAAAGATCGCAACATTATGTTGCGGTCTTATTGCAAAGTTTTTGCGAATCCTATAAGACTTAAATCCCGTGATACTGCGAATTTTTATTTGCGGTGGGATCTTTTTTCTGGGGTTCGCCCAGCCAAATCACGGGAGCGCCTAATACATGGCTAGATATATTTTCATCACGGGTGGTGTTGTTTCATCCTTGGGCAAAGGATTGGCTTCGGCCGCATTGGGCGCGTTGTTGCAGGCCCGTGGTTACAGTGTCCGGCTGCGCAAATTGGACCCCTATCTAAACGTTGATCCCGGCACGATGTCGCCCTTTGAACATGGCGAGGTATTCGTAACCGATGATGGCGCGGAAACTGACCTGGATTTGGGTCATTATGAACGGTTCACCGGTGTTGCGGCGCGCACGACTGATTCTGTCTCGTCTGGCCGGATTTATTCCACTGTTTTGGAAAAGGAACGCCGCGGCGATTATTTGGGCAAAACGATCCAGGTGATCCCGCATGTCACCAATGAAATCAAAGATTTTTTGCGCATCGGCGAAGACGAAGTGGATTTCATGCTGTGTGAAATTGGCGGCACCGTTGGCGACATCGAAGGCCTGCCCTTTTTCGAGGCAATCCGCCAGTTTTCCCAAGATAAACCGCGGGGCCAGTGCATATTCATGCATTTGACCCTGCTGCCCTATGTCAAAGCCTCGGGCGAGTTGAAAACAAAACCGACCCAGCACAGTGTGAAAGAATTGCGATCCATCGGGATTGCGCCCGATATTCTGGTCTGCCGTTCCGAAGGAGATATCCCCGAGAAAGAGCGGGAAAAGCTGGCCCTGTTCTGTAACGTCCGCCCCGACAGCGTGATCGCGGCGAAAGATTTGAAATCGATCTATGAGGCCCCGCTGGCCTATCACCGCGAGGGATTGGATCAGGCCGTGTTAGACGCATTCGGCATTGCGCCGGCCCCCAAACCCGATTTGTCCCGTTGGGATGATGTGGCTGATCGCATTTACAATCCCGAGGGCGAAGTTAACATCGCCATCGTCGGTAAATATACCCAGCTTGAGGATGCCTATAAATCTATCGCCGAGGCATTGACGCATGGGGGCATGGCCAACCGTGTCAAGGTCAATATCAAATGGGTCGATGCCGAGGTATTCGACGAATCGGACGCAACCACCCATCTGCAGGGGTTCCACGCCATTTTGGTGCCCGGCGGGTTTGGCGAGCGCGGGACCGAAGGCAAAATCAAAGCGGCCCAATTCGCCCGCGAACACAAAGTGCCCTATCTGGGCATCTGTTTGGGCATGCAAATGGCCGTGATCGAGGCCGCGCGCAATGTCGCAGGTCTGGAAACCGCCGGATCCGAAGAATTTGACCACGAAGCGGGCAAAAAACGGTTTGAACCCGTGGTGTACCATTTGAAAGAATGGGTCCAAGGCAACCAAACTGTGGAACGTTCTGTGGGCGATGACAAAGGTGGCACAATGCGTTTGGGCGCCTATAGCGCGACATTGGAACCCGGATCGCGCGTGGCCCAAGTTTATGGCACCTGCGATATCGAGGAACGCCACCGCCACCGTTACGAAGTGGCCGTAAAATACCGCGAACAGCTGGAACAGGCCGGCCTGAAATTTACCGGCATGTCCCCGGATGGGCGGTTGCCTGAAATCGTGGAATGGGTCGATCATCCTTGGTTCATCGGGGTTCAGTTCCACCCAGAACTGAAATCAAAACCATTTGATCCGCATCCTCTGTTCAAAGATTTCGTGCGTGCTGCGAAAGAGGAATCGCGTCTGGTCTAACCTGCGCGATCCCGGGCATGCTGTCGTATCAACATATCTATCACGCAGGCAATCTGGCCGATGTGCACAAACATGGCGCATTGGCCTGGATTTTGGAGTATTTGACGCGCAAGGATAAGCCTGTCAGTTATATCGAAACGCATGCGGGGCGTGCGCTCTATGATTTGTCTGATCCGGCCGCGATCAAAACAGGCGAGGCTGCCGCCGGCATCGCCAAAGCGTTGAACCAAAACTGGTTCGCGCCCGACCACCCCTATGTGCGGGCCCTGACCAAAACCCGCGCGATCCATGGGGCCACCGCCTATCCCGGTTCACCGATGTTGGCCAAACTGTTGTTGCGCCCCAGCGACACGGTCCATTTGGCCGAACTGCACCCGCAGGAAAAACAGGCGCTGGATCTGGCCATCAGCGGGGCGCAGATTTACCAACAAGACGGCTTTGCCATGGCGCAATCCATCACGCCCCCCACCCCGCGGCGTGGGATTATGGTGATTGATCCGTCCTATGAAATTAAACCTGATTACGCGACTATTCCGCAATTCATTGCCAAGGTCGCCAAAAAATGGAACGTCGGCACGATTTTGCTATGGTATCCCATTTTAATCGATGGCCCGCATGACAGCATGATTGCGCCCTTGGCCCGGAAATTTCCCGATGCGTTGGACCATCGCGTGACATTCCCCCCTGCCCGCGATGGGCATCGCATGGTGGGATCAGGGTTATTTTGCGTCAATCCGCCCTTTGGACTGGGCGATGAATTGGATCGGTTGACCGCGAAATTTGCCCAGCTGTCCTAGCCCTTGATTTTCGCAAAACTCTGCGTTAGATATTATATATTATTTATTGAATGTATTTAGACTTAATGTGTTATCTAACCGAGGATCCCGACCATGTTTGGACTGTTCAAATCAAAATCGACGCCTGCCATTAGCGACATCCTGACCCAAGCGGCACAGGGGGAACTGACCCTGATTGACGTGCGCGATATTAGCGAAGTCAAAGCAAGCGGTAAAATCGCCGGTGCAAAACACATTCCATTGATGCAATTGGCAAATATCGCAGATCGCCGGTTTCCCGATCATGACCCCGACCTGACGCTGGACCGCCCGATTGCGGTCTATTGCGCATCAGGCGGCCGCAGCCAAATGGCGCGGCAGGTGTTACAGAAACTGGGGTTTACATCCGTTGAAAACATTGGCGGGTTTTCGCAGGTGGTGTCGCGGGGCGGTCAAATCGAACGGATCTAGCCCGCGCTGCCCGCATCATTGGCCCCTTGTGTTCAAGTCCTAAATTGCTAAGCTTAGCAAAAAGGATCCCCACATGGCCAAAGCATATTGGGTGGCGCATGTCACCATTGATGACCCCGAGCAATACGAAAAATACAAGGCGGCCAATGCCGCAGCCTTTGCCAAATATGGTGCGAAATTCATTGTGCGCGGCGGCCCCCAAACCCTGCGCGAAGGCAGCATGCGGCCACGCACCGTCGTCATCGAATTCCCCGACCTTGCTGCGGCGCAGGCCTGTTATGACAGCCCAGAATATCAACATGCCCTATCCCTGCGCCGCGATATTTCGCAGGGCGATTTGATAATTGTCGAAGGATATGATGCCTGATGTTTGGAAATTTCTTAAAATCGCTTCTGGCCAATGATCCGGCCCCCCTGCCGCAGGATCAAGCCAAAATTGCAATGGCCGCGCTGTTGGTGCGGGTTGCAAAATCGGACGGCGAATATGACAGCCAGGAACAGGCACAGATCGATCAGGTATTGTCGCAACGCTATGCGCTGGATCCAGCGGCAACCGCGGCGCTGCGACACGACGGCGAAACCCTGGAACAAGAGGCCCCCGACACCGTCCGCTTCACCCGCGCCTTGAAAGACGCGGTGCCCTATGACGACCGACAGGCGATCATTCAGGCGATGTGGTCTGTGGCCCTGGCCGACGATCAACGCGATGCGACCGAGGATGCGCTGATCCGTATGGTGTCCAGCCTGCTGGGCGTCAGCGACGTTGACAGCGCCACCGCACGCCAAGCAGCCCAATCCAAATGATCGCAGGATTTCCCATGTATGACCGCCCCGAATTGCGCGCCGCACATGACGCGTTTTGGGGTCATATCAAATCTGCATTGGGCTATGGCCCTGAAACGCTGACCCGGCCTGCGGATTTGTGGGAATTTTGGCGCGCACCTGATTTGGTTTTGGGACAAACCTGTGGCCTGCCCTATCGCGCGAAATTATGGCGCGATGTGCAATATGTGACCACACCCGATTACCAGTTGCCCGATTGTCCAGCGGGGTATTACAACAGTGTCCTGTTGGTGCGCAGCGATAGTCCATTGCAGCAAGTGTCTGATATAAAGGGCAAAACCTTTGCCTATAACGAAGCCCTGTCACAATCGGGCTGGGCAGGCCCAATCAGTTATTTGCAACACCATAACGCCTTGCCCGCGCGGGGGATTGCAACCGGGGCGCATTTGAATTCCATTGCGGCCGTTTTGGACGGCGATGCAGATTTCTGCGGTGTTGACGCACAGACCTATCGCCTGTTTCAACGCTATGACGCATCCGCACCGCGCCTGCGCGAAATTGCGCGCACCGATCCAACCCCTGCCCTGCCCATGATCTGTGCCACCGCCTATGATCCATCACAAACCGCGACCGCGCTGCGCAGGGCACTGAATCAACTTGGCACTGACCACAGGGATGATTTGGGAATTGCGGGCTATGTCACGCTGGATACGGCCACGTACCGTAACGTCAACACGCCCCCAAGCCCGGATCAAACCTCTGATTGCAATTGATATTTTCACGAAACCGCGAAATTGTCACGGTTTACGCATTGCAAAACGGGGTAAATTCCGCCCTATTATTGTAACAAAAATAAGACTTCAGGGAATCACGTGTCACATCAAACACCAGTTATATACATTAAGGATCTGCACAAATCCTATGGATCTTTGGATGTGCTTAGGGGCGTATCAATTCAGGCCAACAAGGGCGATGTTGTATCGCTGATTGGGTCATCTGGATCAGGCAAGTCCACGCTGCTGCGCTGTTGCAACCTGCTAGAGGATAGCCAACAGGGCACCATCGAATTCAACGGCGAACCCGTCGCATGGAAAGGCAGCGGTCACAATCGTGTGCCCGCAGATCGCGCGCAGGTGTTGCGCATTCGCACAAACCTGTCGATGGTGTTTCAGCAATTCAACCTGTGGGCCCATATGACCATTTTGGAAAACGTGATGGAGGCCCCGATCACCGTATTGAAACGCCCCCGGGACGAAGTTGAAAAATCGGCCCGCATGTATCTGGACAAGGTCGGCATAGGTGACAAATGCGATGTGTATCCCGCGCAACTGTCGGGCGGCCAACAACAACGCGCCGCCATTGCCCGCGGCCTGTGCATGGAACCTGAGGCGCTGCTGTTTGATGAACCCACATCTGCGCTGGATCCGGAACTGGAACAAGAGGTGGTCCGCGTGATCAAGGATCTGGCCGCCGAGGGGCGCACCATGATTATCGTGACGCATGACATGAAAATGGCCGCCGATGTATCCAGCGAAGTGATTTTCCTGCACCAAGGCTTGATCGAAGAGCAAGGCGCGCCAAATGAATTGTTTGGCAATCCGAAATCGGAACGTCTAAGACAATTTCTAAGTTCGACGCAACACTGACGCGTGGAACGGAACCATTCCTAACAACAAGGGGAAAACCAATGAAAAACCTAGTTCTAACAACAGCGGCCATCGCGCTTAGCGCGGGCATGGCATTCGCCGGCAGCCATTCGGTTGTCCGTATGGGGACCGAGGGCGCCTACCCTCCCTATAACTATATCGATGACAATGGCGAAGTGGCCGGTTTCGAACGCGAATTGGGCGACGAACTGTGCGCACGCGCGGAATTGACATGTGAATGGGTCACCAATGACTGGGACAGCATCATTCCAAACCTGGTGTCCGGCAACTATGACACCATCATCGCGGGCATGTCGATCACCGACGAACGCAAAGAAAAAATCGATTTCACCACCAACTATACGCAACCCGATCCATCCGCCTATTTGGCGATGTCGGCAGATGTCGATGTAGCAGGCGGTGTGATCGCGGCACAGGCCAGCACCATCCAAGCCAGCTATATCGCCGAAATGGGCGCGACATTGCTGGAATTCGCAACACCCGAGGAAACAATCGCAGCCGTGCGCAATGGCGAAGCGGATGCGGTGTTGGCCGATGCAGCCTATCTGGGCCCAATCGCAGCTGAAAGCGCAGACATGGTCATGCTGGAACAAACTGTTCTGATCGGTGGCGGTGTTGGTATGGGTATCCGCAAATCTGATTCAGAGCTGCGTGACAAATTCAGCGCGGCAATCAACTCGATGAAAGCGGACGGTTCATTGAACGCCTTGATCGCGAAATACGAAATCGGCGAACCCTTCTAAAAACGATCTGAGGCAGGGTTTGCGCCCTGCCTCTGCCCCCTGATGATTTGAGGTGTCCCATTTTTAGCTTTTGCACAGACCCCGATACCCTTGGCCAGCTGCAGTGGTTTTTGTGTTATTTTACGACGGCAAAACATGCCGGTTTATATGTCGCAGTTGGCACGGTTTTATTGCTTTTGGCGGTCACCGCCCCGGTTGCCTTGGGCTTTGGCTTTGCCGGCGCTGTGGCGGCGCGGTCGTCGTTTTTGCCGCTGACGCTCTTTGGGCGGGGATATATCGCAATCGTACGTGGCGTGCCTGATATTGCGTTTTTCCTGTTTTTTATCATTGCTTTGGACCAGTTTCTGGAATGGATCCGACACAGTATAAAATGCCCCGATTGGACGGACCCGATCCGACAGGGCAATGATTTTGTCGTCTGTCAGGCGGCCAAACTGCCCCTTGGGACGGCGCCCCAATGGGTGCATGAAACCTATGGCTTTGCGCTGGCTGTGTTTACGTTTTCCATCGTTTTCGGTGCCTTTGCTGCCAATGTTTTATTCGGCGCGATGCAGGCCGTACCGCATGCACAAACGGAAACGGCCGCGGCCTATGGGATGAACCCGCGCCAAACATTTTGGCGCATCGTCGTGCCACAAATGTGGGTCTATGCCCTGCCCGGTCTGGGCAATCTGTGGATGGTTTTGATCAAGGCCACGCCTCTGCTGTTTTTGCTAGGTATCGAAGATATCGTATATTGGGCCCGTGAATTGGGCGGCATTAAAACTGCACGCTTTACCGATTATCCCCATGGTGATTGGCGCATGTGGTATTTCCTGGCGCTGTTGGTGTTTTATCTGGCCTTTACCAAAGTGTCCGAGGTATTTTTGGACCGCGTCATGAAACGCCTAACCCATGGTCAGGCCACCGCCGGCGGTGAAGCACAACGAAAGGGCATGGCATGAGCTGTTGGGATATCATCGCAGATTACGGGCTGCGTTCGATCGGAATTGGCGAACGGCTGTTGCCGCGGTCTGATTTCACGTTGTGCCACCAATTTACCCTGATCGGGTCTGGCATGATCTGGAACATTTATTTCGGGATTTTGGCCCTGATTACCGGATTTGTTCTGGCAGTTTCCTTGGCCGTTGGCAAGGCATCGCATAACACCGTCATCCGCAAAACCGCCGAATGGATTATATTCGTATTTCGTGGGTCGCCGCTGTTTATCCAGTTTTTCTTTGCCTATTTCCTGTTCTTGTCGCTGAAACAAACCTTTCCCGTCTTTAGCCCGCTGACGTCTGCCTGGGCGGGCGCATTGGTGGTGTTGTTCCTAAACACCGCTGCCTACAGCGGTGAAATATTCTACGGCGCTCTGCAATCCATCCCAAAGGGCGACATCGAGGCCGCGGATGCCTATGGTCTGACGGGTCTAAAACGGTTCCGACGCATCACGTTTCCAACGATGCTGCGCCTTGCATGGCCTGCCTACACGAATGAGGCGATATTTCTGTTCCATGCGACAACGCTGGTCTTTTTTTCGGGGTTTCCGGCGAAACGGCAACAGGGTGATGCGCTGTATTACGCCAGCTATTTTGCGGACAAAACCTTTAACCCCTTTGTCCCCTATCCAATTTTGGCTGGATATTTTATCGTACTGACCCTGATCGTTATTGCGATTTTTGGGGCCATCAACAAACGGCTAAATCGTCATTTACCACAACAGCAAATGTCGAAGATTCGGTTAAAAATGAATTTGATCCGTTAAGCTGACAATCGGAAAAGACTGGCAAAATCAACGCGATCAGATATAACAAATACAGCAACCACCACAAAGTGTGATTTATGAAAATTGGTATCTTGATGGCAGGCCATGCGCCTGATCAGATCAAACACAAAACAGGCGATTACGATGAAATGTTTCGCCGCATTCTTGGCAGTTATGATTTCGAATTTGTGGTCTATGACGTCGAAAACATGGATTTCCCCGCCTCTGCGCGCGATGCAGATGGCTGGTTGATCAGTGGGTCAAAACACGGCGCCTATGATCCGTTGCCCTGGATCCCCAAGCTTGAGGAATTGATCCAAGACATCTATGCCTTAAAATGCCCCTTGGTTGGCATCTGTTTTGGCCATCAAATCATTGCCCAGGCCCTGGGCGGGCATGTGGAAAAATTCGCTGGCGGTTGGGCCACAGGCACAACCACATATGACTTTGGCGGGAAATCGGTCAAACTGAATGCGTGGCATCAGGATCAGGTGACCACCCTGCCCCCGGGGGCGGTCGTTTTGGGCGGAAATGATTTTTGTAAAAATGCCATTTTAGGGTATGGGGACCATGTGTTTACTGTTCAACCCCATCCCGAATTTGACGGTGATGTGATTGCCGGCCTGTTGGAATTTCGGGCGATTGGCAATGTCCCTGATGCCCAGATTGAACGGACTAAAACCACATTGGCCGAAACCGATTGGACCGTGATTGCGTCAGAAATGGCGCGTGTATTTCAACAGAAAAAAGGTGCCGCATGACACCCCTAGAAGAATTAGTTTTAACATTACCCGAGGCGGCCCAAGCCTATCTAGAGGGGCGCAAGCTAGACGAGGTCGAATGCGTGATCGCAGACCTACCCGGCATTGCCCGCGGCAAAGCTGTGCCAGCGGCAAAATATGCGCGTCAGGATTCGTTCCATTTGCCCGATTCCATTTTTTATCAAACCATCACAGGCGAATGGGGCGAAGCCGCGGGCGCCGAAGGGTTTATCGAACGCGATATGATTTTGCGGCCAGATAATTCCACTGCAACGGCTGCGCCCTGGACCGGGGACTGGACATTGCAGGTCATCCACGACGCCTATGACCGCAAAGGCGTGCCCGTGCCATTTGCCCCGCGCAACGTGTTAAAACGCGTGGTCGATCTGTACAACAAAGAGGGGTGGAATCCCGTTGTTGCCCCTGAAATGGAATTTTACCTTGTGGCCCGCAACATCGATCCGGCCAAACCCATCACGGCGATGATGGGCCGTTCGGGCCGGCCCGCGGCCGCGCGCCAGGCGTATTCTATGACTGCCGTAGATGAATTTGGCCCTGTGATCGATGATATCTATGATTTTGCCGAAGCGCAGGGTTTCGAAATTGACGGCATCACCCAAGAAGGCGGCGCAGGCCAGTTGGAAATAAACCTGCGGCATGGCAACCCGGTGAAATTGGCGGACGAAGTGTTTTATTTCAAACGTCTCATCCGCGAAGCAGCGCTGCGGCACGATTGTTTTGCCACCTTTATGGCCAAACCAATCGAGGATGAACCAGGCAGTGCGATGCACATCCACCATTCGATTTTGGATTTGCAAACAGGAAACAACGTATTTTCCGGACCACAGGGTGGGGAAACAGACATGTTTTTCCATTTCATCGGGGGATTGCAAAAATATTTGCCCGCCGCCATCGCAATTATGGCCCCTTATGTGAATTCCTACCGCCGCTATGTCAAAAACCATGCGGCGCCGGTCAATTTGGCCTGGGGGCGTGACAATCGCACGACCGGTATTCGCGTGCCCCTGTCCAATGCGGCAGCGCGGCGCGTCGAAAACCGACTGGCAGGGATGGATAGCAACCCATATCTGTGCATCGCGGCATCACTGGCCTGCGGATATTTGGGCATCAAGAACGAGATCTGGCCCGAAAAACAGTTCAAGGGTGATGCCTATGAAGGCGAAACAGACATCCCCCGCGTCATGGGTGAGGCATTAGACCTGTTCGAAGACGCTAAGGAACTGCACGACATTTTGGGGCCAGAATTTGCCCGCGTCTATTCCATCGTCAAACGTTCAGAATACGAAGAGTTCCTGCAGGTGATCAGCCCATGGGAACGCGAACATCTGTTATTAAACGTCTAAGGATCGCGCGCATAGGCGCGCCGTCCCTGCAGTCAGGGTGGGTGTTATTTGCCCATTTTGCTGAGTTTGGCCTGCAATTCAGCCAACTGTGCCTTGATATCCGACAGGTCGTCCCCCTCGGCGGCGGCGTCCTCTTGGGGTGCAGGCGCACTGGGCCACTGACCAAAGCCGGATGTAAAGGCTTTCATAAAGGCCTCTTGCTGGGCTTGCATCGCCTCAAACCCGGGCATCGACGCCATGGGGTTCATCGACCCCAGCATTTTGTTCTGCCCTTCGCGTAGCATATCAAAGGACATGGCCAAAAATTGGGGCACCACGGATGAGGCTTGGGTTGTATAGCTGCGCACCAAATCGTTCAACACATTGATCGGTAATACATTTTCACCACGGCTTTCGTGTTCGGCGATGATTTGCAACAAATATTGCCGCGTCAGATCGTCCCCGGATTTCAGATCAATGATCTGCACATCGCGGCCATCACGAATGAACCCTGCGATATCCTCTAGGGTCACATAATCACTGGTTTCGGTATTGTATAACCGGCGGCTTGCATAACGTTTGATCAACAAAGGTTGCGATGTTTCCGTCACGGGGGATCCCTCCAGATTCTGCGGCGCTGCGGTAAACATTACGCGGTTGCAGAAAAAAAAGAAAGGGCAAGCATAGGCTTGCCCTAAATAAAGCTCGAGGGAGGAGAGAGCTTATATCTTATTTCGCAGCTTTTTTCGTCGCAGTAGCAACGTCTGATGTTGCTTTCTTAACTGCGGCTGACGCTTCTTCTGAAAACTCTTTGCCAGCAGACATCATCAATTCAACTGTGTCTGTTTGTACTTTCTTTGCGATTTCAGCAAAGGCGGCCAGATTTTCAGCGGTCACTTCTGCTTGGGCAGATGCGAAATCGGTCATCGCTTTGGCGTAATCGGCAGGCTCGGCTTTCGCTTTGGAAACGTCTGTCAATTTTGTCAGTGTTTCTTTGGTCCATTTTGTGGACAGCTCGGCAGATTTTTCAGCAGCTTGCAGCGCAACACCGGCGAATTTTTCGTTCATCTCGGCCGAGTTTTTGAACATGTTTTCAAATGCGGATGTATCGACGGGAAATGCGCCCATCATGTCTTTGAACATTTTTGTCATATCTTGTGCAGTCGTCATTGGAAATATCCTTTCTATCAGGGATGGCCCCGTGTTCTGGATATAATATCTATGCTGCAGCGCAGAAAATCAAGTACTTTTTCTGCACCGCAGCATTTATTTTATTTAGGCTGCAAATTCAGACACTTGATTTCCGCATGACATAGGTCCCAGGCGCATCGCATAGCACATCATAGTCCGAATCGCCCGGAATACGGGCTGGAACCTGTTTGCCAGAGCGTGGTTTGACCCACGATTCCCAGCGTGGCCACCAGCTGCCTGCGTGAAATTCGGCATCCTTGGCCCAGGTGTCGGCATCGGTTTTCAGATTGGCATTGGTGTAATGGCCATATTTCTTTTTGCTGGGCGGGTTAACGATGCCGGCGATATGGCCCGATTGTGACATGATGAATGTTTTTGACCGGCTCTTCATCTGTTGGACACCACGATAGCAATCTTTCCATGCCGCGATATGATCGGTTTCACAGGTCACGGCGCAAATCGGGACATCAACATCCGACAACGCCAACGTTTCGCCCATCAATTCGAACGTGCCTTGGGCAAATTGATTGGCCTGACACAGCCCGCGCAGATATTGTTTTGCCATTTTCCCCGGCAGGCTGGATCCATCCCCGTTCCAATACAACAAATCAAACGCTGGCGGCGTTTCCCCCATCATATAGCTTTTGATTGCGGGGCCATAGACCAAGTCATTGGACCGCAGGAAACTAAAGGTGCGCGCCATGATGAAACTTTCAAGGATGCCTTTGGCGTTAATTTCATCTTCGATCGCGTCGATGAAATCATTTTGCAAAAACGGGGTAAATTCGCCCTGATCCGAAAAATCTGTCAAAGCGGTAAATAATGTGGCCGATTTGATCGACGAATCCCCGCGTTTTTTCATCAAGGACAAGGTCAGCGACAATGTCGTGCCCGCGATGCAATATCCGATGGCATTAACTTGATCCTGATCGCAGATCTGTTTGGCCACATCGACCGCGGTCAGATATCCATCCTGAATATAATCCTCTAGACCGGTATCGGCATAATCATGATCAGGGTTGATCCACGACACCACAAACAATGTATACCCCTGATCAACAATCCAGCGGATCAAACTGTTTTCAGGTTTCAGATCCAGAATATAGAATTTGTTGATCCATGGCGGGAACATCACAATCGGGGTTTCATGGACCGTCTTGGTGGTCGGGCTGTATTGGATCAATTCCATCATCCGATTGCGGTAAACCACCTTGCCCTGCGCGGTGGCAATGTTTCCCCCCACTTGGAACGCGGTTTCGTCGACCAAGCGGACAACCAATTCGCCATCGTTCGCCTCAAGGTCGCTGATCAGGTTTTGCAAACCATCAATCAGGGATTGCCCTTGGGTTTCCACGGCCCGTTCCAACGCATCGGGGTTTGACGCCAGAAAATTGGTGGGTGCCATCATATCGATGATTTGCTGGGTGAAAAATTTCAGGCGTTTTTGTTCCAGCGGGTCCATGTCCCCTAGATCGTCAACCGCTTGGCGCATGATTTCGGCGTTTTGCAGATATTGTTGTTTTAGAAAACTGAAATAGGGGTTGGTATCCCACATCGGGTTTTTGAACCGGCGGTCCGTTGGGGTCGCAGCAGCTACCTCCGAATTGCCCGCAACCAATGCCTGCTGCGCCGCCATAAAATGATGAAAGGTTTGTCCCCAATATTCGACCTGTTTTTCCATCAGCTTGGCCGGATTTTCCATCATCTGTTGCCAATACTGTGCCGAAGCCTTGGCCATCAGATCGGGGCTGGGACCATTTAACGCAGGATTAATCTGTTTTTTGTTCTGAATAACGGTGACAAACCGCTGGGTCAGCTCTTCTAATCGGCTCAGATTTTGCTCTAAAACCGCGTTTTGTGCCAGGTCGCCTGTGTCTTCAGTTGTCATTTTAATAAAATCCAAGTAACTTTCTGCCATGCAGCATAACGAAGCTGTGATAAAAGGCAAATGTTCTTGGACGTTAATCCAAAAGAATTGCCCGAGATTTGGAGTTCACGATGCACTATATGGCCGGCTATGATCTGATGGAAACCATGCGCAACACCAACCAATTTATGGGTGCTGCGGTCAAGGCATGGGCATCCTACCCTATGTTTTCTGCCATTCCGAACCCTGCGATTGACTGGATGGCCGCCTGGGGCGAGGTGACGGAACGCACCTTTGAACGCATGGTTGTGAAACCCGATTGGGGCATTCATTCAATCACCTGCCCCGATGGCCGCGACCATTTGGTTGCCATTGAAAAAGTGATTGAACGTCCCTTTGGCGATTTGATCCGTTTTAACGTGCAAAACCGCGATGTCCCAAAACGCAAAGTATTGGTTGTGGCACCCATGTCTGGCCACTATGCAACGCTGCTGCGATCCACCGTCAAAAGTTTGATTATCGATTGCGATGTCTATGTCACCGATTGGCATAACGCGCGCGATATCCCCGTGTCTGCCGGCAAATTCGACGTCGAAGATTACACACTATATCTGGTTGATTTTATGAAAAAAATGGGTCCAGACACGCATGTGATTGCGGTTTGCCAACCTGCGCCCTTAACCTTGGCTGCCACCGCATATCTGGCCGAAGAGGACCCAGAGGCACAGCCGCGGTCTATGACATTGATCGGCGGCCCGATTGATCCCGATGCCGCTGCAACGGATGTGACCGATTTCGGCCGCCGCGTCACGATGGGCCAGCTGGAACGCACAATGATCCAACGCGTTGGGTATAAATATGCGGGCGTCGGCCGAAAAGTGTACCCAGGTCTGTTGCAGCTGTCATCGTTTATGTCGATGAATGCTGACCGCCATGGCAAGGCGTTTCGCGATCAAATCGTGCGCGTGGCACAGAATCAGGCGTCAGATCACGACGCGCACAATCGGTTTTATGATGAATATTTGGCCGTCATGGATATGACAGCTGAATTTTATCTGTCCACCGTGGAACGCGTGTTCAAAAATCGTGAAATCGCGCGCAATGTGTTCACCGTTGGCGGGAAACGGGTGGATATTGGCAAGATCACCGATGTTGCCGTGAAAACCGTCGAAGGGGCCAAAGATGACATTTCCGCCCCCGGTCAATGCGTAGCGGCCCTGGATCTGTGTACAGGTCTGCCCGCATCGAAAAAGGCGTCGCATGTCGAACCAGATGCGGGTCATTACGGGATTTTCGCAGGCAAAAGCTGGCGCAATAACATTCGCCCGCTGGTTCTGGATTTCATCGACGCAAACGCAGCACGTCCGCGCAAATCACGCAGCAAGGCGGCAGAATAACCGCCTAGCCCCGCCGCGCCGCGGCAAAGGCCATATCCATCATCCGCTGGGTCCCTTGGGAAAATTCCAGCGGAGTTGGATAATCTGCACCCGTCAGCACCGTATTGCGGAAATTTTCAACCTGCCGGATGTAATGGTTTTCCGCGGGAAAGCGTTTGGTCACAACCTCCATGTCTGGGCGGTGTAACGTGACCTGCGCCTGATCAAATACAGAGGGATTAAAGGGGGCGGTTAACCGAATATAGCCCTGATCGCCCTGAAATGTCATTTCTTGACGCGCGGCCATGCGCATCGATGTGACCGCGCTAAATTTGAACCCGTCAAACTGGGCCGTGACCTGCGCCCAAACATCGACACCATTTTCCAACACCAAATCACTGGACAGAATCTCTAGTGGGTCCTGCCCCGTCACAAACCGCGTTGATCCCATGGTATAGACCCCGATATCGGGCAGACTACCGCCACCAAAGTCGGGATTGTTGCGAATATTTTGGGGGTCATGCGCATTGTTATACGAAAACACACCATCGACCTGCATCAATGTCCCAATTGCGCCTTGGGCCAGCAAATCGCGGGCATAGATCCATTGCGGATGATGTGTGATCATGAACGCCTCGGCGATCAACAGGCCGGTTTCATTTCGCAGGGCAATCAATTCATCAATCTGGTCTGCCCGCAGCGCAATGGGTTTTTCACACAAAACATGTTTGCCCGCACGCGCCGCACGTTTGGACCATTCAACATGCAAATGATTGGGCAACGGAATATAGACCGCATCGATATTCGGATCGGCCAGCAGGTCGTCATAGCTGGTATAAACCGCGATATCGCCGGCCAGCGCCTGAAACGGCGCGGCCTTATCCGCAGACGACGTCGCGACCGCGGACAATGTGTTGTGCTGCGCTGCGTGGATTGCAGGGCCCATGTGTTGGCGCGCAAATTTTGCCGCCCCCAGAATGCCCCAGCGTAAATTTTGTTCCATGCCCGACCTCCTTTTGGGATAGGGTCGGGCAATTCAGCGGGCAAAGCAAGTCGATTTACGCGCTTTCGGTGAATAATCCCTGCTCGGCTGCCAATTCACGCATTTTCAGCTGCAATTTTTCAAATGCCCGCACTTCGATCTGGCGGATGCGTTCGCGACTGACATCATATTGCGTGCTTAGATCTTCTAACGTGGTGACATCATCGCTTAGACGGCGTTGGGTCAGAATATCGCGTTCGCGTTCATTCAGTGTGGCCATCGCTTGCAACAACAGTTCGCGGCGCGCCTCTAATTCGTCACGCTCTTCTAGGTCTTGGGCTTGGTTGGCGTCTTCGTCCTCAAGCCAATCTTGCCACTGCATGGTGCCTTCGCCATCGCTGGAAACGACTGCGTTTAACGATGCATCCCCGCCCGACATGCGGCGATTCATGGAAATCACCTCATCCTCGGTCACGCCCAGATCGGTTGCGATTTGTTTGACCTTGTCAGGGTGCAGATCGCCATCCTCTAGCGCACCGATGCGCGATTTCGCCTTGCGAAGGTTGAAAAACAATTTCTTTTGGGCGCTGGTCGTGCCCATTTTCACCAAGGACCAGCTGCGCAGGATGTATTCCTGAATACTGGCGCGGATCCACCACATGGCATAGGTCGCCAATCGGAACCCTTTCTCAGGATCAAAGCGTTTGACCGCCTGCATCAGGCCCACGTTGGCCTCAGAAATCACTTCGGACTGGGGCAGGCCATAGCCACGATAACCCATCGCAATTTTGGCAGCCAGTCGCAGGTGCGATGTGACCATTTTATGGGCCGCTTCTGTGTCTTGCTCTTCGACCCAGCGTTTGGCCAGCATGTATTCTTCTTGCGGATCTAGCATCGGAAATTTGCGAATTTCCTGCAGATACCGGCTTAGGCCCCCTTCTGGGGATGGCGCGGGTAAGTTTGCATAATTGCTCATTTCTGATCCTTAATGTTTACAACGTTAACATCCAGTTAGGGATTGCGCCCCCGCCTTTCAAGACTTTGGCGCAAAATGTCAGCGAAAAAGTTAAAATTTCGTCAACCGCAGATAATCATGGCATATGTCGCCTGTACAGTCGCAAAACCGCAGGTGTCACAGATTTGACAAAAGCGTGATCATATCCGCCGGCAATTCAGCCTCAAATCGCATCATGTCGCCAGTGACCGGGTGTTCAAACCCCAAAACCGCTGCATGCAGCGCCTGACGGTCAAAGCCCTGGATCGCGTTGATCGCATTCGGCGTCAGGGATTTATGCGAAATTTTGCGCCGTCCCCCATAGACGGGATCGCCCACCAACCCATGACCCGTATGCGCCATATGTACGCGAATTTGATGCGTCCGGCCCGTTTCCAACCAACATTCAACCAAGGACACCACCGGCGGCGTGCCGAAACGATCCACAATACGCACGCGTGTCACCGCATGGCGCCCCCCATCGAACAGCACGGCCTGCCGTTGACGATCGGTTTTATGCCGTGCCAGATGTGTCGTGATTTTCATAATATTGCCCGGTTCAAAATTGACCCCGCGCACCCCGCGCACACGCGGATCATTGGCATCGGGCACCCCATAACAGACCGCGCGGTAATAGCGTTCCACGCTATGGCGTTCGAATTGTTGGGCCAATCCATGATGCGCCCGATCATTTTTCGCCACGACCAACAAACCACTGGTGTCTTTGTCAATGCGATGCACGATGCCTGGACGTTTTTCGCCACCAATGCCCGACAGGCTGTCAGCGCAATGATGCAATAACGCGTTGACCAATGTATCACGCGGCGATCCGGGGGCCGGATGCACCACCATACCCGCAGGTTTATTCACCACGATCAGGTCATCATCTTCGAACACAACATCAAGGGGGATGTTTTGGGCAATGGTTTCAACCTCGACCGCGTCAGGCACATCAATGACAACGGTTTGTCCCGCATGCGGTTTGGCCTTGGCATCTGTGACGACGTGGCCGTCAATTTGAATGGCCCCTTTGGCCATTAACTGTACCATTTGCGACCGCGAAATATCAGCCTGCTCTGGCACATCACGCGAAAGCGCTTTATCAAGGCGTTTAGGCGGATCAGGCTGAATTAGGAATGTGATAATGGACAAAGATAAATCCACCCCAGTACAAGAGTTCGAGTTACCCCCAAGCCTGCGGTTTTTGCGTCAACTGGTGACGGTGCTGACCGGGGTTATGATTGTCGGCGTTGTACTGATCATTGCGCTGCTTGTCATCCGATTAAATTCAGACCCCGCGCCGGCCCTGCCCGCATCCATCACATTGCCGGACGGATCGACGCCAGTTGCATTCACACAAACCGCGGATTGGTACGCGATTGTCACAACGGATAACAAAATTCTGATTTATTCACTGGACGGTGCATTACGCGACACACTTAGCGTAACACTGTCTGACTAACGTGCCGCGTTGACCACGGCACGCCGGTTCGTCAATCAATTATCGCGCGTCATAGAATTCGGTCCCAACAAAACCGCCACCCACCGCGTCTGTTTCCGTATGACCATGGAACGCGCCGACCACGCCCTTCATGGGCAGGCCCCCTGTTACAAATTCGCCTTTGACCGACAAGGGGACATCCATATACGAACCTGTTCCCGAAATTTGCGATCCATCAAATTTTGTATCCAAGGTTAAATTACCGCCAGTTCCACTGAGCGTGTTGCTGTCCATATCCAAAAACAATGCGATCGCGCCGCTTGCAGTGACTGTTTTGCCCGTCAAGAAGTAGGTTGATTTGCTTATATCGTATGCACGTGCAATTTCGTATCGCGCAAGGAAAGAAGTGTTTTGATTTGGAACGTAATTGACCACCTTGCCCGCCACGGAAATTGCGTCAAGGGTATACCCCCCATAGGCTTTGATCTGTGCGTCATCAATTCCGACGACACCAGAAATCACACCCACGCCGTCCAATTCGTATTCGGCCTCGATATCTTGATCTAGCTTTATCTTGGTACTGAGTGCCCCCGTATAAGGATCAAGATCCATGAATGCACTGCCTGACGCGGGCTGTTCGCACCCCGCGACCAAAACGCCCAGTCCGCATAGCCAACCATCGTTTGAAATTTAATCACTTTCCCTATCCTACAAATTTTTTTGTTTAATTCACCGCAACGCGACCCTAGCACGAACCATAAAACTATCAAATAAAAAAGGTCGCGAAAAACGCGACCTTTTTCGCAAATATTCGCCAATTAGGCTAGTCCAATAATTGCGAAAATTCGCGCCATTCGCCTTTGGACATGCCAGAATTTTCCTGGGTCACATTTTCGCCTTTGATCATGCGGCGCACGCAATCCAGGGCCGTTTTCGACAGGGTTGCACCGCCCATACGGTAATCTTCGAATGCGGCATAGGCAAAGGGCACCCAATCGGCCACAATTTTGCAAATTTCATCCGCGTAAACGCGAATTTCATATTGCGCATGCGCATCTGCCCGCAGGCGCAGGAAATGCAACAGGTTGTGCAAATCCACTTTCCAATACCACTGGGTATAGATGTTTGTGGGCAAATTCATCCGCGCCAATTCACGCGCCAAACCCTGTTGGCCATCTTGGGAAATCAAGGATTGGTAATTATCATAGGCGCGTGCGCTGTCTGCCTTAAGTATTTCCAAAACACGCGCCGCTTCGTCACCGGTTAGGATATCGCCACGCCCCTGATTATTCACCACCGATTGCGCCGCGATATGTTCGGGCGCAGGAATGTAGAATTCGCGGTCCAAAATGGAATAGCGCGCAGAATATTCGTTTACATTGGCCGTGCGATGGCGGATCCACTGACGCGCCACAAACACGGGCAGTTTGACGTGCAATTTGATTTCGCACATCTCAAACGGGGTCGAATGCCAATGCCGCATCAGATAGCGGATCAAACCTTCGTCGTTTTGAACCGATTTTGTCCCCTTGCCGTAACTGACCCGCGCGGCTTGGCAAATCGCAGCATCATCGCCCATGTAATCAATCACGCGGACAAAGCCATGATCCAACACGGGATAGGCCGTATACAAATGACGCTCCATCCCCTCGCTAACGGCGCGCAAGGTCGGATTGGACTGGCTGCGAATTTGGTCGATTTCGGCCTGTTGTTCGGGGGTCAGCGTCATGGCGAATCCTTATGCGTTGTGATTTGCATTATCTATATCTTGTGATGGGCCAGTAGGAAACCGCTATCTAGCGGTTCCAAAATAATCTAAACATTACGAAAACATACTTTAGTATTAACTAAATACCGCATATAGTTAAATAAATATTGATTCAATCGGAGTAACAAATGCATAAGTTTATTGCTGTCGTGTCAATCACCTTAGCCTTGGCCGCATGTGGTGGATCAAGCGACACAAACCCTTTCTTAGAACGTCAAAATAACAATTCGAACGGCACAGACTTAACAGAATCAGATGAGAGCACAACCGACAATACCGGCAGCTATGACGGCAATGATACAAACACATCATCGGGCATAACCGACAATCTGGGTATAAACAGCGGCCTTACATTCCCCGACGGATCCAAAGGTGATATTGCGGGAACACTGCCTGATGAAGATCAATCAATCTATAAAGCGTCAGGAGATGTGCAATCAGTCAAATTTGTAAAGACGGTTGACGAGAATTCGGACCCGATTGATGCGCTATACATTGACAACGTACCATTCGACGGTGTGGCCGACCTGCCCTATATTCCTTCACAAGTATTTACGACCAGCCAAGACGACGTTGGTCTGTTCCGCTCAATTATGACGGTGAAAGATCCAATTTCAGATGAGGACATTGAACAGCTGCGGTACTTTGCCCTGTATGGTAAGAGTGAGACTGGAGCAACTGAGTTCATTATTGTAAAATCTGACTCATACATCGAAGAGGGGTTTGGAGGTCATATTTTCCAAAGAAACCAGTATGATAGCTCGGGAAATCTCGTGACATTTGCAATTCCAACGGGGACTCAAGCAAAATTTGCGGGGAAATATGACGGTTTCCGCGTTCAGACAAACGGGTCTTTCATGACTGCCACGCGCGGCGATGTCCAGTTCATGTTTGATTTCGATGATTTCAACGACGATCCTGCCGTTTACTTCACAGCCACCAATCGCCAAATGGTTGGCGTTGACAATGCGCCAATCAATCTACCAGATTTGACATCCTTTCTTCAAAATTCTGGCATAGATGATACGGGGGCATTCTCGGTCCAGGTCTACTCAACGGCGGGTGATAATCAAAAATATGAAAATGGTACAATTGAAGGCCTGATATCAGGTGATGTTCCGACTGAGCTCGTCGGTGTGATGACCCTTTCATCCACAGGAGCTGGCGGTTTTTACGATCCGACACTCTTAAACGAGCTTGGTACAGAAAATGATACATTCATTGAAACCTCGGGGATTTTTGCGTATCGATAACGTGTAATTCGAACGGAGTGAGACATGCGTTATCTACATACGATGGTGCGCGTATTGGATTTGGAAAAATCCATCGCGTTCTATGAACTGTTGGGACTAAAACAGACCAAACGTCGCGATGATGAAAATGGGCGCTACAGCCTGATTTTCATGGCCCCCGAGGGCCAAGAGGACTGCCCTGTCGAGCTGACCTATAACTGGGACGGGGATGACGGGTTGCCCAGTGACAGCCGGCATTTTGGGCATTTGGCCTATGAGGTCGAGGATATTTACGCCCTGTGCCAAAAATTGATGGATGCAGGCGTGACCATCAATCGCCCCCCGCGCGATGGGCGCATGGCCTTTGTGCGGTCGCCTGATAACGTATCGATCGAATTGTTACAGCAGGGCGATGCATTACCCGCGGCCGAACCTTGGGCCTCAATGCCAAGCACGGGTCATTGGTAACCTGAGGCATTGATAAAATTCCGGTATATCCTGCCTGCGCTGATTATGGTCACCCATGCCGCGCAGGCAACGCCCTGTCGGCAGGGCCTGATCATCGGGCTGGATGTATCAGGGTCCGTCGATGAACGTGAATATTCCTTGCAAACCCACGGACTGGCCACGGCACTGGGATCGCAACCCGTGCAGGACGCCATTTTTGCCGATCCCGGTTCCCACGTCGACATCACAGTATTTGAATGGAGCGGGCGTTACGCCCAGCGCGTGATTGTCCCCTGGACCAGTCTGCATGCGCCCAGCGATATTAATGCCGTAACACAAACCGTGAAATCCGCCCAGCGCGGGATCAGTGATTTAACAACCGCCATTGGCGCATCCATGGAATTTGCCCAAACACTGGCCAGTGAACGCCCAGACTGCTGGCAAATGACCTATGACATTTCAGGTGACGGCAAATCCAATACGGGCCCCCAGCCGCAGGATATCCGCGACACTTTGGGTGATTTGATAATAAACGCTTTGGTCATTGGGGCACCATCGGGTCAAACAGGCCCGCAAGCGGAAACCAGTGCCGAGCTGAGCGCATATTTCCGCGCCTATGTCATATCCCCTGGTCTTGGGTTTATCGAAACAGCTGACGGGTTTGACACCTATGCCGATGCCATGCAGCGAAAATTGATCAAAGAGCTACAAGTTCTGGCCATAGGCGCATTGCAGGGTCAGTAAATATAGCGGATCTGTTCTGTCCAAAACCGTTCCAACCGCGCCAAGGTTTTGGTGGTTTCCATGACGGACGCGGAATCCAACCCCTGAACGGCCTGCATTTTTTCACCATGCTGGTGAAACAGGGTTTTCATAATTGATTGAATGTCGCGCCCCTTGGCCGTTAATTTCACCCGCACGCTGCGGCGATCAATTTCGCAACGCTGGTGGTGCATATACCCCAGATCAACCAATTTTTTTAGGTTATAACTGACGTTGCTGCCCTGATAATATCCGCGCGATTTCAATTCGCCTGCGGTGACCTCTTTTTCACCGACATTGAACAACAACAACGCCTGGACGGGATTGATTTCCAAAACGCCCAAGCGTTCGAATTCGTCCTTGATCACATCCAACAGTAACCGGTGCAATCGTTCGACCAAAGCCATGCTGTCCAAATACAGACCCAGCGCCATGGGTGGATCGGTTACATCAAATCGGGTTAAATCATTCATGCGTCACCTCTACTGATCATTTTCAGCCAAGGTGACGCAAATTTGCGAATTTTCCGTTAAACAGGGGCCAAGCCGTTTTCGGTTTTAATCATATCGCGAATTTTTTCGACCAAATCCTGAAACGCAGGTTTGGCCGCGGCCTGACCGGAACACCATTGATACAGGTCCTGATCGTTTTCCAGCAAAAACAGATCATAGTGGTCCAATTCGGGGTCCGACATTTCATCCAGGAACAGATCGCTAAAGCGGATCAGGATCATATCCATTTCTTTGATACCGCGGCGCATAGACCGCATTTTCAAACGCTTGCGTTTATGTTCCAGCAATTCGGTCATGTATCTTCCTTCAGCCTCAGGCGCAGCTTTTTCTCAAGACGTCCCAGTTTTTCGGCAGATGCAATCATCGATGTCTTAAGATCGCGAATCTCTGTCAGCATCTGACCGATTTCAGGGGACAATGTGGCCTTGTCATCGGGATGTTCTATACCTTCGCCCTGCCCCGTCAATAACCATGGCAAGGATACGTTCAAAATTCCTGACAACATGGTCAATTTATTGGCCCGTGGTTCCGAGATATCGTTTTCCCAACCCTCTAGCGTCGCGGTGCGTACCCCCAAACGGCGGGCCAGTTTTTGTTGCGTCATGCCCGCGTTTTCGCGTGCTGCCGCCAAACGGTCGCCAAAGGTTGATGTTTCTGGTCCGTACCAATCGATTTCTTGATCTGTCATTACACTCTTTCAATATTTATTGTGATTTTCACAGGACCAGCCTATGACACTTGGACAGAATTTTCAAATCGGGACGACTCATGCAATTTTCCGACGCACTTAGCCGGTTCAAACCTTCACCCACGATTGCAATGTCGGCACTGGCCGCGCAGATGCAACAGGACAACCGCGATGTCATCAGCCTAAGCGCGGGTGAACCTGATTTCGACACGCCCGACCATATCAAATCCGCCGCCATTGCCGCGATTACGGCAGGGCATACAAAATACACCGCGCCCGACGGAATGCCCGCATTGAAACAGGTGATTTGCGATAAATTCGCACGCGAAAATGGCCTGCAGTATCAGCCCAATCAAATTTCGGTGGGCACCGGTGGCAAACAGATTTTGTTCAACGCATTGTTGGCCACCATCAACCCCGGCGATGAGGTGATCATCCCCGCGCCCTATTGGGTGTCTTATCCTGATATGGTGCAACTGGCAGGCGGCACCCCCGTGGTGGTCCCCACCCGCCCCGAAGATAATTACAAACTACAACCCGATGCGTTACGCGCGGCGATTACGCCAAACACCAAATGGTTCATTTTCAACAGCCCCTCGAACCCCACAGGCGCAGGATACACATGGGATGAATTAAAACGCCTGACGGATGTTTTGGTGGATGCGCCGCAGGTCTATGTCATGTCGGATGATATGTATGAACACCTGTCTTATGACGATTTCAAATTTGCCACCCCTGCGCAGGTGGAACCGCGACTATATGATCGGACGCTGACCTGTAATGGCGTGTCCAAAGCCTATGCAATGACCGGTTGGCGCATTGGATATGCAGGTGGCCCCGTTGAAATTATCACCGCCATGCGCCAAATCCAAAGCCAGAGCACATCAAACCCCTGCACGATTTCGCAACATGCCACCATCGCGGCCCTGACCGGCCCCACCGATTTTCTGGCCGAAAACAACGCCAGCTTTGTCCGGCGGCGAAATTTGGTGGTATCGCGCCTGAACGCCATCGACGGGATCAGCTGCCCCATGCCTGAGGGTGCATTTTATGCCTATCCGTCGATTGCGCCCTTGATCGGCAAAACCAGCGCAGGGGGGCGCAAAATCACGAACGACCAAGATTTCTGCATGGCGTTACTAGAAGAAAACGGCGTTGCGGCCGTGTTTGGCGCGGCCTTTGGCCTGTCGCCGAATTTCCGCATCAGCTATGCCACATCTGACGAAAACCTGGTCAAGGCCTGTGACCGCATTGCCGCATTTTGTGCAGGTTTAACTGACAGCTGATCGCGCACCATCATCCTGCTGGGGGGCAAATTTGCCCTCTAGCCTGGCCAGCAATGACCGATAGCGCAGGGCCATGGCGACGGCGGCACAGGCCAGCGCACTGGTCAGGCCCAGCCAAACGCCAACCCCCTGCCAATTGACCACAAACCCCAGAACATAGGCCACCGGCAAACCGATCGCCCAATAACTGATGATCGTGATATACATGGGCACAGCCGTATCATGTATCCCGCGCAACAGACTGATGGCCAAGACCTGGATCCCGTCCACAAACTGGAACAGGGCCGCGACAATCAACAACACGACGCCATAGGATATGATCTGATCGCGTGCGGGTTCATTCACGTCCAAAAACAGGCTGATGATCGGCGCGCCAAATACAACAAAAATCATCGATGTAAAAACTGCCCACAACAGGATCATGGCAGCTGCAGCTTTGGAAGCACTGTGCAGTTCGCCCAGATCCTCTTTGCCATAGGCTTTGCCCGCTAGGATGGTTGCGGCGCTGGCCAGCCCCAGATGCGCCATAAACGTCAGACTGGCCACCTGCAACGCGATCCCATGGGCGGCCAATTCAATCACGCCAATCCAGCCCATCAAAAATGAGGATGCGGAAAACAATCCAACCTCGGCCAAGGTGGATATCCCGATTGGCAAGCCCATTTTTGCAACCTGCCGCAGCGCCCCCCAGTCCGGTTTATAAAACCGGACCAGGATTTGGTGTTCGGGCAATTTACGCAGGGCATAAACGGTAAATGCAATCGCCTGAAACAGATGCGACAGCAGGGATGACACCGCCGCGCCGCGCACCCCCATTTCGGGCATTCCAAATTTGCCAAAGATAAAGATATAATTCAAAACCGCATTCGACACCGCCGCCACCAGTGTCACCCATAGGGCAATTTTGGTGAACTCCATCCCTGACAGATAGCTTTTGAATACGGTGGCCCACAGCATCGGGACCAAGGCAAAGCCAGAAATCGCCAGATAATTCAGCGCCAAAACCGAAATGTCTGGATCCTGCCCCAAGGCAATTAGAATACGGTCCACGAATAAAAACACTGGCGTCATCAAAACGCCAAAACCAATCGACAACCACAGAGCCATGCGCGTCACACGGCGAATGGCTGTGCTGTCGGATTTGGCCGACGCACTGGCCACCAACGGCACAGTGGCAAAGGCAAACCCAGATCCAAAAATGATGAAATTAAAGAAAAATGTTGTGCCCAAAATCAACGCAGCCAGATCAGGGATCGAATACCACCCCATCATGACGGTGTCTGTGATCCCAATGATCATCATGGCCATGTTGCTGCCGACAATTGGCAACCCTAACGCGAACAACTGTTTTAAAAAGTTTCGATTTAGATGAAATTTTCCCATGAATCGATCTAGGCAGATTTCACAAAATACACAAGAAAAAACCGCATCAATAAATGATGCGGCCAGTCAGGGAGGAGAGACTGTCGTCGGCCCAGGCAGAAGGGAGTGGGGGGATGCAGTATCTGCCTGAGCGCGACGTTTCAAAAATCGCAACAACGATTTTCTATGACAAGCCGGGCCAAGGTGGGGTTGGGTAAGTCTGGCCAAGCTTTGGCGCCGATACCCGTCCACCGTGTTTGACCGCGGTCTAGAATATCAGCGATAGATACAGTGTGCTGGATACATGGAATGAACACAACACTTATTCACCGCTTGTCATTTATTTACCCAAGCGAAATCGAAATAAAATCTCTTTACCGTTTATTAATAATGCTTTAGCTCATTTTTCGCAATTTCATCATATTGTATAAAATTATTATATTGATATGTTTAATCCGTGCAAATTTGCAGACGACACTCGGGATTATTTTCAAAATTGATACACCATTTTCAATTTCGTAAACACACGTTCAAAGTGTTTTCAAAACTGGGAATTTCACGATGCCAAGGTTGAATGTATGATTCGGCGTTTCGGGTCTTTCCCTTGGGATCGCAAACTGCCATAATACCGCAAATAACACGAGCAGACCGATGGATGATTTACTAGCAAACGCAGCCCCTGACGATTATTCAGCCTCTTCTATCGAAGTGCTAGAGGGGCTAGAACCGGTCCGCAAACGCCCTGGTATGTATATCGGCGGCACAGACGAACGTGCCTTGCACCACATGGTCGCGGAAATCCTTGACAACTCGATGGACGAGGCGGTCGCAGGCCATGCCAACCGGATCGAGGTTGAATTGCATGCCGATTACGCATTGACCGTGCGCGACAATGGGCGCGGGATCCCGATTGATCCGCACCCGAAATTCCCCGACAAATCCGCGCTTGAGGTTATTTTATGCACCCTGCATGCCGGCGGAAAATTCAGTGGCAAAGCGTATCAGACATCCGGTGGTTTGCATGGAGTGGGCGCATCCGTGGTCAATGCCCTATCTGACAGCATGGTGGTACAGGTCGCGCGCAACCGTGAACTCTATGAACAACGTTTTTCACGCGGCATCCCCTTGGGTCCGGTGGAAAAGGTGGGCGCCGCCCCCAATCGCCGCGGAACATCGGTGACGTTCCATGCGGATGCGGATATTTTTGGCAGCCATCGGTTCAAACCTGCCCGTCTGTTCAAATCCATTCGGTCCAAGGCATATTTGTTTTCAGGTGTTGAAATCCGCTGGAAATCCGAAATTGATGATGGCGAAACCCCGACCGAGGCGACATTCCATTTTCCGGGCGGTCTGTCTGATTACCTGTCCGAAACATTGGACAAGGCATCAACCTATGCCGACCGCCCCTTTGCCGGTGTGGTGGAATTTCAGGAGCGGTTAGACGTGCCGGGCAAGGTGGAATGGGCGATCAACTGGACCCCGTCGCGCGATGGGTTTATTCAATCCTACTGTAACACCGTCCCCACGCCCGAGGGCGGCACACATGAAACGGGGTTTTGGGCCGCAATTCTGAAAGGGATCCGTGCCTATGGGGAACGCGTCAACAACCGCAAAGCCAAGGACATCACCCGCGAAGATTTGATCACAGGCGGTTGCGCCTTGGTCAGCTGCTTTATCCGCGAACCCGAATTCGTGGGCCAAACCAAAGACCGGCTGGCCACAAACGAAGCATCCCGTTTGGTCGAAAATTCGGTCCGCGACCATTTTGACAACTGGCTGGCATCGGACACGAAATCCGCCGGTGCAATTTTGGATTTTCTGGTGTTGCGCGCAGAAGAGCGTATGCGCCGCCGCCAGGAAAAGGAAACCCAGCGTAAATCTGCCACGAAAAAGCTCCGCCTACCGGGTAAATTAACCGATTGCACAGCCAAAAACCGCGAGGGTACAGAATTATTCATCGTCGAGGGCGACAGCGCCGGCGGGTCGGCCAAGGGCGCGCGCAACCGCGAAAATCAGGCCCTGCTGCCGCTTAAGGGTAAAATCCTGAACGTCTTGGGGGCCGCGGCCAGCAAACTGGGATCGAACAGCGAAATCAACGACCTATGCGAAGCACTGGGTGTGTCTATGGGCACAAAATTCAACGTCGATGACCTGCGCTATGACAAAATCATTATCATGACAGATGCCGATGTGGACGGCGCGCATATTGCATCGCTGTTGATGACATTTTTCTACACCCAGATGCGCCCCTTGATTGATCAGGGGCATTTGTATCTGGCCTGCCCCCCCCTTTATCGTCTGACCCAAGGGGCCAAACGCCTCTATGTGGCCAGCGACGCCGAAAAGGACGACTGGATGACCAAAGGTCTGGGCGGCAAGGGTAAAATTGATGTGCAACGCTTTAAGGGTCTGGGCGAAATGGACGCCAAGGACCTGAAAGAAACCACAATGGATCCCAAGACCCGCAAATTGATCCGCGTCACCATAGACGAAGATGAACCGGGCGAAACATCCGATTTGGTGGAACGTTTGATGGGCAAAAAACCTGAATTACGGTTCCAGTACATTCAGGAAAATGCCCGTTTTGTCCAAGAACTAGACGTCTAACGCCAAGGATGCGATCATGAACAGCTATGCCATCACAATGTTGTTTGCAGGTGTCGGCATTCCAATATTGGCGGCCCTGAACGCCGCATTGGGCCGTTTTATCGGATCCCCCATTGTCGCGGCCGCGATTTTGTTCAGCCTGGCCTTTAGCGCCTGCGTCCTGTTGGCGCTGATCACCGGACCACAGGCCGTATTGCGGGCGGCGGATGCGCCACGGCATTTATTTCTGGCCGGTTTTTTGGTCGCTTTCTATGTTTTGTCGATTACATTTATTGCCCCCAAATTTGGTTTGGGGAACGCGGTGTTTTTTGTGTTGATCGGACAATTGATCAGCGCGGCAACGATTGACCATTTTGGCCTGTTTGGGGCGGCTGTCACGCCATTGTCACTGATGCGGGCGCTGGGTATTTCCGTTATGGGATTGGGCGTCTGGATCACGCAACGCGCCGTGTAACGATGCGGGGCCAACACATCTTGACCTTGGGTCGCACAATGTGCTGAATGCAGGCAATCAACAATTTTGGGGCCCTGTTATGTCGCTTGCATCTGGTGTGGAATATCTTGCAATCCCGGGCCCATCGGTCATGCCCGATGCAGTCTTGCGAGCCATGCACCGCCCTGCCCCCAATATTTACGATGGCGATCTGATTGACCTGACCGCAAACATCATTCCCCGTCTGAAACATGTGGCCCAAACCGATGGCTATGCCGCGATATACATGTGCAACGGCCACGGCGCATGGGAAGCAGCCCTAGCCAATATGGCCATTCGCGGGGATCGCGTCTTGGTCGCCGCAACGGGGCGTTTTGGCCATGGTTGGGCCGAAATGGCGCGGCGGATGGGTATTGAAACCGATATTGTGGAATTCGGCAATACGTCGCCGATTGATGCCCAGCAGATCCAAAATCACCTTGGCCGTCATGATCCGGATTATTACCGCGCCGTGTTAATTACCCATGTGGACACATCGACCTCTGTCAAAAATGATGTCGCGGCGGTACGCCAGGCGATGGATCAGGCGAAAACATCCGCCCTGTTGGCCGTTGATTGCATTGCATCCTTGGGCTGTGACCAATTTCTGATGGACGCTTGGGGCGTCGATGTCATGGTCGCCGCCTGCCAAAAAGGCCTGATGGTCCCCCCCGGTTTGGCATTTGTATTTTTCAACGACCGCGCCGCAGAACGCCAACGCGCGTTAGATTATGTCAGCATGTATTGGGATTGGGCCCCACGGGTCGCACCCGAGATGTTTTACCAATATTTTGGCGGGACGGCCCCGACGCATCATCTCTATGGTTTGGATGTTGCCCTGAACCTGATCATGGACGAAGGGTTGGACAATGTGTTCCACCGCCACGCCACATTGGCCCGCGCGATTTGGGCGGCCTGCGATGCATGGGCACAGGGCGGCGCATTGCGATTAAATGTGGCAGATCCCCAACACCGCAGCCATGCGGTGACGGCCTTGCGCCTGAACGCCCCTGACGGGACGCGGCTGCGCAACTGGACGCAATCGCATGCAGGGTTGACGCTGGGTATCGGGCTGGGCATGTCAACGCCCACTGACCCCAAAGGCGACGGTTTTTTCCGGTTTGGTCACATGGGGCATGTGAATGCCCAAATGATCATGGGGTTGCTGGGCACGGTCCAAGCGGGCTTTGCCGCGCTAGACATTGACCACGGCACAGCCGCGATTGAGGCCGCCGCCCGCATCATCGCCCAAGGTTAATCCCGCGCCTGTTCCAATGCGTCAGGCAAAACAGCGGCAAAGATATCCAAATCCTGCGCTGTCCCGACACTGACGCGAATACACCGGTTTTGGGGCGCCACAAACGGCATGCGCACAAACACATCACGCGCGATCAACCCCTGCAGCACGCGCTGGGCAAAATCCCCATCACCGCCACAATCGATCGTTACGAAATTGGTGGCCGATGGTATGGCCGTCAATCCATTGTCATTGGCAATCTGCGTCAACCGATCACGGGCCGCCCCCACCTGTGCCACCGTTTGGGTTAACCAATCCTGGTCCTGCACGGCGGCGACTGCCCCGATCTGCGCCAAACGGTTCATTCCGAAATGGTTGCGAATTTTTTCGAATTGCGCAATCAGTGCCGCCGCCCCCATCGCATAGCCCACGCGCGCGCCGGCCATGCCATAGGCCTTGGAAAAGGTACGCATCCGGATCACACGGGGGTCATCAATGGCAATCTGGGGCACCGCATCAGCGGGGGCAAATTCAATATAGGCCTCGTCCAAGACCAACAAACAGCCCGGCGGGATATGGTCCAATTGGGCCACGATATCCGCGCCGCGCGCATAGGTGCCCATCGGATTGTCAGGATTGGCAAAATACACCAGCTTTGCATCCACCTGACGGGCGCGGACCAACAGGGCTGGCAAATCCTCGGCATCATCGCGATAGGGGACCTTGTGCAGTTGCCCGCCAAAGCCCTGCACATGATAATTAAACGTGGGATAGGCCCCATCTGATGTGACCACCGCATCACCAGATTGCACGAATAGACGCACCAAATATCCCAACAATCCATCAATCCCTTCGCCGACGACGATACTATCAGCAGGGATCGCGTGATGCGCGGCCAAGGCTTGGCGCAGATCGTGGCTGGTGGGATCGGCGTATTTCCAAACCTCAGGCGCTGCGTCCTGCATGGCCTGAATGGCCCGCGGCGATGGGCCAAAGCCGTTTTCATTGGCCCCCAGTCGCGCGGCAAAGGGACGCCCGCGCCCGCGTTCTTGGGTTTCGGGACCAACAAAGGGAACCGTCGCAGGCAACTGATCGATCAGTGGGGTAAATCGCGTGTGTGTCATGCGCAAAATCTAGCTATTCTAATGTCGGCGGTCTAGATGAAAACCCACAATCGCCCCACAATCAGCACACAATCACCCTTGACCATTTGCGCCAGCCGTACCACTTTGCCACAAACTGACAAGGAGTTCACCGTGTCCCAAAGCGCCCGCCCCTTTGCGCGATATGAAATGATGATTGCCTGGCGATACCTGCGCGCAAAACGTGCAGATGGCGGGGTCAGTGTGATGACATGGATCAGCCTGATTGGCATAACACTAGCGGTCTTTGCACTGATTGCAACCATGGCCGTGCGCAGTGGGTTTCGTGCCGAATTGGTGGACACAATCTTGGGCGCGAATGCCCATGTCACGGTGTATCACCTGCCCGTGCGGACCCCATCCGGGGCGGTTGATCGCAGCATCCGCGACTATGACGCATTGGCACAAGTGCTGCGTGAGCATCCTGATGTGAAACGTGCAGCGCCCCTGATCCGATCCCAAGTCATGGCCAATCACCAAGGGCTGAACGCGGGGATTGATGTTTATGGCATTCATTATGCGGATTTGTTGGATTTGGAACGCATCGCCCATCCCGAAACCAGTTTCGGCCAGATCCAGGATTTCAACCAAGGTATTGCGATTGGTTCAGAAATTGCGCGATCGCTGAACGTATCCGTTGGGGACACGATCAAATTGATTTCACCGGACGGGGTTAAAACCGCCTTTGGCACCAGCCCGCGGGTCAAATCCTATCCGGTTGTTTATGTCTTTTCCGCGGGCCGCATCGATATTGATAAAACACGGGCCTATCTACCCTTTGACGAGGCGCAGGATTATTTCAACCGCGATGACGCCGCTGATGAGATCGAGGTCTTGGTTCACCAGCCCGAAGACATTGGCCGGATTGTCGACGAATTGCAGCCCCTAACCGGTCCCCGCGTCCAATTTTGGACCTGGCAAAACGCGTCTGGATCCTATCTGCGCGCCCTAACGGTCGAAGACAATGTGATGCTGATCATCATGGGTATCCTGGTTACAATCGCCACCCTGAACATCACATCTGGCCTGATCATGCTGGTCAAAAACAAAGGGCGCGACATCGGCATTTTGCGCACAATGGGCCTGACCCAAGCTGCTGTTTTACGGGTCTTTTTCCTGTGTGGGGCATTCACGGGGATTATCGGGACCCTATTGGGTGTTGTTTTGGGATGCCTCTTTGCGATCTATATTGATCCGATCTTTTCCGTGGTGAATTACCTGTCGGGGGGCGGCGTCTGGGACCCCGAAATCCGTGGTATTTATTCCGTTCCGGCCCAGCTGAACGCGGGCGATGTGATTTGGTCGGTTTGTTTGTCACTTGGGCTCAGCTTTGGGGTGACCTATTTTCCGGCCCGCCGTGCCGCGCGGTTAAACCCTGTCGAGGCTTTGCGCTATGAATAATTCCGTTTTGCAACTGCGTGACATCCACAAAACCTATAACGCAGGGCGGCCCAATGCTGTCTGTGTGCTAGAAGGGGTTAATCTGGAATTAGCCGCTGGCGAAACCTGTGCGTTGGTTGCGCCATCGGGGGCTGGCAAATCAACATTGCTGCACATCGCGGGCTTGCTAGACCTGCCGGATCGTGGATCAATTTTGCTAAACGGCGCTGAAATTGCGACAAAAAATGATGCACAACGAACAACACTTCGGCGGCGCGACATCGGGTTTGTGTATCAATTCCACCACCTGTTGCCTGAATTTTCCGCCATCGAAAACATCGTGTTACCGCAATTGGCGGATGGGACATCTGACGCCAAGGCCCGCAAACGGGCCAGCGACCTGTTGGACATGGTGGGCCTATCGCATCGTGCAAATAATCGCCCATCACAGCTGTCGGGCGGCGAACAACAGCGGGTGGCCTTTTGTCGGGCACTGGCCAATAACCCCCAAGTGTTGTTGGCGGATGAACCCACTGGCAATTTGGACCAAGCCACGTCAGATCATGTGTTTGATGTGTTGATGCAGGTTGTGCGCGACACTGGCCTGACCGCGCTGATCGCGACACATAATCCGGAAATGGTCAAACGGATGGACCGTGCCGTTCATTTGTCAAACCACAGTTTGATCCCGGCCTAGCCACGATAATACCGATCAAAGAGACGTTGCGGATCCGCCCCGCACAGATATCGCAGCAACATCGTGATATTTCGCGCGCCTTGACGGGCCCAGCCGCGATTTTGGTATTTGTCGGCGCGGGTGATCACGGCACCGCGCAGGGGCCGCAACCGGCCCGAGAGGCGTTTGGCCAGGGCGACATCCTCCATCAAGGGGATATCAGGGTATCCACCGACCGCACCCAACAGGGATTTGCGCACAAACAGCGCCTGATCGCCATAGGGCAACCCAAAAATCCGTGACCGCATATTGGCCCATGCGGCGGTCCAACGCGCCGCCAACCCTGCCTGATCGAATGACAGATCAAAATATCCAGCGTCGGGGCTGTCCATATGCGCCAAACACAGATCAACCCAATGACGGGGCAGTTGCGTATCACTGTGCAAAATCAACACCCATTCGCCCTGCGCCACATCGACCGCGCGGCTGATTTGCCCCCCTCGCGATGGGGGACCAGCCACCCAAACCGCGCCCAGATCATGGGCAATTTGTGCCGTGTCATCCTGTGACCCGCCATCCGTCAGGATCAATTCACAAATCAATCCCTGATGCAGCCCAGCAAATAGCGGTTCCAATGTTTTACCCAAAACCGCGGCGGAATTAAATGTTGGAATAATCACTGAAACGGGTGCAGTCATGGGTTTTCCTTGGGCACGGGGATGCCTATATTCTGGGTCAGGCAGCAATCAGGTGGCGTGATTATGAATGACAGATCTGTAATTGAAATCCAAGGTCAGGACCGGATCAAATTTTTACAAAATCTTGTGACAAATGATGTGTCCGGCCTGTCCCAAGGCCCAGTGTATAGCGCGATTTTGACGCCTCAGGGAAAATTCATGGCCGATTTTTTCCTGATTGAACGCGGCGACAGCATCTTGATGGACATTCATCAACAGTTGGCGGGTGACATTTTGAAACGGCTGAACATGTACCGGCTGCGCGCCGATGTGCAGCTGGGCCTGACCGACATGATCGTATCGCGCGGTGTGGATGACGCCCCCCAGGGCGCGGTAATGGACCCGCGCCACCCTGACATGGGATGGCGGTTTTATGGCGACAGCGACCTGTCACAGCCCAACATCGACTGGACCGCCAGACGCATTGCCGCAGGCGTGCCAGACTATCCACAGGATCTGACCACCGACAGTTATATTCTGGAAATGGGGTTCGAACGCCTAAACGGCGTCAATTTCAAAAAGGGCTGTTATGTCGGACAAGAAGTCACCGCCCGCATGAAACATAAAACCGAACTGAAAAAAGGGCTGGTTCGTCTGACATTCGCCCAGACTGCCCCCACGTCAGGCGAAATTGTCACAGAACACGGGAAACCCGCAGGATATGTGTCCAGCGCGTCGGGGACGCAGGCCTTGGGCTATTTGCGGTTCGACCGTGGCAACGGCATTTCCTGCAACGGCATCCAAATCACAAAAGTAGAGCCGCTGATCACATAATCAGCGGCCCCGTATTTCGACATTCAAACGCAGCGTCTATGCGCGTTCGGAATATTCCATGCTTTCGGTGTTGACGATGATCATTTCATCCTGCGCGATGAATGGGGGAACCATCACCTTGACACCATTGTCCAAAATGGCAGGCTTGAAACTGTTGGCGGCGGTTTGTCCTTTGACAACAGGTTCAGTTTCGACAACCTGACAGGTCACTTTCTGTGGCAAAGTGGCGTTCAACGCCTCTTCTTCGTAAAACTCGACAACGATGGTCATACCGTCTTGCAAAAATGGGCGGCGATCGCCCAGCAAATCGGCGGGCAATTCGATCTGTTCATAGGTTTCAGAATCCATGAACACCAGCATACCATCGCTTTCATACAAAAACTGCTGGTCTTTTTGCTCTAGGCGCACACGCTCGACTTTGTCGGCACTGCGGAACCGTTCGTTCAATTTCGACCCATTGCGCAGATTGCGCATTTCGACCTGGGCAAAGGCGCCCCCTTTGCCAGGTTTCACATGGTCCACCTTGACCGCGGCCCATAGCCCGCCATCATGTTCCAAAACGTTGCCTGGACGAATTTCATTACCGTTGATTTTGGGCATTGCGAAAACCTAATCTTGATCATTGAATAGTGTGATATCGACCCTATATATTGGGTCAAGACACTTGGCAAGCCGCAGGTTGAAGGGCAGATAATTCCGCGGTATGCAAAAATTGCATAAAAGCCATGCAAAATAAATCTACCCGAATCAGTTCTTTTCAGGCATAAGCACCTTCACGCCTAAAAGACAAGAACACAAAGGACGACGAGATGAATGATTTCGTTGATGCGACAGCTTTTAATGCCGAACAGGGAAACCGCGCCCGCAAACTTTTTGCGGCTGTTGTTTTGGCGGCATTGGATGATGCAATCGCAGATGACAAAAAATATGGAAACGGACCAGAGCAGATCGCCCGTTGGGCACGGTCCCGTGACGGACGCGAAGTGCTGTCTTGCGCAGGCATTGACCCCAACGAACGTGTTGTGGCTGGATTAATGGAATTCGTTTCCAAGGGTGTTCGCACATCTGTCGCGTTGTCACGCGAAGAAAGCGAACGTCGCAATGCAGCACTGCAGGCCGAGGCGGCATAAAACCAGCAAAATGGCAATTTCGAAAATGGCGCAGCCTTGGCTGCGCTTTTTCTTTTATTGATCACAAATTTCACAAATGGCGGTTGGGATCCGACCTAACGCCCTTTTCAGCCAATACATTTTTAATTTCACGGCGCACCATTTGCCGCAAATTTTCGGTGATTGCCTCGCCAAAGGCGCCTGACAATTCATCATAGATGATGCCCGAAATCATTTGGCGCAGAACTTCCATTTCTTGTGGGCTTAGCTGATCCACTGCCACGGCTGGGCCAGCGTCATCCTGCGCGGGGCTATCTGTCTGTGATGTATCTGCGACCTGTCCGCGCGGCATGGGCGGGGTATCGTGACCTGACAGGTCTTCGCCCGTAATGCCATCGGGTTCCCATGGTCCATGAATGCGCGATACGATATTTTCCAACATGGCCACCTTGGCCGTTAAGGTCGCATCGACATAGGGGGACGTATCGACACGCAACGTGGGGTCCAAAACCAGACGGGCCGTGCCGGGTTCCATCGTTCCAGTGTCAACCTCATCCAGGACCAACCGACGCAGCGCCTGTAACGTGTTGTGTGATGGTTCATTTTGCGGCACTGTGCATCCCCCACATCCCAAACAGGCGCGGCACGGCGCCTATTTATTCAACGCCTTTAACACGCGGTCCAGTGCTTGGCCCTGTTTGCTGTGTTCACCTGGCGCATCCTTGACCAGATTATAGTATTCGGTTGGATCATATTTTTGCACGGGCAGGTTCATGTGATCGACGGTCAACTGCCCCATCGCCGCCATCAAACGATAGGCTGCGACTTGCTCATCGGCAATGGCAGAAATCAGCTGCGCCTTGGCATCCAACAATTCCTGTTCTGCGTTTAACACGTCTAGTGTAGTGCGGGCCCCCAATGTGGCCTCTTCGCGGACACCGTCAAACGCCACCTGCGCCGCACGGATTTGTTGCTGGGTCGCCTGACGACTGGATTGCGCAATTTCAAGCAGCGCATAGGCCGTCGCGGTAGATTGTTCGATCGCATGACGGGTCACGTGCAACTGCGCACGCCGCGCCGCAAGGCCCGCCTTGGCCTGCCGAATGGCAGATGGGATCTGGCCGCCCGATGCAATGGGCCCGCGGGCTGTCACGCCGATTTGACCACTGCGCACCAAAACGTCGCTGGTTCTGTTGTCGCGCAGACCATAGCTGCCGCTTAAGGAAATATTCGGTCCCTTGGCCGCCTCGGCACGGGCGACGTTCAATTCGGCCACCTTCACTTCGTGCTGTAATTTGATCATATCAGGGTTGTTGCGCAATGCGGTCGCCTGTGCAGCGGCCAATGTGCTAGCACGCTTAGGCAAAGCAGGCGGCTGATCCAAACCATTGGGGTTATGCCCAATCGCTTGGCGATAGGATGCGCGTGCTTGGTCCAACGCGCCCTCGGCGGCGGCCAACTGCGCACGGGATGCCGCCAGACGGGCTTCGGCCAGCGCGACATCTGTTTTTGTCACCTCGCCCACGTCAAAGCGATCTTGGGAGGCGCGCAATTCCTGTTCAATGACGCGCAAGTTGTTCCGGCGCAACGCCACGGTTTCAGATTGCTTACGGACATCCATATAGGCCTGCACAGCGGATAATAAAACCTGCTGCTCAACTGAGACCAATGTTTGACGCGTGGCCAAAACGGTTTCCTTGGCCACATCGACGGCCAGCTTGCTGGACCCACCATCATAAAGCAGCAATTCAGCCGACAGACCAATTGAAACCCCAGTTGAGGCATCGCGCGTTGTCCCTGACGGTACAGACGTCATATCAAAATTGCGCGTCACACCCGCTGACCAGCCCACAATCGGGCGCAATGCTGCCAAGGCCTGTGCGACATCTTCGTCTGCGGCGCGCAACAGGGCGCGGTTTTGATCCAACAACCCAGAATGGGTATAGGCCGATGTCATTGCACCGCGCAAATTTTCGGCCAAACTAGGGGATGCGATGGTCGCCCCTGCCATCAGAACCCATCCCAAAACCTTTGACTTAATCGACATAGACATTCCAATCCCTACCCTTGTGCGCGGAACCCTATGCGGGTTTACAACGCGAACGTTTGTTGTTTTTCAAAACCTGGCAGAACCGGTGCGCCTGCATTGAACACAGTACGCCAGTCTACTTTGCCGTCAAGTTTATAGCCGATTTTGACCGAACCAAAGGCCCCTTGCGCAAAAATCGCAATAATACGACCGCCATCTTTGAGCTGATCCAAAATCGCCGTGGGCATTTGATCGACTGCCCCTTGGACGAAAATCACGTCATAGGGCCCATGTTCTGGTGCCCCTTGGTGCAGGGCACCGTTTTGGCAAATCACGTTATCAGCGCCAAATTCGGACAAGGCTTCTTGGGCCTCTTGGCAGCGTTCTGCATTGTCCTCTAGCGCGACGACGGCCTCGGCCAATCGGGCCAAGATGGCAGATGAATATCCTAGACCAGATCCGATATCCAACACCAGTTCATCGCTCTGAACATCCAAGGCATCCAGCATTTTGGCAAATGTGCGCGGTTCCAGGATCACGCGGCCCTTATCCAGGGTCGTGCATTCGCCCACATAGGCCGCTTCGCGCAGGTCACGTGGGACAAAATTTTCGCGCGGCACCGACAGCATTGCATCGATGATCGGGAATTTGGTGACGTCTGATGGACGAATTTGTGTATCTACCATCATTGTGCGGCGGGTCGCATAATCAGTCATGTGCAAAATTCTCTTTATTCTTGGCTGATCCTGTCTTGCCACATTCCGCAACCGTGGGCAATCCACAACTGGGCGAATTCCGCATAAACCCTAGGAAACAGGCAAGCAAAATGATGTGCGATTACGCACATCCGCTGTTTAGTTTCGCGCATTGAATAACAAATATCCACAGATATATGTTGGTTACAAATGTTCATAGAAAGGTTTCACATGACACTGAACGTATTGCGAATTGAATCGTCCATTAAACCCGAAGGCGCGGTTAGCACAAAATTGATGGATGAAATCATCGAAAAACTGGGGGACACAACAGTGACCACCCGCAACGTGTCCAGCACACCTGCGATTGATGCCAATTGGTTGGGCGCAGTATTTACCCCCGCTGATGCACGTGATGCGGCGCAAAATGACATTGCTGCCTACTCTGACAGCCTGATCAACGAAATCCAAGTAAACGATGTTTTGGTGATCGGTGTGCCAGTCTATAACTTTAACATTCCGGCACGTTTGAAAAACTGGATCGATCAAATCGCACGCGCAGGCGTAACGTTCCAATACACCGAAACCGGACCACAAGGCCTGATCCAAGGCAAACGCGCCATTTTGGCATTTTCATCCGATGGCACAGCCGCGGGGTCGGACATCGATTTCGCCGAACGCTATATGCGTCACATCCTTGGTTTCATCGGGATCACAGACGTCACATCCGTCACGGCGCAGCAAATCGCATTCGGCGCAGACGCCGCGTGGGACACCGCCCGCAAACAAATCGCGGATCTGGCGGCATAATCACGCAAATCAAACACAATCAGCGGGACACTTTGCATACACGTCCCGCTGTTTTTACATGTACACGCGCAGTTTGATGAAACCTATAAGTTTGCAAGAACCCATTTAATAATGGCTTGGCGAATATTCTTATCGCCCGAAATCAGGTCTTTTGCATGTTTCGAACTATTGGTTTGCATCAATGTGACCACCGCACCTTTATGATCAGAATTATTGCTGACGGCGGCGACCTCATTTTCCACGATGTGGTTCAGCGCAGATTTGCCATCTGCTGCGTAAGTCGCGGTCAAAAGTGACAAAGTTGATACCATTAGCGGTAAAACCCTTGCTAACACGCTGAAATGGCCCCGCCCAAACCTGCCAAGTAAATTCCTGTCGCCAACGGTTCGCGCGCGGCGGCAATCTGAACTTGGGTTTTTAGACCATCTGTTGTCTGCAGTGTCATCTCATCGACGCAGCAAGAACACCCGCGGATTCGCAATCTGGCAACAAAATCTTTCGAAAAATGGTGCCCCCAGAGGGCTAATCTGGAAATATATTATATCTTAATATCAGCACATTAGCCTTCAACCCTCATCCGAAACTGGTCCTTAAAGCGGTCCCGCATGGGTTTCCGGAGCGCCCCATTTTTCAGGAGCGCCCCGGTCGTATATTAGAAGTTGATATTGAGCGATTGACCCACGCTGACAATACCGTCTTGGGTTCCACCAACCGATGTCACAAAGGCACCGGCACCATCCATGATTTCTTTGCGATGGGAGGCAGATAGTCGAAGGCTACGTGAATTGCCCACATCTTCACCTGCATCAGGTCATGATGCAGGGATCGCTTTGGAGTGACGATCTGTTTAAAGACAGGTCATTCCCCATCCGCTATGTACAACTGGGGCGATTTTTCCGCAAAACCGCCCCGAATTCTTAATTCAAACGCTGACC
>CAJXSD010000012.1 GCA_913060475.1 uncultured Paracoccaceae bacterium | reverse complement strand
TGGCTGGCGGTTTAGCGGGGGTGTTTTTGCGTCCGATACGTCGATTACCGCCACGTCTACAATCACATCTGCCACAACCATCGGTGACAATGATTATTTGACAGGGACCATTGATGGCAATGTCAAATTCAAACGCAAAGTGGCCCCGATGGTGTCATTTGGCTATGATTGGCAATTTGAAAGTGGTTGGTCCGTGAACGCCGATCTGGGTGCGATTATGTCAGGTCTGGTGGTTAGCGCCACCGCCAGTGACAACATCCCCCAAGATGACCTGACCAAAGAGATTGCCGAAGTTCAAGACGAATTGGATAAAATTCCTGCCATTCCCTATATTTCATTTGGTGTGAATTATCGTTTCTAATCCGATTTTTATCCTGAAAAGCCCGCTGTAAGGCGGGTTTTTTTTATGGGGCTTATTATACCATTTGCACGACCATCCTATCCAGCCTGATAGGTCACTGTCCTTTATTTCTTTGTCAATTTTACACTGTCCCCTAACCTACCGGAACAATCGGCCGATCCCTATAGGTGACACCATGTGGCACACGTTTGGTGTTTGAACCCTGTATGTTTACCAGATTGCTGCCTTGGAACCTAGGTAGCAAGGAGGATCTATGAATATTATTAAATCAACCGTTCTTGGTGCGGTTATTGCGGCAACCTCTGGTGTGACAGCAATGGCTGAAACCATCAAAGTTGGCATTTTGCATTCGTTGTCGGGTACGATGGCGATTTCCGAAACCACGCTAAAAGATACCATGCTGATGCTGATCGAAGAGCAAAACGCCAAAGGTGGTGTTTTGGGCAAACAGCTTGAAGCGGTGGTGGTTGACCCAGCCTCTGATTGGCCCACCTTTGGTGTTAAGGCGCGTGAATTGATGACCCAGCATAATGTCGCGGCCATGTTTGGCTGCTGGACATCCGTTTCGCGCAAAAACGTGCTGCCCGTTGTCGAGGAATTGAATGGCCTGCTGTTTTACCCCGTTCAGTATGAGGGCGAAGAAAGCTCGAAAAACGTATTTTACACCGGTGCGGCGCCAAACCAACAGGCGATCCCTGCGACGGATTATTTCCTGAATGATTTGGGCGTCGAAAAATTCGCGCTGTTGGGAACAGATTATGTCTATCCCCAAACAACAAACGCGATCCTAGAAGCGTATCTGAAATCCAAAGGTATTTCAGACGATTCAATCTTGGTAAACTATACCCCATTTGGTCACAACGATTGGGCTGATATCGTGCAACAGGTTGTTGATCTGGGTGCGGATGGATCCAAGGTTGGTGTTATTTCCACCATCAACGGCGACGCAAATATCGGTTTTTACGAAGAATTGGCAAACGCTGGCGTGATGCCGTTTGATATTCCCGTCGTTGCCTTTTCTGTGGGCGAAGAAGAGCTGTCCACTTTGGATACCGCCGATTTAGTCGGCCATTTGGCGGCGTGGAACTATTTCCAGTCGGCTGACACGCCTGCGAATACCGAATGGGTGAAAAAATGGAAAGACCGCATGGGTCTGGAGCGCGTCACAAACGACCCGATGGAGGCCCATTATATCGGGTTCAACATGTGGGTAAACGCGGTTGAGCAAGCTGGCACAACAGACGTCGACGCGGTGCGTCAGGCGATGTATGGTCAAACCTTCCCCAACTTGACTGGCGGAACATCGGTTATGTTGCCAAACCACCACCTGGCCAAACCCGTCTTGATTGGTGAAATCAACGATATGGGTCAGTTTGATATCGTTTCGCAAACATCCGAAGTAAACGGTGACGCATGGACAGATTTCTTGCCCGCATCGGCGAAACTGAAATCAGATTGGAAAAATTTGCAGTGCGGTAAATACGACACCACAACAAACACCTGTGTTCAGATCAAATCTGATTACTAAGGTTTGGTTTACATCTGGAAAAACGGCGGCCTTGGTCGCCGTTTTTTTATTGTATTGTAAAATTTGAAAAACCTACAGCTTTGTCAAACTTTTCAAATAAACTTGCTTTGGCTAGTGTTTTGGAAATGCCGCTGAATGCAGGGGCGATAACACTGTCAGGGAAATACTATGTCAGAATTGGTTGTTATGTGGGATTGGTTGGCCTTTGCCGTGCGGTGGTTGCACGTCATTACGGCCATCGCATGGATCGGATCTTCGTTCTATTTCATTGCGCTTGATCTGGGCCTGCGCAAGGTGCCCGATCTGCCCGTTGGCGCACATGGCGAAGAATGGCAGGTTCATGGCGGCGGGTTTTATCACATCCGCAAATATCTGGTGGCCCCCGAACAGATGCCTGAACATCTGACATGGTTCAAATGGGAAAGCTATGCCACATGGCTATCGGGTGCGGCATTGTTGATGATTGTTTACTGGGCCGGCGGTGAATTGTACCTGATCGACCAGAACAAGGCGGAATTGGCCCTGTGGCAGGGTATATTGATTTCTGCCGGATCCTTGGCCGTTGGTTGGATAATTTATGACATGCTGTGCAAACATGGACCCAAAGATCACCCAACGGTGCTGATGGTCATCCTGTTTGTGTTGTTGGTGGCGATGGGCTGGGGATACAACCAGATTTTCACAGGCCGCGCGACGCTGTTGCATTTGGGCGCCTTTACCGCGACGATCATGTCGGCCAACGTATTCTTTATCATCATTCCGAACCAAAAAATTGTGGTGGCGGATTTAATGGCAGGGCGTGCGCCTGATCCCAAATATGGCAAAATCGCCAAACTGCGGTCAACGCATAACAATTACCTGACCTTGCCGGTTATTTTCCTAATGCTGTCCAATCACTATCCTTTGGCCTTTGCATCGGAATATAATTGGGTGATTGCGGGGCTGGTGTTTTTGATGGGCGTGACCATTCGCCATTATTTCAACACCCAGCATGCCCGCGCAGGCAATCCGATCTGGACCTGGCCTGTGACTGTGATCCTGTTTATCCTGATCATGTGGATTTCCACGAACCCCCTGCAACACACCAATACCGAGGATGCAAGCCTGAGCGAGCGGCAGCAAATATTTGCCGCGGCTGAGGGGTTTGAACAGGCCCAAGATATCATTTTGGGCCGCTGTTCGATGTGTCACATGTCCGAACCGGTCTATGACGGTATTCGCCGTGCGCCGAAAAACGTGCATTTGGAAACCACCTATGACATCACGGCCTATGCAAAACAGATCTATCTGCAATCCGGTGTGACCCACGCGATGCCGCCGGCGAATGTGACGTGGATGGAACAGGACGAACGTCAAATCATCGTTAATTGGTATCGCAACGCGATGGAGGATATGCCGATCAGCCTAGCGCTGAAATAAAAAAAACCGCGGCCCATGGGTCGCGGTTTTTCGTTCAATTATCACCAAATCTTATAACAAACCTGCGTGGCGCATTGCCGCTTGGATTTTTTCTTTGGTTGGCTCTGTCAGGGGTGTCAGGGGTAGGCGCACATCAGGTGCGCAAAGATCCAGCAGTGACATCGCATATTTAACACCGACCAAACCCGGTTCGGTGAAAATGGCCTGATGCAGGGGCATCAACCGATCCTGAATGTCCAGCGCGGTTTTGTAATCCCCTGCCAATGTGGCCGATTGCATTTGTGATAACAGCGCAGGTGCCACGTTCGCCGTGACCGATATACAGCCAACGCCACCTTGGGCGTTAAACCCGTGCGCTGTCGCATCCTCGCCCGAAATTTGCAGGAAATCGGGGCCGCAGGTGATCCGCTGGGCGCAGACGCGGGCCAAATCGCCCGTTGCATCCTTGACCCCGATGATGCGTGGCAATTTTGCCAATTCGCCCATTGTGGCGGGGGTCATATCAACCACCGACCGACCGGGAATATTGTAAATCACGATCGGCAAATCAACCGCATCATGCAGCGCGGTGAAATGGGCAATCAAACCCGCTTGGGTCGGTTTGTTGTAATAGGGGGTCACAACCAGGGCCGCCGTTGCGCCAACAGATTTGGCGTGCTGCATAAAATGCAGCGATTCTGATGTGTTGTTCGATCCAGCACCCGCAACAACAGGAATGCGCCCCGCTGCGGCCTTGACCACCTCGGACACGACCAATTCGTGTTCCTCATAGCTGAGCGTCGGGCTTTCGCCGGTGGTGCCCACGGGAACCAACCCATGGCTGCCTTGGTCGATGTGCCATTCGACCAGCTTCTTCAATGTGTCCAGATCCACAGCGCCGTCTTTGAACGGCGTGACCAAAGCTGGCATAGAGCCTTTTAACATGACACGTCCTTTCTTGTTTTGGCGGGCGGGGGCCCGGATGATCACCATTTTGCCGATCACCAGAATGTTGGTTTCCGATCGTGCGCAGCTGGTCTAAACTACCCATACCCTATCCCGCGTTGAGAGCGAAATTGCAAGCCATGTTACGCCTAATCAGTATTTTTCTTTTGTGTATGTCATCGGCCGTTTTGGCGCAGGACACGCCACGGCCCTTGGCCCTGGCCTTTGATGAAATGCGCGCCAAAAATTGGGAGGCCGCCCAATCCTTGGCCATCCAAGATGGCCAGCCGGCATTGGATGTCGTGTTATGGACAAAACTGCGTGCAGGCCAAGGCACCCCGGCTGAGGCGATTGATTTTCTGGCACGCAACGGTGACTGGCCCGGTTTGCCATACCTGCGCAAACGCAGCGAGCCTACGTTTTTGACGGCAACGCCTGACGAAATCATTACATTTTTTGCCAATGATTTACCCCAGACGGCTGATGGGGCCTATGCCTATGCCCGCGTCTTGAAACAGCGCGGCGAAACGGACAAAGCGCGTCTGATTGTGCAAAATATCTGGGTCGATGCCGTAATGTCGCAAGAATTGCAGGATCAATATCTGGCTGATTTTGGCAGCTGGATCAAGGATTTGCATGTGCCGCGCACAATGGCGTTGATGTGGCGCGACGAACATGCGGCCGTGGAACAAATGTATCCGCTGTTGCCCGCAGGACATCAATCCCTGGCCAAGGCGCGTGTCGGCTTGCGCACGAAATCCCAAGGCGTCGATCCCTTGGTGGCCGCGGTTCCCAAGAATCTGCGCAGCGAACCTGTATTGGCCCATGCGCGGTTTGAATGGCGGTTGCGGGCAGGGTTGCGCGACAGCGCCTTATCGCTGCTGCGCGATCAGTCGAAATCCGCGGTCGGTTTGGGCAATCCGCAGGCCTGGGCCCCATCGCGCGAACGCATTGCCCGTGACATGATCTGGGACGGAAAATTCAGCGATGCCTATGCCGTGATCCGCAATCACCATCTGACGGGGGGTGATGATTATGCCACCTTTGAATGGTTGGCAGGGTTTGTTGCGCTGCGAAAATTGAACAAACCACAGGCGGCATTGGATCATTTTGTACGGTTTTTGGATGCCGTGGATACCCCCATTTCTTTGGGGCGGGGGTATTATTGGCAGGGCCGTGCGTTGGATGCCTTGGGGCGCGGGGATGATGCGCGCGCCGCCTATATGCGCGGCGCCGATCATCAGACCAGTTACTATGGTATTTTGGCCGCAGAACGGGTGGGGCAGACATTCGGTCCTGAATTTACCGAATGGTCCGATTTGCCCGATTGGCGTCAGGCCGAATTTCTGGATGGCTCCGTGTTCCAAGCGGCGGTTTTGTTATTTGCCGCTGATCAGTTATCATTGGGCGAACGGTTTTTAACGCATCTGGCGGAAACGTTAAATGAAACCGATACCCTACGCCTGACCGATTTTTTAGAAGAGGCACAGCGCCCCCATGTGCTGGTGATGTTAGGCAAACGGGCCGCCAGTATGGGCACCAACATCCCGCGCCCCTATTTTGCACTGCATCCGATGATCAAACAAAAAACCAATGTTCCCCCCGAATTGTCATTGGCCATTGCCCGCCGTGAAAGTGAATTTGACCATCTGGTGGTATCGCCCGTGGGGGCGATGGGGCTGATGCAGCTGATGCCCAAAACGGCTCAGGAAATGGCGGGCAAGGTGGGGGTTGCCTATTCCGCCGAAAAACTGCGCCAAGATTGGGTGTATAACGCGCGTCTTGGCAATGCCTACCTGGCTGAATTGGGCGAACGGTTTGGCGGCAATCCTGTGTTGATGGCCATTGCCTATAACGCAGGGCCCACGCGGGCCGAACGGTGGTCGGCCAAGTTGGGCGATCCGCGGGGGCGTGGTATCGATATTGTGGATTGGGTGGAAATGATCCCATTCACCGAAACACGCAACTATGTGATGCGTGTCACCGAAAGCCTGCCGATTTACCGTGCCCGTCTGGGGCTGGATCCCATGCCCAAGCCTTTTCTTCAGATGTTGCAGGGATCAAGTTTGAAGCCGTTCGCGCCATAGCGTGAACAGCCCTGCACCAACAACAATGCTGGCACCGATGACCACATTGGTGTCCAGTGTTTCGCCAAAGACGACTAACCCAATCACCGATGCAAAAACCAGCTGCAGATAGGCAAAGGGTTGCACGGCGCTGGCCTCGGCCACCTCGTAACACTTGATCAACAAAAAATGGCCCAAGGCCCCGGTTAGGCACAATATCCCCATCATCATCCAATCAGGTTGCGTCATATTCGTGAAATTCGGCAATCCAACCACCGTCATAATGATCGCCCCTGTCACACCGGTCCAGAAAAACGATGTGGCGCTGCTGTCTTTGCGTGCGGCATAGCGGGTCAGCAGGCCATAAATGGCAAACAGCAGGGCCGCGATCAATGGCACCACCGCCGCAGGCGCAAAGACGCCAAAGCCCGGTTCCAGAATGATCAAAACACCAACAAAACCGATGATAATCGCCATCCAGCGTTTCCATCCCACGGCTTCGCCCAGAATCGGGCCAGATAGGGCCGCAATCAACAGGGGATAGCTGGCAAAGACCGCGTGGCTTTCAATCAGGCCAAGCAGTGTAAATCCGGTGACCATCACACAAATTTCGGTGGCCAGCAGCGAACCGCGAATGATTTGAACAATCGGCTGCGATGTTTTTGCGGCGGCGCGTAACCCGCCCGCTTTGCGTGCGGCAACGGTCATCACAAAGGCCGCAAAAAACCAATACCGCACCATCACAACCATCAAGACGCTGTAATTTTCGGCCAAATGGCGCGATAGCCCATCTTGGGCGGCAAACACGATGGTGGTGGCAATCATGTAATAAATGCCCAGTTTCGAATTGCTTTGCATGGTTATTCTTTCACTGCAATGGTCATGTGGCGTTTGCGTCCAAATCCCGATATACGGGTGACGCGAAATCCCGCCTGTTCTAGGTTGCGTCGGACAAATCCGGCGGCGGTATATGTGGCGGCGGTGCCACCCTGTTTTGTGGCGCTCCCCACGTCGGCCATTAAATCACTGTCCCACAGTTCGGGGTTTTTGGCGGGTGAAAATCCATCCAAAAACCAACAATCTGCCTGATCGCCCCATTGCGCAACGGTGTTGCGGGCGTCGCCTGTGATCATTGTGATTTGGGCCTGTTCGATTTCTGCGCGACCCTTGGCATTCAATTCAACCCACAGATCGCGCAATTCATCTGCTAGGGGGGCCAGCTGGGGAAATTGCTGTTGCGCGCGCATCATATCCGCAGGCGCCATTGGATAGGCCTCGAATGTGGTGAAATGGAATTTACCCGTCTGACCCGTGGCTCGCCATTCCAGCAGGGTTGTCAAAAAATTTAACCCCGTCCCAAAACCCAGTTCTGCAATATGAAACCCATCGCAAAATCGTTTAGGCAACTGATTGCCGGCTAAGAATACGTGGCGCGTTTCCTCTAACCCATTATCCAGCGAATAATAGGGGTCATCAAAACGTGTTGACACTGGCACGCGGTCGTCGCGCCATTCTAGGTCTGCGGCTGTGGTGGGCATGAAAAACCTTGTGAAACATAGGATTACGCACTAGACCACATTACCACTGAAATGGGGCTTGGCAATGGTTGAAATTACAGTTCGCGGTGCAGGAATTTTTGGGCTGTCCATTGCCTGGGCCTGCGTGATGCGTGGCGCAAAGGTGCAGGTGATTGATCCCCATGGGCCAGCCGCCGGGGCCAGTGGTGGCGTGGTGGGCGCATTGGCCCCCCATGTGCCCGAAAACTGGAACACCAAAAAACAGTTTCAACGCGATAGTCTGGTGGCGGCGCGTGATTTCTGGCCAATGATTGATGCGCTATCTGGGATCGACAGCGGCTATGCCCGTTTGGGGCGATTGCAACCCATCCCCGACGAACATGCGCTGACCTTGGCGCAGTGCCGTGTGGCGGGTGCCCGCGACAATTGGGGCGACCTGGCGCAATGGGCCATTGTCGATCAGGTGCCCGATTGGGTGCCCCCCAGTGCCACGGGCCGCTGGGTCTGGGATGATATGACCGCGCGGATCAATCCGCAGATGGCCTGTCGGTCGCTCGCCGCGGCTTTGCAGGCGCGCGGCTGTCCGATCCTGACACAAGGTGACGATCGGGGCCGCGTGATTTGGGCGGCGGGCGCGCAGGATTTGGCCCAAATTTCCCAACACCTTGGCCGCGATCTGGGCCGCGGAGAAAAAGGGCAGGCCGCCGTCTTTGATCTGGATCTGCGCGATAGCCCACAACTCTATATCGATAGCCTGCATATCACACCCCACGCAGATGGGACCACGGCGATAGGGTCGACCAGCGAACGCAATTATGATGACCCCATGGAAACGGATCAGCGGCTGGATGATTTGATTGCCAAGGCGCGTGCCTTGGTTCCTGCCTTGGCGGATTGCGCGGTCATCCAGCGCTGGGCAGGCGCGCGGCCACGGGCCAAAACACGCGCGCCGGTGATGGGGCCGCATCCGGTCTATCCTGATGCCTTTATCGCGAATGGTGGGTTTAAAATCGGGTTTGGTATGGCCATTGGCGTGGCCGAGGTTATGGCAGATCTGGTGGTTGACGGAATTGACCGCATCCCCGATGATTTCAGGACCGAGCATTGGATCAAGGGGTAGCTATGCCGCAAATAACCGCGTTAGATCATCTGGTCTTGACCGTGTCAGATTTGGACCGTTCCGTGGCGTTTTATCAAACGGTTTTGGGAATGACCTATCATGGATTTACGGGGACCGATGGCACCAAACGCCATGCGGTGTCCTTTGGGTCGCAAAAAATCAATTTGCATCTGGCGGGTCAGGAATTTGCCCCCCATGCACAGGCCCCAACTGTCGGTTCGGGGGATTTGTGTTTTCTGTCCGCTGATCCCATTGACACATGGTGCGCGCATTTGGCGTCACATGATGTTGCCATTGAACAGGGACCCATTCAGCGCACTGGCGCCACGGGTCCGATTATGTCGATATACATTCGTGATCCGGATGGCACCTTGGTTGAAATTTCTAATCTGCTCTAGATCAGCGTGCCCCTATTGCCCCAAACAGGTCCGGTACGCCCACACCAAATCTGCCATCAAATCCAGATAGGGGTTCGCATGGGCATTGGATATTGCAAAAATCGGTGACAGGGTCACTGCAGAAATGTCATAGCGTTTCGCCAAATCCTGCGCGGTTTTTGCCCGTTCCTGTGGGTCGATGATGAAACAGGCCACAGATTTCTGATCCAAATCCGATAGGGTTTGTGCCATGGTGCGCGGTGTTAATTCTGTGGCGGCAGCATCTGTTAGCGTAATGGTTTCGATATCGCCCAATTCAGATTGAAAATACCCAAAGGCATCATGCGACACGGCGATATCGGTATGTGTCTGAACGTGTGGCGCATCGGCCATGATTTGGGTCAGCCTCTGTTCAAACTGGTTAAAATTCGCGGCGTAATGATCGGCGTTTGCGGGATCAATCTGGCGCAATTCATCGCGCAGGGCTGCGGCGATTATAATGGCATTTTGGGGTGACAGCCAGACATGGGGATCGATCATGGTATCCGGTGATGTGTGATCCGCAGGGTCGTCATTGTCATGATCGTGATTGTCGTGGCCATGGCCATCGTGGTCGTGTTCTGCGTCTAGGGTCCGCCGATCCAGTGCGGATAGGTTGGTAATATTACGCACCCGATCCCCGGCAACAGCCACGATGCGGTCATACAAGCCTGGTGTCAGATCGGGACCCACCACCCATATCATATCTGCTTGTGCCACTGATTTGGCCTGACTGGGGCGCAGCGTGACATGGTGTGGCGATTGATTGGGTCCCAACAGCGCGGACACGGTAACATGATCCTGTCCAATCGCCTGTGCGATGCCTGCGACGGGTGGAATGTCAGTGGCTATCCGAATTTGGTCCGCCACCGCAGCAAAGGGTAGGCTGCAGAGGACTGCGCCAAGTGCCAGAAATTTCATCCGTAGTGGTCCTATTTTGGTCGTTGCGGTGCATGTAATTGTTATGTTATAACATGTCAAGACTATCGGAGTGTTAGATGCAATCAACCGCGTTTCAAGCCCATGATCATAGCAAATGTGTAACCACAGCCTTGCGGCGGGCCCAGGATACCTGTGCTGCGCGTCAGGTGCGTTTGACGCCCATTCGTCAGCGGGTGTTGGAAATATTATTAGAAAGCCATCGCGCCATGGGGGCCTATGATGTTTTGGGGCGGCTTAGTGTTGAAGGATTGGCAGACAAGCCACCTGTTGCCTATCGTGCGTTGAATTTTTTACTGGAACAGGGTTTGGTGCATCGCATCGAAAAATTGAATGCCTATGTCGCCTGTGATTGCCCGATCGAGGATCATGCGCCCACGTTTTTGATATGTATGGCGTGCCATAAGGTGGCAGAGAGCCATAATTTTTCGCTGGATGATGTCCAGGACAGTCTGGCGACAGACGGGTTTACCGTCAGCCGTATCGTTGTCGAAGCCGAGGGACTCTGTGCTCATTGCCATGAAGGTGAAAACGCGTGAGCGGGTTGTTGTCGTTGCAAGATGTGGCTGTCCATTATGGGCAGGGTCCCGTTTTGCAATCTGTTGATTTAACGGTTCGCGCTGGGGAAATTATCACCATCGTTGGGCCAAATGGATCGGGTAAATCGTCATTGCTGCGCGTTATGACGGGGGCGGTGCGCCCCGAGCAGGGGCGCGTGTTGCGTCAGGCGGGGTTGCGCATTGGATATGTACCGCAAAAATTACGCTTAGACCCAACCTTTCCCATGACATTGCGGCGGTTTTTGGATTTGCCCCAACCCGCGGGGGACCATGCTGTGGCCCTGGTTGCCGAGCGCACGGGGATATCGGGACATATGCACAAACAAATCGCATCTCTTTCGGGGGGATTGTTACAGCGCGGTATGCTGGCCCGCGCGATCCTGCGCAGGCCAGATGTGTTATTGCTGGATGAACCCACCCAAGGTCTGGATCAGGCTGGGTCTGCTGGATTTTACGAATTGATCGAAGATTTGCGCAATGAATTGAATTGTGCCGTGGTCATGGTCAGCCATGATTTGCACGTTGTCATGAGCGCATCAGATCGTGTTATTTGTCTAAATGGTCACATCTGTTGCCAAGGCGCGCCTGATGTCGTGTCAACCGCCCCAGAATATCGCGCGTTGTTTGGGCGTGGTACACGGGGGACCATGGCGTTATATCGTCACGATCATGATCATCACCACGGCCACGATCACGAACACCACGCCGAACCGTCGCCGAAGTAGGAGCTGCCATGTATTTGGAATTTATGTGGATTGCGGCCTGCGCCGCTGTTGGTATGGCGATTATGGCTGGTGTTTTGGGGTGTTTCGTTGTTTGGCGGCGCATGGCCTATTTTGGGGATGCGTTGTCACATGCCGCGGTTTTGGGGGTGGCGATATCATTAGGATTTGGGTTTTCCGTGTATTTGGGGGTGGCCGGTGTTGCCTGTTTGGTGGCGGTTTTGTTGTGGGGATTTATGGGCAGTCAACATAGTACCGATAGTTTGTTGGGGGTCATATCGCATGGGGCCTTGGCCATTGGGCTGATTGCTGCTGCGCTTTGGGGGAACGGCCTATCCCTTGAGGCGGTGTTATTTGGTGACATTCTGGTGCTGGAATGGCGTGATGCGTTGTATATATGGACCGGTGTAGGAGTGATTGGTGGCTATATTTTATGGAGATGGCGGGCGCTGGTTTTATCGACCTTGGGTGATGATTTAGCGGCGTCTGAGGGCGTTGATGTGCGGCGGGAACAGTTTTTTTTGGCGCTTGCTTTGGCCTTGTTGGTGGGGTTGGCTTTGCAGGTTGTTGGCGCGATTTTGATTACAGCGTTTTTAATCATTCCTGCGGCCGCGGCGCGTTCGGTGGCACGCACGCCCGAGGCTATGGCCATCACGGCGGTATTGGTCGGAACCGCGGCGGTCATTTCAGGGCTGGCAGGATCATATTATTGGGATATGCCCGCAGGACCATCTATGGTCTCAGCCGCAGCTGTTATTTTTGTGGTTTTGCAAGGGGTTTCTGCAAAATCTTAGGGATGGGTGCGACGCTGGTGCCCTGCGGGCACGCCGCCCCGCCCGCCATCCCTTAGCGCGGGGCAAGCGTCAGGGTTAGACCATCTGGGCCGCGTAGGTGCAATTGTGACTTGACGAGCGACCATTCAATCATGCGGGACAGGTCATTCAAGATCGCGGTTTCAATTGAAATGTCAGGGCAGGTCATGCGTGTGACGGCCAAGGGGCCGATGGTCACATTATTGGGATGTGCCGCCGTGAAGTTGCCGGAAAATCGATTGCAAGGCGCCTGGCCATGGATTGTGTCGGATGTAATGACCACGGTCATTTTGGGCGCAGGGCCGCGTGACCATTCGGTCACAAGCCATTCCTGATCTGCTGGTAGCATCATAGAACTGGGGCCACAGCCCAGTACCCCAAATGTGATCGCAACGATTGCGCCAATTCGTATCATATACCGCATGCAGTGTTCCCTATGTACCCGCATGCGGCAGTTTATGGGATTGGCTGGTCTTAGTCCAGCAGGCGACGCGCGATGACCTGTGCCTGAATTTCTGCGGCCCCTTCAAAGATATTCAGGATCCGAGCATCACACAACACGCGGCTGATTGCATATTCAAGGGCAAAGCCATTGCCGCCGTGGATTTGCAACCCGTTGTCGGCCGCGGCCCATGCCACGCGTGCGCCCAAGAGTTTGGCCATCCCTGCCTCTAGATCACAGCGGCGGTCGTTGTCTTTTTCAAAGGCGCTGAAATATGTCAGCTGGCGGGCGATCATGATTTCCACGGCCATCATTGCCAGTTTATTGGCAACACGCGGGAATTCGATCAGGGATTTGCCGAACTGTTTACGATCGATGGCGTATTGCATTGAGATATCCAGCGCGTTTTGGGCAACACCCACCGCGCGGGCCGCGGTTTGGATGCGTGCACTTTCAAACGTTTGCATCAGCTGTTTAAAGCCTTTGCCTTCTTCTCCGCCCAGCAGATTGTCGCCCTTGACGTGGAATTGATCAAACCCCAGTTCATATTCCTTCATTCCGCGATAGCCCAGAACCTCAATTTCTCCGCCGGTCATGCCTGGGGTGGGGAATGGATCTGCGTCTGTGCCGGGGTTTTTTTCGGCGATAAACATGGACAGGCCGCGGTGATCGGTGCTGTCTGGATCGGTGCGCGCCAGCAGCGTCATAATATGCGTGCGTGCGGCGTGGGTGATCCATGTTTTGTTGCCTGTGATCTGATAATCCCCGTTTTCATCGCGAACCGCGCGGGTGCGCAGTGCGCCCAGATCGGACCCTGTGTTTGGTTCCGTAAAGACCGCTGTTGGAAGAATTTCCGCGCTGGCGATTTTGGGCAGCCAGTGGGATTTTTGGTCGTCTGTTCCGCCGCATAAAATCAGTTCCGCCGCGATTTCCGAACGCGTGCCCAAAGACCCGACGCCAATGTATCCACGCGATAATTCTTCGGACACGACCGCCATGGACGCTTTGGACAGGCCAAGACCGCCCAGGTTTTCGGGGATCGTCAGGCCAAAGACGCCCAGTTCGGCCAATTCGTTGATCAAATCCATCGGGATCAGTTCATCGTTTAGATGCCATTCGTGGGCGTGGGGCAGGACGCGATCAACCGTGAATTTGCGGAATTGTTCGCGGATCATTTCCAGATCTTCGTCCAGACCGCTGTGGCCGACGGTGACATTTGCGCTGTGGTCTTGCATCAAGGCGACCAAGCGGGTGCGTGCGTCCTGTGTGTTGCCGCGTTGCAGCAAGGCCGTCACTGCCTCTGTCTGTGCCGCGGCGATATCTGCGGGTGTCAGGCCGAAATCATGGGGGCGTATGACTTCGCCCTGGTTCATCGCGATGCCGCCAAAAATTTGCGCCAGATATTCGCCAAAGGCGATTTGCAAAATCAGCGTTTCTGTTTCGCCAAAGGCCCCGTTTTGCGACAGGTTTGTGCCCCAAATATGCATCTGGCGTAGGGATTCAACATAGGTCGCCAGCCAGGCGACCCCATGGGCAAAGGTTTGATTTTCCTCAATTTTGCGGGCAGAGATGCGGCCATTTTCCGACACGGTATTGCGCAGGTTTTCCTTGGCCTGCGATAGCAGATCATCCAATGTTGGGATGGTTGCCTGTGTCAGTGAAAGTAAATTCAATGTGTCAATGCTGTGGGTCATTGATAAATCCTGTCCGTCATGCGCCATGAATCAATTCCTTTCTTTGCTTGGCTCTTAGATAATCATTTTGCAGATGCAGCGCAACTTAAATACCAAGAGTGCGTCAAAATTGTTCTAAAATTACCTAAGGGATTTTTGCAGCTATGATCTGATGGCTGTGCTAAAGGCAGGTTTATGACAGATCTGATTCTAAACTTAAGCCCGGAACAATGGGCTATGGCGGTGATCGTTTCACTGATCGCAGGCCTAATAAAGGGTGTGATTGGCTTTGCCTTGCCGACAATATTCATGATGGGGCTTAGCGTTGTTGTCGCGCCCAGCTTGGCCTTGGCTGCGATGATTATTCCAACGGTCGTGACAAATTTGTACCAGGCCTTTCGAACGGGTCTACCTGCGGCTGTCGCTTCGACGGTACAGTTTAAATATTTTCTAGGCATAGGATTTCTATGCCTTATGGGCAGTGCGCAATTATCCGTCATTGTCCCAAGCCACTTTTTTCTGGCTGCGCTTGGGGGTGTGGTCACATTTTTTTCGCTGATGCAGCTGGTTGGATGGCAGCTGCCGATCCGTGGGCCATCGTTGCGCGCGGAAATCACAATGGGGGCTGTGGCAGGGTTTTTGGGCGGAATGTCCGGGGTCTGGGGGCCGCCGACGGTGGCCTATCTGACGGCGTTGAATACGCCAAAACGCGATCAAATGCGTGTACAGGGGGTTGTATATGGATTGGGCGCTATGGCGTTGGTGTTTGCGCATGCGATATCCGGGATATTGACGCTAAAGACCGCAGCATTTTCGGCGATATTGCTGGTTCCGGCGATGATTGGCATGGCCCTAGGCACCGCGATACAGGATAAGATTGATCAGCGGGTGTTCAGGCGGATTACTTTGGTTGTGTTATTGGTCGCGGGCGTCAATTTATTGCGCCGTGCGATGATGGGCTAGCGGCGGGCTAGGGAATTGGCGGCAAAATCGCATTGCTGAGGTCGCAGTCCCGCACGACATCGCGACCGCAGGGCACGGGGTCTAGGAATTTTGACAGGCAGATGCGCACCTCTTGGATCATGTTTTCTTTGCATGTAACGGTAATCATGTCTGGGTCCAGGTCAGGGTTTGATTTTATAAATGCCTCTTCTATCACGCGGGCGGGCAGTTTTACGGTTTCGGTCAGTTTGCGAAATACGGGCGGGCGCGTAATACTGTCATAGGCCTGACGGGACAGATCCAGATAGGATTGACCATCAAGGTCGGAACAGACCCCATGTTTTTTCCACTGATGCCAGGCCAGACCGGAACTGCCCATGATATCGACCATGGCAGATGTCATTGCGCGCGATGGGGGGCGTTTTGCCGTTTGGCAATACGCGGGATATCCGCGGTGGTACTGCGGCCACAGGCCGTGCAAGCTCCAGCCATAGTCGGCGTCGGGGTCGCATTGATCGGAATTTCGTGCGTTCCCTTCTAGGGTGCACCAAGACGGTGACCACGATAGGGATAAAACATAATAATCGAACTGCTGGGCCGCCCCCATGACGGGGCTAAGGGCCAAAAGTGCAGAAATGAACAGGCGCCGCATTCGCTCTTTCCTTTCTTGTTTTTACAGGGTATACACGGGTCCAAGTTTCCCCACAACGGTAACCTGCCTTGGAAAAGGCCGCCTGCGCGTCAGGCAACGGGACCGCTTTGTTTGGGGTCGGTTTGTATAAGGAGAAGCACCAATGGCTAAACCAATTATGGCACGCGCGACAGCCGTTTGGCTGGTTGACAACACAACATTAACATTCAAACAAATCGCCGATTTCGTCGGAATGCATGAATTGGAAATTCAGGGCATCGCCGATGGGGATGTGGCCGTGGGCGTTAAAGGGTTTGACCCCGTTGGTAACAATCAGCTGGATGCCGCCGAGATTGAAAAAGGCGAAGCAAACCCGTTGCATAAGTTAAAGCTGAAATTCAACCCGGCCGCCGTGGGCGAAGAAAAGCGCCGCGGCCCACGCTATACCCCGTTATCCAAACGCCAGGATCGGCCTGCATCCATTTTGTGGTTGGTGAAATTCCATCCCGAATTGTCTGATGCACAGGTTGCCAAATTGATCGGCACGACCAAGCCAACAATCCAAGCGATCCGTGAACGTACGCATTGGAATATTGCCAATATCACGCCGATTGATCCGGTTGCATTGGGCCTGTGTAAACAATCCGAGTTGGATCAAGCGGTGCAAAAAGCCGTTGCCAAGAAATCAGCGGATGGCACCGTTATGACCGATGATGAACGTCGTAAACTGGTTAGCACAGAACAGTCCCTGGGCATGCCTGCGGAACCAAAAATCGACGATAGCATTTCAGGTTTGGACGCGTTTGGTATTGCGGATGATGAGGATCAGAAATCGGATCAGGATTATCTGGACGCGGATAGTTTCTTTAACCTGCCCGATTCTGACGATCAGCCTGATTTGGATGATCGCTAAGTAGCATTGCCGGGTTGGGAGGGCTTTGCCCTCTTGGCCTGCGGCCAATTCACCCAGAGTATTTTTCAAAAGTGAAGGATTTCTTTGATTTATTTCAATGGGATGACTGAAATGTCTGAATTGGTAAAAAATTCTCTTGCGAAATTTCAAAATGCTCATATGTTGCGCGCCATAGACGCCAACGCACGCGCCTCTGGCCGGGTCTGGAACCCAGTGTTTACGTAGCGACGGTAACGTCTCCGAAATGAACTTTGCCGACTTAGATGTCGGGGTAATTTATGGAGATGACCATGAACGTAGCCGTGTTGCCAGAAGGGCGTTGCCCTTCTTTTGCACAATTTTTAATCGATGAAATCCGTGGACGCGCATTTGATCATCCGACATTGGTGATGAGTTTGGACGCCGTTCGGTTTCAGTATCGTGCGTTGTCACAGGGATTGGGACGCGCGCATATTCATTATGCGGTCAAGGCCAATCCGCATCCCGATGTTTTGACAGCTTTGCTGCAAGAGGGATCCCGTTTTGATGCCGCATCGCGTGGCGAGATTGAGCAATGTTTGGCGTTAGGTGCGCGGCCTGAGCATATTTCATTTGGCAATACAATAAAACGCCCAACGGATATTGCATTTGCTTATCAGGCTGGATTGCGGTTGTTCGCATTTGATGCGGAGCAAGAGCTGGAAAAGATTGCGGCCCATGCGCCCGGTGCGCAGGTCTATTTGCGGTTGTTGGTCGGGGCCACGGGTGCCGATTGGCCATTGTCGCGCAAATTTGGCTGTGCACCTGAGGCGGCGTTGCCATTGTTGGCGCGGGCCGTTGAATTGGGGTTGCGTCCTGTTGGATTGTCGTTCCACGTTGGATCGCAAACACGGTTTGCGGCAATGTGGCGCGATACGCTGGATCAGGTGGCCGCCGTTTGGCGGGATGCGCAAAATGCGGGATTTGGGTTGCATTTGATCAATATTGGAGGCGGGTTTCCGGCGGCCTATGATTATGATGTGGATGCACCGCATTCCTATGCGGCCGAAGTGATCGATATGGTGAATGCGCGGTTCCCTGATGCAACGTATGTCATGGCAGAACCGGGGCGTGGAATGGTGGCCGAGGCAGGCGTTATTGCAGCAGAAGTGATGTTGGTATCGCGCAAATCGCCAGATGATTTGCATCGCTGGGTCTATTTGGACATTGGCAAATTTTCCGGCTTGGCCGAAACGATGGACGAAGCGATCCGGTATCAGTTTGTCACTGACAAAGATATGGGTGATATGGGCCCCTGTATTGTGGCGGGTCCAAGTTGTGACAGCGCCGATGTGCTATACGAAAAACGTCCGATGATGTTACCCATGACCCTTGAAGCGGGTGACAAAGTGATGATCAAATCCTGTGGCGCCTATACAACCACATATTCGTCCGTCTGCTTTAACGGATTTCCACCCTTGGATGTGTTGGTGATCTAAAGTTTGCGGCGTGCATTCAGGGCGGCGGTGATCGTGCCGTCGTCCAGATAATCGAGTTCGCCACCGATTGGCACGCCTTGGGCCAAGGATGTGACAGTGACGCGATGTTCCAATTGGTCCGCGATATAGTGTGCGGTGGTCTGTCCGTCGATTGTGGCGTTTAGGGCCAGAATGACTTCGCTGACATTTTCTGTAATGATCCGGTCAAGCAATTTGGGGATGCGTAGGTCGTCAGGGCCCACCCCGTCTAAGGCGGACAGCGTCCCGCCCAAGACATGATAGCGGCCCTTGAACACGCTTGCGCGTTCCATGGCCCATAGGTCTGCCACATCCTCGACCACGCAAAGTGTGCCGTTTTCACGGTCGGGTTTGGTGCATAGGTCGCAGACATCGTCTGTACCGATATTGCCACAATTCAGGCATTCGCGTGCCGTATCAGACAGGCGCTGCATTTGGGTGGCAAGGGGTGCCAGTAATTGGCCGCGTTTGCGGATCAGGTGCAAAACCGCGCGGCGTGCCGAGCGCGGGCCAAGACCGGGCAGCTTGGCCATCAAATCGATCAGATCCTCGATATCGCGGTTTTGCGCCATAGTTTAAAAGGGCAGATTCATGCCCGCAGGCAGGCCCATTTCTTGGGTCATTTTTTGCATTTCCTCTTGGGCGCGCTGGGCGGCACGCTCTTGGGCATCTTTGACGGCGGCGACGATCAGGTCTTCGACCACTTCTTTATCATCTTTGGAAAAAATGCTGGGATCGATGTCTAGGGATTTCAAATCACCTTTGGCAGAGCAGGTCGCTTTGACCAAACCTGCGCCGGCTTCGCCAGTCACCATGATGTTGTGCATGTCTTCTTGCATTTGGGCCATTTTGCCCTGCATTTCTTGGGCGGCTTTCATCATTTTTGCCATATCGCCCATGGCGCCTAGACCTTTGAACATTCTGTTTTCCTACTCTTCTTCGAAGGGGTCCCATTCATCTTCGACCTCGGGCAGGGCGTCGGCGTGCGCAGAGGCGGCGATGTCTTGGACGGTTTTGATGTTGGTGATTTCTGCGGTTGGAAACAAACCGATGACGGCCTGAACCAGGGGATGTTCCCGGGCCTGGGCACGCAGGGCCAATTCCGCGGCATCGCGGTTTTCGGCGATGGTTTTTGTGCCCCCCTGGGCCACGACGCTGACGACCCAGCGTTTGCCTGTCCAGCTTTGCAATCGGCTGCCCAAGCGTTGGGCCAGATCGGGGGCGGCGGTATCGGTGGGTTCGAATTCAATGCGACCGGGCTGATAGGCCGCCAGGCGCAGGGTTGTTTCCACTTCGACCAGTAATTTCACGTCACGCTGCGCGCGGATCAGATCCACCACATGATCAAAGCTGGCGTAATAGGACAGGGCTGCATCGCCTGCCACTGCCAAAACCGTATTGCCGGCACCCTGCATAGTTGTGCCACTGCCGCCGTGGGTTGGGGCAGGTGATGATGCCTGTGCAGATACTTGCGAGGCATGTGTCCCAGTGGGACGTGGGCTGCCACCGCCGGGCCCGCCGGATAGAGGTGGGGGCGGTGTGTCTTGCAGTTTGCGCACCAATTCCTCGGGGGTGGGCAGATCGGCCACATGGGTCAGTCGGATCACGGCCATTTCTGCGGCCATCATGGCGTTTGGCGCGGCGGCCACTTCCTCTAACGCTTTCAGCAGCATTTGCCACATGCGGGTCAAAACTCGCATTGGCAGGGCATCGGCCATTGTCCGGCCGCGCATGCGTTCGTCGGGGGATACGGTGGGATCATCCGCTGCATCCGGGGTGATCTTGACCACCGATACCCAATGGGTGATTTCGGCCAGATCGCGCAAAATGGCCATGGGGTCGGCCCCATCGGAATATTGCTGGCCAATTTCTGCCAAGGCAGCCGTGGCATCACCGCGCAGGATCATGTCAAACAAATCCATGACGCGGCCACGATCGGCCAGACCCAACATCGCGCGCACCTGGTCCGCGGTGGTTTCGCCCGCACCGTGGCTGATGGCCTGATCCAGCAGCGATGTCGCATCACGTGCCGACCCTTCGGCGGCGCGTGTGATCAGGGCCAGCGCATCATCGGCAATTTGCGCGCCTTCGGCGGTTGCGATTTTGCGCAGCAGGGCAATCATAACCTCGGGTTCAATCCGGCGCAGGTCAAAGCGTTGACAGCGTGACAGAACGGTCACCGGCACTTTGCGAATTTCGGTGGTCGCAAAGATGAATTTCACATGCGCTGGTGGTTCCTCAAGGGTTTTGAGTAATGCGTTAAAGGCATTTGTCGACAGCATGTGAACTTCGTCGATGATGTATATTTTATAGCGGGCCGAAGCCGCGCGGTAATGCACGCTGTCGATGATTTCGCGAATGTCGTCTACACCTGTGCGGCTGGCGGCATCCATTTCCATCACATCGACATGGCGCCCCTGCATGATCGCCGTGCAATGTTCACAGGTGCCACAAGGATCGGTGGTGGGGCCACCCTGACCATCGGGGCCAATACAATTCATGCCCTTGGCAATGATCCGTGCTGTGGTGGTTTTCCCCGTGCCGCGAATGCCTGTCATAATGAACGCTTGGGCGATGCGATCGGCGGCAAAGGCATTTTTCAGCGTGCGCACCATCGCCTCTTGTCCGACAAGATCAGCAAAGGTTTCGGGGCGGTATTTGCGCGCCAACACCTGATAACTGTCTGTTTGTGTCTCTGACATGGTGCCTCTCTGTTTGTTTTGTCTAAGCTAAGGCCTTGTGGCGCTAAGGTCCAGTGGTCATACTGCCCCCGAATGGCAAAATTGGTGATTTATGACAGAATTCAAAATTTATGACCTGCCCGTGGGCGCGGGTCGCATTGGGATATCGCAAATGCCGGGGCGTACCGGGGATTTGTCAGCTGATTTGCAGGTGATCCGGAATTGGCCGGCCGAATTGGTGGTGTCTATGACAACACTGCAGGAATTGCGTGATCATGGGGCCACTGATCTGGCGGATGAATTGTTAGAGGCTGGAATCAAATGGCTGTCGGTCCCCGTCAGCGACTTTGGCGCGCCGAATTTGGCGGTGGATACGGTGTGGATGGCGATGTCCCCGTTTTTCCATCAGGTGCTGGAACAGGGTGGGCGCATTTTGTTCCACTGTTTCGGGGGGTGTGGCCGATCGGGCATGGCGGCGATGCGGGTGATGGTCGAATCAGGCATGCTGCCCGATGATGCGCTGACAGCGCTACGCGATGTGCGGCCCTGTGCGGTCGAAACGCCCAAACAGCAGGCTTGGGCCAGTAAAATTTCCTGATCCAGCTAAGTTTGCAGTGAAGTTAGGGAAAAGTGAGAGATTGGACAGCGACCCAAGCGGGGTTCGTTACGGCTGCTTCCTTCCGGACCTGACCGGGTTGGCGAACGGCTTGCCCGCGCCAACCTCTCACCGCTCAGATAGGGGGTTTGAATAAAAAATGCAACCCATCTGGTTCGCAACATTGAACCAACCCGCATTGCATGGCACAACATCCCTAAATGAAAGGTGATTTATGGCGGCACAGGGGTTTTTAGCATTTTCGGGATCAGGTTTGGACCGCATGGCCCATCTGCGCGGCACGTCTGACGCACAGCCTGCGGCGCATGATTTATCGATTGTTTTGTGGCGGGGCAAAATATTGGTTGATCTGGCCGCCGATCATGCGGTGATCGGTATGGACGCGCACCATCCAACATTGTTGGGCCACCCTGTGATATTTCTGGGGGCAGAGGACCACAGGCGTGTATTCGCAACTGATTTATCATCCTGGGAACCCGAGGCGGGAAATGATCCTGATACAACGGCATTTTTTGATCCAACCCGGCAACGCCATCCTGATTTTCCGGAAAATTATGTGTTTGTGGAACTGCGGTCGATCTTGACCCATATGACGGCGCGCGATGCGGAATTGGCGGCCACCGCCAAGGCATTGTTGGAATGGCACCGGTCGCATGCTTTTTGCGCGAAATGCGGTGGTCGGTCGGACATGGTGCAATCGGGCTGGCAGCGCAGCTGCCCCGCCTGCGGCGCCCAACATTTTCCGCGCACCGATCCGGTGGTGATCATGTTGATCACCCATGGCAGCGATATTTTGCTGGGCCGATCCCCCCAATGGCCCGATGCGATGTATTCCTGTCTGGCGGGGTTTGTCGAACCCGGCGAAACCATCGAATCCGCCGTGCGTCGCGAAGTTTTTGAAGAAACCCAAATAAAAGTTGGCGATGTCCGCTATATAACATCGCAACCTTGGCCGTTTCCCAATTCGTTAATGTTTGGGTGTCATGGTCTGGCGACCAGTCGTGATATTGAAATTGACCCCAACGAAATCGAGGACGCAAAATGGGTGTCGCGCGCGCAAATGATGGATGTGTTTTCTGGGCACGATACATCCCTGATGCCCGCGCGTCCGGGATCCATTGCACATTATTTAATTCGCAGTTGGATGGCAGATACCCTGTGATCCGCTGTGGTCTGATAAAAGCTAAGAGGTAAGTATGCAGATTTCAGCAACACATGATTTGAAAATGTCCCAAAATGATCTGTTCAAGCGGTTAACCGATTTTGAATATTTCGAACACTTGGCGCAGGGCAGGGGGTTGGATTTGCAACGGACATCCGGGGATGCCAGCGCCCCCGCCGTTGGACTGGCCTGGCAGGCCGGATTTAAATTGGCAGGCAAACAGCGCCAAATCACGACCACATTGGTGGAAATGGTCGCCCCCGATACATTGCAGTTTGAATTTTCCAGCGCCAATATGACGGGGCGCAGTACTGTGACATTGGACCCGTTGTCACAAACCCAAACCCGTTTGAATGTTGAAATCGATCTGCAGCCGCAGACATTATCTGCACGTCTGTTTGTTCAATCCCTGAAATTGGCCCGGGCACAGGCCAATAAACGGTTTCAGGGACGTATCACGCGCTTTGCCCAGTTTTTGGAAAACCAATCGGTCTGATGGGTTAGCTACGGTCGCGTGCGGCCGGGTAGACCCCCAAAATCGTGATCGAATCGGTGAAATATTCCAATTCCTCCATCGCGCGTTTGACATGCGCATCGTCTGGGTGGCCTTCTATATCGGCATAGAATTGGGTGGCGGTGAATGATCCGCCGACCATATAGCTTTCGATTTTTGTCATATTGACACCATTTGTGGCAAAACCGCCCAGTGCTTTGTACAGTGCGGCGGGAATGTTGCGCACCTGAAAAACAAAGGTTGTCATAATGGTGTCAGCCTGCGTCACATCGTAATCGGGCGTGGGTGACATAACCAAAAACCGCGTGGTGTTGTGGTGATAATCTTCGATATCCTTGGCCAAGATATCCAACCCATATGCCTGTGCCGCCAGCTCAGATGCCAGCACCCCGCAATCGCGTGCGCCGCTTTGGGCCAATTCGGCCGCGGCCCCGGCGCTGTCTGCGGCGGCTTCGCCCACAATGTTGTGTTTTTTCAAAAAACCATCGGCTTGGGGCAGTAAAACCAAATGTGCGCGTACCTTGTGAATGTCGCGCAATTCGACACCGGGATTCGCCATTAAACAGATTCGCACCCGTGTGAATGTTTCACCGATGATATGCAGCCCGGATTGTGGCAGCAAACGGTGCATATCTGCCACGCGGCCATAGGTCGAATTTTCAACCGGCAAAACGGCCAGATCTGCGGCCTTACTGCGGACGGCTTCGATCACATCCTCAAAGGTTTTGCAGGGCATTGGCGTCATGTCTGGACGTGCGGCATGGGCGGCTTCGTGGCTGTAGGCACCCAATTCCCCCTGAAAAGCAATTCGTTTTGTCATTTTTTTTCCATTTTTTGGTCAACTCGGTCGTTTCGTCGCAATACTACACCTTGCATAAAGGGGATGGAACACGATAGATAGCATCCAAACGTTAGCAGATGGAAGACAAGCTATGGACACAATGACATTCACCAAGGTTGTAGGCGGCTTCTGTGGTGCGCTTTTGATTTTCTTGCTAGGAAATTGGGCGGCAGAGATTTTGTTTCACGTAGGACCAGCAGGCCACGGTGAAGATCACGCAGCAGGCTATGAAATCGTCGTAGAAGAGGCAGGCGGTGACGCCGAGCCAGCAGAGGTATTAGATTTCGCCGCGGTTTACGCAGCAGCCGATGCCGCCAAGGGCGAAAAAGTATATGGCAAATGCCGCGCCTGTCACAAATTAGATGACGGTGCAAACGGCACAGGCCCACACCTGTTTGGCGTTGTTGATCGTGCGGTTGGATCTGCCGCAGGATACGGGTATTCTGGCTCGCTGGTGGCCGTGGCCGACGTTTGGTCACCTGAAAACCTGAACGGTTTCTTGGAAAATCCAAAATCCTATGCACCTGGCACCAAAATGGGTTTCAGCGGTCTGCCCAAGATCGAAGATCGTGCAAACCTGATCGCCTATCTGGCCACAATCAAATAATCGCCAGTTGATTTGCATCCAAGCCGCGCTTTTGCGCGGCTTTTTGCGTTTTGCGGATCACATCCGCTTGAATATGCTTGAATATGGCTTAGTGTTACCCCTAGCTTAAGATAACCAAGCGGAGGTCATCATGAGACAATCATCCAAAGCCATTGCAATTCCTGTTGATTACGCAAGACCACGCCTTTGGGCATCGGTGTTCGTGTTGATTGCCCTGATGTTCTATCCGGCCCTAACCAAGGCGCAGGATCTGACCAAGGCGCACGGATATAATTTCTTTGGCGAATTGAAATATCCTGCGGATTTTGAACATCTGGATTATGTGAACCCTGATGCGCCCAAGGGGGGCGAAATTTCGATCTGGGCGCCTGGCACATTCGATTCGATGAACCCCTATTCCCGCAAAGGGCGCGCCGGCGCCTTGGCCTCTGCCCCGTTTGAAAGCCTGCTGACAGGCACCAGTGACGAGCCCGGATCTGCCTATGGGTTGTTGGCCGAATCCATCGAATACCCCGCGGATCAATCCTATGTCATTTTCAACATGCGCCCCGAGGCACGGTTTTCCGATGGCACACCTGTCACGGCCGAGGATGCAAAATTTACCTATGAATTATTCCTGACCGAAGGATTGGCCAGCTATCGCGCCGTCCTGGCCCAAGTGGTTGCAGGGGTCGAGGTGCTGGACACACATCGCATCAAATACACCTTTACGCCCGAAGCATCCAAACGCGACGCCATTCCGATGGTGGGCGGGCTGCCTGTCAAATCCAAGGCATGGTTTGAAACCACGGGCGCGAAACTGGACGAATCGCGCATGGAACCTGCGATTGGATCAGGGCCATATGTTTTGGACAGCTATGACATCAACAGTCGGATCGTCTATAAACGGAACCCTGATTATTGGGGTGCGGATTTGCCGATTAACCGCGGACGATCGAATTTCGACACGATCCGTATCGAATATTTCGCCGACGGCAATGCCGCGTTTGAGGCATTCAAATCCGGTGCCTATACGTTCCGCATTGAAAACACATCGAAAAACTGGGCCACAGCCTATGATTTCCCCGCGCTGGAACAGGGCCATGTGGTCAAGGTGGAATTGCCTGACGGCAGCTTGGCCACAGGGCAAAGTTTCGTGATGAACCTGCGCCGCGATAAATTTGCAGATGTGCGCGTGCGCCAGGCGCTGGGCCATTTGTTCAATTTCGAATGGTCGAATGAATCGCTGTTTTACGGAGCTTATGCGCGCATTACGTCGTTTTGGGAAAACTCTGACCTAGCGGCCACAGGTCTGCCCAGTGCCGATGAACTGGCCCTGTTGGAACCCTTGGCTGCAGATTTGCCCGCGGGTGTTTTGACCGACCCTGCGGTGATGCCGCCGGTTTCGGGGACACGTCCTACAGATCGTAAAAACCTGCGGGCCGCAAACGAATTGCTGGAGGCCGCGGGCTGGGTCGTGGGCGACGATGGTCTGCGCCGCAATGCCGCTGGTGAGACCCTGAAGATTGAGGTGATCGAGGATAGCCCAACCTTTGACCGGATTATCCTGCCGTTCGTCGATAACCTAAAGGCTGCGGGCATTGATGCGGTTTATAACCGGATTGATTCGGCGCAATTCACCGACCGGACCCGCAATTTCGATTTTGACATGGTCACCGACAGTTTCCCCATGTCCTTTGAACCCAGTTCAGGGCTGAAACAGTATTTCGGGTCTGAAACGGCGGATGAATCTGTGTTTAACGCGATGGGCCTGAAATCCAAGGCGGTGGATGCGCTGATCGAAAATGTGTTGCAGGTCCAGACCAAGGACGAACTGCGCACCGCTGTCCGCGCATTGGATCGCGTGTTGCGGGCGGAATATTTCTGGATCCCGCAGTGGTACAACGATACGTACCGCGTTGCCTATTGGGATATGTATGAACACCCCGAAACCATTGCACCCTATGATCTGGGATATCTGGATTATTGGTGGTTTAACGCAGAGAAAGCACAGTCCCTGTCGGACCAAGGCGTTCTGAGGTAAATCTATGGGCGCCTATATCGCGCGGCGACTGATGCTGGTGATCCCCACGCTGTTGGGGATCATGATTATCAACTTTGCCCTTGTTCAATTTGTCCCCGGTGGTCCCATCGAACAAATCATTGCCGAGCTTGAGGGCCAAGGCGATGTGTTTGAATCCATCGCAGGGACCGGTTCGGATACCATATCCGTGGGCGAAAACGATCAATATGCCGGTGCGCGGGGACTGCCCCCGGAATTTATCGCCGAACTGGAACGTGAATTTGGGTTCGACAAACCACCGTTGGAGCGGTTCCTAAACATGATCTGGAATTATCTGCGTCTGGATTTCGGCGAAAGTTATTTCCGATCCATCAGTGTGGTTGATTTGGTTCTGGAAAAAATGCCTGTCTCCATTTCGCTGGGGCTGTGGTCAACCCTGATTGCCTATATCGTGTCCATCCCCTTGGGCATCCGCAAGGCGGTGCGCGATGGGACATCCTTTGACACCTGGACCAGCGGGATCATCATATTGGCCTATGCGATTCCTGGGTTTTTGTTTGCCATCATTTTGCTGGTTTTGTTTGCGGGCGGATCCTATTTTCAGATTTTCCCGCTGCGGGGGCTGACATCGGATAACTTTGCCGATCTGTCCCTGTTGGGCAAGGTGTTGGATTATTTCTGGCACATTGCCTTGCCGATCATCGCATCAACCATTTCGGGATTTGCCACGCTGACCTTGCTGACCAAAAACAGCTTTATGGATGAAATTCAGAAACAATATGTCATCACCGCCCGTGCCAAGGGATTGGCCGATCGGCAGGTGTTATATGGGCATGTGTTCCGCAATGCGATGCTGATTGTGATTGCCGGGTTTCCATCGGTGTTTATCGGTGTGTTTTTCGGATCCAGCCTGATCATCGAAACCATTTTTTCATTGGACGGTCTAGGCCGACTGGGGTTCGAGGCCGCGGTTGCGCGCGATTATCCCGTGATCTTTGGCACGCTGTTTATCTTTGGCCTGATGGGGTTGGTCGTCGGAATTTTTTCCGATCTGATGTATGTTCTGGTCGATCCCCGCATCGATTTCGAAAAGCGTGAGGGTTAGGCAATGGCATTGTCCGCACTTAATCAACGCCGCTGGGCGAATTTCAAAGCCAACCGCCGTGCCTATTGGTCACTGATGATATTTTCGGTGATCTTTGGTCTGTCGCTGTTTGCGGAATTTATCGCAAACGACAAACCGATTTTGGTCAAATATCGCGGCGAATTTTACACGCCGATTTTCAATTTCTATCCCGAAACCGAATTCGGCGGTGATTTCAAAACCGAGGCCGTCTATCGCGACCCCGAGGTAAAATGCCTGATCCAATCCGGTGGCGTTTTGGATTGTTTTGATGATCCCGACGGTATTTTGGCGCAAATTGAAACAGGCGAATTTCAGCATGCGGATTTTGTGCAGGGCTGGCTGATCTGGCCGGTCATCCCCTATTCCTATGACACCCCCGTGGACCGGCCCGGTGCGGCCCCCTTGGCGCCCAATGCACAAAACTGGTTGGGGACAGATGACACGAAACGCGATGTCATGGCGCGCATTATCTATGGGTTTCGCCTGTCTATTCTGTTCACCATCATTGTGACGGGACTGTCCAGCATCATCGGCATTATCGCGGGCGCGGTGCAGGGGTTTTTTGGTGGCCTGACCGATTTGATTGTGCAGCGATTGATTGAAATTTGGTCGGCTGTTCCGTCGCTCTATGTGATTATCATTATGTTTGCCATCCTCGGGCGCAGTTTTTGGCTGTTGGTGTTTTTGATGGTGCTGTTTGGCTGGGTCGGTTTGGTGGGCATTGTGCGCGCTGAATTTTTGCGCGCGCGCAATCTGGAATATGTGCGTGCGGCGCGTGCGTTGGGGGTAAGCAATTGGAAAATTATGTTCCGCCATATGCTGCCCAATGCCATGGTTGCGACGCTGACGATGTTGCCCTTTATCGTGACGGGGACGATTGCGGGCTTGGCCAGCCTTGATTTTCTGGGATTTGGCCTGCCGTCGTCGGCGCCATCCTTGGGCGAACTGACATTACAAGCGAAACAAAACCTTCAGGCGCCTTGGCTGGGGTTTACCGCCTTTTTCACCTTTGCCTTTATGTTGGCGCTGTTGGTTTTTATTTTCGAAGGGTTGCGCGACGCCTTTGATCCAAGAAAGACATTCCAATGACACCGGTTTTACAGGTACACGACGTTCGCATCGCGTTTCAGCAAGCTGGTCAGCGGACCCAAGTGGTCCATGGTGTATCCTATCATATCAACCCGGGCGAGGTTGTGGCCATCGTCGGTGAAAGCGGATCGGGCAAATCCGTCACCGCGCTAAGCACTGTGTCGCTGTTGGGGCAAAATGCGCATGTGACGGGGTCAATCAAATATCAGGGCCGCGAAATGGTGGGCGCCACGGCCCAAGACCTGCATCGGACCCGCGGCAATGACATCAGTTTCATTTTCCAAGAACCTATGACATCGCTAAACCCGCTGCACACCATCGAAAAACAACTCCGCGAAAGTTTGCAGCTGCATCAATCCATTGGTGGGGATCAGGCGCGTGCGCGTGTGATTGAACTGTTGGAAATGGTGGGTATCCGCGATCCGGAACAGCGCCTGACATCCTATCCGCATCAGTTGTCGGGTGGACAGCGTCAGCGCGTAATGATCGCGATGGCGCTGGCCAATAACCCCAATCTGTTGATTGCCGATGAACCAACAACGGCACTAGACGTCACAATTCAGGCGCAAATACTGGATTTGTTGGTGGACCTGAAACAATCCATCGGCATGTCGATGTTGTTTATCACCCATGATCTGGGCATCGTGCGGCGCATTGCCGATCGTGTCTATGTCATGAAGGATGGGTACATCGTTGAAACGGGGGCCACGGCCGATCTGTTTGCAGCACCGCAACATGACTATACGCGCCAGTTGCTGTCCACCCATGCGATTGGCACGCCCGATCCTGTTGCCGATGATGCACCTGTGGTTGTTGGGGCGCAGGATCTGCGCGTTTGGTTCCCCATTCAGCGCGGGTTTTTGAAACGCACAGTCGGCCATATCAAGGCGGTCAACAGCGCCGATTTTCAGGTGCGACAGGCTGAAACATTGGGCATCGTCGGCGAAAGTGGTTCGGGCAAAACCACGCTGGCTTTGGCCATTATGCGGTTAACCGGTTTCCAAGGCCGCGCCGTATTCATGGGCCAGGATATATCGAAATTATCCACCAAGGCGTTGCGCGAATTGCGATCGGACATGCAGATTGTGTTCCAAGATCCCTTTGGGTCGCTCTCTCCGCGGATGACCTGCGCCCAAATCATTGCAGAAGGGTTAGAGGTGCACGCCAAGGCATCCCCCAGCCAGCACCGCGCCCAAGTGGCCGAAATCATGGACGAGGTGGGCCTAAACCCCGATATGATGGATCGCTATCCGCATGAATTTTCCGGTGGGCAACGGCAACGCATTGCCATTGCGCGCGCCATGATTTTGCGCCCCAAATTGGTTGTCTTGGACGAACCTACATCGGCGCTGGATATGACGGTTCAGGTCCAGATTGTTGATTTGTTACGGAATTTGCAGAAAAAATATGGGCTGGCCTATATCTTTATCAGTCATGATTTGAACGTGGTGCGTGCTATGTCGCATCGTGTTTTGGTCATGAAACAGGGTGATATTGTTGAATCTGGTGCCGCGGCCGACATTTTTGATGCGCCGCAGCACGGCTATACCCAAACCTTGTTGGCTGCTGCATTAGGGCGTGGCTAGGCTAGATCGCCGATGAATGTTTCGCCGCATTTGGATCATAGGCGTCAAATTTCTGTGCGATCATGCGTGTTAGGGGACGCGCCCGTTCAGGAATAAACAGCCCTTGGTCCGTGACATCCAGCATGAATTCGAAATGCTGGTTGACCTGCCCAAACAACGCATAGAGCTGAGCGCGGCTGATGTCGAAATTGTCCAAAATCTCGGCTGTTTTAACATCAAAATGGCACATGATCGATTCGATGATCTTGGCGCGCATTTTGTCATCTGTGGTCATTGCATGTCCACGCGATGTGGCGAATGTGCCTGCCTCGATTGCTTGGGCATATTGGGATGTCGCCGCCGCATTTTGTGCAAAACCTTGTGGAAACTTCGAAATGCTTGATGCGCCTAATCCAATCAGCACATCGGCAGGATCAACGGTATAGCCCTGAAAATTCCGCTTTAATGTGCGGTTGCTGGCGGCGGTGCTCATGCTGTCGTGGGGCAGGGCGAAATGGTCAATTCCGATATCGTGGTAATTGTCCCATTTCAATAAATCCCGCGCCGTTTCAAACAATGTCAAACGTTGCTGAGCGCTGGGCAGGCTGTCGCTGTCGATCAGGTTTTGGCGCCGCGCCATCCACGGCACATGCGCATAGCCATAAAGCGCAATGCGATCAGGCAGCATTGCCATCAATTTCTGCACCGTGTTGGTCAGTTTCTGGGGTGTTTGATGGGGCAGCCCATAGACCAGATCGGCATTGATTGACGTGATCCCATGGTCGCGCAACATGTCAAAGGCCAGTTTTGTATCCTCGAACCCTTGGGGGCGGCCGATGGCCTGTTGAATTTCGGGATCAAAATCCTGAATCCCAAGGGATGCGCGATTCATACCTGCCGCGACCAATGCACGGACACGGGCTGCGTCAATTTCGTTTGGATCAATTTCAACCGAAAAACTGTAGTCGGGGGAAAATGGCGCCACTTGGGTAATGGCGCGGGCCAGACGTGTCATTGCATCGGGTGATAAAATCGTTGGCGTTCCGCCGCCCCAGTGCAGTTGGGATAATGTGACACCCTGTGGCAGGTGCTGGGCCAATAGCTGCAATTCCTTTTCCAGACGGGTGATGTAATTCAATATGGGATCGTCGCTCTGGACACCCTGTGTGCGGCAGGCACAAAACCAACACAACCGACGACAGAACGGGATATGGACATATAGCGATATGCGGTCGCCCTGCGGGATGGCCGTGATCCAGTTGGCAAAATCATCAGGTCCGACGCCGGTATTGAAATGGGGCGCAGTGGGATAGCTGGTATAGCGTGGCACCTTTGCGTCAAATAGACCCAAACGGTTGAGTTGAGTTATCTGTGTCATAGGGGTATGGTTAGACAGCCGGGAAGGTCTGGTCTTTGATTCAGATCAAACAAACTTGAGTATTTTATGGTCGCCTACAAAAAATCTTCGGTTGCGTGTAGCGAATGTCAGATTCGCAATCGTGCTGTGTGTTCGCAATGTGATGATGACGAATTGTCCAAGCTGGAAAAAATCAAATTTTATCGGACCTATCCTGCGGGGCAAACCATTGCACTGACTGGACAGGATATGGATTTTGTGGCCTCGGTCGTAACGGGGGTCGCGTCGCTGACCCAAACGATGGAGGATGGGCGCACGCAGATCGTAGGCCTGATGTTACCATCGGATTTTCTGGGCCGTCCTGGCCGCCAAGGTGTGATGTACGATGTCGCCGCCACGACCGAGGTAACCCTATGTTGTTTCCATCGCAAACCATTCGAAGAATTGATGGTCACAACCCCGCATTTGATCCAGCGTTTGTTGGAAATTACGCTGGATGAATTGGATGCGGCGCGTGAATGGATGTTGGTGCTGGGGCGCAAAACAGCGCGAGAAAAAATTGCATCCTTGCTGTCCATTATTGCACGCCGCTATGCCAAGCTGCACAAAACCCCACCGAACAAAGCAGTTGATTTCGATCTGCCCCTGACGCGGGACGCAATGTCTGATTACTTGGGTCTGACGCTGGAAACTGTATCGCGCCAGATGTCGGCCCTGAAAAAGGATGGCATTATCGAGCTAGAGGGCAAACGCCACATCCGCGTGCCGGATATGGAACGCCTGATCGCCGAGGCGGGCGATGATGCCGATGGCGGCGTTTTATCCTGATCTGCGGCAATTTGTGCGATTTTTGAAAAAACACGCCATTTGTTGACATAGATCAAAGCGGCGGATCCCAAAACCATTCATTTCCCTGACCTAAGGCGTATGCCGCCATGGGCTTGCCTGTGGTAAAACAAAGGGAAATAAAATGGCAAACTATTTTAAGCTGATCGTATTTGGTATGATCGCGCTTTTGGCGTTGATCGCATCCAATTACGCGCGTGACATAGCGTATCAAGCCCAAGCTTTGATCGTTATGATTGTTGCTGCCGTCGCATTCTTGGTGACGTTACGCAATACAGATGAACCCGTTCCAGTCGCTGTTCGCGAACAATCCTATTTTGATGGGGTGGTGCGATATGGCGTCATTGCCACGGCCTTTTGGGGGGTGGTTGGATTTCTAGCTGGGACATTTATTGCGTTTCAGTTGGCTTTCCCTGCGTTAAACTTTGAATGGGCGCAAGGGATTGCAAACTTTGGTCGGTTGCGCCCCTTGCACACCTCGGCGGTGATTTTCGCCTTTGGCGGTAACGCCCTGATCGCGACATCGTTTTATGTGGTTCAACGCACATCGGCCGCCCGCCTTTGGGGCGGCTCTGCCGCATGGTGGGTGTTCTGGGGGTACCAATTGGTCATCGTGTTGGCTGCGGTCGGGTATCTGCTGGGCGCCACACAGTCCAAAGAATACGCAGAACCCGAATGGATGGTTGATTGGTTGTTGACCGTTGTATGGTTGCTGTATCTGGCGATTTTCCTAGGGACCATCATCCGCCGCAAGGAAAAACACATCTATGTGGCAAACTGGTTCTATCTGTCGTTCATCGTCACAGTGGCCATGTTGCACGTGTTCAACAACCTGTCGATCCCTGTATCCCTGTTTGGATCCAAATCGGTTCAGGTGTTCGCAGGCGTCCAAGATGCGATGACACAGTGGTGGTATGGCCATAACGCGGTTGGATTTTTCCTGACTGCCGGTTTCTTGGGGATGATGTACTATTTCATTCCCAAACAGGCCGAGCGCCCCGTTTATTCGTATAAACTGTCAATCATCCACTTTTGGGCGTTGATCTTTATCTATATCTGGGCGGGTCCGCACCATTTGCATTACACCGCGCTGCCTGATTGGGCATCGACCCTGGGTATGGTATTTTCTATCGTTTTGTGGATGCCGTCATGGGGTGGTATGATCAACGGCCTGATGACGCTATCGGGTGCATGGGACAAACTGCGCACTGACCCGATTTTGCGGATGCTGGTTATTTCTGTGGGCTTCTACGGCATGTCCACATTCGAAGGCCCAATGATGTCGATCCGCGCGGTCAATTCCCTGTCGCATTACACAGACTGGACCATCGGTCACGTGCATTCTGGTGCATTGGGTTGGAACGGTATGATCACCTTTGGCGCGCTGTATTTCTTGGTCCCACGTTTGTGGAACCGTGAACGCCTGTACAGCCTGTCGGCCGTCAGCTGGCATTTCTGGTTGGCCACCATCGGTATCGTTCTATACGCCGCCGCGATGTGGGTCACCGGCATCATGGAAGGTTTGATGTGGCGCGAAGTCGATGCAAACGGGTTCTTGGTGAATTCCTTTGCCGATACGGTTGCCGCGAAATTCCCCATGTATGTTGTGCGTGGTACGGGTGGTGTCATGTATCTGACCGGTGCGTTGATCATGTGTTGGAACCTGTGGATGACCGTCAAACGGTCACCCGCAACCCAATCGACCCCTGTTGCACAACCTGCTGAATAAAGAGAGGCAAAAAATGGCAATCCTTGATAAACATAAAATTATCGAAACCAATGCCACATTGTTGCTGATCCTCAGCTTCCTTGTGGTGACAATCGGCGGTTTGGTGCAAATCGTGCCGCTGTTTTACCTGGATAACACCATCGAAGAGGTCGAAGGCGTGCGTCCCTATTCCCCGCTGGAATTGACCGGCCGTGACGTCTATATCCGCGAAGGGTGCTATGTCTGTCACAGCCAGATGATCCGCCCTATGCGTGACGAAGTGGAACGCTATGGCCATTATTCATTGGCGGCCGAATCCATGTATGACCACCCATTCCAGTGGGGATCAAAACGCACAGGCCCAGATTTGGCCCGTGTCGGTGGCCGGTATTCCGATGAATGGCATGTGGACCACCTGCGCGATCCGCAATCGGTTGTGCCCGAATCCGTGATGCCAAAATACGGGTTCCTGGAACGCAAGATGATTGATGGCGAATATATCCGTGATCTGATGGAAACCCATCGCATGGTTGGTGTGCCTTATACCGACGAAATGATCGACGCGGCGCAGGATGACTTTGCCGTTCAGGTCGACCCCTTTGGGGATACGGACGGATTGTTGGCGCGTTATCCCGGTGCGCAGGTGCGCAACTTTGACGGCCAGCCCGGCATATCCGAGGCAGATGCCCTGATCGCATATCTACAAGTTTTGGGCACAATGGTTGATTTTTCAACCTTTGAACCTGATGCCAGCCGATAGGAGGATAGGATGGAAGAATATACCTTTCTACGTCAATTCGCAGACAGTTGGATGTTAATGTTCCTGTTTGCCTTTTTCATCGGTGTGATTTTTTGGGCCTTTCGTCCCGGTGGGCAGGCCCAATACCAGGATACGGCTGCGATCCCGTTTCGCCATGACGATAAACCAGCCCCAAGAGGGGAGCATAAGCAATGAGCGTTAAAGACAAAAAAGACCAAAACAATCAGGTGCCAACCACAGGTCACAGCTGGGACGGGATCGAGGAATTCGACAACCCGATGCCGCGCTGGTGGTTGTGGACATTCTATGCCTGTATCGTGTGGGCGATCGGATATTCCATTGCTTATCCGGCTTGGCCATTGATTTCCAAGGCAACACCGGGATTGTTAGGGTTTTCCACCCGTGCCGAGGTTGCCAAGGATATTGCCGAGGTTGAACAATCCTTGGCGCAGATCAACGCCACCTTGGCCAATGCGGAATTGACCGAAATTTCAGCCGATCCCGAATTACTGGGCTATGCCAAAAACAAAGGTGCCGCCGTGTTTCGCACGTGGTGCGCGCAATGTCACGGATCAGGCGCCGCGGGCGTTCAGGCCAACGGGTATCCCAACCTGTTGGACAATGACTGGCTATGGGGTGGCACGATGGAGGATATCCACCTGACCATCACCCATGGTATCCGCAACACATCAGATGAAGATGCGCGTTTTTCCGAAATGCCCAGTTTTGGCGAAATCCTAGAAAAAGAGGAAATTTCCCAAGTGGCCAATTATGTGATGTCCCTGACCGGCGATCCGCAGGATGTGACCCAAGTGGCCGCAGGCGAAACCGTGTTTCTGGATAACTGCGCCGCCTGTCATGCCGATGACGGCACAGGCGACCGGTATCAGGGTGCGCCCAATTTGACGGATGCAATCTGGCTGTATGGGGATGGTTATGACAATATCGTGGCCCAGGTGACCAAGGCCCGCAATGGCGTCATGCCAAATTGGAACACCCGTCTGGACGAGGCCGAAATTCGTGCCGTTTCCACCTATGTCCACAGTTTGGGCGGCGGCGAATAGGCATCCTTTGGTACTATAACATTGAATTGGCTTGGGGCGTTCTAATACTAGGGCGCCCCATTTGCCTTATATCGTTCATGTTGTGCAAAGGATCATTTATGGATTTTTTCAATCTTCCACCCATTTCCACCTTGCAAGCCGTGGCATATTTCGCCAAATCCGGTTCCCTGACTCAGACAGCGCAGGCGATGGGGATCAGCACGGCCCGTGTGCAACAACATTTTTATGCGCTTGAGGCGCAGTTGGGCAGCCAAGTTTTTGATCGTCGCGGGAAAAATCTGGCATTTACCGAAAATGGCAAGGTCCTAGCCGAAGATTTGGTGGCAGGGTTTTCCACAATTACCAATGGCTTGCGTAAAAACGTGGGAATTGTGCGGCCTGCCAGCGTTTGTATCACCACGCCGCATTGTATGTCCTTTAATTTCATGATGGGCCTGCTGCCCAAATTTCGGCAAAAATTCCCCGATATCAAGGTTACATTGAACCCGTTGGCCCCTGACGAAGATATTGCAACATGGGATAGTGATTTATTGATTACCTCTGTTGATGCTGGAACACGGCCGGAATTGTCGGATTATCTGTTCAGCAGCGAACTCAGTCTGGTTGCGTCCAAAGATTTGGTTCGCAAATTTGCGCAATTAGGCGTTTCAAAATTACCATTGGTTTTGGAACGTGATCCCTGCCAACCTGCCAATAACCCGGATCTAAAGGCGTTTTTGGAAAAACACAAAGGTCCCATTGACACGGTGTCCGAATTTGAATGTTTGCCAATGATCCTATCGGGCCAAGCGGCGGGTATCCTGGACAGTTATCTGGTGCGTGAACAATTGGCCAAGGAAACTTTGGTCCGGTTAAAGGTTCTGGCCCCCCGCCGTGACTATGTCGTCACCAAAAAGAGCGCTTTCCCCGATGCGCCGATAACAACATTGGTTGCATGGTTGGTCAAGGAATTGTCCCCAGAACCGGAAAAGGCATAGGCGATATTTTTCCCGCTGCGTTTTGATCCAGATCAAGGTATCTGTTCATGACTTTGTTAGATACGGTTCAAAGATCTGATCAGAGAGACCCAAGACCGTGTCAAACGAACCACAAAATCAAGCGCCGAATTTATACGCGTCACGTGAACCCATTTTTCCCCGTCGTGTATCGGGACAGTTTCGTAACCTGAAATGGATCCTGATGGCCTTTACCCTTGGGGTTTATTATCTCACCCCTTGGATCCGCTGGGACCGCGGTGCATCCATGCCCGATCAGGCCGTGTTGGTTGATTTGGCCTCACGGCGGTTCTATTTCTTTTGGATCGAAATTTGGCCGCATGAATTTTATTTTATCGCAGGCCTGTTGATCATGGCGGGGTTGGGGTTGTTTTTGTTTACTTCGGCCCTGGGGCGGGTGTGGTGCGGCTATGCCTGTCCGCAAACGGTCTGGACCGATTTGTTTATTCTGGTCGAACGCTGGGTCGAAGGCGACCGCAACGCGCGTCTGCGGTTGCACCGTCAGAAAAAATTGGACCTGCGTAAAATTCGGCTGCGGATCACCAAATGGGTGTTGTGGTTGCTGATTGGTGTCGCCACAGGCGGCGCATGGGTGTTTTATTTCACCGATGCCCCCACGCTGTTGGCGGATTTGTTGGCGTTTCAGGCCAGTCCAGTGGCCTATACCACCATTGCGATTTTGACCCTGACCACCTTTGTTTTTGGTGGGTTTATGCGTGAACAGATTTGTATCTATGCTTGTCCCTGGCCCCGCATTCAGGCCGCCATGATGGACGAAGAAACCCTAACCGTCGGTTATCGTGAATGGCGTGGCGAACCGCGGGGCAAGCACCGCAAATCCGAGGATGCGGATCAACTGGGGGATTGCATCGATTGCATGGCCTGTGTGAACGTCTGCCCGATGGGGATTGATATTCGCGATGGTCAGCAACTGGCCTGTATCACCTGCGCGCTATGTATTGATGCCTGCGACGACGTAATGGCCAAAATCGGCAAACCGCGCGGTTTGATTGATTACTTGGCCCTGTCGGATGAAACCCGTGAACGGACAGGGCAGGCACCCCGGCCGATCTGGCGCCATGTGTTCCGTCTGCGCACTATGATCTATACCGCGCTGTGGTCTGCGGTGGGCATTGCGCTGGTCGTGGCCCTGTTCGTGCGCCAAGACATCGAGGTGACCGTGGCCCCCGTGCGCAACCCGACCTTTGTCACCCTGTCCGACGGCACCATTCGCAACACCTATGAGGTGCGCTTGCGTAACAAAAACAGCAGAGACAGTGTGTTCAACATTTCTGTGCGCGGTGATGTCAGTTACTATATCGAACTAGAAGGCAGCCCCTATCAATCCATCGATGTGCCCGCCGACAGCACCTATCTGCAACGCGTCTATGTTTTGGCCCCCAAGGGATCGGCGCCTGCGGAAAATGATGTGACGGATCTGCGGATCTGGGTTGAGGATCTGTCATCCGGCGAACGCGCCTACAAAGATACAGTATTCAATGGAAAGGCAAACAAATGATGGTTGAGAAACGATTTACAGGCAAACACATGTTGGCGGTGTTCGTGCTGTCCTTTGGTGTGATTATTGCTGTGAATTTGACCCTGGCGTTCAAGGCGGTCAGCACCTTTCCCGGGTTAGAGGTGAAAAATTCCTATGTTGCCAGTCAGGATTTCGACGCACGCCGTCAGGCGCAACAGGCGTTGGGCTGGACCAGTGGGGTGACCTATGCGGGGGGGCGTGTCGAATTGGCGATCACGGACACATCCGGACAGCCGGTTCAGGCCCGCGATTTGACCGTATTGATTGGCCGCAAAACCACCGTGGAATACGACCGTTACCCCGAATTCGCATTTGATGGCACGGCCTACCATGCTGCGGCCGATTTGGGGGCGGGTGTCTGGATTGTCAAAATAACCGCACAATCGGATCAGGGCGTGACATTTGAACAGCGGCTAGATTTATGGGTTTCTGAATAAAGGCGAACGACCATGACACATGCCCCGATATCGGCCTGTCCTGCCTGCAATGCGGCCCCCATGGCGCAAAACCTTGCAGACACAGAACATATGGCAGGGCACATTTTGCTGAATGTGCCAACGGTGCATTGTGCGGTCTGCATATCGTCGATCGAAAAAACACTAAACGCGATGGACGGCGTAAAAGAGGCGCGGGTTAATCTGACCCTGCGCCGCGCTACGATTGATACCACCCGTCCCATGGATGTGCAGGTGTTTATTCAGGCCTTGGACCAGATCGGCTATCCTGCCTATGAATTGGATGCATCCCTGCTGGGCCAGTCGGCCATGGAACAAACCGCGCGGCGGTTGCTGACCCGTTTGGCGGTGTCTGGATTTGCCATGATGAACGTTATGCTGTTGTCCGTCGCCGTCTGGTCGGGGGCCCAAGGCATCACGCGCGATATGTTCCATTGGATTTCCGCGCTGATCGCGGTGCCGGCCACGCTCTATGCGGCCTATCCGTTTTTTGCAAATGCCTGGGGGGCGTTGCGGGGGCGGGTGTTGAATATGGATGTACCGATATCCTTGGCAATCCTATTGGCGCTGGGGACATCGATTTACGAAACATCCCTGTCCGGGGAACATGCCTATTTCGATGCGGCGATTTCACTGACGTTTTTTTTGTTGGCGGGGCGCTATCTGGATCATCGCACCCGATCGATTGCCCGATCCGCGGCGCAAGAACTGTCAGCCCTAGAGGTCACCAAAGCCGTCATTCGCCAGGACGGACAGGATATCACTGTGCCCGTATCACAGGTGCAGGTGGGCGATACGGTCATCTTGCGGCCCGGGGCCAGAATGCCCTTGGACGGTGTGGTGATCCAAGGGCAGTCAGAAATTGATCGGTCGATTTTAACGGGTGAAACCCGCCCCGAATTTGTGACCAATGGATCAGAACTGCGCGCGGGCGAGGTGAATTTAACCGGCCCCTTGGAATTACGCGCCACGGCAGTGGGCCAAGACACATCATTGGCGAAGATTTCGCAGCTGGTGGCCATCGCCGAAAGCGGGCGTTCAAAATATACCTCAATCGCAGATAAGGCGGCGCAGCTTTATGCGCCCGGCGTACATATATTATCGGCGCTAAGTTTCCTGGGATGGTACCTGTATTCGCAGGATCTGCGCATGTCGCTAAACATTGCGGCGGCTGTGTTGATCATCACCTGTCCCTGTGCCTTGGGCTTGGCCGTGCCAGCAGTGACAACGGCTGTGTCGGGGCGTTTGTTCAAAAAAGGATTGTTGATCAAAAGTGCAACAGCCATTGAACGTCTGGCCCAGGTGGATACGGTGGTTTTTGACAAAACCGGTACCCTGACGGACGGCGATCTGACCTTGATCGATTTGCCGCCCGCCACGGCAGAACAGTTGCAAATTTCGCATACCTTGGCGCGCAGTTCGGCCCATCCATTGGCCCAGGCTTTGGCGGGGGCGCTGGCGGCGCAGGGGGTGGCGGAAATCCAGCTGGATCAGATCCATGAACACCCCGGCTATGGCGTATCTGCGTTCTATCAGGGACAACAGGTGCGCATGGGGCGTGCCGAATGGATCGGCGCAACCCCGCGCGACCATACGGCCACTTGGGTGCAAATCGGCGACGATATTTTGGAATTTGCCTTTGCCGATCAAATGCGCGGCGGCGCGGCGGATCTGATTACAGATTTGCAACAGGCCGGTATTGATGTGCAAATCCTGTCGGGCGACGGTTTGGCACCTGTTTCCCGCGTTGCTGCGGCCTTGGGGGTGACAAAGTATCATGCCCATCGGACCCCTGAAACCAAGGCCGCCCATATCGCCCAGCTGCAGGCCCAAGGTCGCCATGTGTTGATGATTGGTGACGGGCTAAACGATACCGCTGCGCTGACGTCGGCCCATGTGTCGATTTCACCCGCAACCGCACTGGATGCGGCCCGCGTTGCGTCGGATGTCGTGTTTTTGGGTCAGCGGTTGGACAGTTTGATCGGCGTGATCGCCCTGTCCAAAACCGCACAGCGCCGTATTCGGGAAAATTTCCAGTTGGCCAGCCTGTATAATGTCTTGGCCGTGCCTGTTGCGATTGCGGGGTTTGCAACACCGTTGATCGCGGCCTTGGCAATGTCATTGTCGTCCATTACGGTCACCCTAAACGCATTACGGATGAAATAATGGACGTTCTGATTTATCTGATCCCGATTTCAATTTTTCTGGGCGCGGTTGGCCTGGCAGGGTTTTTATATACGCTGCGGTCACGCCAATATGATGACCCCGAGGGGGATGCACAACGTATCCTGACCGGGGAATGGGATGATCGCCCGAAACCGGATTAAGGGATCGGGCGATGTATTGATCAGCTGGGTGCCAGGGTGGAACAGCTGATATCACGCGATTGCAGGCGTTTGCAGGCCTGATCTGCGCGTGTTTGTGACAGCCCCAGGAATGTTGCTTCGAAACCGCGGGAATTCTGGCGTACCTTGCGCAGCGATCCCTGCAGCATGTCAATTTCTGCGAGCGCCGTTTTCAGCAACATTTTTTCAGCCGCATAGCGACTGGGATATTTGCCGATTGAGATACCCCAGTTTTGTGCATCCGACGTGGACACACGGCTGACCACCTTGGTTTGCTGCGGCTCGGCTGTGGGGGCATTCGTGACCGTCGCCGGTGTGAACGCGACCGGACGCAATTTGGGCGCAGGCACGGATGAAATTTCTGGCGTTTCTTGCGCGGTCGCTGCGCTGGGATCAACATCAAGACGGACATTTTTTGCCATCTCTAACGCTTCTTCTATGTCCTCTTTCAGGTCTAGATTGACGGCGATGGTGGTTTGCCCTGATCCCGGACGCAGTTTCGGGCGCAAACTTTTGTCGGGGCTGGTATCCAGACGCACCGTGCGGCCGTAGGCGCCGCCTGTGTTGGCCGGATCATGTTTGGCCAGTGCAGTTGCCTGATAGCTGGGGCGTTTGGGTTTTTGAATTGCGACGCGGCTGGGGGCCTTGGAAAATCCCAGGTCCATCAATTTCGCCACTTGGCGATTGCGCGATGCCGTGGATTTGCCGCCAAATACAGTGGTAATAATCCGTTCGTGGCCGCGTTCGGCTGATGCGGTCAGGTTATACCCTGCCGCGCGCGTGAACCCCGTTTTGATCCCATCCGCACCGCGATAATTCGATAAAAACCGGCTGTTGGTGTGGTTGACGTTTCGCACGCCGGCATAATCGCTGCGGCGTGAAAACAGGTTGTAATAGGCGGGGTAATCATAAAACAAATGACGCCCCAATACGGTCATATCCCGTGCGGTCGACAGGTGACCCGATTGCGTTAACCCGTGGGCGTTTTTGAACGTGGTGCGCGTCATCCCTAGGGCCTGCGCTGTGCGGTTCATGCGGCGGGCAAAGGCAGCCTCGGATCCTTCGATCGCTTCGCCAATGGCGGTTGCGGCATCATTGGCAGATTTGATGGCCGCGGCGCGGATCAGATAGCGCAGTTTGATTTTTTGACCGGTTTTCAGCCCCAAGCGCGATGGGGGTTCAGAGGCTGCGTTACGCGATACGCGCACCAGTGTGTCCAAACTGATTTCGCCATTTTCCACAGCCTGAAACGCAACATACAGCGTCATCATTTTGGTCAAGGACGCCGGATGTAACCGTGTGTCGGCATTTTCAGCGTGCAACACCTGTCCGTTTCGCGCATCCATGACCAAGGCTGCATAGGGGGCGGAATACCCAACCGATGCAATCCACGTCATTAGAAAAATAATTGCTATACCCACGCGCCACAGGTAAGCCGGCGCAAGCTGCCGTCTAAACAAGGTTCCGATCCTTTTACTGCCTCATGCCGAATTTCGGCTTATATTTATTTTAATAACCCTAGCACATTTGTTTTGTTGAATAAAGTATTCATTTGTAATGATTTTTTGGGAAATTTGGATAGTTTGGTATATATATTGGGGTTGTGGTCGGTATAGATACTAAACCGTGATTTTTGAAAAAACTCGGGTAGATTCTGGGTGGACTGCCTTTTCATCAAGTATATATCAATTATATAGAGAGGAATGAATGCAACACATGGGTGGCTTGGCGATGTCGCAAAATCACGACAACGATACAGACCAAAACATTTTAACCAAACCGAAATCTCAGGCGCGGCGCGCGCCTTTGTATAAGGTTTTGTTGTTAAATGATGACTATACCCCAATGGAATTTGTGGTTGCGGTGCTGGAACGGTTTTTTGGTATGTCACACGCACAAGCGTTCGATATTATGTTGACCGTCCACAAAAAGGGTGTGGCTGTCGTTGGCGTATTCAGCCACGAAATCGCGGAAACCAAGGTGGCCCAGGTCATGGATTTTGCGCGGCGCCATCAACACCCTTTGCAATGTACGATGGAAAAAGAGTAAAGGGATCAAAGCAACCACGATAAGGTGACTTTGACCAATGTTTTCTGACCGATATTCTTTTGCGCAACGTGATGGCGGCGATCTGATCCCGGATGGGGCGACCTGTGTTGTCTTTAATGCGACCGATTCCAGTGACCTGTCGGGGCTGTCGGGTGATATCACGGTGGTTCAGGGGTTTGCCCCCTTTGTGGATCAACTGTCCGCAGCGGGTGTTCGTGTGACACAACAGGCCCAGGGACACGCGCAGGGCCCGTTTGATGTTGGGATTGTCTTGTTGCCAAAATCCAAAAAACAAGCGCGTGATTTGATTTATCAGGCAACCCAAGTTGTTCCAGAGGGCACGGTTTTTGTGGATGGTCAGAAAACCGATGGCATTGATAGCATTCTGAAAGATTTGAAAAAACACGTGGATCTTAGCGCGCCGGTCTCTAAGGCGCATGGGAAATTGGCGTGGTTTTCTACCCCTGCGCAGGTGTCGGATTATGCAGATACGGGCATGCTGTTGCCCCAAGGGTTTGCAACATCGGCAGGCGTGTTTTCCGCCGATGGTATCGACCCTGCGTCGCAGCTGTTGGCCGAAATGTTGCCGCCTTTGCGTGGGGTGGTCGCTGATTTAGGGGCGGGCTGGGGGTATTTGACCCATGCCCTGTGCAACAGTCCCGCAATCACCCAAGTGTTCGCGGTCGAGGCTGATTTTGCATCACAACAGTTGATTGCGAAAAATGTGCCGGATGATCGTGTGGTGTCTGTCTGGGCCGATGCCACCGGTTGGCGGTCGCCCAAACCGGTTGATGTGGTTGTGATGAACCCCCCATTTCACATCGCAGGACGGGCGGATCCAGCTGTGGGGCAGGCGTTTATCCGCAATGCCGCCGCGAATTTATCGCCACAGGGGCAATTATTTATGGTGGCCAATCGGCATTTGCCCTATGAATCGGTGCTAGAGGCCAGTTTTCAATCGGTCCAAGAGCTGACGGGCACGCCCCAGTTCAAGGTTTATCATGCAGCGCGTCCCAAACGCACCAAACGTTAAGACACGCCGCATCATAGGAGAGATGGGATGAGTTTTTCGATCGAGGGTAAAACCGCCATTGTGACAGGCGGGGCCAATGGAATCGGTTTGGCCATCGGGCGTCATTTTGCGGACTATGGGGCGAATGTAATGTTTGCTGACATGGACGAAAAACGCCTAAAGAAAGAGTTAGAGGATTTTCCAGATGACGGCAATGTGCGGTATTTCGCAGGCGATTTGCGCGAACGGTTGACCGTTGCCAATTTGTTGTCGGCTACGATTGATGCGTTTGAAAATATTGATATTTTGGTGAATGCATCGCGTCAGGTTTTGCGGACAGACCCTTTGGACGTTATTGATACGTCCTTGGAAACATTGATCGATCAAAACCTGATGACCAGTTATCGCATCACCCAGGCGGTGGCGAAACGGATGATCAAACAGGCGGCGGATGGTCCGTCAGACCGTCCTGCGGGATCGATTGTGAACCTGTCCTCGATTGCGGCGAATTCGGTGCAAAAAAATATGCTGGCCTATTCGGTATCGACGGCGGCGTTGAACCAGATGACCCGTGCCATGGCTATTGAATTGTCGCAGCACAATATTCGCGTGAATGCCGTGGCCTTTGGGTCGCTGATGTCGGCCAGCCTGCAATCCGCGTTAAAGGAAAACCCAGAGTATCGCCAAGAGATCGAGGACAAAACACCGCTGGGGTGGATTGCCTCGGCGAACGAAGTGGTCGAGGCCACGCAATATTTGGCATCAGACGCTTCGCGATTTATGACGGGCCACATAATGACACTAGACGGCGGGCGCAGTTTGGTTGACACTGTCAAGGCAGCTGCACACTAGAAAGGATGGTCTATGACCGACACGTTTGACACCCAAAAACAAACCGCAAGCGCATGGTTTCGCACCCTGCGTGACGAAATTGTCGCCGCATTTGAAGGGCTTGAACAGTCGCACACGACTGGCCCCTTTGCGGATATGGCGCCCGGTTCCTTTGAGGTGACAGAAACCAAACGTCACAGCGATGATGGCGCAGACGCAGGTGGCGGATTGATGAGTGTCATGCGCGGTGGACGCGTGTTTGAAAAAGTTGGCGTGAATATTTCCACCGTTTATGGGGTGTTGGGCGAACAGGCGCAAAACGCGATGGCCGCCCGCAAAGGTATTCCGGGGATGAAAGATGACCCGCGGTTTTGGGCCAGCGGTATTTCATTGGTGGCCCATATGCGCAACCCGCATTGCCCTGCGGTGCACATGAACACGCGGATGTTTTGGACCCCGCATGCCTGGTGGTTTGGCGGCGGGTCCGATTTGAACCCTTGTCTGGAATATGATCAGGATACCCAACATTTCCATGATACCCAGAAACAACATCTGGCCCGACATGGGGATGGCCTGTACCAAGAGTTGAAGGAATGGGCCGACGAATACTTCTATATTCCGCATCGGGGCCGCGCGCGCGGTGTGGGTGGTGTGTTTATGGATGACCGTTGCACGGGCGATTGGCAGGCCGATTTTGAACTGACCCAAGATTTGGGCCGCGCGTTTTTACCGGCCTATGTGCCATTGATCGAAAAACGCCGTGTGCAGGATTTCACCGACGCGGACAAGGATGCGCAGTTGGTGCATCGTGGGCTCTATGCTGAATATAACCTGGTTTATGATCGCGGTACGAAATTTGGGTTGCTGACAGGGCATGATGCCAATGCCGTATTAATGAGCCTGCCGCCGCTTGCAAAATGGGTCTAGGAACGAGGCGATAGATGGCATTACTCCAAGACTTGGCAGGGATCGTCGGTGCATCACATGTTCTGACAGGTGATGACATGGCCCCCTATGCCATGGATTGGATCAGGCACTATCCGTCGACACCCTTGGCCGTGGTGCGTTCGCACAACACCCAACAGGTGGCCCAGATTGTCCGTTATGCCAATGATCATGGTGTAGCCTTGGTGCCAATGGGGGGCAACACGGGGCTCAGTGGGGGAACACAGGCCAATGGGGCTGTGATCGTCAGTTTGGAACGTATGAACGCCATTTGCGACATTCGCCCCGCCGCGCGGATTGCGGTTGTTCAGGCGGGGGCTGTGTTGTCACAGGTTCATGCTGCGGTCGACGACCATGACATGGTGTTTCCCGTCACCTTTGGCGCGCGGGGGTCGGCCACGATTGGCGGGATACTGTCGACCAATGCCGGCGGATCAAATGTCTTGCGCTATGGCAATACCCGCGACCGCGTGATGGGGATCGAGGCGGTGTTGCCCGATGGGCGCGTGCTAAACGCGATGTCGCAGCTGCACAAAGACAATTCGGGCTATGATCTGCGCCATCTATTGATTGGGGCCGAGGGGACATTGGGCATCATCACCGCGGCCGTTTTGAAATTGGCACCCAAGCCCAAGGCCTATGCCACCGCGATGATTGCCGCGCGGTCATTGCGCGATGCGTTGGATGTGTTGAACGATCTGCTAGATGCCACAGGCGGCGGGGTTGAGGCGTTTGAATACATGCCCCGCGATTATATTCAGGCGCATTTGGAACATAACCCCAAGGCGCGCGCGCCATTCGATGATATGTATGACGTCAACATCATGGTGGAAATCGCAACCACCGTTGATGCCATGGCCCAGTCCGATTCTGCGGGTCAAATTGGATTGGTATCGCTGTTGGAACACACCTTGGCCCAGTTTTTGGACCGTGGCGCAATATTGGATGCGGTTGTTGCACAAAATGCGTCCCAACGTGCCGACATGTGGGCCCGTCGCGAGGCGGCCGCCGAATTAACCCTGCGCCTGCCCAATCTGGTCAACAATGATGTGGCTGTACCGCTTGATCAGGTGCCTGTGTTTTTGGACCGTGCGGATATGGCATTGCGCCGTTTGGACCCAAATGTGCGGTTGATGATCGTGTCACATCTGGGCGATGGGAACATCCATTACGCCGTGTCCGCCAGTACCGCCGATCCCGCGATCAAGGATGCAATCATGCAGTGCGTCGAAGATATCGTTTTGGATCTGGGCGGCAGTTTTTCGGCAGAACACGGTATCGGTCAGGCCAAATTACCATCCATGCGCCGCCGCAAAGACCCCGTTGCCCTGTCGGTGATGGGCCAGATTAAACGCGCGCTGGATCCGAATAATATCATGAACCCCGGCAAATTAATTCCGGATTTGGATTAGAACGGGCGCAGTCTATCCGCGCCAGTCAAAGAAATCGGGCCCGCCCTGTTCCAACAATTTGCGTGCCATAGCGCGGCCCATCTCTGGTCCGTCCTCAATCGCGCCGGTTTGATCGTCGGCAACCGATTCGGAACCGTCTGGGCGAATAACCTCGCCACGTAAACGCAGCGTGGTGCCGTCCAATTCGGCCAGCCCAGCAATCGGCGTTTCACACGACCCATCAAGGGCCGCCAAAAACGCACGCTCGGCCGCCAATCGCTGGCCTGTCGGGGTGTGGTGGATGGCGGCCAGCATGTCGGCTGTGGCACTGTCATCGCTGCGACGTTCGATGCCAATGGCCCCTTGGGCCACGGCGGGCAACATGATGTCGGTATCAATGAAACTTTTGGCGATATGGGCCATATCCAACCGCTTTAGCCCCGCGGCTGCCAAAAATGTGGCGTCTGCAACCCCGTCTTCTAACTTTTTCAGACGGGTTTGCACGTTGCCGCGAAACTCAACCACCTCAAGATCGGGGCGTTTCAGCATCAACTGCGCGCGGCGGCGCAGGCTGGATGATCCCAGTTTCGCGCCCTCGGGCAGATCGGCCAGCGTGTCATGGGTCAGCGACACAAACGCATCACGCACGTCTTCGCGCGGCAGGTAAGTGTCCAGAATTAACCCCTCGGGCTGCAGGGTCGGCATATCCTTCATCGAATGAACGGCTATGTCAATTTTTCCTGACAGTAGGTCTTCTTCGATTTCCTTGGTAAATAATCCCTTGCCGCCGATCTCTTTTAGGGGGCGGTCCAGGATCCGATCGCCGGTTGTTTTGATCACAATGATTTCGAAACAATCTTCTGATAAATCAAAGGCTTGTGACAATCTGCCGCGGGTTTCATAGGCCTGTGCCAAGGCCAAAGGCGAACCACGTGTTCCGATTTTCAAAGGCGATGCGGGGGTTGGATATACGTTTTTCATATGTTTTGTTTACTCGGGCAGTTAAGGTTAGACAAGCACACTTTACTTGACATCTGATCGTTTTGGCGTGACGAAAGCAATAAAAAAGGAAATCCAATGGCGAATAATAAAACGATTTTGCGGGCTTTGGCGGGGGAAACATTGGATACACCGCCCATTTGGATGATGCGCCAAGCGGGCCGCTATCTGCCTGAATATCGCGCAACGCGGGCGCAGGCGGGGGATTTTTTGTCGCTGTGCTATAACAGCGATCTGGCCGCTGAGGTCACATTGCAACCCATCCGCCGTTACGGATTTGATGCGGCGATTTTGTTTGCTGATATTTTGCTGCTGCCCCAGGCCTTGGGCGCAGATTTGTGGTTCGTCACGGGCGAAGGCCCGCGGATGTCCACCACCACAACGCAGGCCGAATTTGACCAGCTGCGGTCTGTGGGCGATATTCACGAAACCCTAAACCCTGTTTATGAAACGGTGCGCATTTTGGCGCGTGAATTGCCCAAGGAAACGACGCTGATTGGATTTGCGGGCGCCCCATGGACCGTTGCCACCTATATGATTGCAGGTCGCGGATCCAAGGATCAGGGCGCGGCGCATGCGTTGAAATCGGAAAACCGTGCCGTGTTTGAACAGATCATTGATCGTCTGACGGATGCAACCATCGAATATCTGGCCGCGCAAATCGATGCCGGTGCCGAGGTAGTGAAACTGTTCGACAGTTGGGCCGGATCGTTAAAGGGGCAGGATTTCGATGATTTCGCCCTAAAGCCTGCGCAAAAAATCATTGCGGCGTTGAAATCGCGCTATCCAGATACCCCCATTATCGCATTCCCCCGCGAAGGGGGCGACCGTTATATTGGGTTTGCCAAGGCAACGGGGGCCGATTGCGTGGCCGTTGATAATTCGGTGTCTGCGGAATGGGTGGCCGAACATGTCCAGCCTGACGGATGTGTGCAGGGCAACCTGGCATCGCATCACATGGTGACAGGCGGTCAGGATTTGGTTGATGAAACCCGCCACATTGTTCGTGCGCTGTCCAAGGGGCCGCATATTTTCAACCTTGGGCATGGTATTACACCAGATGCAAACCCCGATAATGTGCAGTTGATGATTGACACCGTGCGCGGGGCATAGCCTGCGCTGTCTGGTAGGTTGGAAAAATAATTGCGATAGATTGTGCGCGGGTCCTTGTTTCGCGGGGCAAGGGTATCTAAATCATGGATCATGATGAAAATACCCTTTTTGCCCCAAAAACCGACCGTTGCCACGGTGCGCCTGTCTGGCATGATTTCCGCATCGGGCCGTGGCAGTTTGAATGACCGTGCCATTGGCCCGGTGCTGGACCGCGCCTTTAAGAAAGGCAAACCCTCTGCCGTGGCGTTGTTGATCAATTCGCCGGGTGGATCGCCAGTGCAATCGTCGCTGATTGGGGCGCGCATTCGGCGATTGGCTGATGAAACAAATGTGCCCGTCTATGCCTTTGTCGAAGATGTGGCCGCATCGGGTGGGTATTGGATTGCCGTGGCGGCCGATGAAATCTATGCGGATGCCACATCAATCGTTGGATCGATCGGGGTGATCTCGGCCGGTTTCGGGTTTCAGGATCTGATCGCACGCCACGGTGTCGAACGGCGCGTTCACACGGCAGGTAAATCAAAATCAACGCTAGACCCTTTCCAACCGCAAAAGCCTGAGGATATCGAACGATTGCACCGCATATTGAATGAAATGCACGGCGCATTCCAAGATCACATCACCGCCCGCCGTGGGGCGCGGTTGGTCGGGGACCAAGATTTATACACAGGTGAATTTTGGACAGGGCAAAGCGCAGTTGATCTGGGTTTGATCGATGGGCTAGGTCATTTGGATGATGTGATGCGCCAACAATTTGGTGACAAAGTGCGGTACCGCCATTACGGGGTGAAAAAATCACTGGGTCAGCGCATCGGAATGGCGATTGCGGATGATGTGACCACCTATGTCCAAGAACGCGCCGCCTTTGCCCAGTTTGGATTGTAGCCATGATTATCAAAGCGGTCGTTCTGTTTTTAATCCTGATCGGTGTTCTGGCGATGTTCGGCAAATTGCATGTCATTGCGCCCAAATCTATTCGCACCCGCAAATGTCGCAAATGCGGTAAATTTCAAATCGGACGGGCCAAGTGTTCGTGTCATGAACGGTAACTGATCATGACATGGGTTTTGACGGCCGTAGGGTTTGTATTATTGGTGGTTGCCGGCGATTTTTTGGTGCGCGGTGCTGTGAACCTTAGCCTGCGGTTGGGCATTCCTGCCTTGATCGTATCGCTGACCATCGTGGCCTTTGGCACCTCGGCCCCTGAATTGCTGGTGGCCATTCAGGCCGCGACGCAGGGTGTGTCAGGGATCGCCATGGGCAATGTTGTGGGATCAAATATCGCCAATGTGTTGTTGGTGCTGGGGGTGCCTGCGTTGATTTCCACAATGGACACGGGCGGATGCGATACCCGCAAAAGCTTTGTCTTGATGATGCTGGTGTCGGTTTTGTTCGTTGTCTTGGCCTTTACCGGACAGTTTGGCGCATGGCAGGGGTTGGTGTTATTGGCCGCTTTGGCTCTGGTTATCGCCGAAAACCTGCGCGATGCACGGCGTCACATGACATCCACCGATGAAATCGACGAACCCGAGGGGGCCGATCCCGCCCTACCCATGTGGAAAATCCTGTTGTTTTTGGCGCTGGGATTGGTCGGTTTGCCGCTGGGGGCGGATATTTTGGTGGATGCATCCAGCCAGATTGCGCGCGATTATGGCGTGTCCGATACGGTGATCGGCCTGACACTGGTGGCCATTGGTACATCCTTGCCCGAATTGGCAACAACCGTGATGGCGGCAATCCGGAAACAGGCGGATGTGGCGCTGGGCAATGTTATTGGGTCCAACCTGTTTAATTTGGCGGGTATCATCGGCGTGGCATCATTGGTGCATCCGATCGCGGTTGATGCGGCATTTTTGACCTATGACCTATGGGTGATGTTGGGTGTATCGGTGCTGTTGATCCCATTTGTGTTTTTCGGCTGGCGTTTGGGGCGGCGATGGGGGATTGTCCTGCTTGGGCTTTACGCTAGCTATATGGTGACACTGTTATAATCACATCAAGGAACGGAATATGCGGGCATTTGTAACGGGCGGGGCCAAACGACTGGGCCGTGCTATGGCGCTTTATTTGGCACATCGCGGCTATGATGTTGCCATCCATTACAATGGATCTGCCCAAGCGGCCCAAGACACGGTCGCAGAAATCCAATCTCTGGGCCGCACGGCCATCGCGCTGCAGGCCGATATCCTGGACGAAGCCCAAGTGACCCCCATGATCGCGCAGGCCGCCGATGCGTTGGGCGGACCGCTGCAAGTTCTGGTCAACAATGCATCCGTGTTTGAATACGACAATCTGGACACCGCATCGCGCCAGTCGTGGGACCGCCATATCGAAAGCAATCTGCGCACGCCTTTCGTTCTGACCCAAGAATTTGCGCGGCAGGTGCCCAAGGGCGCGATCGACAGCTGCAATGAACCGGTATCCAGTGGATTGATTATCAATATGCTGGATCAACGCGTGCGAAAACTGACGCCGGAATTTATGTCATACACAATCGCGAAAATGGGGCTGTGGGCTATGACACAAACTACGGCACGCGCCTTGGCACCTGATGTGCGTGTAAATGCCATCGGTCCTGGCCCTACATTGATCGGCGCACGCCAAAGTAATGAACATTTCGAAAACCAGCGCAAAAACACCGTCTTGGGGCGTGGATCCAACCCTCAGGATATCTGTGCCGCCCTCGGGTATTTTCTGGACGCACCGGCCGTCACGGGGCAGTTAATTTGCGTCGATGGTGGGCAACATTTGGCATGGCAAACGCCCGACGTCCTTGGTGTGGAATAGCTTACACCAAGCGGGTGCCGCAAAAGTTGTCCCCCCTGTCAAAAAAGTGTCATAAAAGTTTACGAAAATGTATGTGATTCAAGGTCTTGGTGCTGACGCGAAAAAAATAACATTTTGAATCAAATACTTATAGTATTGCCTAATTTTTGTGCAAATTAACGAAATCACCAAAAAATAAGGAAAAATTCTGTGTTTCCAAAAGTTATCTTCAGACTTATCCACAGGATCCGTGGAAAGGTTTGCACTTGAACTAGGGCACAGAAAATTGCAGCGCGACAGAGAATCGCTGTAACACCAAAGAATGACAGGGTATTTATGGGCATGACAGAAAAAACGGGCCATCAGCTTATCCAGGATTATGTGCGGCAGCTGGATCATTCGCCGGGTGTCTATCGCATGTTGGATGCCCAAGCGCGGGTGTTATATGTTGGCAAGGCCCGCAATCTTAAGGCGCGCGTTTCCAACTATGCCCGCCCGCATGGCCATTCAGGGCGGATTGCGCGGATGATTTCGGAAACCGCGCAGATGATGTTTCTGACCACAAAAACAGAAACCGAGGCTTTGTTGCTGGAACAGAACCTGATCAAACAGCTCAAGCCGCGTTATAACGTGTTGCTGCGGGATGACAAAAGTTTTCCGAATATCTTGGTCACTGATCATGATTTCCCCCAGATCAAAAAACACCGCGGCGCCAAGTCCGAGAAAGGCACCTATTACGGTCCCTTTGCCTCGGCGGGGGCGGTGAATTATACCTTGGCCCAATTGCAGCGGGTGTTTTTGCTGCGCAATTGTTCGGACAGTATGTTTGACACGCGTACGCGGCCCTGTTTGCAATATCAAATCAAACGCTGCACTGCCCCCTGTGTGGGGCGCATATCAAAATCGGATTATGCCGAGGCGGTGCGCGACGCCCAGCGGTTTTTATCGGGCAAGTCCACGCAAATTCAGGAAACCCTGGCCAAACAAATGGCCGCGGCGTCAGACGCGATGGAGTTCGAGAAAGCCGCCAGCCTGCGCGACCGCATTCGCGCCATGACGCAGGTGCAAACCGCCCAGGGCATCAATCCCCGCACCGTCCCCGAGGCCGACATTATTGCCCTGCATATCGAAGGGGGGCAGGCCTGTGTTCAGGTGTTTTTTATTCGCGCCAATCAGAACTGGGGAAACCGCGATTTTTATCCGCGCATCGCGCCTGATAATTCCCATGCCGAGGTGTTAGAGGCGTTTGTATCGCAGTTCTATGATACCAAGGAACCGCCCAAGCAGTTGATTTTGTCCCACGATATTGAAAACGCGGATTTGGTGCAGGATTTATTATCCGACCGCGCAGGCCGCAAGGTTGATCTGGTCATCCCCCAACGGGGTGAAAAATTGGAACTGGTTTCAGGTGCCTTGCGTAATGCCAAAGAAAGCCTGGGCCGCCGCATGTCCGAAAGTGCGACCCAAGCCAAATTGCTGCGCGGGGTGGCGGATGCCTTTGATCTGGACCAGCCGCCAGAACGCATTGAAATCTATGATAACTCGCATATTCAAGGGGCGCATGCGGTGGGGGCCATGGTGGTGGCAGGCCCCGATGGGTTTATGAAAAACCAATACCGCAAATTCAATATTCAGGGCACCGATCTGACCCCCGGTGACGATTTCGGCATGATGAAAGAGGTCCTGCGCCGCCGCTTTGAACGCCTGCTGAAAGAGGACCCGCAGCGACAATCAGGCAGTTGGCCGGATTTGTTGTTGATCGACGGCGGGGCTGGGCAGGTCTCAGCTGTGCGCGAAATTATGGATGATTTGGGTGTGCAGGATGTGGCGATGGTCGGCGTGGCCAAGGGGATTGATCGCGACCACGGCAAAGAGGAATTTCACGTCATAGGCAAACCCGTCTTTGCCCTGCAACGCAACGATCCTGTGTTGTATTACATCCAGCGCCTGCGCGACGAAGCGCACCGTTTCGCCATTGGCACCCATCGCGCCAAGCGGTCTAAGGCCTTGGTTGCCAATCCTTTGGATGAAATTGATGGGGTGGGTGCTGCGCGGAAAAAGGCATTGTTGGCCCATTTCGGATCGGCCAAGGCCGTCAGTCGGGCCAACCTGTCCGACCTAAAGGCGGTGGATGGGGTTTCTGACGCTTTGGCTGAAAAAATCTATGACTTTTTCCATGATAAAGGATAGCGACAGCAATCCGCGCAGAATAGCTAGGTAAAGGCTGCCCTCCAACTGGGTTTGACATCGTCCGGGGTTTGATCCGCGTGATAGACCGCCCGCGCGATTGACCGCGCCACACAGGCCGCCGCATAGTGGCACAGTTCTGCCATGGCATGCGGGGTTGCAGGTGCGGGGCGTTTGGCGGTGGAAATGGCAAAAATCAGATCACCATCAAATGGCAAATGCGCGGGGCTGATCGCGCGTGCAATTCCGTCATGGGCGGCCGTGGCCAATCGCGCCAATTGTGCCTTGTCCAATGTCAGATCTGTGGCGATCACGCCGATTGTTGTGTTTTGGTTGGGGTGCAACGCGCCCAGTTTCGTTGCCTCTAGGCTATAAATCGCGGGGTCTGGCGCGGGGCTGCCCAATGCGCCGAATTCCCCGTTCAATTCATAGGGCGCGGCCCAGAAACGCCCGTGACTGTCACAGGGGTTGCCGATTGGGTTTGCGGCCATCATCGCGCCGATTGTGCCCCCCTGTGACAGGTGCAGGGATGCGGACCCCAATCCGCCCTTGACCATACCGCATAACGCGCCGTATCCCGCACCGGTGCTGCCCAGTTCAAATTCTTTGCCCCGCGCGTCATAGGCCCGCCGCCCCAGTTCGGGATAGGGCGATCGGTCCCAGGTCTTGGTCCCGCCATTGGCCAAATCAAACAAAATTGCAGCGGGGACAATGGGGACGGTGGTATTGCCCACGGCAAACCCGCGCCCCTGTTGGCGCAATGCATCGGAGACACCTGAGGCCGCATCCAGACCAAAGGCAGACCCCCCAGACAGGACGATCGCATCAATGTCCGATACTGTTTTATCCGGGGCCAACAGGTCCGTGTCGCGCGTCCCGGGCGCGCCCCCCATCACGTGATAGGACGCGACAAACGGGGCATCGGCTGTCACCACACTGACCCCGGTTCGCAGGGTGGCGTCCTGGGCGTGGCCGATCAGGATGCCATCGACATCGGTGATCAAATTACGCGGGCCGGTGGTTGGGGGGATTTGCGGCATGTTATGAACCGTCGTCCATGGGTATCAACGTGCGTACCCAATCCAAACCGGCCTGCAGTGCTGCATTGGCAGGGCGTGCGCCTAGGACGGCACCCTTTGTTGGATCAAATGTCAGACCCCGCAGGGTTTCATCGGGTGTGACGATGGAGATATCAATGCTGGCAGGGGGGATTAGACCCGCCATAACCCGATCCAGGGATGTGATATCAATGCTGCGATCTAGCGACAGATCAATTGTGACGTGAACAGGGTTGGGCAGCGCCAGTTCATTCAGTCGGGCGGCGTCGAGGGCGATGTATATTTTGTATTGCCCCTGACCAATATCTGGAATGATCGAAATTTGACCATGATCCGCGGTCAGGCCGTTGGGCAAGGAAATGTCGCGCCCTTCGACCGTGATGCGGGCAAAATCCGCATCGCGTACGACAGACGCGCGGAACCCCTGACCCGAAACCGGATGCCCCAGCAGGGTAAATTGATCGGGCAGGGCGATGATCCGATGATCGGAATTATAAACCACGCGCATAATTTGCAAAAAATCGGCCTCGAACCCGATGTCAGGTATCGTTACGCTGTCAATTGTCACGTCATAACGACTGGGAAATCCGCGTTGCGATACCGGCCCCACCGTGGCCATTGATCCCGAAAACCAGTCGCGCGTTTGATCCATATTCCGCGAATATCCCCATCCCCAATTCAACGACCACAGAATTGCCAGACCAACCGTGACTAAAATAATGCGCTGCATGGACCTCGCCTCTTTGCCTTTGGTGCAGATTGGCGTTAAAGAGGCGGGAAAACAACCAAGAAAGAGATCGCAATGTGGGTTTTTGGCTATGGGTCGCTGTTGTGGAACCCCGGCTTTGAATTTGTGGAAACACAACTGGCGTATTTGCCGGATTACCACCGGTCGTTTTGTATGCGATCCATTCACCACAGGGGAACGGTCGAGGATCCCGGTTTGGTTTTGGCGCTGGATTATACCCAAGGGGCGCGGTGTGACGGCATGGCGTTTCGGGTGGCCCATGATCGGGTCGATGAAACGCTGGCCTATCTGCGCGAACGGGAATTGGTGTCCTCGGCCTATTTGGAACAGGAATTGGACATCACCCTGATGGATGGGCGCGTTTTGACCGCCGTGACCTATGTGATTGACCCGGATCATGACCAATATTGCGGGGATCTGCCCCTGGACGAACAGGCCCGTATCATTGCGCATGCGGTGGGCGGACGGGGGCCGAATTGGGAATACCTATGCAATACCGCATCACATCTGGACAGTTTGGGGATAATCGATGCAGATTTGCAATGGTTGGTGGGCCAAGTGCACGCCATTCGCGGCGAATAGGCTTGGATTAACGCAATAGGTCGTTTTATGGTAACACAACACAAATCAACCCCCGAGGCCGCAATGGATCAGCCCCTTCACGCCAAGCTGCATTTTTCCCAGCCGATCCGTCAAATTTTGATGATGCTGATTGCGATGGGCCTGACCGGGGCGGGTGTGTTTATGGCACTGCCCCAGTTTGTGGGCATTATGACCGCGAACATTTACCTAAACGGGTTCATTTTTCTGGTTTTTGCGATTGGTGTGCTCAGCTGCGTCTATCAAGTGGCCCAGTTGATTTATTCGGTGCGCTGGATCGAAAACTTTGCCCAGGATCCCAGCAATCAATCATCGCGCGCGCCGCAGATTTTGGCCCCCTTGGCCACCCTGTTGCGCACGCGTGGAACGCGGATGCAGATTGCGGCATCCTCGACCCGATCCATTCTGGATTCTGTGGCCACCCGCATCGAAGAGGCGCGGGAATTTACCCGCTATGTGGTCAACCTGCTGATTTTTCTGGGGCTGTTGGGCACATTCTATGGTCTGGCCACCACGGTTCCTGCCCTGGTCGAAACCATCCGATCACTCGCCCCCCAAGATGGCGAAAGCGGGTTTGAGGTGTTTTCCCGTTTGATGACCGGACTTGAGGGCCAGTTGGGTGGCATGGGCGTCGCGTTTTCATCGTCGCTGATGGGCTTGGCCGGATCGTTGATCGTGGGCCTGTTAGAATTGTTTGCCGGACACGGCCAAAACCGGTTTTACCGCGAGCTTGAGGAATGGTTATCATCCATGACGCGGCTTGGGTTTTCGTCGGGCGACGGGGAAATGTCGGGCGACAGTGCCATGTTCACGGCTGTTTTGGATCAAATGTCCGAACAGATGGAGGCAATGCGCGTCACGTTCGCACAATCCGATCAGACCCGCGGTATGGTGGACGAAAAAATTTCGGACCTGTCCACAAAATTGGAACGTTTGACCGATCGTCTGGAACAAAGCGCGCCGTCCAACAGCGCTCTGGAACGTGTGGCCGAGGGGCAGGAAAAATTATTGACGGTCTTGTCCGCCATGGAACAAAATGATGCCGTCGACGCCGAAAGCCGCATGCGCCTGCGGTCGATTGATGTGCAAATGTTGCACCTGATGGAGGATGTGGCCGCAGGCCGTCAGGAAACATTGACTGCCATCCGCAGTGATATTCAGGCCCTGACCAATGCCTTGGTCCAAGCGCTGACCGAAATCGACGCGGGTAACCGGTCGGGTCGGGGCTAGGGGGCCGGTATGGGGTTATCGCGGCGCACAGGGCAACGGTTTCAGGCATCCATCTGGCCGGGGTTTGTGGATGCGATGACCGGTCTTTTGCTGGTTTTGATGTTTGTTTTGACCATTTTTATGGTCATTCAGTTTGTGTTGCGCGAAACCATTTCGGGGCAGGAAACCGAATTAAACACGCTTAGCCTTGAAATCGCTAGCATGGCGCAGGCCTTGGGCATGGAACGCAGTCGCGTGGCGGATTTGGAAACGGAATTGGGCGCGCTTGGGTCCAGTTTGGTCAGCGCACAGGATCAGTTGGCCCAGCAAACCGCGTTGATTGCCGCACTGACGCAGGACCGTGATGCACAGGCTGCGGCACTGTCAGAGGCCACCAACCAGATCACCGCATATGAGGCGCAGGTTGCAGGCCTGTTGGCACAACAGTCGCAAAATCAGGCGGCCATTCAATCGTTGCAGGCGGACAAGCAAGCGTTGTTATCCGAACAGCAGGCCCTGTCGCTGGCCTTGGCCACCGCACGCGATGAAATTGACGTCGCCGCAGAAGAGGCCCGCCGCAAAGCGGCCGAACGGGACGCACTGCAGGCGCTGATCGCCAGCCTTGAAACTGAGGCCGCCACCGCCCAAGCGCAGTTGCAAGATCAATCCACCCAAATTGCCGATCTGAACGACCAACTCAGCGCAGCCGAGGCCGCGCAGTTGGTGTCCGCCGCCGCAGCCCAGGAATTGCGCGATCGTCTGAAAAATGCAGATGCGGAACTGACCGCGATGACATTGGCATTGGAACAGCAACGCAAACAGGCCGAAGATACCCTAACCCTGCTGGCCGCCGCCGATCAGGCCAAGGCCGAATTGCAAGACAAATTAAACGATGCGCTGTTTACATTGAGCGCCACGAAAACTGCACAGCAATCCGAAATTGAACGCCTACAGGCCGAAAACCGCGAAAACGCCCGCCTGATCCAAGAGGGGGATTTGGCACTGGCTGCCGCATTGGCGCGTCAGGTCGCGTTAGAGCAGCAGCTAAAGGATCAAGAGGCACAGGCGTTACTGGCCCAAGGCCGGTCCGAGGAACAAAAAGCGCAGCTGACATCCTTGCAACAGGAATTGGTGCAGGCCCTTGCTGCGCTGACATCGGAACAGGCCGCGCGGGCGGATCTGGAACAGACGAGGGATGCTTTGCAAACCCAATTGGATACTTTGCAAACTGTGGTGGATAAATCTGACACGGCGGTTGCACGCGCCGCAACATTAGAACAGAAATTGGCCGAGGCATTGGCCAATCAACTGGCCGCGCAAACGCAGGTGACCGATCTGCGCCAACAACTGGAAACCGCCCTGGCCGCGCGTTTGGCCGCCGATGAATTGGCAGGATCCGAAACATCCGAGAAAGAGCGTATTGCGGCCCTGTTGCAAACCGCGCGTCAACAGCTGGGCGACGCCAGCAGTTTGGCCACCAAACAGGCCCAAGAATTGATTGCCGCGGAAAAACAAACCGCGCTGTTAAATCAACAGGTCGCCACCCTGCGCCAAGAAATGCAAAAACTGCAAGGATTATTGGAACAATCCGAGGCCAAAGATATCGAAAGCCAAGCGCAGTTGCAAAATATGGGCAATCGGTTGAATGCCGCACTGGCCCGCGTCGCGTCCGAGGAACGCAAAAACCGCAAACTGGAAGAGGCCGAGCGTCTGCGTTTACAGCAAGAGCGTGACCGTCTGGCCAGTCAGGCCGAGGAATTGGCCAAATACCGATCCGAATTTTTTGGCAGAATGCGTGAAATTTTGGCCGGCCAAGATGGTGTACAAATTGTCGGCGACCGGTTTGTATTTTCGTCCGAGGTTCTGTTCGATCCCGGTCAGGCCGAATTGCAATCCACCGGTATGGTCGAAATCGAACAGGTGGCGACCATCCTGAAATCGGTGATGAATGATATCCCTGACGGATTGGATTGGGTGCTGCGCGTGGATGGGCACACCGATAACATTCCCCTCTCTGGCACCGGTGAATTTCGCGATAACTGGGAACTCAGCCAAGCGCGCGCATTATCTGTGGTGCGCTATATGGTGGATGATTTGGGGATGCCGGCGGATCGTATGGCGGCCAATGGGTTTGGGGAATATCAACCCATTTCCGACGAAAACACCCCGCAGGCCCGCGCGCGTAACCGGCGTATTGAAATCAAGCTGACCGAACGATAACGCGGCCCCGAAAGGCCGCGCTGTCAATCTGTATCAAAGGTGGATCAATCCGCCGTCAGCAGCGGTGGTTTATCGCCCGAAATCTGCCGATTTTCCGGTCCGCGAATGTCCAATTGCAATTCACCATTGCGCACCGTGACGCGCACCAGACCACCCTTGGCCAATTTGCCAAACAGCAATTCTTCGGCCAATGGTTTTTTGATGTGTTCCTGGATCACGCGGCCCAATGGACGGGCGCCCATTTTTTCATCATACCCTTTGTCGCCCAGCCATTCTGCGGCGGCCTTGGTCAATTCGAATGACACGTGGCGATCCATCAACTGCGCCTCAAGCTGCAGAACGAATTTTTCGACCACTTGCAAAATGATTGATTTCGGCAATGGCGCGAAACTGATCACGGCATCCAGACGGTTGCGGAATTCAGGGGTGAAGGTGCGTTCAATCGCGGCAGTGTCTTCGCCTTCGCGGCGATCACGGCCAAACCCAATGGCGGCCTTGGCCTGTTCGGCGGCACCGGCGTTGGATGTCATGATCAAAATCACATTGCGGAAATCCACCGAACGACCGTTGTGATCGGTCAATGTGCCGTGATCCATGACCTGCAGCAGCACGTTATAGACATCCGGATGCGCCTTTTCGATTTCGTCCAGCAACAGAACACAATGCGGGTGCTGATCGACCCCATCGGTCAATTGGCCCCCCTGATCAAACCCGACATAGCCGGGGGGCGCACCGATCAAACGGCTGACGGCGTGTTTTTCCATGTATTCGGACATGTCAAAGCGCAGCAGCTCCACGCCCAGCGTATCCGCCAATTGTTTTGCCACTTCGGTTTTGCCGACGCCGGTTGGCCCCGCAAACAGATAGCTGCCAATGGGTTTTTCGGGTTCGCGCAGACCGGCGCGGGCCAGTTTGATCGCGGCTGACAGCGCCTCGATTGCGGTGTCTTGGCCAAAGACCACGCGTTTCAGGCTGGATTCCAAATCACGCAGGGTGGCGGCATCGTCTTTGGATACCGTTTTTGGTGGGATCCGTGCGATTTTGGCCACGACGGTTTCGATTTCCTTGACGCCAATTGTTTTGCGACGCTTGCTTTCGGGCAACAGACGTTGTGCGGCGCCGGCCTCGTCAATGACGTCGATGGCCTTGTCCGGCAATTTGCGGTCTGTGATATAGCGTGCGGCCAATTCAACGGCGGTTTTGATGGCATCGGATGTGTATTTGATGGAATGGTGATCCTCAAAATAGCCCTTGATGCCCTTAAGGATTTTCACCGTATCTTCGACCGACGGTTCGGTGACGTCAATTTTCTGGAACCGGCGGCTTAGGGCGCGGTCTTTTTCGAAATGCTGGCGGAACTCTTTGTAGGTGGTTGATCCCATGGTCCGCAGTTTGCCGCCCTGCAACGCAGGTTTCAGCAGGTTGGATGCATCCATCGCGCCGCCAGATGTGGCACCTGCACCGATAACGGTGTGAATTTCGTCGATAAACAGGACTGAATCTGGGTGATCCTCAAGCTCTTGGACCACGGCCTTTAGGCGTTCTTCGAAATCACCGCGATAGCGTGTGCCCGCCAACAGCGATCCCATATCCAGCGAAAAGATCGTGGTTTTGGCCAGAATTTCAGGCACATCCTGCGCCACAATGCGGCGTGCCAATCCTTCGGCGATGGCGGTTTTGCCCACGCCCGGATCGCCGACCAGCAGGGGGTTATTTTTGCGGCGGCGGCACAGCACCTGAATGCAGCGTTCCACTTCGTCGTGGCGGCCGATCAGGGGATCGATATCGCCCTTGGATGCCTTAACGTTCAGGTCAACGCAGTACTTGGCCAGTGCGCTTTCTTTCTTGGCCTCGTCGCCGGCGGATCCTGCCATGGATGAAAATGCATCCTCGGCATTTTCGGCGCCGCTGATGGGGCGGGTTTCGCCGAATTGCGGGTTTTTGGCCACGCCATGTGCAATGAAATTCACCGCGTCATAACGTGTCATGTCCTGATCTTGCAGGAAATAGGCGGCGTTCGATTCGCGTTCGGCAAACATCGCCACCAGCACATTCGCGCCGGTCACCTCTTTGCGGCTGGACGATTGCACGTGGATCAAGGCCCGTTGGATCACCCGTTGAAACGCAGCCGTTGGTGCGGCCTCTGACCCTTCTATGTCGGTGACCAATGATGTCAGATCATCATCCAGATATTCCAGCAGGGTTTGGCGCAGTTGCGGAATTTCCACATCACAGGCCAACAACACGCGTTCGGCATCTGGTTCATCCAGCAACGCCAACAGCAGGTGTTCCAGGGTTGCAAATTCATGCGACCGTGAATTTGCTAGCGCAAGCGCCGCGTGAATTGCGGTTTCCAGTGTGGGTGAGAATGAAGGCACGTTAGGTGCTCCTTTCTTTCATATAGGGTGGGCCGTTAGATTACGATCCTGATACATTAATGTTTGGTTCGAACTGCGGCGTGTTCAAGCCCTTTTTGCGATTTTCATGCCACAAAGTGTAAATTTCGCGTGAATTTGCCGAAAATCATCAAAAATTATCTTTGCGTTTTCGAATTTCGGCAAAGACTGCAACATCGGGCGCATCCACCATATTTAGGGTCGCGCGAATGTTGGGACAATGGGGGCGCAAGAATGGGTTTGTTTGTTTTTCCAGACCCAGCGGAACCTGCGCGGTAAATCGGCCAGCATCGCGGTCAGATTGGATCGCCGCGCAACGGTTCAGCAGGTCGGGATTGTGGGGATCAATCGTTTTGGCAAAGGCCGCGTTGGTCAGCGTGTATTCGTGGCCCGAACAAATAACCGTATCGTCAGGCAGGGCCATCAGCCGGGTCAAGCTGGCCCACATTTGGTCTGGTGTCCCCTCGAACAGGCGGCCGCAGCCCAGCGCCATCAGGCTGTCGGCCGTGTAGGCATGGCCAAGGTCAGGAAAGTAAAAGGCGATATGCCCATTTGTATGGCCAGACACATCCATCACCTGACAGGTCAGGTCATCCACCGAAATGGTTTGCCCATCCGACACAGCCTGATCCAATTGGGGCAATCTGTGCGCGTCCGCCGCGGCGCCGATCACGCGGGCAGGGTGGTGGGTCAGGATCTCTGGCACCGCTTGGGTGTGGTCGTCGTGATGGTGGGTGATCAAAATATGGGTCAGGGTCAATCCGCGCGCGGCCAGTGTTTCCAGAATTGGGGCCGCTTGGGGGGCATCGATCAAAATGCAGGTGGCTGTTTCAGGGTTGGCAATGACATAGGCGTAATTATCATTCAAACAGGGGATGGTAATGTGGTCATGTGTCATAGTCTTTTCCAATCTGTTCAATCATGCTAGCGTTTAGTCTACGCGAATGGTTGGGTGGTGCAATGCATCTAGACGTGCAGGATTTAAAAAATTTCTATTACCGTCAAACTCTGGGCCGCGTGGCCCAGCGGGCCATTCGCAACAGGCTGTTGGATCTGTGGCCAGATGCGCCGGGGCAAACGGTTGTTGGCTATGGGTTTGCCGTGCCCCTGTTGCGGCCATATTTGGCCAAGTCACGGCGTGTAATCGGATTGATGCCCGCACCCCAAGGCGTGATGCCATGGCCCGCGGGGCATCCGAACGTGTCGGTTTTATGTCACGAACATAACTGGCCGATTGAAACGGGGCATGTTGATCGTTTGGTCGTGATGCATGGTCTAGAGGTCAGCGATCATCCCAGCGCCATGCTAGAGGAAACGCGCCGTGTACTGGGACCGGGGGGGCGTGTGATGTTCATTGTGCCCAACCGCGGTGGGTTATGGTCGCGCAGCGATGTCACGCCCATGGGGTTTGGCCGTCCCTATTCCCTGGGGCAGTTGGAAAACATGCTGCGCCTGCACGGGTTTTCGACAGAACGCCATGCCTCGGCCCTGTATATTCCGCCGTCCCATCGGCGCATGTGGCAAAAAATGGGACATGTGCTGGAAAATATCGGGCGGCAGTCGCCGTTTTTTGCCGGCGGCGTTTTATTGGTTGAGGCGACAACCCGTGTGAATTTGCCCAAGGGCCACGGCCGTCGGCAAACATCGCGATCGGGGCTATCCGTTTTGGGTGGTTTCGGCGAAGCCGCGGGCAAACCGCTGCCTACCCCATATCGCGGGAAAATATGATGAAATGGCCAAAATACGACGTTTAAGGAATCAAAAATGCGTCGGAAATCAAGCCGTTATCGCTGCCAGAAAATGCGCAATACGTCGCACTTGGGCTAAGTCCCCTATTTATAAGGTTATTTAGTAGCAAACAAAAATGCTAAAGTATGTTGCTTGAAATGAAATGCTCTGCTAAACCGCCGCTGGAATTAAAGGCTTTGCTTCGGCAGGGCAAAATCAACGCCCTCGGATTTTGTATACAATTGTGTGCAGATGACCGAGGCCAAAAATCGGAAGGGTGGACGTGTCCGAACCAGCTTCGATCTCATCCGGCATAGCGGCGCGCTATGCATCGGCCGTCTTTGAATTGGCCAAAGACGCCTCGGATCTGAAAACACTTGAGTCTAATATTGAGGACTTGGGCGCTGCTCTTGCAGAGAGTGCCGATCTGCGTGATCTGATCAACTCTCCTGTTGTCAGCCGCACCGATCAGGCAACTGCGATTTCAGCAGTTGCCAATAAAATGAAATTAATGCCCATCGTCAGCAATACGCTGGCGTTGATGGCGTCTAAGCGTCGTTTGTTCGTTCTGCCAGCCCTGGTTGCGCAGCTGCGGGCGTTGATCGCCGAAGAAAAAGGCGAAGTGACAGCCGAGGTGACCTCGGCCAAGGCGATGACCAAGACACAAACTGACAAACTGGCCAAAGCGATCAAAGCGCGCATTGGCAAGGATGTAAAGATTGACGCGACTGTTGATGCTGAATTGATTGGCGGTCTTGTTATTAAGGTGGGCTCGCAGATGATCGACACGTCGATCCGCTCCAAGCTCAATTCCCTATCGAATGTAATGAAAGAGGTCGGATAAATGGGTATCCAAGCAGCCGAGATTTCTGCCATCCTTAAGGAGCAGATCACAAACTTTGGCAAAGACGCCGAAGTTGCCGAAGTAGGCCGCGTTCTGTCTGTTGGGGACGGTATCGCACGTGTATATGGTCTGGACAACGTCCAAGCCGGCGAAATGGTCGAATTCCCAGGTGGAATTCAGGGCATGGCGTTGAACCTAGAGGCCGACAACGTTGGTGTCGTTATCTTTGGTTCAGACCGTGACATCAAAGAGGGTGACGTTGTTAAGCGGACAAACTCAATCGTGGACGTTCCTGCAGGCATGGGTCTGTTGGGTCGCGTTGTTGACGGTTTGGGTAACCCGCTGGACGGCAAAGGCCCAATCGCAGGATCCGAGCGTCGCGTTGCCGACGTTAAGGCGCCAGGCATCATCCCACGTAAATCAGTTCACGAGCCGATGGCGACTGGTTTGAAATCCGTTGACGCGATGATCCCGATCGGCCGTGGCCAGCGCGAATTGATCATTGGTGACCGTCAGACTGGTAAAACAGCTGTTGCCTTGGACACCATCCTGAACCAAAAAACATACAACGAAGCTGCCGGCGACGATAACAGCAAGAAATTGTATTGTATCTATGTTGCGGTTGGTCAAAAGCGTTCAACCGTTGCGCAGTTGGTGAAAAAGTTGGAAGAGTCTGGCGCGATTGACTATTCAATCGTTGTGGCCGCGACTGCATCTGACCCCGCACCAATGCAGTTCTTGGCACCCTATGCCGCGACTGCGATGGCGGAATATTTCCGTGACAACGGCATGCACGCGCTGATCATCTATGATGATTTGTCAAAACAAGCGGTTGCATATCGTCAGATGTCATTGTTGCTACGTCGCCCACCCGGACGTGAAGCGTATCCAGGTGACGTTTTCTATCTTCACTCACGTTTGCTGGAACGTTCCGCGAAAATGGGCGATGACCACGGAAACGGTTCTTTGACAGCGCTTCCAATCATCGAAACTCAAGGTGGTGACGTGTCGGCCTTTATTCCGACAAACGTGATTTCGATCACAGACGGTCAGATCTTCTTGGAAACAGAATTGTTCTACCAAGGTATCCGTCCAGCTGTGAACACAGGTCTGTCCGTTTCGCGCGTTGGGTCATCCGCGCAAACAAACGCGATGAAATCTGTTGCGGGTCCTGTTAAATTGTCACTGGCGCAGTACCGCGAAATGGCGGCCTTTGCGCAGTTTGGTTCCGATCTGGACGCGGCGACACAACAGTTGTTGAACCGTGGTGCGCGTCTGACCGAGCTGATGAAACAGCCCCAGTATTCACCACTGACAAACGCCGAAATCGTCTGCATGATTTTTGCGGGTGTGAACGGTTATCTGGACAAAGTCGCTGTGAAAGACGTTGGTCGTTTCGAAGCTGGCCTGCTGGCGCACCTGCGTGGCAAGAAAGCTGACTTGTTGGATTACATCACCAAAGAAGATCCAAAGATCAAAGGCGAAGCGGAAGACAAAATCCGCGCCGCGTTGGATGAATTCGCAGCTGATTTCGCATAAGTAAGGGGACGAGGCTATGCCAAGTCTGAAGGACTTAAAAAATCGGATCGAGAGTGTTAAGAACACTCGTAAGATCACAAAGGCGATGCAAATGGTCGCGGCAGCTAAATTGCGCCGCGCCCAGGATGCCGCCGAGGCGTCTCGCCCCTATACCGAACGGTTTAACGCCGTGATGGGGGCTCTGGCGTCATCGGTTGGTGGATCCAGCTCTGCGCCTTTGTTGTTGCGCGGAACCGGCAGTGATCAGACACAGTTGTTGGTTGTTATGACAGCCGAACGCGGTCTGTGTGGCGGTTTCAACGCAAACATCGCTAAACTTGCAAAAACACGGGCAGCCGACCTAAAGGCTGCTGGTAAAACAGTTAAAATCTTGACTGTTGGTAAAAAGGGCCGTGACGCCATGCGCCGTGAATTCGGTGAATTGTTCGTGGGCCACGTGGATCTAAGCGAAGTAAAACGCTTGGGCTATGCTGATGCACAGGGTATCGCCAAAGACGTGCTGTCACGTTTTGAGGCGGGCGAATTCGACGTTGCAACGATTTTCTATTCGAAATTCGTCAACGTGGTCAGCCAGATCCCAACAGCACAGCAAATCATTCCTGCGGCATTCGAAGCAACCGAGGCCCAAGAATCCACGCTGTACGATTACGAGCCAAGCGAAGAAGCCATTTTGGCCGATTTGCTGCCACGCGGTGTTGCGACACAGATTTTCGCAGCATTGTTGGAAAATGGTGCGTCTGAGCAGGGTGCGCGTATGTCCGCGATGGATAACGCGACACGCAACGCAGGCGACATGATCGACAAACTGACCATTGAGTTTAACCGCTCGCGTCAGGCTGTGATTACCAACGAATTGATTGAAATTATCTCGGGCGCTGAAGCGCTCTAAGAACCGGAGACGAAAACATGGCAAACGCAAAAGGCAAAATCACGCAGGTGATCGGCGCCGTTGTGGACGTGCAGTTTGATGATCATCTGCCAGAGATCCTAAACTCGCTGACCACAGACAATAACGGTAAAAAACTGGTTCTGGAAGTTGCCCAGCACCTAGGTGAAAACACCGTTCGTACAATCGCGATGGACGCGACCGAAGGTCTGGTCCGCGGACAAGAAGTGACCGACACAGGCGCACCCATTTCTGTTCCCGTCGGGAACGCAACATTGGGCCGCATTCTGAACGTTGTTGGCGAACCCGTTGACGAACAGGGCCCCGTTGTCGCGAAAGAAACACGCGCCATCCACCAGCCCGCACCTGAATTCAGCGACCAATCCACAGAATCTGAAGTTCTGGTAACAGGTATCAAAGTTATCGACCTGCTGGCGCCATATGCCAAGGGTGGTAAAATTGGTCTGTTCGGTGGTGCCGGTGTTGGTAAAACCGTTTTGATCATGGAATTGATCAACAACATCGCCAAAGTGCACTCGGGCTTCTCGGTGTTTGCGGGCGTTGGTGAACGGACCCGTGAAGGAAACGACCTGTACCACGAAATGATCGAATCAAACGTTATCAAACCTGATAACCTAGAGGAATCACAAGTGGCGCTGGTTTACGGTCAGATGAACGAACCTCCCGGTGCGCGTGCGCGTGTTGCCTTGACTGGTTTGACATTGGCGGAACAGTTCCGTGACCAATCTGGTACAGACGTTCTATTCTTTGTTGATAACATCTTCCGCTTTACACAAGCGGGTTCTGAGGTGTCCGCGCTTTTGGGTCGTATCCCGTCTGCGGTGGGTTATCAGCCAACATTGGCGACAGACATGGGCGCGATGCAAGAACGCATTACATCAACCAAAAACGGTTCGATCACATCGATTCAAGCGGTTTATGTTCCTGCGGACGACTTGACCGACCCTGCGCCTGCGACAACATTTGCTCACTTGGACGCGACAACAGTTTTGTCACGTGCGATTTCAGAATTGGGTATCTATCCTGCGGTTGACCCACTCGACTCATCATCTCGTTTGATGGACCCAGCGGTTGTTGGCGAAGAGCATTACCAAGTGGCGCGTGACGTCCAAGGTATTTTGCAGCGCTATAAATCACTGCAAGACATCATCGCAATTTTGGGTATGGACGAACTGTCAGAAGAAGACAAACTGACCGTTGCACGTGCCCGTAAAATCCAGCGTTTCTTGTCACAACCTTTCGACGTTGCGAAAGTGTTTACAGGCTCTGACGGTGTTCAGGTTCCATTGGAAAACACAATTTCATCGTTCAAAGCGGTTGTTGCCGGCGAATACGATCACCTGCCCGAAGGCGCCTTCTATATGGTTGGCGGCATCGAAGAAGTGATCGCAAAAGCCGAAAAAATGGCTGCTGACGCGGCCTAAAGGAGGCCACAATGGCAAACACAATGCAATTTGACCTTGTTAGCCCTGAGCGACGCCTAGCGTCGCTTGAGGTAACAGCGGTTCAGATCCCAGGCGCCGAAGGCGACCTGACTGCTATGCCTGGTCATGCACCTTTGATCACGACCCTGCGTCCTGGCATTTTGCGCGTTGAAAGTACCGAAGGCAGCAAAGAATATGTTGTCACAGGTGGTTTTGCACAATTGGGTGACACCTTGTCCGTCTTGGCCGAGAAAGCCCTGCCACGCGAGGAATTGACCCAAGAGGCATTCAAAGACTTGATCGCTGAGGCCCGCGCCGCAGTCGACAACGCGAAAGAAGTGTTCAACAACGAACCTGGCCCCGTCGATGACGCAGCCAAGTTGTTGTCAGATATGGTTGCTATGGGTGGCCACATCGGGCTGAGCGCTGACTAGCAGGTCCTGGAGCCTAAACACAGATTTGAAAGCCCGCGTCTGTCATGATGCGGGCTTTTATCGTTTTGCCATCATCGACATGCGAATGATGGCGCGTTCGACCAGTGCCATCGCGGGTGCGGTCTGATTTGCGGAACGCAGTTGCAAATCCAGATCGGTCAAGAGTGTCAGGGCCTGCTGTAATCTGGCCGCACCCCATTGACCGGCTTGTCGCTGAATTTGATCGCGGCGGGGTCCAAACACAGGGGGGCGCAGTTTGCCAATCCCATTGGCCACCCCGCCCGAATCGCAGGCCACGGTATACAGCGTGCGAAAATGCCGTGTCAGGCCGATCACCAATGTGACTGGCTGCATACCCTGCGATTGCAGGCGGCTCATGGTGGGGCCAATCTGGGCGGGCTTGCCCTCGGCCACGACTTGGATCAGGTCGTCTAGGTCGGCCTCATTCGATACGGGTGCGCAGGCGGCAATATCGTGTGCGCTGAGCGGGCTGTTCTCTTGGAATTTATACAGTGCGATTTTCTGCAGGGTTTGGCGAAAATCCCCGGGTTCTAGGATCTTGGCCAAATCAGCCAGATAGGCCATCGCATCGGGGGGCAGTTGTCTTAGGCCGGCTTGGGTCAGTTCGGCCTCGATTTCGGCGCGGGTGGGGGGATTGTCATAGATCGCCACTGCATAGGCCGATTTATGCCCCTCAAAGGTTTTGCGCAGCGATGATGTCGGTTTCAACGCACCGGCTGTTATGACGATCGTTGCGTCACCATGGGACCACGCGGCCAAGCCATCAAGGATGATTTTGGCAACCGTTTCGGTCGCATCCTCGATAAACACGGCGCGGGGACCCTCAAAGAATCCTTTGGCCTTTAATCCATCTTGCAACAGGGCGGGATCTTTGCGCAATTCACTGGCCGAATGACGCATCAAACGCATTTCAGTTTCCGCGTTTTCGCCCAGCAGGCTTTTTAACAATGCTTCGCGTTTTAGGGCCACGCGCATGGCATCCGTGCCATAAATCAACACGGCGCAGCAATCTGCGGGCGGTTTTGCAAAGAAACTGTTTTGATCGCGCGGCGCTAACTTCATGGTTGGACCGATTGCATTTTGATCAAGATATCCGTCACCATCATATCCGCCAGCTGCACCATTAACCGCCGATTCGCGTCACGTTCTGACGCCAGTGTTGCGGTGGTGGTTCCTGTTGATGCGTATCCGACAAACGTGCTGCGTTTTCCCGACAAAATGACCTTGGCGCGATCATTTTGGGTAAGGCTATAGGTGACCTCGCCGTGGATTTGTTGGCGAAAGGCCTGCCCATCAAAGGCAACAGCGGTCCGTTCCGTGCGTGTCGTAACCGCGTAATCCAGTCGAAATGCCGTATTCCCGGACGGCCCAAGCCGTTGTTCCAGCTGTTGGCGCAGTTGAAACATGTTGTGATCTGTTGGATCGGAATATGTGATCTGACCGTAAAGCCCGCGCATGCCCTGTGTGTCATATGCAGGCTGAAAGCCGCAGCCCGCCAAGGCTGCGACAGATATCAAAAAGCTGCGGCGGCTAGACCACAACATTGACGATACGTCCGGGGACGACGATGATTTTTTTCGGTGTTGCCCCATCCAGTGTACGAATAACCCCATCGGTGGCCAATGCCAGTGCCTCAATCTCTTCTTTGGGCATGTCCTTGGGGACACTGATTTCGGCACGGCGTTTGCCGTTGACCTGAATGGGCAATGTGACCTCGTCATCGACCAGCATTGCGGCATCAGCCTGTGGCCATGGCGCATTGATGATCAGACCTTGGCCACCCAGCATGGACCAAATCTCTTCGGACAGGTGGGGGGTCATGGGCGACATCAGTTGCGCCAAGGTGCGGGCCGCTTGGCGTTTTGCGTCACTGCCGGCCTTGGATTTGGCCAAGGTGTTGGTAAAGGCATAGAGTTTCGCAATCGAGGCGTTAAACCCGAAACTTTCAACACCTTGGGTCACGTCATGGATCGCCTTGTGCATATCCTTTAGCAGGGCGTTGTCCTGATCGTTTGCGGGCGTATCCGCATCCACCAGATCGGCCGCAATGCGATAGACGCGCGACAGGTGTTTGTTCGCCGCCTCGGCGCCCGCGGCTGTCCATTCCACGTCGCGTTCGGGCGGGCTGTCAGACAGGACAAACCACCGCGCGGTATCGGCGCCAAAGGCATCGATAATGGCGACAGGGTCCACCACGTTGTTTTTGGATTTCGACATTTTGGCCGATGGCACAATATCCACCTCTTGGCCATCCTCGATCAGGTATGCCTTGCCATCGCGCAATTCCACCTGTTCGGGATAATAATAGGTGGGGCGCCCGCCGTCCTTGTCGCGTTTGTAAATCGCATGGGTCACCATGCCTTGGGTAAACAGCGCGTTAAAGGGTTCAACGGCCGTTTCCGGCAGGTGGCCACAAATATGCATCGCACGGGCAAAGAAGCGTGAATACAGCAGGTGCAAAATCGCGTGTTCAATGCCGCCGATATACTGATCGACATTCATCCAATATTTCACGTCATCCATATTGGTGGGCGTGTCGGCGCGGGGCGATGTAAAGCGCGCAAAATACCACGACGAATCCACAAATGTATCCATCGTATCCGTTTCGCGCAGCGCCGGTTTGCCGCACGATGGGCATTCGCAATTGCGCCATGTTGGGTGACGATCCAGTGGATTGCCCGGCACGTCAAAGGTGACATCGTCGGGCAGGGTGACGGGCAGGTTTTCCTTTTTCTCAGGCACCACACCACAGCTATCGCAATGCACGACAGGAATCGGACAGCCCCAATAGCGTTGGCGTGACAATCCCCAATCGCGCAGGCGGAATTTGGTGACGCCTTTGCCCCAGCCTTGGGATTGTGCAAAATCAACGGTGGCGTTGATCGCCTCTTCTCCGGTGGCGATGTCCAGGCCTGCGAAATGGTCAACCCAGCGCACTTTCTCGGTCTTGGGGGGGACAAAGGCGGTGTCTGTCACAGGCGTATCATCATCCAGCGCAAAGAATGTGTCGCGCACAGGCAGATCATATTTGCGCGCAAAATCCAGATCGCGTTGGTCATGCGCAGGGCAGGCAAAAACCGCACCTGTGCCGTAATCCATCAAAATGAAATTGGCGATCCAGACAGGCAATTCCCAATCAGGGTTCAACGGATGACGCACGCGCAATCCGGTGTCAAATCCCTTCTTCTCGGCCTTTTCCATATCCGCTTCGGACGTGGACATTTGGCGGCATTCTGCGTTAAAGGCGGCAACATCTGGGTTCGTTTTTTCCAGTTCACGCGCCAAGGCATGATCGGCCGAAATCCCGACAAAGGACGCGCCCATTAATGTATCAGGACGGGTCGTATAGACGGTGATTTGGTCGTGTCCAGCCGGCCCATTTACAACATCAAACGCAAATTCCAATCCGCGCGATTTGCCAATCCAGTTGGATTGCATGATCTTGACCTTGGCCGGCCAATTATCCAATCCATCAATGGCGGCCAATAATTCATCGGCATGGTCGGAAATCTTGAAAAACCATTGTGTCAATTCTTTGCGTTCGACCAATGCGCCAGACCGCCAGCCGCGCCCATTTTCAACCTGTTCATTGGCCAAAACGGTCATATCGACCGGATCCCAGTTCACAACCGCGTTTTTGCGATAGACCAATCCCTGATCCAGAAAATCCAGGAACATGGCCTGTTGCTGTCCGTAATATTCAGGGTCACAGGTGGCAAATTCACGCGACCAATCAATGGACAGGCCCAGCGGGCGCATCTGCCCCTTCATCGTGGCGATGTTGTTATAGGTCCAATCCTTGGGGTGGCCGCCCGATGCCATGGCGGCGTTTTCCGCGGGCATGCCAAAGGCATCCCATCCCATGGGGTGCAATACATTGTGACCTGTCGACATTTTATAGCGTGCGATCACATCGCCCATCGTATAATTGCGTACATGCCCCATGTGGATGCGCCCTGACGGATAGGGGAACATTTCCAACACATAGTATTTCGATTTGGTTTCATCGCGGGTTGCGGTGAACACATTGGCCTGATCCCAGGCGGCTTGCCATTTGGCTTCGATCTCTGCTGCGGTATAGCGCGACATCGTGCATTCCTTATGTTTCAGTTCGCGTCAGTGATACGCTACAGTGCTGCAAGGGTCCAGTGCAAAGGGCCCAGTTTCAGGACAGATTGTTCGCGTGACACATGGATCGAAGCCGAACGGGTGTGCTGTCAGATGAACACTTTTGCCCCTTTGGCCATGATTTTTCCACAATTCAGGCTTAGGCTGTGTAACCATAGTAATCTGCGCGCGCGACCTGGCCTTGGGGGTCTGTGTGGCCAGATCATTTAATTTCGTAAGTTGAAAATTGCTTTGACGATTTAGAAAGGTGATAGAATGTCCCGCCTGGCCGTTCCGTTCAAACAGATTTTTCCACAATTTTTATTGGATGAACGGGGTGCAATTTCCCTGGATTGGGTCATTTTGACGGCTGGGGCTGTTGTCCTGGCAATCGGCGCGTTTTCCGTGTTTGGTCCTGTGGGCAAGGGCAAGATCGGCGATGAACACGCGCATCTAAGTTTTCAATTCCTTGAGCAGCAAAAAAATGATGTGGCATATATAATGTATGCGTTGAACCCGAATGTCGGGACAGATTTCAGCCAGATGTCGATGTTAGAATCAACCATAATCCGGATAAAGGCGCGTATGCTGGCGTTTCGCGGGTGTATTGGGGGCAAGCTGAATTTCGGTTCAACCCCGGATGGCACGCCAAATCAGGTCGATTTTTCCTATGGGTGTGATTACCTCTAGCTGCAGCAATCGCGGCTTGCCTTATTTGTTCCTTAATTCGATCATAGTTTTCCCAAAACTTTCAGTCATTTAGGTCTGGTGTCATGCGCAGGTTAAACAACCCGCGCATTTAAGGGGTGCTTTGACTTAAGGAGTGAGTCATATGTTCAGTGAACAAAAGTATTTAGTATCTTTGGTAAAACGGTTCGTTTCAAATGAACAGGGTGCGGTAACGATTGATTGGGTCATCCTGACCGCGGGTGTCGTTGTCATGGCAATTGGGGCAATCACGGTGTTTGGGGTCGACAATTCCGCGGAGGTTGGCGGTATTAAAGTCAGTGAAATGACAGATGCCGAGTTGTTGTTTATATCAATGAATCCAAATTTGACTGGTGGATTTGGCGATTTGTCGCCTATCACGAAAGTGATGATCAATACCAAAGCGAAAGTTGCGGCATTCAGGATGTGTATATCTGACGAAGGCAGCACAGTTGACATGGGCGGAATGTCTTTACCCATTTCACCAAGCGATGCCTGTGCATTGCTTTAGGTAAATGTCGGTTGGACATAGTCTAAACGTTTGGGCTTTGGATCATCGAATATAACAAACCACTGGCCAAACCTGGTCAAATTCTGTCACAGTATGGATATATAAAATCAGGTTTGGCATGCGCGTTCTGTTAATTCATCAAAACTTTCCCGGTCAGTTCAAACATCTGGGCCCTGCGTTGGTGGCGCGGGGTGACCATGTTGTGGCGCTGACGCCCAAGGTCAAGGAACGTACTGAATGGCGCGGGATTACGGTTGAACCCTATGCCATTAAACGGGGCAATGGGCAAAATGTGCACCCTTGGGTCATGGATTTCGAAACCAAGGTGATCCGCGCCGAGGCCTGTTACCAAGGTGCGGTTGCCTTGAAAAAATCGGGGTTTGTCCCCGATGTGATCCTGACCCACCATGGTTGGGGCGAAAGCCTGTTTCTGGCGGATGTATGGCCGGATGCGCGCATGGGGCTGTATTGCGAATTGTACCATCAGGCCGGCTATCCGTTTGTCGGGTTTGATCCCGAATTCGATCAGGGATCGAACGCGACCGATCCGATGCGTCTGCGGCTGCGCAATATTAACAATGACATGCATTTCGATATTGCCCACGCGGGGCTAAGCCCGACCCAATTTCAGGCCGATACATTTCCACCTGCCTTTCGCGATAAAATCAGCATTATCCATGATGGTATCGACACGGATGTCGTATGCCCCAATCCCGATGCGGCGTTGGTCGTGCGCCCCGATCTGACCCTGACCCGCAATGATGAGGTCATCACATTTATCAACCGCAATTTGGAACCCTATCGTGGGTATCATATTTTCATGCGGGCTTTGCCACGGATATTGGCGGAACGCCCCAACGCGCATGTTGTTTTATTGGGCGGTGACGATGTCAGCTATGGCGCCCGCCCCCCCCGAGGGCAAGACATGGAAACAGATCTTTATTGACGAGGTGCGCGGATCCATTTCAGACGCCGATTGGGCGCGGGTCCATTTTATGGGGCGTGTGCCCTATACTACGTTTTTGTCAATGATTCAGGTGTCACGCGTCCACGTGTACCTGACCTATCCCTTTGTCCTAAGTTGGAGCCTGCTGGAATCAATGAGCGCAGGCGCTGCCATTGTCGCCGGGCGCACCGACCCAGTGGTCGAGGTGATGGAGGATGGCAAAACAGGCCTGTTGGTCAATTTCTTTGACCCCGACGAAATTGTCGATCGCGTCAATGATTTGATGGGCGATCCCGCGCTGCGCCAGGCCTTGGGGCAGGCGGCGCGCCGCGAGGTGGTGGAAAACTATGACCTGCGCAACATTTGTCTGCCCCGTCTGCTGGCATGGGTTGATTCTGTTGCGCAGGGATAGAAGGCGGATGGCCTAGAATAATCCGTCCTGGGTGCGCAGGGCGCGGGCACGGGTCAGAATCGCATCCTCAACCGCGCGAATGGTTTGGGCCGAAGCCGGCCCGCGTTTCGTCATCAACGCCACACGCAATGTGCGTGCGTCCAGCGCCGGGTCTGTTACATAAACGGTTGCTTTATATGCTGTGTTGCCGCCGGGCGGTGTACCGTATCCTGTTACGATCACACCGGAAAAGGGATCGACCGTTTCGATCGGCAGGAAATCCAAAACATCCAGGGATGCCTGCCAGATATATCTGTTCACCTTGACCGGAATTTCTGACTGGTTTGTATCGAACACATCCCAAATCGTGCTTTTGCGGTTTTCGGTGGCAATGTTTTCCGACCGCGCGGCAGGTTTCACATCGGTCAAACCGCCCAGGATTTTGCTGCCTGATGAACAGGCCCCCAAAACCGTCAGTGATGCAACTGTGATCCAAATGATTGACCGTGACTGTGGCATGTCTGTCCCCCTGAACGCTATGCTACACAGGTATCCTAATGGGCCAACTGGGGCAAGCGTTGAATTGTCGGTGGGAATTTTTCAACCGAAACAGCGGGTTCGGTGGTGGGGGCATGTGTGACAAAACTGCATCATATTTCCATTTGTGTTTTCGGTGCGGTATTCAAACGCTTGCAATTAGGGCGCAAATGGGGCGAAACATAGCACATTCTTGCAACGGACTATCCGTTCGTAAGGCGAAACCTAAAGTAAACCCGAGGGAATAACATGAAAAAAGTTCTTTTCGCGACTACAGCTCTTGTTCTGACAGCTGGCGTTGCATCCGCAGAAGTAACATTCTCAGGC
>CAJXSD010000011.1 GCA_913060475.1 uncultured Paracoccaceae bacterium | reverse complement strand
GGCGCATGCAAATACCGGCGATTGTGCTGATGCTGCTGGCGGGTATTTTGGTGGGGCCGGTGCTGGGCGTGTTAAACCCTGCACAGGATTTGGGACCCATTATGGCCCCCATGATTTCGATCGCCGTTGCCGTGATATTATTCGAAGGTGGGCTAAGCCTGAACATCCACAATCTGCGCGATGCCACGCAGGGGGTGGTCCGTCTGGTTGTGGTGGGCGCCCCTTTGGGTTGGATCCTTTCCACACTGGCCCTGCATTACGGCGCAGGCCTGGGCTGGGAAAGTGCGGCGGTATTTGGCGGCATCATGATCGTCACGGGCCCAACCGTGATTGCCCCACTGTTGCGTCAGGCAAAATTATCCCGCCGCCCCGCCGCGTTATTACAGTGGGAGGCCATCGTAAACGACCCCATCGGCGCCTTGGCGGCCGTCTTGGCGTTTGAATATGTGTTGGTGTCGCGGCTGGTGGGGACGTTGGAACACGCCATGTTGGTTTTGGTGTCGGGCATCGCCTTGGCCACCGTTTTGGGCGTGCTGTCGGGGTGGGGCATTGCCACCGCATTTCGGCGCGGATGGGTGCCGGAATACATGAAGGTGCCGGTGCTGTTTGTCACACTGCTTGCCATCTTTGCCGCGTCGAATTTGGTCCTGCATGAAAGCGGTCTGTTGGCGGTCACAATCATGGGTATGTGGATCGCCAATGCGAAATTACCATCCTATACCGAATTACTGCGGTTTAAGGAACATGCAACGGTTTTATTGGTCTCGGGCGTGTTTATCCTGTTGGCGGCGTCATTAGATTTCACAACACTTGCCGCGTTGGATTGGCGCGCTGTGGTGTTTATTGCGGCGGTGATATTACTGGTGCGTCCCTTGACCGTGCATGGCGCATTACTGGGCACGGATATTGCGTGGCGTGAACGCTGGCTCTTGGCGCTTAGCGGTCCGCGCGGTGTTGTGTTGGTTGCGGTTGCGGGATTGTTTGGTGTGCGATTGACAGATGTCGGTGTCCAAGATGCCGAATTGATTGCGCCTTTGGCGTTTGTGTTGGTGGCTGTGACAGTTGTGGTTTATGGGTTTTCGTTGAAACCTTTGGCCAATTTTCTGGGGCTGTCATCGAAACAAACGGCGGGCGTTTTGATTGTTGGCGGCACATCCTGGGGGACCGAATTTGCCCGGGTTTTGCAAAAAAACGATATTCCCGTTTTGATCACCGATCGCAATATGCGCAACCTGCGGGCCGCGCGTGATCATGCGGTGCCTGTGTTTTTCGGCGATATTCTATCAGAAAGTGCGGAACATCACGTCGATGTGCATCCCTATCAAACGGTCGTTGCCGTCACCGATAACGATGCCTATAATACGCTGGTCACGACGGATTTGGCCCCCGAATTCGGGCGCAACAATGTGTTTCAATTGTTTCGCGAACGCGATGGATTTTCGCGCTATGCCTTGCCCGCGACCTTGGGCGGTCGCGCTTTGGTTCAGGATAAAACCTATGGGGATTTGCTGACCTTGTTTCGCCAGGGGTGGGAATTTCGCACAACGCGGTTCACCGATGAATACCGATATGAGGATTGGAAACCCACCCGCCCGGATGCACTTCCTGTGGCAGTGATTTCACCTGCAGGGCAGGTGTCATTTGTGTCTGATCCGCAAAACCTGACAATCAGTGCGGGACAGCGTCTGGTTCATTTTTCGCCCCCGCGGGCGCAAACGGATGGCCAAAACGAATAACCCAGTTTTTCTGTGATTATACGGCATTGACCTTGTTGGTCATCGTGGTAAACCCACATCCAACAAAAGGATAGAGAAATGAACCTGTTTGCCGAAATTCGTGACGTTGTGATCAATGCATTGGATCAGCTTGTGGCCCAAGGGCATCTGCCCCAGGGGTTGGATTTTGCCAATGTTGCGGTGGAACCGCCCCGTGACCCGCTGCATGGGGATATGGCAACAAATGCGGCGATGGTTTTGGCCAAACCTGCAGGGCAAAAGCCACGCGATATCGCCGATCATTTGGCGGCCCTGTTGGTCAAGGATGATCGCATCGATGTGGCCGAGGTTGCCGGCCCCGGATTTTTGAACATGCGCCTGTCGGCCACCTGTTGGCAGGCCGTGGTGGGCCGCGTGTTGACTGACGGCACTGGCTTTGGCCGTTCCGACATGGGGCAGGGCAAACGGGTGAACGTGGAATATGTGTCGGCAAACCCGACCGGACCATTGCATGTGGGCCATACCCGTGGTGCCGTGTTCGGCGATGCATTGGCCAGTTTGCTGGATTATGCGGGCTATGACGTGACGCGCGAATATTACATCAACGATGGTGGTGCGCAGGTCGATGTTCTGGCCCGGTCCGTTTATTTACGTTACCTCGAGGCGCATGGCCAAGAGGTCGCGTTCGAGGATGGCACATATCCCGGTGATTACCTGATCCCGGTCGGACAGGCGTTAAAGGAAAAAGTGGGCGACGCATTCGTCGGCAAGGGCGAACAGTTCTGGTTGGCCGAGGTCCGCGAATTCGCAACGGCCGCCATGATGGATCTGATCCGTCAGGATCTGGCGCAATTGGGCGTTAAAATGGATCGCTTTTTCTCGGAAAAATCGCTCTATGGGACCGGTCGCATCGAAGCGGCGATTGAAAGCTTGCGGGCCAAGGGGTTGATTTACCGTGGCGTGTTGGAACCGCCCAAGGGCAAAACACCCGAGGATTGGGAGCCACGCGAACAAACCTTGTTCAAATCCACCGCGCATGGCGATGACGTTGACCGTCCGATCCAGAAATCGGATGACAGCTGGACCTATTTCGCGCCGGATATCGCCTATCATTTTGATAAAGTTGAACGGGGTTATGATCTGTTGATTGACGTCTTTGGCGCCGATCATGGTGGCTATGTCAAACGGATGAAGGCGGCGGTGTCGGCCCTGTCTGATGGGCAGACCCCATTGGACATTAAATTGACCCAGCTGGTCAAACTGTTCAAAAACGGCGAACCGTTCAAAATGTCGAAACGCGCAGGCACCTTTGTCACTCTGCGTGATGTGGTTGATCAGGTCGGTCCCGATGTGACGCGATTTGTAATGCTGACGCGTAAAAACGATGCCAATCTGGATTTCGATTTCGACAAGGTTCTGGAACAAAGCCGTGAAAACCCCGTGTTTTACGTGCAATATGCCAATGCGCGTGTGAACAGCGTCCTGCGCCGCGCCCAAGAGGCGGGCGTGCGCGTATCAGATGCCGATTTGGCGGCGGCGGATCTGTCCAAACTGGCACATGATGCTGAAATTACGCTGGCACGGAAAATTGCGGAATGGCCCCGTTTGGTGGAAATTGCTGCACGTACCAATGAACCGCACCGCGTGGCATTTTACCTTTATGAACTGGCCAGCGATTTCCATGGATTGTGGAACAAGGGCAATGATGTGCCCCAATTACGCTTTGTCCAGGATGGCGACGCCGCCACCACGCAAAGCAAAATTGCGCTGGCGCGTGCTGTAAGTGTTGTTATTTCTGCAGGTCTTGGTATTCTAGGCGTGAAACCGGCAGAAGAACTGCGCTAGGATAAAGCCTGCTCTGCCAGTTTACCAATTATAAATATGGGGATTTACCCCAGAGGGCAAAATGGCAGAGCAGTTGTATCAGGCACCGTCGCAGGGCGGTGGTTTTCAGTATCGTATAAAAAATGTCATCTATCTTGGTGGCGCGGCTGTCAGTCTGGGATTGATCGCAGGCGCCGTATATTGGGGCGTGACAATGACCCAGCGGGATATATCAAAAATTCCCGTTGTGGCAGCACGCGCAGAACCGATGCGCATTGCGCCGGAAAATCCCGGCGGGCAGGCGGCGGATAATATGGATCTGACGGTGTCGCGTGTGGCGGCCATCGAAACACCGCAGTCGGTGGACACCGTTGTTGTGGCAACCCTGCCACCCGATTTGGCCGACACGGATGCACCACAACCAGAATTGATTGCCGAACAGGCCAGCCAAGCATCCTTGCAAGAACAGGAAAATGCAGTTCTGGATATGAGCGCATTGGCGGATGCGATGACGCAGGGGCTTGATCCCCTTAGTGAATTACCGCCCCCCGCTGCGACACCAAATATTGTCCAGGGCAATATCGAGGATGCTTTGCGTCTGGCGTTGTCGGATGCCGAGACATCTGGCCCCTTGGTTGTCGATGGTTTGGTCCACGTATCCTTGCGCCCCAGGGCGCGGCCCGTGATGCAGCCGGCCGTGGCAATTGCGTCTGCAACCCCATCAGATATGGGCACCCCAACTGCGGCCGTTGCTGCACCCGTGGCCCCTAAAATTTCCGTTGGATCGGCACTGGTTCAACTTGGGGCCTTTGACACGTCGCAGGCGGCCCAGGACGAATGGGATAAATTGGCGGCGGCAATGGCGCCCGTAATCGGCGACCGCGCGCCTGTGATCGAACAGGCCAACAGTGGTGGCCGGCCGTTTTATCGTTTGCGCGCCGCCGGTTTCCAAGATTTGTCCGATGCGCGGCGGTTTTGTTCGGCTGTGGCCAGCAAAACCGACTGTATCCCTGTTTTGGCCCGTTAAACATGTTGGGCACACAGACGGCCTGTCCCGTATTTTTCGGGGTCAGTGGGTGTCAAGTGACCCCATGGGAACGCGATTTTTTGCGCGATGCACGGCCGATGGGGTTTATATTGTTTGCGCGTAATGTCGACCACGCCGATCAAATTCGCGGTCTGTGTCATGATCTGCGCGATGCTGTCGGTTATGACGCGCCCATTATGATCGACCAAGAGGGCGGGCGCGTTCAACGCCTGCGCAGCCCGATTGCACGCGAATGGTTGCCCCCCTTGGATCACGCGGATCAGGCAAACCATGGGGCTCAGGTCTTCTTTGCCCGCTTTGCGATTATTGCGGATGAACTGCGGTCTTTGGGCATTGACAGCAACTGTGCGCCCTGTTTGGACATTGCAACGCCCCAGACCCATCCATTTCTACAAAACCGCTGTTACGCACGCGATGCGGATCGCGTGATCGAATTGGGGCAGGCGGCCTATGATGGGCTGTGCGCTGGTGGGGTGGTGCCGATTGTAAAACACATGCCCGGCCATGGGCGCGCCCAAGTGGACAGTCACCTTGATCTGCCCCGTGTCACCGCGGATTTGGCCGATCTGGAACGGTCAGATTTTGCAGTGTTTCGCCATTTTAATCATGCCCCGATGGCAATGACGGCGCATATCGTCTTTGACGCCTTGGATGACACTGCGCCGGTGACGACATCGCCGCAGGCCGTTGATTATCTGCGCAAGGACATCGGGTTTGATGGGTTTTTGATCAGCGATGATGTGTCGATGCAGGCCCTGCCGGGCACATTGCAAGATCGATGCGCTGGGATAATATCGGCCGGATGCGATGCGGTTTTACATTGCAATGGGGATCGCGATGAAATGATCTTGGCCGCAAACCAATTGTCCCGCCCAACGGACGGTATGATCCGGCGTCTGGATGCCTTTATCGCGGTTCGCGATCGGGTGCGGCACGCAGATCTTGACATTACAGTGATGCTTGGTCAGCTTGAACGCTAACCCAAGCAAGGAAACAAATGTCACAGACGCCCAACCTATTCCAGCGTGATGCCAATGATCAAACTGTGTCCGAACGCCTCGCGGCTGAGGCGCTGATCATTGATGTCGACGGGTTCGAGGGTCCGTTGGATGTTTTGCTAACCCTGTCGCGCACGCAAAAGGTGGATTTGCTCAAAATCTCGATCCTGACCTTGGCGCAGCAATATTTGGCCTTTGTTGAACGGGCCAAGCAGTTACGCATTGAATTGGCCGCTGATTATCTGGTGATGGCGGCGTGGTTGGCGTTTCTTAAATCTCGCCTGCTTTTACCACCGGACCCGACCGAAGAAGGCCCGACGGGCGAAGAATTGGCAGCGCAACTGGCGTTTCAATTGGAACGATTGCAGGCAATGCGCGATGCGGCGGCGCAGCTGATGGCGCGTGACCAATTGGGTCGCGATTTTTTCGCCCGTGGATTGCCCGAAACCGTCGAACGGGTCAAACATGTCAAATATACTGCCAACCTGTTGGATCTGATGCAATCCTATTCCAGGATACGCACCCGCGATGAATTTCGCCCCTTTGTGATGGATCGCGAAAACGTCTATACGATGGAGCAGGCGTTGGAACGGATGCGCGACTTGATCGGCTTTGCCGGGGATTGGACGGATTTGTCTAGCTATCTGCCGCAGGGCTGGGATACGCATCCCGCCCGCCGGCGCGCGGCCACGGCGGCCACATTTGCCGCATCACTGGAATTGGCAAAATCGGGCAAGGTGGAAATCCGGCAATCTGAAACATTCGCCCCCATAGAATTACGCCGCAAGGATAGCACGCATGAGCGATGATTTTGATGATCTGATCGACCCAGATGACGCAGAGGCCCGCGCGGCGCATGACCCGATGGCTCAAGACAGCCTGTTTGATGCCCCCACCATGGCCGAACAGGAACGCATGGTCGAGGCGATCCTATTTGCCACCGCCGAACCCGTCACGCTGAAAGAGCTGAGCGACCGGCTGCCCCACGGCTGTGATGCGGCCGAGGCGATCGTGCATCTGCGCAAACGGTACGAGGGCAGGGGCGTGCATCTGATCAAGGTGGGCGATGCCTATGCGTTTCGCACCGCTGCAGATCTGGCCTATCTGATGCAAAAAGAAACAGTCGAGGTGCGCAAGCTGTCCCGTGCGGCCATCGAAACGCTGGCGATCATTGCCTATCACCAACCGGTCACCCGCGCCGAGATCGAAGAAATTCGCGGAGTGTCCGTGTCGCGGGGCACCATTGATTTGTTGATCGAAATCGAATGGGTGCGATTGGGGCGGCGGCGTATGACGCCGGGGCGGCCGGTGACATTCGTGGTCACACAGACATTCCTGGACCATTTCGGATTGGAAAGCGCCCGCGATTTGCCCGGGATCAAGGAACTGCGTGCAGCCGGCCTATTGGATAATCGCATCGGTCAGGTCCCTGGTCCAACATCCGACCCCGAGGATCAAGACGAGGCCGAGGGCCAAACCGAAATGTTTGAAGATTAGGACGAAACAGATTTGAAATGTTTTGACAGCTTTAGGCCTTGTCCCTGATAATTTGACGCAATCCCCGCGCCGTATAGCTGTGTGGGAACCTCAGCCATATGTTCATAGACCAAACGCCCGACAACCTGGCCGTGTTCCAGAACAAAGGGCGATTCGTGACAGCGCACCTCTAAGACACCGCGCGATCCCGCGCCGCCTGCCGCGCTATGGCCGAAACCGGGATCAAAAAAACCGGCGTAATGGACCCGAAATTCACCAACCATGGCCAAAAATGGGGCCATTTCAGCGGCGTATTTTGGGGGGATATGGACGGCTTCGCGGCTGACCAGAATATAGAATGCACCGGGGTCTAGGATGATTTGACCGTTGTCGGACCGGATTTCTTCCCAATAGTCGCGTGGGTCATAGTGGCCGATGCGGTCCAGATCCACAATGCCTGTGTGGGGTTTGGCGCGATAGCCCACCAAATTGCCCTGTTCGGGGCGCAAATCGACGGAAAACCCCAAACCGTCACTGATCATTGCGGTGCCCGATACCAAAACATCACTCTGATGCAGGGCAACCAATTCAGCATCGGTTAACACCGATTGACCTGCGCGGAATCGAATTTGGTTCAACCGCATGCCAGGCCGGACCAGCACCGAAAAACTGCGCGGACAAATTTCCGCATAAAGTGGGCCGGTATACCCTGCAGGAATACGGTCAAATTCGGTGCCATTGTCGGTGATAACACGGGTTAGCAAATCCAATCGGCCGGTCGAACTTTTGGCGTTTGCGACGGCTGTGACACCCTCGGGAAGATCCAAGCTTTCCATCAGAGGCACAACATAAACGCATCCCTTTTCCAGCACGGCACCAGCGGTCAGATCGATTTGATGCATTTCAAATTCGCCCAGACGTTCGGTCACGCGGCGATCACCACCGGCCAAAAATGAGGCGCGCACGCGCCATGCCGTATTGCCCAATCGCAGATCCAAGCTGGCGGGTTGGATTTGTGGCGCAATGATGTCGGGCGATCCTGTGATCTGGCCTGTGGAAATCATTTCGCTGATCGCTTGATTTGGCAATACACCTGTCATTTTGATCCTCATATACAAACAAACCGCCCGAGGCCGAAGCCGCGGGCGGTATTGTTGGTCGGGCTAGCAGGATTCGAACCTACGACCTCCCGTCCCCCAGACGGACGCGCTACCAGACTGCGCTATAGCCCGATGATCTACGTTGTTCATACTGGTTTTACCGCCAAGGACAAGGGGAAAATACATCTTTTTTGCAAAACTTTATCCAAGGCGGCGATCCAGGGCAGACTTGATCTGGTTCAGCAAGGGATGCAGCGCCCTGAGTTGCTGCGGCCGTAGATGATCGGCATCCTGCAAGGCCTGCAAAATGTCATCATATTGGGGGGCAATGACAGGTAAGGGCACTTCGTTTTTCGCCGCCCACAAATTTGGTGCAGGCTGCGGTGACGCAGGTTCTGGTGTGGCGGATGCCGCAGGGCGGGGGGCGAACAGATCGAATTGATCGTCGTCGATATTAAATGTGTCGGACCCTGTATCCATTTCTGCGTCTGTTTCGGAAACTGGCGCGGATTCTGACCCTGCCTCTTGCCGCGATATCGTTTCGACATCAGGCTGGGGTGTGGATTGGGGGACGGCCGCCGACAGATCGTCGCAGGATACATCGTCATTCGATGAAATGTCATCATCTAATGGCTGCGACAGGGTCACCAAATGCGCAATCCCTTGGTCGCGGATAATCTGTTGGGCCCCCTTGATCGTTATGCCATCATCGTGCAGCAATTTTTTGATGCCGCCAATGATCAACATATCTTTGGGGCGGTAATACCGCCGGCCGCCTGCGCGTTTTACGGGTTTGATTTGGGAAAATTTACTCTCCCAAAACCGCAGGACATGCGTCGGTACGTTTAGCCAATCGGCAACCTCACTGATCGTGCGAAAGGCATCCGCCGATTTAGACATAAAACCGCCTTTTCTCTAACTATTTTTTCGGGCCTGTTGCCACGCGATCTTTCATCAAATGGGATGGACGAAACGTCAAAACGCGGCGAGGGGGGATGGGGGCCTCTTCTCCGGTTTTGGGATTGCGGCCCACGCGTTCGTTTTTGTCGCGCACACTGAATGTCCCAAAAGACGAAATTTTAACCTGTTCGCCATCCACAAGTGCGTCGCTCATGTGTTGCAAAACGCTTTCGACCAGATCGGCGGATTCATTGCGTGATAACCCAACTTCGCGAAACACCGCTTCGCTTAGGTCCATCCGCGTCAAAGTTTTTTCTGTCATATTATACCCCTGTTGCAACTGCATCTTAGTCGTCAAAATTTTTCTGAGTCAATAAATTTGACGAAAGCATACCTGTAAATAGATGCTTTTCAACAATAAAATGTAAAGAAAACCCGCGTTACCAACGCAAAACAACCGAGCCCCAAGCCAAACCGCCGCCGATGGCTTCGGTCACCATCAGATCATTTGGTTTGATTTGGCCGCGTTCTTTGGCGACCGACAGGGCCAGGGGAATCGATGCGGCCGATGTGTTACCATGTTCGGGCACAGTGACGACAACGCGATCCTCGGATATGTTCATTTTCTTGGCCGTACCCAGAATGATCCGAATGTTGGCCTGATGTGGAACGATCCAGTCCACGTCTTCCGATGAAACGCCCGCTTTTTCCATCGAAATATGGGCGGTTTGTGCCAGTTTTTCGACTGCATGGCGGAACACCTCTTTGCCCTGCATGCGCAAATGGCCAACGGTTTTGGTGGATACACCACCATCGACATATAAAATGTCGCGATGTGTGCCGTCGGAATTCAAATCAACCGATAAAATCCCGCGGTCGTCTTTGGTGCCGGTGCCTTCTTGTGCCTCAAGGATCAGGGCACCCGCACCATCGCCAAATAAAACGCATGTTGTACGGTCTTGCCAATCCATCAGGCGGCTAAAGGTTTCTGCGCCGATCACCATGATGCGTTTGGCCTGTCCAGCCAGAATTTGCGCATTGGCATTGGCCAGCGCGAAAACAAATCCTGCACAAACCGCTTGGACGTCGAATGCGAAACCGCGGGTCATTCCCAGACCCGCCTGAACCATTGTCGCCGCCGACGGAAAGGTCAGATCGGCCGTGGATGTGGCCACGATAATCGCATCCAAATCATCCGCGTTCAGCCCCGCATCGGCCAATGCCGCCTGTGCCGCGGCAACGGCCATTGACGATGTTGTTTCGTCGTCTGATGCAAAATGGCGCTGTTTAATTCCAGACCGTGATGTGATCCAATCGTCAGTCGTGTCCAGAAATGTTTCAAATTCTGCGTTTGGGACAACCCGTTTTGGTAGGTAATGGCCCACACCTGCCACGACTGCGCGAATTGACATGTTTTTATTCCGTCTCTGCCTGATGGTTCTGGTTATCCTGCGTTATGCTGGAAACGGATGCAACCCGTGCGGCGATTTTGTGGTGAATTTGTGTCTTGGCCAATTGTGCGGCCAATCCGATGGCGGCGGCAACGCCCATGGCATCGGCGGCCCCGTGCGATTTGACGACCGTTCCGTTTAATCCCAGAAACACACCACCGTTGACGCGGCGGGGATCAATTCGTTTTTGGAACCGTTTTAGCACGGGCATCGACACCACTGCGGCCAGTTTCGACCATATCGAATGGGTAAAGGCATCGCGCAGCCGATCACCAATCAATTTTGCGGTACCTTCGCCGGTTTTCAGCGCGATGTTCCCCGTAAATCCATCGGTGACGATCACATCAACGGTTTTGCCGGGGATATCGCCACCCTCGACGAACCCGCAGAAATCGAAATTTCCATGCGCGGCCTGTGCGGCGATCATCTCGTGCGCTTCTTTCAGCTCGTCCCGGCCTTTATGCTCTTCTGTGCCAACGTTTAACAACCCAACGCGGGGGCGGGTGATGTGCATCCCATTGCGGGCATAGGATACACCCATCAGCGCGTATTGCAGCAAATCCTTGGCATCGGCGCGAATATCTGCACCGACATCTAACATGATGTTAAACCCACTGGGATTGCGCGATGGCCACAGCACTGCAATGGCGGGGCGATACACACCCGGCAATTTGCGAAGGCGAATCATGCTAAGCGCCATCAGCGCACCGGTGTTGCCGCAAGACACACACACCTGTGCGTCCTTGGATCGCACGCTTTCTAATGCAGACCACATGGATGTGTTTTTGCCTGTGCGCAGCACTTGGGCCGGCTTGTCCTCCATCTGGACGACATCTGTGGCATGGCACAATTGAACGCGCCCCCGCAGCAGGGGGCGTTTGTCGATCAGGGGCGTCAGGACGTCCTGGGGGCCATGGATAATGAAACTGTGATCGGGATTTTTTTCCGCAAACAACGAAACACCGGCGATAACAACCGCCGGTCCCTGATCGCCACCCATGGCATCAATACTAATAACCGCGCTCTCAGGCCCCACAGATTGATCGTGTGTCAAAGATGTGGACATTTGATCGCGGTCAAAGCTTATGCTGCGTCTTCGTCGATTTCGACTTCGTCAGCCATCGCGACAACTTCGCGATCGGCATAGTGGCCGCAAGATGCGCAAACGTGGTGTGGACGTTTCAGTTCGCCACAGTTTGAACATTCGTTCGGGTTCGCGGCAACCAATGCGTCATGTGCGCGACGGTTGTTGCGACGTGATTTTGATACTTTGTTCTGTTGGACAGCCATGGTCTCAACCTCAATCTAGTGTTATGGGGACAGAGCCCCCGTTTTACGGTGTTCATGTATTGGGGGCGAATACATCTAAATGGTACCCAAACACAACCCAATTTCGCAAGAAGTGGCGAAAATACTGATGATTTTTTTCGCCACAAGCCCAAAATACAAAATTTCAGGTATCTTTTTCCAATTTTGCCTTTAACGCGGCCAGTGCAGCAAAAGGTTTTGCATCCTCATCCGTCATCGGGACCACACCGTCTTGGGCAAACACCTGTGGTGCGGCGGGATCATCGGTGGACCGTGGGTAATCGGGCAGGGCCAGGGCCAGCGCCTCGGCAAAGATTCGGGGCAGATCGAAAACCTGTTCCAGCGGCTCTAGCGTGTCATCGCTGTTGATTTCGATTTCGCCTTCGTCATCCTCTTGGCCGGTGATGCGGTCTGCGGGGATAAACCGGCGGGTAATTGTTTCATCAATGCGCGTGGTCACGGGGTCCAGGGTCACAACACAGGGCTGTTGGACTGTGGCGCCGAATTTTGCCTGCAACACCCATTCCGATTTACCCTCGGCGCGCAATTCACCCTGAAAGCGTGGTTTTTTTAATGCGATCAAATCCAGATCGCGCACCAATTGGTCAATGTCCTGCGGGGCAAAGGTTAAATCGAATCGTGTTGGGCGGCGTTCGTTCAGGTCAGCCACGCGTAAAACGGCCGATTGTGCGGCTCTCTCAGTCATTTGATAGGATCCTTTCTTGCGTGACATGATTGCATTGTGTAATCCGAATACTGACCTATGCGTTCCGAAACAAGAGGAGCCAGCGCAATGACCTATAAATCCTTTCTGTTTGCTAGTCTAACAGCGATCACAATTGCGGGGTGCTCTGCGCAGTATCGAAACCACGGGTACGTGCCCCCATCCGAGGATTTGGACGGATTGATCATAGGTGTGGAAACGCGTGACGCCCTTATGGACAGTTTGGGCGCGCCCACGACCCAAGGTGTGATAGATGGTGGGAACCTGTATTACGTGCGATCCCGGTTCAAACAATTCGGCGCATTCGCCCCCCAAGAAATTTCACGCGAAGTTGTGGCGCTGACCTTTGACGCGGCGGGCACATTGCGAAACGTTGAACGCTATGGCCTGCAAGATGGTGCGGTTATTTTGCTAGATCACCGTGTGACAGAAACATCGATTGCCGATCAAAATATCATTCGCCGTTTGATTTCGACCATTGGTGGACCCTCTGCCAGCCAGTTCATCAAATAACGGATGGGCTGGGGGATGCCTGTTGCCTGTTGCATCGGCGTGGATCAGCGGCCATGACCTTGGAATTACAGCTTGAACTGGGGCAATATTCGGTGCGCTTTGCACAGGATGCGGACACCGTGTTAAACGCCCAGCGGCTGCGGCACCGTGCGTTTCATCGCACTGCCGCGAATGGGTTGGATTGTGATGCCTTTGATGATCGGTGTCGCCATGTCGTTGTGCATCATCGGCAAACGGGGCAGATGGTGGGGTGTTTTCGGATCATGATTTGCCAGGCGGGGGCGGACATCGCCCAATCCTATTCGGCGCAATATTATGATTTAACCAATCTGCAGGGCTATGTGGGGCCCATTGCGGAATTGGGGCGCCTTTGTGTTGACAGTGACACGGGCGATGTGGATGTGCTGCGTGCCGCTTGGGCGGGCTTGGCGCAAATTGTGGATCACTATGGTCTGAATTTGTTGTTTGGCTGCGCGTCATTTCAGGGAACGGACCCCACGCCCTATCATGATTGCTTTCGCCTGTTGTATGACAATCACGCAGCACCGGCCGCCTATGTGCCCTGTGTTAAATCGGCCAATGTGGTGGGCTTTGCCGCGCTGTCGGATCATGCCCCGGACCTAAGACGTGCACAGACATCTATGCCGCCATTATTGCGCACCTATCTGCTGATGGGGGGCTGGGTCAGTGATCACGCGGTGATTGATCCGGATATGAACACGCTGCATGTGTTTACGGCCGTCGAAATTGGCAAAATTCCACCAGCGCGGCGGCGTTTGCTGCGTGCAATGACTTGACCTTTTGACCGCTGCGGCGTAGCTGCGGTTTATGGCACGCGCACCTTTATTACAGCTTAATTCGATATCCTTAACATTTGGTGGGGATCCCATTTTCAGTGACCTGGATCTGGTGGTTCAAACCGGGGACCGTTTAGCCCTGGTGGGCCGCAATGGATCGGGTAAATCGACCCTGATGAAAATTATGGCCGGACTGGTTGAACCCGATCAGGGGACCCGCATTCTGCCCAGTGGCATCAGCGTCGGATATATGGAGCAAGATCCCGATATGCAGGGTTTTGCCACCTTGGGTGACTATGCCTGTTCCGGATTGGATGCGTCCGAAATTTACCGTGTTGAACGCGCGGGCGAGGGGTTGAAATTTGATCCTGCACGCCCCGTTTCCACGGCGTCCGGGGGCGAACGCCGCCGCGCAGCCTTGGCCAAATTGATGGCAGAGGCACCCGATTTGATGTTGCTGGACGAACCCACAAACCATTTGGACATCCAAGCGATTTCCTGGCTGGAAGAGGAATTGAAAGCAACGCGCACGGGATATGTCATCATTTCGCATGACCGCGCGTTTTTGAACGCCTTGACTCGTGCCACCCTATGGGTCGATCGGGGGCAGGTGCGCCGTCAAGAGATCGGGTTCCAAGGGTTCGAAGCGTGGCGCGACAAAGTTTGGCAAGACGAAGACATCGCCCGTCATAAGCTGGATCGCAAAATCAAATCCGAGGCACGTTGGGCCGTCGAAGGGATCAGCGCACGGCGCAAACGCAACCAGGGGCGCGTGCGGGCCCTGCAGGATTTGCGCCAGGAACGCGCCAGCCAAATCAAACGCCAAGGTGCAGCCGCGATGGAGCTGTCGTCGGCCCCAAAATCTGGGCGCAAGGTGATCGACGCCCAAGGGCTGTCAAAACATTTTGGCGATAAAACCATTGTGTCCAATTTTTCCCTGACCATTCAGCGCGGGGATCGGGTGGCCTTTGTCGGGCCAAATGGGGTTGGCAAAACAACGCTGCTGAAAATACTGATGGGCGAGGTGGCGCCAGACACAGGCACGGTGACATTGGGCACCAACCTGTTGCCTGCCATTTTCGACCAAGCCCGCGCACAATTGGATCCTGACATGACCCTATGGGACAGTCTGACGGGGGATCCAGATATGCGCGTATCAGGCAAAGCGGATCAAATCATGGTGCGTGGCGCGCCCAAACATGTGGTCGGCTATCTAAAAGAATTCCTGTTTGACGAGGCACAGGCCCGCGCGCCCGTGCGCAGCCTGAGCGGCGGGGAAAAGGCGCGGTTGTTATTGGCCAAAATTATGGCCCGTGAAAGCAATTTGCTGATCTTGGACGAACCCACCAACGATCTGGACGTCGAGACACTGGATTTATTACAAGAGTTGCTGGACGAATTTGACGGCACCGTGTTGTTGGTCAGTCACGACCGCGATTTTCTGGACCGCATCGCCGCGACCACCATCGCGATGGAGGGCGATGGCAAGGCCACCGTTTATGCAGGTGGTTGGTCCGATTATCAGTCCCAGCGATCTGCCCCCGCGACAGACAGCAAAACAGCCGCCAAAAAACAGGCGCAGCCATCGGCACCCCCGCCGAATCCGGCATCGCCCAAGCGGAAACCAAGCGGGCTGAGCTATACGGAAAAGCATCGGTTAGAGAAATTACCCGATATTATCACACGGCTTGAGGCTGAGATTGCCAAGTTAGAAGAGTTTTTGTGCCAGCCGGATTTGTATCAAACGGCCCCCTTGAAATTCCAAAAGGCAACGGATGCCTTGGTCGAACGTCAATCCGCACTGGCCGAGGCCGAAGAAGAGTGGATGACCCTAGAGGAAAAGGCACAAAGCTAAGTCATTCTTCGCGGTTGTGATCGCAAAGAAAACGGTGCAATTCGGCCGTTTTGGCGTGGCCCGTATCCAGCGCGAAAATATAGGCTTGGGTCGCGAAAAAACACGCCTCGTCAATATTTTGTGCGGATTGGGCCGCCTGGTGATATAGATCAACCAGCGCGCGTTGGTCGCGCTGGTCATGTGCGTTTAAAATCGCATCGTTCAGGGATGTCATTCTGCAGCCTGTTTTGCCGCCCGATGGGTTTGAATTTTCGACGCGACCCAGTCATGGAAACAATGCGTCGGGCCATCCATTGCCGGTGAAAAACGCCCCCCATCGAATGTTACGGCATGGCGTCCACGTTGCATGCCTTCGACGACAAAGATATCCTCTTCGAACACGGTTTTCCACAGACGGGTGTTTTCCGCCCGCATGTCCTGATCTGTATCAGGAACCGCATAATAGAGGTGGATATTTTCCACCGTTTCACCGGTACTTTGCGGTACCAAAACAATGGCAAAGGCATGGTCGCGATGAACCCCCAACAAAACATTGGGATAAACGGCCAGATATTCTGCCTGTGTGTCCCATTTGGGGTCCAAATTGTCGAAATCTGGGAATGTGTTGCCAGCCTCATTTTTCAATTGGCGATAGACCAACGTGCCTTGGCCAGAATACTGGCCATAGGCTTCGATATTATAATGATCTTCTAGGCGGGAATAACTGTTCAACCCTGGGTGAACCCATGGTAAATGATAGCTTTCGCAATAATTTTCAACGGCCAGTTTCCAGTTTGTTTTGACCTGTAGCTGAAATTTGCTGTCGGCCCCGCCATGATACAGGGGTTTGTCAAATTCGGCCCAACGTTCAATAACATCAGCCATGGCCACATCGAATTCCGGCGCGCTGCCGTCAATGTTGACCCAGATGACATCGCGCCAAATGTGACTGCGGATTTCGGTCAGACCCAATTCAGACCGTTTGACATCGGGATGTGTGTTCTGACCCGGGCCGCCGACATGCGGGGTCGATACCAAACGCCCGTCTGTGCCATAGCACCAGCTGTGATAGGGGCACCGAATGGCGCCTTCGATTTTGCGGGGCTCTTCGACCAGAATCATACCGCGGTGGCGGCAGGTGTTTTGAAAGACCCGCACCTGATTTTCGCGGTCGCGCACCAACAGCAAAGGCATGCCCAGAAAATCAATCGGCACGGCATCCCCAGCCTCGGGGACATCGGCGGCAACGGCCAAACCGGCCCATTGTGAAAATAACAATGCATCGCGTTCCTCAAGGAACATCGCAGGGTCAATATAATGCGCGTTGGGCAAGCCATTGGCCTGTGATACAGGGCGGCGAACCGCATCCAAGTCGTCAGACTGATACATGCGTAGATCTTTCATTTTGGGTTGAACCTGATCAGGATATTACGATTTTTATTGGGTTTAAAACGTCAAATCCCGACCCGTTTGCGGAATAAAAACGACCCAAGCTAGCGAAAATCCTGGTCGATTTGCAGCAATGTTTTGTGAAAGGGCAGTAATTCGTCAACACGGCAAAACCCTGAGTTTCGCGCGATCTTTAGCACCTCGGCGCTGAAATCACCGATATGTTCGTATACCATACGCGCAACGCGTGTGGATTGGGGGTGTTCAGATACGGTCCGCGCGGCATAGCCGACCCAATGGTTGTTTTCAAACGAAGGCACGCGTGACAGAAAATTGAATGACACAGTCAATGATCCACGTCGCGACATCACCGCGCTTAGCCCGCCATCTTGCTGTACGAATAACCCCTTAAATTCGCGTGTCTTATGATCGATGGGCAGGCCCTGTTGGACAAAGGCTGTTTTCGCCTCAAGCCCGCGCGCAAATGTCAGTGATCCGCGGCGATAGATCAGGATTAACCCCTGAACATACAAATTGGGGTCCACAAAGCTTTTACGGGTAAAGCGGTAAAAGCCCGAGGGAAAGTTTTCGGGCGTGACAATAGAGCGGCGCGGATCAAAAAAGTCGCCCAGTTCAGATCCTAAAATATCGGCCATATCTGTTTTGACCAATTCAGAAACGGGCTCCAGCAAAATGCGGGCGTCTACATTAAAACGGTCACATATTTTTGCCAAAACATCCGGCCTTGGAAAACTATCACCAGAAAGATAGCGGTTGAATTGCGTTCGATTGATATTCAATTCCCGACAAATTGCTGCAACTGCCCCTGTTTCACGGCACAGCGTTTTCAAGTTTTCACCGAAAATTGATCGAATCTGCGCAGGAGATTCGTTTCGGCGTTTATATGATGAATTCGACATAGCATCCTCAGCCCGTTTTATCGGTTCGCCTTAAAACACACCAATAAAAGCTGGAACACACGCCCAGGTAAAAAAGTGACGCGTTTTTGTGTCAGCCTGACTCACTACTGTGTCAGCATAGATTTAGAACGTCACAAATTGCAACAGGCAAATTGCTTAATCCTTATATGAACTTAGCTGAGTTTTGAGGATTATAAGGTGGTGAGGTTTCTGAAAGGATGGGGAATGTTTGGGGTTATACTATGGAGCGATCCAGAGCGTGAGAAAGCGGTGATCTGGTGTGAAGATCATGGTCAGTTGGCCTTTTATAATGATCACGCGTCTGATCTGTTGCCCTATGCCTATGACGTTGGCGATTTGGTTGAATTTCAGGTGCAGGAATATGATGGCCTGCGCCACGCCAGCGATATGCGGTTGGTATCGCAGCACGAATATCCCAACCTTGTCCAAGCGCTTAAACAAAACAGCGCAAAGGCCAGCGCAGAACCTAAAACACGCACCCTAAAGGTGCGTGCTGGTTCTGGTCAGATTATCGAATTTAATCGGTCCCAAGCGCAAAACAAACTGGCCTGGGCGCAATAGGCGATGTTAGCCCCGCGACAGCGCGGCAACGCCTGTTCGTGCCATTTCAATCAACCCCAAGGGGCGCATCAAATCTGCGAAAGCGTCGATTTTATCTGATGTGCCTGTCAACTGAAACACAAAGCTGTCCAAAGTGCTATCAACCACATGAGCACGGAAAATATCGGCAAGGCGCAGCGCCTCGACACGTTTTTCACCTGTGCCGCCCACTTTGATCAGGGCCAATTCACGTTCGACCACCTGACCTTCGACCGTCAGATCGTGGACCTCATGCACGGGGACAATGCGGCCCAACTGTGCTTTGATCTGTTCAATCACCTGCGGGGTTCCGCGTGTGACGATGGTGATCCGGCTTAGGTGGCCTGTATGGTCAACCTCGGCGACAGTTAGGCTTTCGATGTTATAGCCGCGGCCAGAAAACAACCCAATCACACGCGCCAGAACGCCCGCTTCGTTATCGACCAACAGGGCCAAGGTGTGGGGTTCGTCAAGTTCGCCATAATTTGCGCGCAGGTTATAGGCAGAATGCGCGGTTGAGCCTTTTTTAATACGAAGTGCAGACATGATGAAAAATCCTTATTAAACCAAAACCGCGCCGGCTGATCCGATTGCGCCTTCTGTTGACGCCTCGCCCAACAGCATTTCGTTATGCGCACGGCCCGATGGGATCATCGGGAAACAGTTTTCATGTTTTTCGACCAAGCAGTCGAAAATCACGGGCCCATCGTGATTGATCATTTCCATGAGTGCGTCATCCAAATCCGCGGGATCCGAACATAAAATCCCCTTGGCGCCAAAGGCCTCGGCCAGTTTCACGAAATCGGGCAGGGCATCAGACCACGAATGCGAATAGCGTTCACCATGCAGCAATTGTTGCCACTGACGGACCATGCCTAGGCGTTCGTTGTTCAAAATAAACTGTTTCACAGGCAGGTTATATTGCACTGCGGTGCCCATTTCTTGCATGTTCATCAACCAGGATGCTTCGCCTGCGACATTGACAACCAATGCATCGGGATGCGCAATTTGCACGCCGATTGATGCGGGGAAGCCGTATCCCATCGTGCCCAAACCACCCGATGTCATCCATTGATTGGGGTTTTCAAACCCCAAATACTGTGCGGCCCACATCTGGTGTTGGCCCACCTCAGTACAGATATAGCGATCTTTGCGATGCTTGGTCAGTTCCTCTAGGCGCTGCAATGCGTATTGCGGTTTAATTGTTGATCCCTCTTGTTTATAGGACAGGCAATTGACAGCGCGCCATTCGTCAATTTTCTTCCACCACTTGGCAACCGCTTCGGAATTCGTTTTGCGGCCGCGTGATTTCCAGACTTTCAACAGATCTTCCAGAACGTGACCAACATCGCCAACGATGGGCATATCCACGCGGATCACTTTGTTGATCGACGATGGATCGATATCGATATGGGCCTTTTTCGATTTCGGGCTAAAGGCGTCCAGACGTCCGGTAATCCGGTCATCAAACCGCGCCCCGATGTTGATCATCAAATCACAATCGTGCATGGCAAGGTTGGCCTCATACAGACCATGCATGCCCAACATGCCCAACCATTTATCCCCAGATGCGGGATAGGACCCCAGACCCATCAGCGTGGATGTTATGGGGAACCCCGTCGCCTCGACCAATTCGCGCAGCAACTGGCTGGCGGCTGGACCGGAATTGATCACACCGCCGCCCGTATAGAATACAGGCCGCTCGGCTTTCTCCATCGCTTCGACCAGTTTGGTTATCATATCCATGTCACCCTTAACGGTGGGTTGGTAATGGCTGACCTTTACGGCCTTTTTATCGGTATAGGCGGCAGTGGCAAATTGCACGTCCTTGGGGATATCAACCAAAACGGGGCCGGGGCGGCCCGATGTGGCGACATGGAATGCCTCGTGGATTGTGGCAGCCAGGTTTTTGGTGTCTTTGACCAACCAGTTATGTTTGGTGCAGGGGCGGGTGATGCCGACGGTGTCGGCCTCTTGGAATGCATCGGACCCTATCATGAATGTAGGAACCTGACCCGTCAGAACAACCAGCGGAATGCTGTCTAGCAGGGCATCGGTCAAACCTGTCACCGCGTTTGTGGCCCCGGGTCCGGATGTCACCAAAACAACGCCGGGCTTGCCGGTTGAACGCGCATACCCTTCGGCGGCATGGACCGCGCCCTGTTCGTGGCGCACCAGAATGTGGCGAATTTCGTTTTGCTGGAAAATTTCATCATAAATCGGCAGCACAGCACCACCAGGATACCCAAAGACAGTGTCCACACCCTGATCTTTCAAGGCTTGGACAATCATTTTTGCTCCGATCATTTGACGTGTCATCGTTCCGCTCCGTTTTGACAGTCGGACCATCATTGGCCCTGTGCTTTGTATGCGTGGCAATAAAAAACCCCCGATCCTCGGGGGCGCATGTGGTCTGATATGGCTATCGTCACCGACCCATGCGCATATTTTTCACCACGACCACAAAGGCTAACATTGTTACGCTCCTATTTCGTGGGGGCAACATATGATTCCCAATTCAGAAGGTCAACAGATCAAAAGCCAAAAAATGAATATTTCTGGCGATAGATTTTGCAATAATTGCTAAGTTTAGATGAATTTGGAAATTTTATGTCAAAAATTACGATTTTATGTAATTAAAATTCAGGCACACTTGTTCTGTGTCGTTGGTATGGGGGCGGTCTTGATGAAAATTGTGACAAAAAAAACCGCGCAGGATCCCCGCGCGGTTTTCGTGTTTGGTCGTGCAGACTGCGATTTACGCGTCGTCGCCTGCGTCGTCTTCGTCGGCTGCTGCGCCGCCGATGTCATCGAACAATTCTTGGATTTCGAATTCGGCTGCTGCCTCATCCTCTGCCGCTTGTTCTTGGATCGACTTACCAGAGGCTTGCAGTTCCGCTTCTTCGTTTGAACGGGCAACGTTCAATACGATGGTCGCGGTCACTTCTGGGTGCAGTTTCACAGACATTTCGTGCAGACCCAATTCCTTGATCGGTTTGATCAAAGCAATTTGTTTGCGATCGACAGTGAAACCAGCCTCGGTCGCTGCCTCGGCCGCATCACGTGGGGATACAGAACCATACAGCGCCCCCGCGTCAGATGCAGAACGAATCACGATGAATTGTTCACCGTCCAGTTTTGCAGCCAATGCTTCGGCTTCTTTTTTGGTCTCTAGGTTGCGTGCTTCCAGCTGCGCTTTTTGTGCTTCAAACGCTTTGATGTTTGCGTCTGATGCGGTTTGCGCTTTGCCTTGTGGCAACAGATAGTTGCGCGCATAGCCTGGTTTAACGTCTACGATTTCGCCCATCTGGCCCAATTTGGCCACGCGTTCCAAAAGGATAACTTGCATTTCAAATTCTCCTTATTTCACAGCGTATGGCAGCAGGGCCAAGAAGCGCGCGCGTTTGATGGCACGGGCCAATTCGCGTTGTTTTTTAGCAGACACTGCAGTGATGCGCGAAGGTACGATTTTGCCACGCTCTGAGATATAGCGCTGCAGCAATTTCGTATCTTTGTAATCGATCTTTGGTGCGTTCTCACCTGAGAAGGGGCACACTTTACGACGGCGGAAAAATGGTTTGTTTGCCATGATTTAGATCCTTTGCCTTATGCGCGGCGTTCGCGGCGTTCGCCACGTTCGTCACGTTTTTGCATTTGTACCGAAGGACCTTCGGCATGTTCATCAACACGGATGGTCATAACGCGCATAACGTCATCGTGCAGACGCATCAGGCGTTCCATTTCCTGTACCGCAGATGACGGTGCATCTGTGCGCAAGAACGCATAGTGACCTTTGCGGTTTTTGTTGATTTTATAGGCCATCGTTTTGACACCCCAGTATTCAGAATCAATCACGTTGCCGCCATTGTCTTTCAATACTGCCGAGAAGTGTTCGATCAGGCCTTCTGCCTGCGCGTTGGACAAGTCCTGACGCGAAATAAAGACATGCTCATATAAAGGCATGTAAGCTCCATTCATTTATGGGCGCGTTTCAAAGGGTTTGGGCGTATCTTTTCCGCACCCACCCACGAGAGACCGCGCAATTAACATATTTGCGGAAAAGTTGGGCTGCAATGCCACGAATTGGATAAAAGTGCAATGCTAAACTTGCCATATACCGCCGGCGCTGGAACCCATCCTATCGGGTAATGCGGTGTGCCACGTTTATTTCACAAATCAATCTGTTTGTGGTCTTATTCTTGCCGCATCTGCTGCCTATCCCACCTGTATCGAGCTGATGTTCGAATTACAGGTGATGTTACGCTAGGGTCGCGACCAAAGTTGCGTAGGGATGCGGTTAAAAATTCTGGGGCGCAACACGGGCGTAGCATCACCAAATAATCCCCACACTGTGCCGCCTTGCCTGTGTTGAACGGGCTGAATTTTGCCGTGATTTGGGACAGGCTGCATTTTGACCTTGCAAATTGGGTGCAAGCGGCCGAAAACACGGTAAATCAAATGTTTCGGATGGGGGCGACCATGGCAAAATCTTTTTTCAGCTCAGATATCAGCATTGATGGGGAAATCCGGTCAAAAGGCGATATTGAAATTGACGGATCCGTCAAAGGCAAAGTGCAGGCCGCTGCCATCAGCGTGTTAGGTGCAGGTCGCCTAGAGGGAACGGTTGAATGCACAACCCTGTCGATCGACGGTGAATTACAGGGCGCGGTGTCTGCGACCGATGTAACCGTGGCCAGCACAGGTGTCGTGGTTGCCGATATTTCCTATAACACTATATCCACCTCCAAAGGTGCCAAGATCCAAGGCCAGCTAAAGGTGAAATAACCGTTTGGCCGCGCCTGCGTTTCGAAACGGTGCAATCGCGCCGGGTTTTCCTGTGTCAGATTAAGGGCAGAATATGGTTGATAAATCGACGTTAGAACAGTGTTTGTCACAGGTCACGGATCCTGTGTCCGGCCAAAATATCGTGCAGGCCGGATTGGTGCGTGGATTGACACAAGATGGCGGTAAAATCCAATTTGTGCTTGAGGTTGATCCAGACCACGCGCCCAAATACGCCGAAACCCTTGCCTTGGCAGAACAGGCGTTGATGGGATTGGATGGCGTTGATGCGGCCAAGGGGATCTTGACGGGGCACAAGGCTGCGCCGCAACCGCCCAGCCTGAAACCCAAGGCCGCGGCATCCGGTCCGGCAGCGGTTCCAAATGTAAAACGCGTGATTGCCATTGCCTCGGGCAAGGGTGGGGTTGGGAAATCAACGCTATCCGCAAATTTGGCCTGTGCCGCTGCAAAATTGGGCGCCAAGGTGGGATTGCTGGACGCAGATGTCTATGGCCCCTCCCAACCGCAAATGTTGGGCGTTAATAAACGGCCCGCCAGTCCGGATGGTAAAACCATCATTCCGTTAACGGCGCATGGCGTGACCATGATGTCGATCGGTTTGATGATGCAACCTGATCAGGCCATTGTTTGGCGCGGGCCGATGTTGATGGGCGCGCTGCAACAATTGCTGTTTCAGGTCGATTGGGGCGATTTGGATGTTTTGTTTGTTGATTTGCCGCCCGGGACAGGGGATGTTCAGATCACATTGGCCCAAAAGGCGCAGGTGGCCGGTGCCATCGTGGTGTCAACACCGCAGGATGTGGCCCTGATCGATGCACGCAAAGGCATTGATATGTTTGACAAAGTCAATGTCCCGATTTTGGGTCTGGTTGAAAATATGTCGACCCATATCTGCAGCCATTGTGGCCACGAAGAACATATTTTCGGCCACGGCGGTGTCGTGGCAGAGGCTGCAAAAATGGGCGTCCCGTTCCTGGGCGAGGTGCCGTTGCATTTGGATGTGCGTTTGGCGGCCGATCAGGGCGAACCCATTGTTGTACGCGACCCCGACGGCCCGCAGGCCGCGGCATTTATGCAAATCGCAAAACGGATTATGGCTTAATTGGGTCAGGACGCGGCGGGGATATACCGAATATCCCTGACCGCAGCATCGCCTAATTCATGCAGCGCCGCCATATAATCGTCTGAATTAAACCCTGCGGTTGCGGTGTCTAAATCGTCCCATTCGATCACAACGGTGCGCGTTTCTTTGCCGTGTTCCAGCGTTTTTACGGGCATGCCGCGGGCGATAAATCGGCCGCCTGCTTTCTCAATCGCGGGTCCAGCCAATTTGGCATAGGCGGCCAAAGCGTCTTGATCACGAATTTCATGATAAATAACAACTTGGTAAATCATCTCAACGATCCCATTTGTTGCGGCGCGGGGTGCACGCGTATCGATCCTCACCTACCCCAAACGCGGACAGGGCCGCAATCCATATGCACGAAATTGGACCCTGAATATTTACCAACGCCACCGGCATGGCAGGCCTGTGCAGCCTTGGAAATCTGTCGCACCGAACGTGACCCAAGCCGTAGGTCGGCCGCTTGGCCCTTCATGTGCAGGGAATTTTTGGCGACCCCCCGCGAATTGCGGCGCAGCATCGCATTGGTTTTCGGGCTGCGATAGCCTGACAACATCTGGAACGGTTCACTGGTATCTAGCAAGGCATGGCTGGCGGCAATGATGTCAATCGTACGGGTATCGATTTTCTTGACCTCGTTATAGCGCCAATCGCGCATAAACTTGTTGATCTCGGCCAAGGCCTCGGGGATGTATTCGCCCTCAATCCAATAGATTGTATTGACGCGTTCACCTGTGCGGCGCGACACCAACGACACCTTGCGGATATCACCGGCGCCCCGCAAAAAACCAAAGGCATTTGCATAAGTCGGCGCAGCCACAACCGTTGTCGCCGCGAAAGCTGTCAGTAATCCACGTCGTGTAATACCGTTGCGATTATCCATCGTCATTCATTCATTTCCAATACGCCGGGCAGCTGGCGCAGTTGTTTGACCTATCCCCTAGGTGCAATAGCTATGCCACGTTTTGATTCGCGAACCAACCCTTTTTTTGCGGCTGTGTCCGTTCAACGAATTTTCGGCAAATTTTCGCCTTTTTCTGTGTTTCGATGTAATCGGGTCACAGGGAGTCTGTCATTTTGGATCGATTTATCGGCTAAAGAAAATGTGAATGGACATTTCATACTGTTACGTTTTAATGCTATCCCGCTCTCATCTAAGGGGTTGAACGATGAATTTTATCCAAGTTACTCGTGTTATTTTTGTTTTATTATTTATGGTTTATGCTGCTGTTTTACCAACGCAAGGCGCCGCACAAAAACTTGATATCTCTTACCAAATGGCGCTGAGCAAGGCGCTGCAAAACGATGCATCTGCAATGGCGTTTTACAAATCCCGCGGGTTTCAACCGGTATGGCTGGAAAAATCATCCGCGGCCTCGGCGCGGCGAACGGCGTTGTTTGATGCCCTGGCTTTGGCAGGCGGGCATGCCTTGCCGGTGGACCGCTATCAATTGCCTGCGCTTGAACGCGCTGTCGCCAACATTAAAACTACTGCTGATCTAGGCGCGGCTGAGGCAGCGCTAACGCAAAGCTTTATCGCTTATGTCCGCGATGTGCGGACCGGTGTGGTTGACCCGTCCTCTGCGGTACAAGATATCAAGCGGAAACGCTTTTCTATCGTGACGGCAGACTATCTAGACGCCTTGGTGAAATCATCACCTAAGAAGTTCATGCGTGCCTTGCCGCCGCAATCAAATGAATATCAGCGGCTGCTGGCCGAAAAGGAACGTTTGTTGGACATCATCGCCGCAGGCGATTGGCAAACCATTGTTCCCGGGGGAAAATTACAGCCAGGCGATCAGGGGCGTGCAGTGATAGCATTGCGCGACCGTTTGATCGAAATGGGATATCTAAAACGATCGCTCAGCGCGGTCTATGATGCCGATATTCAAAAGGCAGTGCAGGCGTTTCAGGCGGATCATGGATTGGCTACCGATGGGATCGTGGGCGATGGAACGCGGGCCGAATTAAACACATCTGCCCGCGACCGCTTGGCCGCTGTCGTTGTGGCGATGGAACGCGAACGCTGGACCAATTTTGATCGCGGTACACGCCACATCATAGTGAATTTGGCGGATTTCAGCGCCAAAATTATCAACAAGGGTCAGGTTGAATTCTATACGCGCGCGGTTGTGGGGTCGAATAAACGTGACCAACGCAGCCCAGAATTTTCCGACGAAATGGAGCATATGGTTGTGAACCCGACATGGAATGTGCCGCGGTCCATAACGGTCAAAGAATATCTGCCGAAAATGCAAGCAGATCCAAATGCGCACAGCTATCTAAACCTGATCAGCCAATCGGGCCAAGTCGTATCGCGCGAAGGGATTGATTTCACGCAGTTTACGGCAGCTGATTTCCCGTTTGATCTGAAACAGCCACCGTCAACGCGAAATGCCTTGGGCTTGGTGAAATTCATGTTCCCCAACCGCTATAACATTTACCTGCATGATACACCTGCAAAATCCTTGTTTGCGCGCGAAACGCGGGCCTTCAGCCATGGCTGTGTGCGTTTGCACAAACCGTTCGATTTTGCCTATGCTTTGTTGTCGGTTCAGTCCTCAAACCCCAAGGGCGAATTCCACGCAGCCCTGGACAGCGGGCGCGAAACGGTGATTGAATTGAAAAAACATGTCCCTGTCCATCTGATGTATCGTACAGCCGTGTCCAAACCCACGGGCGGTATGGAATATCGCCGCGATGTCTATGGTCGCGATGCTGCAATTTTTGATGCCTTGGTGCGTGCAGGGGTGGTCATTGGATCAATTGCAGGGTAATTCTGGTCCCGCGTAATCGTGGGGAATGAACATGTATACAGTCGCGGATGTGGCGCAGGCGCTGGGTGCCCAGTTTATGGGGGACGGGACGATCCTTGTCTCGGGTGTTGCTCAGCCCGGTTTAGCTGGCGATACAGATATCGCATTGGCTATGGATCCCGATTATGCAGCTTTGATCCCGCAGGGACAGGCCCGTGTCGCCATGTTGTGGCCCGGTGCGGATTGGGCCAGTTACGGTGTGCAGGCTGCCTTGGTCGCGCCGCGCCCACGGTATGCGATGTCTACCTTGTCGGCCATGATGGATCGCGGGCAGGGATATGATGCCGGCATTCATCCATCCGCGATCATAGATCCAACCGCGCGTTTGGGCGATAATATCACCATTGGACCGCTGGCTGTCATTGGGCGCGATGTCGTAATTGGGGGCAACAGCGTGATTGGCCCACAGTGTTACATCGGAACGGGATCGCGTTTGGGGCAAAATGCCTATCTGCGCGAAGGGGTCCGGATTGGCGCAGATGTCCGGATCGGCGATCGCTTTATCGCGCAGCCGGGCGCAACTGTTGGGGCGGATGGGTTTTCCTTTGTCACGGCCGAGGTGTCGGCGGTTGAAATTGCCCGCGATAGCCTGGGCAAAGAGGATATTTCAGACCGCGGGCAACCCTGGTCGCGCATACATTCACTGGCAGGTGTGATCATTGGCGATGATGTGGAACTGGGCGCGTCGTGTTGTGTTGATCGTGGCACGGTCAAACCGACGCAAATCGGCAATGGTGTGAAAACGGATAACCTGTCACAAATCGGTCATAACGTTGTGGTAGGGGATGATTGTCTGATCTGTGCGCAGGTCGGTATCGCAGGGTCCAGTGTGCTGGGCCGCAACGTGGTGTTAGGGGGACAGACCGGTGTCAGTGACAATATCACAATCGGTGATAACGTGATTACAGGCGGCGCGACCAAAGTGTTGTCGAATATTCCCAGCGGTCGTATTATGTTGGGCTATCCCGCTATGAAAATGGACAGCCATATCGAAACCTACAAAGCATTGCGCCGCTTGCCCCGTTTGATGCAAACGGTTTCGCAATTGCAAAAAACCGTTTTAAACCTATCTAACAAAGACTAATCCCCCAAGGGGTATCGCATGGATTTACGCATATGTCAGTGAAACAACAGGTCATAGAAATATTAGCCCAACAAGCCGTGTTAGAGCCGTCGGATGTGACATTGGACAGCACGCTAGAACAGTTGGGCATCGACAGTCTGGGGCTGGTCGAATGCATTTTCGCGATAGAAGAGGCCTTTGACATCCAGGTTCCGTTTAATGCCAACGATCCGACCGAGGGTGATTTTGATATCTCATCCGTTGCGCGCATAATTGCGGGTGTTGAAACCTTGGTGGCAGAACAATCGTGAACAGGGTTGTTATCACAGGGGCCGGAACGATCAATGCCTTGGGGCAAAATGTGCCCCAGACGCTGGCTGCGATGCAGGCGGGGCGCTGTGGTATTAGTGAACTGAAATTTCGTGATGTCGATCGTTTGACAATCAAAATCGGTGGCCAAGTGCATGATTTTGATCCAGACGCCGTATTCAACCGGCAACAACTGGCGTTATATGACCGCTTTACCCAATTTACGCTGTTGGCCGCCAAAGAGGCGATTGATCAATCTGGTTTGGTGTTTTCGGGGGAACTGGCCGCGACCTCTGGTGTGGTGTTGGGCACCGCGGGTGGGGGCGTCGGGACCTGGGACGAAAATTATAGGTCGGTCTACGAAGAAGGTAAAAACCGCGTCCATCCCTTTGTTGTGCCGAAACTAATGAACAATGCCGCCGCCAGCCATGTATCGATGGAATTCAACCTAAAAGGCCCGTCGTTTACCGTGTCAACGGCCTGTGCCAGTTCCAATCATGCCATGGCACAAGCGTTCCAAATGGTGCGCACGGGCCTGTCCAAAACCATGATCACCGGCGGATCAGAAAGCATGCTGTGTTTCGGCGGGATCAAAGCATGGGAAGGTCTGCGCGTTATGTCCAAAGACGCCTGCCGCCCGTTTTCCGCCAATCGCAATGGCATGGTCCAAGGCGAAGGCGCGGCCATTTTCGTATTCGAAGAATTGCAACACGCCAAGTCCCGTGGCGCGGATATTTTGGCCGAGGTGACAGGATTTGCCATGTCGTCGGATGCAGCCGATATTGTCATGCCCAGCCAACAGGGTGCAGCCCGCGCCATTCAGGGGGCGTTGCGCGATGCGCGTCTGAACCCCGAGGATGTGGGATATATCAATGCCCACGGCACAGGAACGGCAGCCAATGACAAAACCGAATGCGCCGCGGTGGCCCATGTGTTTGGCCAGCATGCCAATGCCTTAATGCTGTCATCGACGAAATCGATGCACGGGCATCTTATCGGGGCAACGGGTGCGGTGGAATTACTGGCCTGTATCATGGCCGTACGCGATGGCATTATTGCGCCTACCATTGGATATCAGGAACCCGATCCTGAATGCGCCCTAGATGTGGTTCCGAATGAGGCGCGCGAGGCCAAGGTTGATGTGGCCCTGTCCAATGCCTTTGCCTTTGGGGGGTTGAATGCCGTTCTGGCAGTGCGGGCCTTTCGGTAATTCCGCTTGAGTTTTATTGCATTCGCGCCATAGTGACGCAAACACGCAGGCGCAGTTCGATGAATTTCACAAGTTTCCTAAAACAACACATATCCCTAATCGCGGCAGGGTTTTTGTTGACCTTGATGTCCAGCTTTGGGCAGACGTTTTTAATTTCCGTCTTTTCTGGGGAAATTCGCGCCGATTTTGGTCTGACCCATGGGCAATGGGGCACGGCCTATGCCTTGGGTACATTTTCATCAGCCGTGGTCATGGTCTGGTCTGGCGGACTAAGCGATCAGTTCAAAACACGCCATCTGGGGGTGGGGGTGTTTTGCGGGTTGGCGGTGGCGGCGCTGTGCATGGCGATAAACACCTATGCCGTGTTGTTGCCAGTCGTTATATTTTTGCTGCGTCTCATGGGGCAGGGGATGTCATCGCATTTGGCCGCGGTCGCCATGTCACGTTGGTTTGTCGCCCAACGCGGGCGCGCGCTGTCGCTGTCAAACCTAGGCTATAGTTTGGGCGAGGCCAGTTTGCCCATCCTCTTTGTCGTATTGTTGGGGGTTTATGACTGGCGTGTGTTGTGGGGCCTGTCTGCGCTGGTGATCTGTGCGGCTATTCCCGTGTTATGGCGCCTGCTATCGCAAGAACGCACACCGCAATCTATGGCACAACAAAACATCGCAACAGGGATGCAGGGGCGCCATTGGACACGCCGACAAACCCTGTCGCATCCCCTGTTTTGGTTTATGATCCCAACGCTGATGGGGCCTGGTGCCTTTGTCACGGCCTTTTTCTTTCAACAGGTGCCGTTTGCGCAGGAATTGGCGGTCGAACATTTGGCATTGGTTGCAGTCTTTCCGATCTATTCCGTGGTTGCGGTTGCGGCGAATATCCTGTCAGGCATGGCCTTGGACAGATATGGGGCGGCGCGATTAATGCCGTTGTATCTGGTGCCCATGGCGGTGGCGTTTTTCGCGTTTTCACAGGCGCAGACATTGCTAGGCGTTGGCATAGGTTTGGTTTTTCTGGCCCTGAGTGCAGGGGCCAATGGCACCCTGCCTGTTGCGTTCTGGGCCGAATTTTACGGAACGCGCCATTTGGGCGGGATCAAGGCAATTGCCAGCGCTGTGATGGTTGTCGGATCCGCCATTGGCCCCGCAATTACGGGTTGGTTTTTAACACTTGGGGTGCCTTTAGGTCAGCAATACAGTTTTGTCGGGTTATATTTCTGCGGTGCAACCGTCGCCATGATGATGGGAATTCACAAATACAACCCGTCACGCAAGTGACATCACATAGCTTGGACAGCCCTTTAGCGCGGCAAAATCATCCAAAATGACATGCACACTGAATTGTTGGTTAAAGGTGGCAAAGCGTCCTTTGTCGCAAAATGCATCGGCAAATTTTTTGTCGGACAAATATGGCGACAGCGCCCGCGCCACCCCGCCAATCAGATATATACCGCCCAATGGCAAGGTTGCCAGCGCCATATCGCCATAGACAGACCCTGCAAATTGGGCCTGTGTTTGCGCGACCATAATCGCCGATGCATCGCCCGACTGTGCCGCGGCCATAATATCGGCGGCGCTGCGGTCTTGGCGATTGTTCAGGGCGGCATCGATGCGTTCCAAACCACGGCCCGCCAAAATATGTTCGTTTGATACGAAACCTTCCGCCTGTGCGATGGCATCCACAACGCGGGCCTGCACATCATTTGCCGTCGCAATTCGGGCATGTCCAATTTCCGCGGGTGGCACATGGGTGCCCGACTGTGTGTGATAGACGGGGGCCGCGTTAAATCCCGTGCCCATGCCAATCACAATTTGCGTATCCGTTGGCCGTGCCTGACGATTGCCCTGCATCACGGTTAGGATGTCCTCACGGTCCAGCAGGTGCAGCGAATGCCCCTGCGCCTGTAAATCATTCAGCAAACCGACGTGGGCTGCACCGGTTTTGGTGGCAATTTTTGTATCCTCGAACGTCCAATCCAGGTTGGTCATTTCCGCACGCCCCCCCGACACGGGGCCCGCCACCGCAACCGCGGCACGGTCCACCCGGGTCAGGCCCATCTGGGATAGGTATAGATCAATGATTTCATAAAATGTCGAATGATCGGCATTTTTGAACCGTGTAATGCTGTCACCCCGCAGGGTCAGGCCATCGGAAATGGCCATGCGTGTGTTTGTTCCACCGATATCCGCCACAAGGCACGTAGGCTGCGACATTGCGTTCATCCTTATCATTTTGTTCGTGTTTATGCATAAATCAACAGCCAAGCAAGGCCCCAAGCCAGCCCTGCGCAAGATTTTGTTAGCGCAAACATATTTCACAAAGGGCGGATAAAAATTTGGCGGATGTTCGCTTTCCGTTCCATTTTTTCATTGGCCATCGTCAGAAAAAGGTTTATCTGTGCGTTAACCATTAGGAAGATATCATGACTGATTTGAAAACCATTCAGGTCCGCGGGGCGCGTGAACACAATTTGAAATCGATTGATGTGGATATTCCGCGCGACCAATTTGTTGTGATTACCGGGCTGTCGGGATCCGGGAAATCTTCTTTGGCCTTTGATACCATCTATGCAGAAGGCCAGCGCCGCTATGTCGAAAGCCTATCGGCCTATGCACGTCAGTTTCTGGACATGATGGAAAAACCCGATGTCGACCACATCAGCGGCCTAAGCCCTGCGATTTCGATCGAACAAAAAACAACGTCCAAAAACCCGCGTTCGACCGTTGGCACTGTGACGGAAATTTATGACTATTTGCGCTTGCTTTTCGCGCGGGCGGGCACACCGTACAGCCCCGCAACAGGCCTGCCGATTGAGGCGCAACAGGTCCAGGACATGGTCGATCGCGTCATGGGAATGGAGGAGGGCACACGTGCCCATCTGTTGGCGCCAATCGTGCGCGACCGCAAAGGCGAATACCGCAAAGAATTTTTGGAACTGCGCAAACAAGGCTTTCAACGGGTCAAGGTTGACGGTCAGTTCTATGAATTGGACGAACCACCGACTTTGGACAAAAAATTCCGCCACGATATCGACGTGGTTGTCGATCGGATCGTGGTGCGCGACGGCATGGAAACCCGTTTGGCCGACAGTTTCCGCACCGCATTGGATTTGGCCGATGGGATTGCGATTTTGGAAACCGCCCCGCGCGATGGGGATCCTGAACGGTTCACATTTTCCGAAAATTTCGCCTGTCCGGTCAGTGGTTTTACCATTCCCGAAATCGAACCGCGTTTGTTTTCATTCAACGCGCCCTTTGGGGCCTGCCCACAATGTGACGGGTTGGGGATGGAACTGTTCTTTGACGAACGTCTGGTCGTGCCAGATCAGATGTTGAAAATTCGCGATGGCGCCTTGGCCCCCTGGCGCAAGGGTAAATCCCCCTATTTCCTGCAAACCATTGAAGCGATTGCAAAACATTATGAATTTGACCAAAATGCCCGGTGGAAAGATCTGCCCGCCCATGTGAAACAGGTATTCCTGCATGGCTCAGGCGACGAAGAAATCCAGTTCCGCTATGACGAAGGCGGCCGGATTTATCAGGTCAGACGCGTATTCGAAGGCGTCATTCCCAACATGGAACGCCGCTACCGCGAAACCGACAGCAACTGGATCCGCGAGGAATTCGAACAATATCAAAACAATCGCCCCTGTGGCACCTGCGATGGCTACCGGCTAAAGCAAGAGGCACTGGCCGTCAAAATTGCGGGTCTGCATATTGGACAGGTCGTTCAAATGTCCATCCGCGAGGCATTCGAATGGTGCGAAACGGTGCCCACCCATCTGACCAGCCAGAAAAATGAAATCGCCCGCGCCATATTAAAGGAAATTCGCGAACGCTTAGGATTTCTAAATAATGTGGGCCTAGAATATCTAACTCTCAGCCGAAATGCGGGGACATTGTCGGGCGGTGAAAGCCAGCGGATCAGACTGGCCAGCCAGATTGGATCTGGTCTGACAGGGGTGCTTTATGTGCTGGACGAACCATCGATCGGATTGCATCAACGCGATAATGACCGTCTGTTGACCACATTGAAAAACCTGCGCGATCAGGGCAACACGGTGATCGTTGTCGAACACGACGAAGAGGCGATCCGCGAGGCAGACTATGTATTCGATATCGGCCCCGGGGCAGGCGTGCACGGCGGACAGGTTGTCAGCCACGGAACACCGAAACATGTGGCCAGCGATCCCAATTCATTGACGGGTCAGTACCTATCCGGTCAACGCGAAATTTCTGTGCCATCGACACGCCGCAAGGGCAATGGCAAAAAACTGACCGTTGTGAATGCCGTGGGAAATAACCTAAAAAACGTGACGGTCGATTACCCCTTGGGAAAATTTGTCTGCGTCACTGGGGTGTCCGGCGGTGGGAAATCCACGCTGACCATCGAAACCCTGTTCAAAACGGCATCAATGCGATTGAATGGCGCAAAACAGGCCCCGGCGCCTTGCGACACGATCAAGGGCCTGGAATTGCTGGACAAGGTCATCGATATTGACCAACGTCCGATTGGCCGCACGCCACGGTCCAATCCGGCCACCTATACGGGCGCCTTTACCCCCATCCGCGAATGGTTCGCCGGCCTGCCCGAGGCAAAAACACGCGGCTATAAACCCGGCCGCTTCTCCTTTAACGTCAAAGGTGGCCGGTGCGAGGCCTGCCAGGGCGATGGCGTCATCAAAATCGAAATGCATTTCCTGCCCGATGTCTATGTCACATGCGAAACCTGCCATGGCGCACGATACAATCGCGAAACACTCGAGGTGAAATTCAAAGGCAAATCCATCGCAGATGTCTTGGACATGACCGTCGAAGATGCCCAGCAATTTTTCCAGGCTGTCCCCTCTATTCGCGAAAAAATGGATGCACTGGTGCGTGTTGGCTTGGGCTATATCAAGGTGGGTCAACAGGCCACCACATTATCTGGCGGCGAAGCACAACGCGTGAAACTCTCCAAGGAACTCGCCCGCCGCTCTACGGGAAAAACCCTCTATATTCTGGATGAACCCACAACCGGTCTGCATTTCGAAGATGTCCGCAAATTGCTTGAGGTCTTGCATGAATTGGTCGAACAGGGAAATTCCGTGATTGTCATCGAACATAATCTCGACGTTGTGAAAACGGCAGATTGGATCATCGACATCGGCCCCGAGGGCGGCGATGGTGGTGGCACCGTGGTGGCCACTGGCACGCCCGAAGATGTGGCCAAAGTCCAAGCCAGCCACACAGGCCACTATCTGAAAGATATGCTCAACCCCAAACGCACCGCGGCCGAATGATCCTCTGGCAACGCATAGAGGGGGCAATCATTGCCGCCTTGGCCTTCACTCTTTTGTTGCTCATGCGTCCACAATTGCCCTTAATGACGCCAGAACTGCCGCTATGGCTGCTGATTGCGCTCTTTTTCGTGCCTGATTTGGCAATCGTCGGATATCTGGCTGGCCCGCGGGCTGGGGCGTTTTTCTATAATCTTATGCATCTCTACCCCATGGGCGTTTTGCCGTTTTTCTTGGGGCTTGTCTTTGGGCATTCGATCGCTGTGGCCCTTGGGATGCTCATGATTGCACATGATGGCGTCGACCGCGCGTTGGGCTTTGGCCTAAAATCGTCGCGCGGGTTTACCCAGACCCATCTTGGTGCCAATGACCAAGACACAAAATCATTTTTTGTCTAAAAATATCCTCGCCGAAGGCATGCACCCCAGTGGGTGCATTTCCCGCGCTTAACATCAGTCTTTCTTGGCGGGGCAGGTGTTGATCCCCAACAGGGTATACAGCATACAATTTGACATCAAACCGGTGGCAAGTGGGATAATCCCCAACAGATATAACCAGCCATAGGCCGCGTCGGCGTTTAAAAAATACCCCGCGATCAGCGCCAGGCCAACGACAATTCTTAAAACGCGATCAATGCCGCCTACGTTCTTTTTCATGATGGTTCCTTATAACATATATTAAAATACGAATATATACAAAATGGGTGAAATGGCAAGAAAAAAATGGCCCTCGCAATGCAGGGCCATTTTTTAACCTATTTTTCTGGGATCAATCCCCTTGGGCTAAACCGCAAGACCAATAACAATATCAATCCCATGGTAAACAACCGCATATGGGCGACGCTATCCAACAGATGCAGGCGTAATGCGCTGTCCTCGGCCATCCCACTGGTGACAATGGTCATGATCCATTGACCCAGTGGTTCCACCTGAACCCACAAAAACCAGATCAGAAATCCGCCCAAGACGGCCCCGAAATTGTTGCCTGATCCACCAACAATCACCATCACCCAAATCAAGAACGTATAGCGCAATGGCTGATAGGTGCCAGGGGTTAACTGACCATCTAGGGTGGTCATCATCGCGCCTGCGATCCCGCAAATGGCTGATCCAAGGATAAAGATCTGCAGATGCCGGCGGGTGACGTTTTTGCCCATGGCTTCGGCCGCCACTTCGTTGTCGCGAATGGCGCGCATCATGCGGCCCCAGGGGCTGTTTAATGACAGCTGGGCCATCACCAGTAACACCACCAACACGGCCGTAAACAACAGCGAATAGCTGAATTTGACATAGAGCGATGATGCCGTGACCGGATCAAATCCCCATTGGGTTGCTTTGTCGACAAACTCAGCCGATTGCTGCAAATCAACTTCGCGGGCGACAGGGCGATCTAGGCCGATTACGTTTTTCACGCCACGCGCCAGCCAGTCTTCGTTTTTCATGACGGCGATGATGATTTCCGCGATCCCCAAGGTTGCGATCGCCAAATAATCCGACCGCAGGCCAAGCGCTGTTTTCCCGATGATCCAGGCCGCACCGGCGGCCAAGACACCACCGATCGGCCAGGCCAGCAGAATGGGCAGCCCTAGGCCACCGATGTTGCCCTGCAGGGCGGGATTAATGGCCTCGATCGCGGCGACGGCTGGGTCAAAAACGGCGCGGTACAGGAAAAATCCACCGACCAGAACCGCCGTGGCCCCGATCAGGCGCATCTTACCCGCGGGCAATTTTTTAATGGTAATCCCGGTTGCGACGATCACCAAAATGCCCACGACCAATGCGGCAATCAACCCCAGTCCACCTGCGGCCCAGGCCTCAGACACGGGATCAGACGACACCAAGACGGTGGCCAAACCCCCCAGCGCCACAAAACCCATGACGCCCACATTAAACAGTCCGGCAAAGCCCCATTGCAAATTGACGCCCAAGGCCATGATCGCGCTGATTAACCCCATATTGACGATTAACAGTGCGGAATTCCAGCTTTGGATCATGCCGGTTAAGATGATCAAGCCTGCGACAATGGCAAACAGGCCGATGTTTTTTGTACGTTCCATCAGTATGCCTTTCCTTTGAACAGACCAGTTGGGCGGAACAGCAACACGACAATCAAGATCATAAAGCTTACCGCAAATTTGTAGTCGGTCGACAGCAGTTGGACCAATCCCGAGGGTTCAAGCGTGTCTGGCAACCAATATCCCAGCACCTTTTTCCAGGCATAGGTGATCATCACTTCGGAAAAGGCAACGACAAACCCACCGGCAATGGCCCCCAACGGATTGCCCAGACCGCCAACAATGGCACTGGCAAAAATTGGCAGCAGCAGTTGGAAATAGGTAAAGGGTTTGAATGATTTATCCAGACCATATAAAACCCCGGCAATCGTGGCCAATGCCGCCACGATAATCCATGTCACGGCAACAACACGTTCGGGATTGATACCAGAAAGCAAGGCCAAATCTTCGTTATCGGAATAGGCCCGCATGGATTTACCCGTGCGTGTTTTGTTTAGGAACCAAAACAGCAGCGCCACGGCAATGGCGGCGGTCACAACGGTGATGGCCTGGGTCGATTTGATGGCTAGACCTTCGTCCAGACCGGTCATATTTTTGAATTCGCGGGCCTTGATCAAAAACCGTTCGCCGTCGCGGAATTGTTGCTCATTGGGGCCAATGATGACACGAACGATGCCGTTCATCATGAACATGACACCCATTGACACGATCACCAAAATTACCGGTTTCGATTTCTTTTCCCGATAGAATTTATAGACCATCTTATCGGTCATCAATACCATCAATACCGCCCCAGCAATGCCAAACGGCAGCGCCAACAAAGCCGTGGGTAGGGGCCCAAAACTGATTCCGATGGATTGCATTGCCCAGGTTACCAAAACCGTGACCATCGCCCCAAAGGCCATGGTGTCCCCATGCGCAAAGTTCGAAAACCGCAAAATCCCATAGATCAATGTGACACCAAGCGCGCCTAGGGCCAATTGACTGCCATAGGCAATCGCAGGAACCAAGACGAAATTTGATAGGGCGACAAAACCGTTTAGAAACTCCATCCCCTTATCCTCCTAAGAATGAACGGCGGACTTCGGGGTCTGCCAACAGATCTTTGCCGCTGCCCGTATGGGCATTGGCCCCTTGGACCAGAACATACCCTTTGTCCGCAATTTCCAGCGCTTGGCGGGCGTTTTGTTCCACCATCAAAATGGGAATGCCTGTGCGCGCCACCTCGATGATTCGGTCAAACAATTCGTCCATAACGATCGGGCTGACACCAGCGGTGGGTTCGTCCAGCATCAAAACCTTGGGCTGGGTCATCAACGCGCGGCCAACGGCCACCTGTTGGCGTTGGCCCCCAGACAATTCGCCGGCCGGTTGATTGCGTTTGTCGCGTAGAATTGGAAACAAATCATAGACCTGTTCCATGGTCTGGCGAATATCATCATTGCGAATAAACGCGCCCATTTCCAAATTTTCTTCGACGGTCATCGAGGCAAAGATATTATTGGTTTGTGGAACAAAGCCCATCCCTTTGACCACGCGATTTTGTGGCGAAAGGCTGGTGATATCTTCGCCATCCAGTCGCACGGACCCGTCGCGCACATTTAACATTCCAAAAACGGCCTTCATCGCCGTGGATTTTCCGGCCCCATTCGGGCCCACAATCACAGCAATTTCACCTTTGTCCACGGCAATGGTACAGCCATGCAAAATATCGGGGCCATTTCCATAGCCGCCGGTCATGCAATCGCCAATCAAAAATGGCTCTGACATTGAATTTTCCTTTCACATACCTGCGTAAAAGACGCAGGGCAGGGTGCATAGACGCACCCGGTTATGCCTCTAGCATATCTTTGTTTTTCAGACCGGTTCCCAGATAGGCTTCGATCACCTGTTCATTGGCCTTGATTTCATCCAGAGTCCCTTGGGCCAATACTTTGCCCTCGGCCATACAGATGACGGGGTCGCATAGGCGCCCGATGAAATCCATGTCATGTTCGATCACGACGAATGTATATCCTCGGTCTTGGTTTAGACGGATGATCGCGTCACCGATGGTATTCAACAGGGTGCGGTTTACACCTGCGCCCACTTCGTCCAGAAACACGATTTTGGCGTCAACCATCATGGTGCGCCCCAGCTCTAGCAATTTTTTCTGCCCGCCCGAGACCTGACCCGCTTTGTGGTCGGCCAAATGCGTGATGGTCAGAAATTCCAATACCTCGTCCGCCTTGGCGCGCAATGCCCGTTCCTGGTCGGCAATGCGTTTGCGGCCAAACCATGTATCCCACAGACGTTCGCCAATTTGATCGCCCGGAACCATCATCAGGTTTTCGCGGCACGACATGGAATGGAATTCATGGGCGATCTGGAATGTGCGCAACAACCCTTTGTGGAACAATTCATGCGGTGGCAGGCCTGTGATATCCTCGCCGGCCATCGTCACGCGTCCGGATGTCGGGGTTAGCACGCCCGCGATCACGTTAAACAGCGTTGTTTTGCCCGCGCCGTTCGGTCCGATCAGACCCGTGATTGACCCCTGTTCGATTTCCAGTGTTGCCCCGTCGACCGCATGGAACCCGCCAAAATGTTTATGAAGGTTTTCAACCTTGATCACGGTTGCATCCTTTCCCAATCTTGTAACGAAACAGCCCGGCAATCGCCGGGCTGCACGATGTCAAACGTTTGCGGTAATTAACGGAAACGAACGGTGTTGATCGCGCCACCACCGATTTCGATTTCGCGATAGTTACCGGCAGATTCACCTGGTCCGATCAATTCAACAGCAGTTGCACCAACATAGTCGATGTCCTGACCGGCTGCGATCAGATCCAATGCTTTGCCCAATTCACCTGGCAGGATGGGTTCGCCAGGTGCGTTCGCCAGATCCATGATCTTGCCTGCAAAATCGGCCGAGTTTGTGGATCCTGCAGCTTGCATCGCCAACATGATCAATGCGGCTGCGTCATAGCTTTCGGGTGCAAAGGCGGATGTGCCATCGAAACCAGCTGCTGCGGCTAGGCCTTGGAACACTTCTGACCCTTTGCTGTCTGTACCTGGGTACTGACCGAATGATCCGTCCAGATCGGAACCGATTGTGTCAACCAATTCCTGACCAACCATGCCGTCTGGCAATACGAATGTGTCAAAGGCGCCTGTGTCCAAGGATGCTTGGATGATGCCTTTACCACCTTGGTCGGTGTAGCCTGCAACAACCAACACTTCTCCACCGGCTGATGCCAATGCGCCCACTTCGGCTGAGTAGTCAGCTTTGCCGTCTTCGTGTGCTGCAGAAATGGTTACTGTGCCGCCAGCCGCTTCGAATGCCGCTTGGAAGCTGTCAGCCAAACCTTTGCCGTAGTCGTTGTTCGTGTATGTCAGCGCAACAGTTTTGATGCCGCGTTCCATGATCACATCTGTCATCACAACGCCCTGACGTGCGTCTGATGGGGCTGTGCGGAAAAACAGGCCGTCATCTTCGGCTGTTGACAATGCGGGCGATGTTGCCGATGGCGATACCATCACAACGCCATTCGCGCGCGCGACGTTTTGCAAAATCGCACCTGTTACACCTGAACAGTCGGCACCCATGATGGCGTTGACGTTGTCAGATGTGATCAAACGTTCAGCGGCTGCGGTCGCTGCGGCAGCGTCGATACATGTGCTGTCTGCACGCACAGGTGTGACAGTGGAACCGTCCAGCAATTTGCCAGATGCGGTCACCTCAGCCATCGCCATTTCAGCGCCGGCTGCCATCATTGGTGTGATGGATTCCAATGGACCGGTAAAGCCCAAGATCACACCGATTTTTACGTCCTCGGCCGCAACTGCGGATGCCGCCAGTAATGCGGATGCAGCTGTCGCTGTCAGCAACTTTTTCATAGTTTTCTCTCCCAAAAGTTTTGTAAAACTCGATGCTTAGAATAAAGGCCACAAACATAAAAGAAAAGGCCAATTTGCGATCGCTTTACGCAGGGGAAATAGATCAGATTCCAAGACCAGTCCAATCGAAAAAATGGTCAAAAATCTAGAGAAAATGACGTTATTTCAGAGTGTTATAAAATTGTCGCGGGGTGGTATTATGGCGCAAAGTGTTCGACAGGTCTGCAATCGTTTCAAACCGCGCTGGATCAATGCGCAGGGCGTGCCTTGGAATTTTGTTGGTTTTCAGAATCGTGCGGCCGCCCGCGCGGGCCGGTTTGTCCGGCTGTCGCGTTAAATCGACAGCCGTGTCGCCTGACTGCCCCGTTCGCGATAGGGGGTGGTTGCGTAATGCGCGCGGTAGCATTTTGAAAAATGGGATGGCGATGCAAACCCGCAGGCAAGGGCCACGTTAATCACACTCATATCCGTTTGCATCAACAGGTTACGCGCCTTTTGCAGGCGTAATTCCATGTAATACCGTTTCGGGCTGCGATTTAGGTACCGGCGGAACAGGCGTTCCAACTGACGGGTGGACATCGACACCTCTTTGGCCAAGGTGGCGGGGCTAATGGGATCCTCGATGTTTTTTTCCATCATCTGGATCACTTGGCTTAACTTGGGGTGCCGCACACCGATGCGCGTCGGAACCGACAGGCGTTGGGTGTCTTGGTCGGTGCGGATTGAACTGTAAATCATTTGGTCTGCGACCGCATTGGCCAATTCTTCGCCGTGGTCATCCGCGATGATTTTCAACATCAAATCAATCGACGATGTGCCGCCCGCGGTGGTCAGGCGCGCGCCATCGGTAACGAATACTGATTTCGTTAAATCCACCTCTAGGAATTCTTCGGCAAAGCTGTCTTGGTTTTCCCAATGGATGGTGGCGCGTTTGCCATCCAACAGCCCTGCTTTGGCCATGGGATAGGCGGCGGTGCACAGGCCACCGATGGTCAATCCACGGCGTGCTTCGCGACGGATCCAGTTTAACAGTTTTTTGGTTGTCGCGCGCTGGATATCCATGCCGCCGCACAAAATGATTGTATCGTCACGTTTTAATTCGCACAGGTCATCGTCTAGTTTGAACACAGTTCCTGCCGAGCACGAAACTGATTCCCCCCCTTCGCCCAGAAACGACCAACGGTACAATTCCTGCCCCGACATACGGTTCGCAATGCGCAATGCATCCAGTGCCGATGCAAAGGATAATAGGGTAAAATTGTCCATCAAAACGAAAACAAAGCGCTTTGGGTCTTTGTTATGGGTGTCGACGGGAATGATCTGGCGGTTGGCTTTCATGTGATCCTGTATCGCTTGGCTCAGCTTTCTGGTGGGGTAGGATAAAGCAGATGGCGCAAACTTACCAGTACCGTCAAGTCATGTCGCAAAATAACGGTCTGGTCCTTTTGGATACATGCGTATATAACCCGACTGGTATCGCTAACTAGGAGAGGCAAAAATGAGTGATTGGCAAAAATCCAACTGGCGTAACAAGCCACGGGTTCAGATGCCTGATTATACGGATCAGGGGGCGCTGAACGCAGTCGAAAGTCAGCTGTCGAACTATCCGCCGCTTGTTTTTGCAGGCGAGGCGCGCAGCCTGAAATCCAAACTGGCAGCTGCATCACGCGGCGATGCGTTTGTGTTGCAGGGCGGCGATTGCGCCGAAAGTTTTGCACAGTTTTCCGCAGACGGCATTCGCGACACGTTCAAGGTGATGTTGCAAATGGCGATGGTTCTGACCTATGGCGCCAAGGTGCCCGTGGTCAAAATCGGTCGCATGGCCGGCCAATTTGCAAAACCACGGTCCGCGCCCACGGAAACGGTGAATGGCGTTGAACTGCCCAGCTATCGCGGTGATATCATCAATGAACTGGATTTCACGTCCCAGGCGCGCATCCCAGATCCGCAAAAAATGTTGCAGGCCTACACTCAGGCGGCGGCGACGCTGAATTTGCTGCGTGCGTTTTCGACCGGCGGATATGCAGATGTGCATCAGGTTCACAGCTGGACCCTGGGGTTCATCGAAGGCGAAAAAGCGTCACGTTACAGCCAAATGGCTGAACGCATCAGCGACGCGTTGGATTTCATGAAAGCGGCCGGACTGGACAGCAAGGTGGCGCACGAATTGCGCACCGTAGAATTTTTCACCAGCCACGAAGGTCTGTTGTTGGAATACGAAGAGGCATTGACCCGCCAAGATTCGACATCTGGCAAATGGTTGGCCGGATCAGGTCATATGATCTGGATCGGTGACCGTACCCGTCAGCCCGACGGGGCACATGTTGAATTCTGTCGGGGTGTGTTGAACCCGATCGGGTTGAAATGTGGCCCGACCACAACCGCCGATGATCTGAAGGTGTTGATTGACAAATTGAACCCTGAAAACGAAGCAGGGCGTTTGACCCTGATCGCACGTTTCGGTGCAGGGTCTGTGGGCGATCATCTGCCCCGTTTGGTCAAGGCCGTGCAGGAACACGGTGCAAATGTTGTTTGGTCATGTGATCCAATGCACGGCAACACGATCAAATCATCCACGGGCTATAAAACACGTCCCTTTGACAGCGTTCTGCGCGAAGTGCGCGAATTTTTCGAAATTCATCAGGCCGAGGGCACGGTTCCCGGTGGTGTGCATTTCGAAATGACGGGCCAGGATGTGACAGAATGCACCGGCGGTATGGTTGCCGTATCCGACGAAGATCTGTCATCGCGCTATCACACGGCCTGCGACCCACGTCTGAATGCGTCACAGTCTTTGGAATTGGCGTTTTTGGTTGCCGAAGAATTGGTCAAACGTCGGGGTACTAATGCGGCGATTGCGGCGCAATAACGGCGCATATCATAATTGCAGAAAACCGATCCCTTTGGGGTCGGTTTTTTTATGTGCTGATGCGGGGCAGGCCCACCATATGGCGTATATCGGCGGGGGTCGCACCTTGGGCGCGGAACGCCTGAATGGATTTGGCGTCATGGCGTTTGGCCAGCCGTTTGCCTGTTTCGTCCGTGATTAATCGGTGGTGGCAATAGGTGGGCGTGTCATAGCCTAGCAGATGTTGCAGCAGGACGTGGATTTGCGTGCTTTCAAACAAATCGGCCCCGCGAATGATGTGGGTGATGCCTTGCGCGTAATCATCGATCACACAGGCCAAATGATAGGCGGCGTAATGCTGTCGCCACAAAACAACCGATCCAATATCGCGTTGAAATTCTGACACGGAAAATTCGGGGGTGTGATCGGTAAAACAGGTCTCGTGGAATGACAATCGCAGGTCTGGGTTCAGCCGGTCCAGCCGCAGCCGCATGTTTTGCGTTGGGATATCCGATGGGGCCACGGCGGGCAGACCTGCGCAGGTCCCGGGATAGATGATCCCATCGGGACCAAAGGCAGGTTCGCCATCCTGTGGCGCGGCCGCGGCCGCCATCACATCGCGCCGATTGCAGTGACAGGCAAAGACATGATCGCACAGAGGGCCGCGCAATGCCGTCGCATAGATGTCTGTGCGTTCGGATTGACGTAGGACCGGACCGTCCCATGTGATCCCCAGCCACGCCAGATCATCATAGATCAGCTGTTCCCATTCGGGCCGCGCGCGGCTTTGGTCCAGATCCTCGATGCGCAGGACAAATGATCCGCCTTGGGCGCGGGCCGTATCATGGGCCAACAGCGCGGAATAGGCATGCCCCAAATGCAGCGGACCGGTCGGCGATGGGGCAAAGCGGGTGCGCATCTTAACCCTTTTGCTGGTCCAGCCAGTTTTGGAACGCCGCTTTGGCGCGATCAGTATAGGCGCGGTATCGGTCTTTGCGGCCCTTGCGACCGGATTTCAGACCCTCGATGGGACGGAATAGGCCGAAATTCACGTTCATGGGCTGAAATGTCTTGGCCTCGGCCCCGCCTGTGATGTGATGAACCAATGCGCCCATGGCTGTGTCTTGGGGGATGTCTGAAACATTACTGCCCAAAATTTCGTGTGCAGCATAGCGGCCCGCCAGCAATCCCATGGCGGCACTTTCGACATATCCTTCGACGCCCGTGATCTGGCCCGCAAATCGGATATTGGGCCGCGATTTCAGCCGCATACGTTCATCCAGCAGCGTGGGGGAATTGATAAATGTATTGCGGTGGATGCCGCCCAACCGGGCAAAGGATGCATCCTGCAGCCCGGGGATCATGCGGAACACATCCGTTTGCGCGCCGTATTTCATTTTGGTTTGGAACCCAACGATATTATACAGCGTGCCCAAGGCGTTATCGCGGCGCAACTGCACCACGGCGTATGGTTTTTCGTCGCGGTGCGGGTTGGTCAACCCGACCGGTTTCATGGGGCCAAACCGCAATGTTTCGCGCCCGCGCTCGGCCATCACCTCAATCGGCAGACAGCCATCGAAATATCCCGCTGTCTCGCCTTCGTGAAATTCGGTTTTATCTGCCGCGAGCAGCGCATCGATAAACGCCTCATACTGGTCGCGCGTCATGGGGCAATTGATATAGGCGGTGCGCTCTTCTTCGGTGTCGCCTTTGTCATAGCGCGATTGCAGCCAGGCCTGTGACATGTCGATGCTTTCGGCATAGACGATCGGGGCAATTGCATCAAAAAACGCCAAAGCGTCCGCACCCGTTTCTGTCGCGATGGATTGTCCCAGTGATGTGGACGTCAAGGGCCCTGTTGCAACGATCCAGTGACCATCCTTGGGCAGGTCGGTGATTTCGTCCAAGCTGATTTCGATATTGGGATGGTCGCGCAGCGATTGGGTCACGGATTGCGCAAATGGGTCGCGATCCACGGCCAAGGCCCCGCCGGCGGGCAGGCGATGTTTGTGGGCAGTTTGCATAATCAAACCATCGGCCTGCAACATTTCCCAATGCAACAATCCAACCGCGTTGTTTTCGTGGTCATCAGACCGGAACGAATTCGAACAGACCATTTCGCCCAAGCTGTCTGTGCGATGGGCAAATGTTTCCACCTTGGGGCGCATTTCGTGCAACACGACCTGAACGCCCAAATTTGCGGCCTGCCATGCGGCCTCGGATCCGGCCATTCCGCCGCCGATGATATGTAATTTATTATCCATGACGCCCATCTAATATATTTTCACAAAAATGAAAGCCCTGATTGCATGCGCGCGCGGTGGGTGGGGGGATCATTGCCTTTTGGTTAGAAATCCGATAGCCGAAAGGCACGTAAATCTACATAGGCCGCACAATGGCAAATCGATCCTTTTCCAAGCAAGACAAATCAAATCTCACTTGGTTCGTGAAACTGTACTTAAAACCTCATGTTGCAGCTTTGTCTGTGGTCTTTGTTGTTATTTTGTCCCAAGCCTTTGTGTATCAGCAATTTTTGTCGCTGACCGAACGCGGGTTGCGGGTGATTTTTGAACAGGGGCAATTGCAGGAATTGGTGTGGATTTGCGCGGTGACCACGGGCATTTTCGCGGTGCGCGCCTTTGGCAGTTATTTTATCCCCGTACAATCGGCCAAAATCGCAGGGCGTGCGGTGCAGGCGATGCGTCTGGATTTGATCAAACACCTGCTAACGGTGCGGCAGGAATTTTTTGATCGCTCGACGGCGGGGGATGTGTCGCTGCGTTTGGCCAATCAGGCGCGTGATTTGGGCGATTTTGTGGGGCAATCTACTGTCAACGCGGTGCGTGACGCACTGACGGTGATCGTTGTTTCAGGATATTTGATCTATAAATCACCCCAGCTCTTTGCCTTTGCGATTGTGGTTATTCCGATGATTTTGGTTGCAATCAATTTCGCATCCCAACGGATCAAATCGCTGCAGCGGTCCTATGAAAACGCGTTTGGTCATTACATGGGCAGCATTGATGAAATGACATCCGGTATGCGCACCATCAAAATGACACGCCAAGAAGAGAGCGAAACACAACGCCTGAATAATGAGGTCAACGATCTGTTCAAATTCACGGTGAACCTGCAGAAAGCCAGCGCCATTTTGGCCCCCTTGATCGATGTTGCATCTGCGGCCTTTTATTTGCTGGTCATCGGCGTTGGTGGCTATTTCGCGCTCAGCGATCAATATGCACTGGACGGGGCCGGGATCATTTCGTTTTTATTGGGTTTGGTCATGTTGTTTGATCCGGCGAAAAATCTGGGAAATTTCTTTGTCCGGTTGCAGTCGAACCTGATTCTGATCGACAGTGTCCGGGGGTATTTGACATTGGCGGCCGAGGATCAAAACCCAACGGGCCAGTGGTTGGATCGTGGTCAGGGCGTGCACATTGCGTTACAGGCCGTGGATTTCAGCTATCCTAATGGAACGCAGGTGCTGACCGCGGTTGATATGCAGTTTCAGGCTGGTAAAACCACCGCCATCGTGGGCGCGACGGGGTCAGGGAAAACCACCGTCTTGGCATTGCTGGCCAAGCTCTATGATCGCAGCGGTGGTGATATCCGCTATAACGGTATCGGGATTGATGACTATGCCTTGGCCGGGTTGCGTGAAAACATTAATATTGTTTCACAAGATATTGTTATATTTAACAAATCGATCTATGATAATATTGCCTATGCGCGCCCTGATGCCAGTATCGATGAAATTCATGCCGCCGCGCGCAAGGCGCAGATTTTCGATCTGATGACCACGCGCGGGGATCAGCCCGTGGGCCCCAAGGGATCGGGTTTATCAGGTGGCCAGCGTCAACGCATCGCGATTGCGCGTGCGTTTTTGAAATCCGCTCAGATCCTGATTTTGGACGAGGCCACATCTGCGCTGGACCCCGTGACCGAGAAATTGATCAACGATGCGTTTTTCGATCACGAAGCACAGGCGACCAAAATCATTGTGACCCATAAATTAAAGAGCATTGAAAACGCGGATATGATCTATGTGTTGGACGCGGGCCAAGTGGTAGAGCAGGGCCAACATGCCGATTTGATGGGGCAACAGGGGCTCTATGCTGCGATGTATTCAACACAAATGGGTGATCGGGCGTAACAGCAGGCTTGGAATTTTTGACCCGCATGCCATATTTAAGGAAAAGGATTGCGATATGAATGCCACTATGTTCGCCACGGGGCCAAGGGTTGTATTTGCTGCTGTGATTTCTGGTGTTTTAGCGCCGGCGGCGCATGCGGCTGATGTTCAGGAACTATACGATGCGCTACGGCTGGATGGGATCGCCGAGATCATTCACCAAGAGGGGATCGAACAGATCGATGTCTATGCCGAAAATTATGTCGGCCCACGCTCTGCCGCGCAGTTTGCACAGCAGGCCACCCAGATTTTTGCACTAGAGGGCATTCAATCTACGCTGATGGATGGGCTTGAAACGCTGGACCCTGAACATATGGCCGCGGCACTGGGTTATTTCACATCGGCCCAAGGGGCGATGTTTGCCGAATTGGAAACCACGGCGCGTGTGGCCATTTCTGACGATGCCGTCGAAGAACAGGCCAAGGCCATGGCCGCAGAGGCGCGCGACAGTGATCCCACCAGGATCGCGCTGTTAAAGCGTTCGATTGAGGTGTTGGACATGGTCGAATTCAACATCCAAGCCGCCCAAGAAAGCCAATACAGTTTCCTGATCGAATTGGCGCAGGCCGGGGCGATCGATTTTAGCCAAGGTGAAATTCTGGCCCTGATTGCCGAAGATCAGGGGGAATTGACCGAAATGGTGCAGGAATGGTTGTTGGCCTTTACCTATATGGCCTATTCACCGGTCAGTGATGATGAATTGCAAGGCTATATCGATTTCCAATCCTCGGACGCAGGACAGGCGCTGAACCTGGCCTTGTTTGATGCGTTCCGGATCATGGATGTGTCCCAATCCCAAAAAATGGGCCGTCTGGTTGCCGGTTTCATGGCCGCACAAGAGTTATAGGTTTGCTGTTGACTTTCACACTGCAAACGGGCATACCGCGCGCTTAGGCGGGGTTTCCCGTCTTTTTCTATCGACAACGCCTTAGGGCGCGCTGTTCGACGGCTGCATATGCAACAAACGCCCAAGTTTGGGGGCCTAAGGACGCGGTAACAAAAGGAAAGACACATGTTTGCTGTCCTAAAAACTGGCGGTAAGCAGTACAAAGTTCAAGCGGGCGATATTTTGCGCGTTGAAAAATTGGCTGCCGACGCAGGTGAAACAGTACAATTCAACGAAATTCTGATGGTGGGTGGTGATAAACCAGTCATCGGCGCACCCCGCGTCGAAGGTGCCGCGGTGCAAGCCGAGGTTATCGATCAGATCAAAGGTGAAAAAACAATCAACTTTGTGAAACGCCGTCGTAAGCACAGCTCACAACGGACAAAGGGCCACCGTCAAAAATTGACATTGGTTCGTATCACAGAAGTTCTGGCCAAAGGTGCTGACAAAACTGGCGTGAAAGCGGCAGTCGGCGCAGGCTCAGTCGCAGTAGCGGCAGAATAAGAGGAGTAACCACCCATGGCACATAAAAAAGCAGGCGGTTCATCCCGTAACGGTCGCGACTCGGCCGGTCGTCGTTTAGGCGTTAAAATCTATGGCGGTCAGTCCGTAAACCCAGGCAACATCATCGTGCGTCAGCGCGGTAACAAATGGTGGCCAGGTGAAGGCGTAGGCCAAGGGAAAGATCACACAATCTTTGCAACAGCAGAGGGCAATGTGAAATTCCACAAAGGCTTTAAAGGCCGTACATTTATTTCAGTTCTTCCAGCTGCGGAGGCTGCTGAATAAGCCGAAAACCAGAGATATCAGGTTTCATATCAGGGGCTCGGCACACCGCCGGGCCCCTTTTTATTTTGTTCTATAGGATCCTCAGAAATGTGTGAGGTTATTAAAACAAATCGCTTAATTTTGCGCCCCTTTGTGCCCACGGATGCACCGCGGGTGGTTGAAATTTTGGGGCAGTATGCGGTCAGCAAATGGTTGTCCTCGGTCCCGCATCCATTTTCGGCGCCGGATTTGAAAATATTTGATCCCGACAGCCCGCGCGTTTGGCCAAATTTTATGGCCGTTGCGCTGGGGGATACATTGATCGGTGCCGTAAATAACAAACCCCAATTGGTGTACTGGTTTGCGCCCGAGGCCCATGGAAACGGATACGCGACCGAGGCGGTCACAGCCGTCTGTGATTTCGTGTTTCATGTGCAAAAACGGGCCGAGGTGCTGTCAGGATATTATGCGGACAATGCTGCATCCGAACGGGTTTTACAAAAATGCGGGTTTCGCGAAACCCATCGGGGGGCGCAATTTTCGCGTGCACGCAATGAAACGCGACCCCATGTTTGGGTCCGCCAAACCGCAGAACAGTGGGGGGGCAGATCATGACAATCGCATTTTTTCCATTCGTCGGGTTTGCCCTGTCACAGGTGGCAACACCGGGTCCTGCAAATATGGCCATGCTGGCCACAGGGGCCCGTTTCGGATTTCGGCGCGCTTTGCCGTTTATGTTTGGCGTTGTGTTGGGCAAACAAATCATTATCTGGCCAATTGGCTTTGGCCTGTTGAATTACGCCGCAAAGTTGCCTTGGCTGTTTTTCGCGCTGAAATACATCTGCGCCGCCTATATCGTTTGGCTGGCTTGGCGCGTCGCGAATATGCGACTGAAAACCGACGGCGATTCCCAACAGGCACCCGGATTTCTGGCGGGATTATGGGTGCACCCCCTTAATCCCAAAGCATGGGCCATGATCGTCACGGCCTTTACCGCCTATGTTGCACCTCAGGCCCCAACATTTACGGCCACGCTTCAGATTTCGTTAACCCTTTTCGGTATTCAGTTGGTTTGCCACCCGATCTGGACTTTTTTCGGGGATCGAATTGCAAAAACTATAATGGGAACCCCATTTGAACGTTACCTAATGTGGACCCTGGCGGGTTTAACCGTTGGGTTCGTGGCCTTTGCCACCGTGACAGGAGAGATGTGATGGAACTAGAGACACTTGTTCAGCAACCGGTGTTTGAAACAGAACGCTTTGTTTTGCGCCCTGTGCAGCGCTCTGATGCAGGTTTGATCGAATTTCACACCTGTGACATTCGCGTGGCGCGCCAGACCATTTCCATTCCGCATCCATTACCACCGGGTGCCACACAATCCTTTATCGATCGCTGCCTAACCCCAAACCGCGAAGAGGACGTCTGGGTCATCGATGGCACGCCCAACGGCTGGTCCGAGGTTGTCGGATTGGTGTCATTGGAGCGCTTGGGCCAAAATAAATCGGAATTGGGCTATTGGGTTGCCCCCACATTTTGGAACCAAGGCGTCGCCTCTGAGGTGGCCAAAGCCATTGTCGCGCAAAACCCAATGCGCAACGCCACAATTGTTGCCGCCGTCTTCCAAGACAATCCGGCATCGGCACGTGTGCTGACAAATTGCGGGTTCGAATACCTCGGCGATGTCGAGGCATTCAGCGTCGCCCGCAACGCCAAAGTGGCAACTTGGACATATTTACGAAAAATGCATTAACGACAAAACGAACGGTAAGGGACATGTTAGATATTATTGAAACCGATCGGTTGCGTCTGCGACCTGTCGCACCATCCGATCGCGACGATTTGGTCGCCCTCATCAACGATTATGAGGTGTCAAAATGGCTCAGCCGGGTCAAATATCCCTATGCGTCAGCGGATTTTGACGAATTTCTGATCTATGCGGGGGAAAAACCCCTTTGGATTATCGAATATCACGGCGCGGTTGCAGGCTGTATCGGGCTGGATGGTGAATTTGGATACTGGCTGGGGCAGTCGTTTTGGGGCAAGGGAATTGTGCCAGAGGCGGCAGGCGCGATTTTGTCGGATCATTTCAAAAACCCACGCGCACATGTGGTCTATTCGTCGTATTTTCTAGGCAATGAAAAATCACGGGCCATCCTGACGCGCCTTGGTTTTTCACCACTTGGTCCCACAACCCAGCGCACCAGTTTGGCGCAGGGCCAAAGCGTACCGGCGCAGCCTATGGTCTTAACACCTGAGCAATGGCATTTCCTGCATCCCCCAATATTGGAAACCGCCGATTTACGCCTTGAAATTTCAACGCTTGCAACGGTCAACGAACACTATGAGATCTTGAAAGACAAAGCGGTCGCATGGAACCTGGGAACATGGTCCCATCCGCTGGAGTTGTCAGAAGTCACAGATCGCGCCCGTGATTTTCGCTGGCGTGGCGCATGGAACGGAAATTTCTTGATGCGCTTAAAGGACACAGACCAAACGATTGGCGCAATAGGGTTTAATTCCCCAACCGCGGGTCGTCAAGACGATATGAGCCTGGGCTACGCCGTGCATCCTGACCATTGGGGCCGCGGATACGCCACCCAGGCTGTAACGGCGGTGATTAAATTTATTTTTGATCGCTACGACTGCCCCTCAATCTGCGCTGACTTCTTCGATGATAATCCTGGATCGGGCCGTGTTTTGGATAAATGCGGGTTCAAAGTGTCAGCACATGGACGCGCCACTGGCAAAGCGCGCGGATTTGAAACGCGAGACACAACAATGCGATTGCAGCGCCACTAGCCCAATAAGCCCTTTGTTCGGCATTAAATTTGGAATTGGCTGTTTTGCTCTAGTTTCTCGAATAGAACAGTGATTTATCCATCAATTTATCCCAAAGCTGCTTGGTAGTGAAAAACGTCTTGGGGGTTTTGCACCCCCAAACCCCCGCAGGATATTTCTAGACAAAAAATGCGATCTTTCATTTTTGTAAAAATACTCTCAGGGGGTCTGGGGGACAGATAGTCCCCCAGCGGGTTAGATACAATGGACCACTTGAGCCTGCGATGATTTTGGAATATGCGCTACTTACGTTGTTACGCTAGGATGAACTTATGAAATTTCTTGATCTTGCCAAAGTTTATATACGCTCGGGTTCGGGTGGGTCTGGTTCGGTCAGTTTTCGCCGTGAAAAGTTCATCGAGTTTGGTGGACCCGATGGTGGTGATGGTGGTCATGGTGGGTCTGTCTGGGCCGAAGCCGTTGACGGATTAAACACGTTAATTGATTTTCGCTACCAGCAACACTTTTTTGCTGACAATGGCAGACCAGGTATGGGGCAGCAGCGCTCTGGTGCAAATGGGGCTGATATTGTGCTGCGTGTTCCTGCTGGAACCGAGATTATTGACGAGGATCAAGAAACAGTGATTGCCGACCTCGCTGAGGTCGGTGATCGCGTGTTATTGGCCAAGGGGGGAAATGGTGGATTTGGGAATTTGCATTTCAAATCATCAACGAACCAGGCGCCACGGCGGGCCAATCCTGGTCTGGAGGGGATCGAGCGTACAATTTGGTTGCGGCTTAAGTTAATTGCGGACGTTGGGTTGTTGGGGATGCCCAATGCCGGAAAATCGACGTTTTTGGCGGCCACATCCAATGCGCGGCCTAAAATTGCGGACTATCCCTTTACCACCCTACATCCAAATCTTGGGGTTGTTGGTGTTGATGGTGTCGAGTTTGTGGTTGCTGATATTCCAGGTTTGATCGAGGGCGCGTCAGAGGGACGTGGTTTGGGGGATCTGTTCCTGGGGCATATTGAACGGTGTGCGGTGCTGTTGCATTTGGTGGATGGGTCGTCCAACGAATTATTAGAAGATTACCAAACAATTGTATCCGAGATTGAAGCCTATGGGGCGGGGTTGGCGGAAAAACCACGCTTGACGGTTTTGAACAAAATTGATGCGCTGGATGCAGAGGAGCGCATGTTTTTGCGCGATGAACTGGCACGCGTTTCGGGCGGGGATGTTTGGATGATGTCCGGTGTTAGCGGGGAAGGGATCCAAGACATTTTGCGCAGTTTGCGTGATCATATTGATGAAAACCGTCTACGCCATCGTCAAGATGACCAAGAGGATGTCGGATCATGGCAGCCCTAACACAGGCGCGTCGTCTGGTCGTCAAGATCGGATCTGCCTTATTGGTGGATCGGGCACAGGGCGAACTGCGGTATGATTGGCTGTCGTCTTTGGCGCAGGATGTTGCGGATATTAAGACGCGTGGAACAGATGTGGTTCTGGTCTCGTCCGGGTCAATTGCCCTAGGTCGCCGCGTTTTAGGGTTGGCCGAGGGCCCCTTGGGTTTGGAACACAGTCAGGCCGCCGCCGCTGTGGGGCAAATTCAATTGGCCCGTGCCTATGAACAGGTATTGGCCCCCCATGGAATTACGACCGCGCAGGTCCTGGTCACCCTAGAGGACAGCGCAGATCGCCGCCGGTATCTGAATATGCGATCGACGATGGAGACATTGATTTCGCTGGGCGCCGTTCCGATTGTGAATGAAAATGATACTGTTGCGACAGATGAAATTCGCTATGGGGATAACGACCGTTTGGCGGCACAAGTGGCAGCGACCGTCGGGGCGGATCAGTTGGTGTTACTGTCCGATGTTGACGGGTTTTATTCTGCAAATCCACAAACTGACCCAACGGCCAAGCGGTTTGATGTGATCCATGATATCACCCCCGAGATTGAAGCGATGGCCGGAGACGGCATTTCCGGTCTGTCCAAAGGGGGCATGAAAACCAAACTGATGGCTGCAAAAACATCTGTTGCGGCGGGCTGTTCCATGGCCATAACCGAAGGATCGGCTTTGTCGCCTTTGCGGGCCTTGCAGCAGGGGGCAAATTGCACGTGGTTTATGGCGATGGGCAACCCCCATGATGCGCGCAAACGCTGGATTTCATCGATGAAACCCATGGGAACCATCACCGTTGATGTCGGTGCGGCGCAGGCGTTGAACCGTGGCAAAAGTTTGCTGCCCGCCGGTGTGGTGGGGGTGTCGGGGCAATTTCGCCGCGGTGATATGGTGACCATTATGGATCAGTCCGGCCGAGAGGTTGGGCAAGGTTTGGCCGCATATGCCGCGCAAGAGGCCAAGGCCCTGATGGGGTGCAATTCATCGCAGATTGAAAAAATATTGGGCTACGCGGGGCGCTCTGCGCTGATTCATCGCGACGATATGGCCATCTAGGGGGCAATTATGACAGAAATCCATGACATCATGACGACCTTGGGGCAACAGGCACGCCAGGCTGCGGCGCAATTGGCCTTTGCCTCGGCGCAGTCGAAATCGCAGGCCCTGAGGGTGGCGGCGCAGCAAATGCGCGACCGCGTGGATCAGATCTTGGCGGAAAACGCCAAGGATATGGAATTCGGCCGATCCAAGGGGCTGAGCGCGGCGATGCTGGATCGTTTGATGTTGGACGGCCCCCGTGTCCATGCCATCGCGGATGCCCTGGATACCATTGCGCAGCAGGATGATCCCGTGGGGCGCGTTCTGGATGCGTGGGATCGCCCAAATGGATTACACATTCAAAAGGTCAGTACACCGCTGGGGGTGATTGGCGTCATTTACGAAAGCCGTCCGAATGTCACCGCGGATGCGGGCGCGTTGTGCCTAAAAGCGGGGAATGCGGTTATTTTACGTGGCGGATCGGAAAGTTTCCACAGTGCCACAATTTTACATGCCTGTTTGGTCGATGGTCTGCGTGCGGCGGGGTTACCGGAACACGCGATTCAATTGGTGCCAACGCGCGATCGGGCCGCGGTGCAGGAACTGTTGACCATGGTGGATTACGTTGATGTTATCGTGCCCCGTGGGGGCAAAGGTTTGGTTGGATTGGTCCAACGCGAAGCGCGCGTGCCCGTGTTTGCCCATCTGGAAGGCATTGTTCACATTTACATCGACCGCGATGCAGATGCCCAAAAAACACTGGATGTTGTGTTGAATTCGAAAACACGTCGTACCGGGATTTGCGGATCGGCTGAATGTTTGTTGATCCACCGCGATCTGGTCCAAGGGTTGGGCCGCGAAATTATCACACTGTTGTTGGATGCGGGTGTCGAGGTGCGCGCAGATGCGACGCTGCACTCAATCGCGGGTACGGTTCCAGCGCAGGACAGTGATTGGGGCTGCGAATATCTGGACAGTATCATCGCTGCGCGTGTGGTGGATGATGTGGATATGGCGATTGGGCATATCGGATCCTATGGATCGCATCACACGGATTGTATCATGACAGAAAACACCGCCACGCGGGATCGGTTTTTCGAACGTGTGGACAGTGCCATTTTGATGCATAATGCATCGACCCAATTTGCCGATGGTGGTGAATTCGGATTGGGGGCAGAAATCGGGATTGCCACTGGGAAATTGCATGCCCGTGGTCCCGTGGGCGCGCAGCAATTAACCAGTTTCAAATATCAGGTTCTGGGCAACGGCACGACGCGGGATTAATCCAACCGTAATGCAATATGCCCCGGGGATAGGTCCATGACCACCCGCGGATCATAGCCGATACGATCGCCCAAGACGGCAAATTGCACGTCTCGCCCCTGCAGTGTGTGGCTGGCTTGGGCATTGGTCACATGGTCCCACTGGGGTAAAATATCGCGTGGATGTGATGTCTGGGCCGTGATGTGATCAGGCGAAAATGTGACATGCGCCCCACGCGGCATTTGCTGTTCAATGCACAGCATTGACAGGCCTAACCGCTGGGCCAGGATGCGCGTTATTGTGTCGGGCAACGCCCAGGTCATGACATACCGCTTTGGATCAAAGATTTTCGCCATCAGGCTGCGACATGTGGTGGTGTCCATCGTAATGTCCTGCGCTGCGGCCCCAAATACCATCCGGCAGAATTCAACCCGCGCTTTGGCGTCATTCAAACTGGCGGTGATCAGGTCGAATTCCATGCCTTTGGGGACATTAGGGTCCAGTCCCAATAATTCGATGCCATTGTGCGTCGCGCCAATTGGGTTTATCAGATCATGGCAGATCCGGGACGCCACCAAATTGGCCAATGTGGTATGTTTCAACGCGAACTCCTATGAGGTGAGTATGAGTGACCTGAACGAATTTTTGGAACCAGGCATGTTGGTGCGACATCCCCAGCAACCCGATTGGGGTGTGGGGCAGGTACAATCGCGCGTAAATGGTAAGGTTACCGTTAATTTTACCGAACAGGGCAAGGTTGTCATCGATGGATCGCAGGTCATGTTAGAGATAATTTATTCCGTGGAATAATAGAGTGTAGACACAGAAACTGACACAGATGAATTTGTAACGCGGCGCATCAAATTGTGTCACGATGATGTGGCGGTGATGCAGGACTTGGGATTGGAAATGTCGATTAAGCCCCCGAAATTTCGCACAAAATTGGCGCAAACGGACGACGAATTATTTGCAGCGCAGCGTTTGCGCTATCGCGTATTTGTTCAGGAATTGGGGGGCAGTGGTGATCAGGTTGACCATGATCGCATGATCGAATGTGACCGGTTTGACCCGCATTATGATCATTTGTTGTTGATTGATGATCATGCGCCGGATGATGTGCCCTTGGGCGTGGTTGGGGTCTATCGGTTATTGCGCGGGCAACATCTGGCCCAAGTGGGGCAGTTTTATTCGGAACATGAATATGACCTGACCCCGTTACACCACTGTGGTCAGCGTTTGTTAGAATTGGGGCGGTCCTGTCTGGATCAACGATATCGCAGTGGGATGGGGATGTTTGTGTTGTGGCAGGCCTTGGCCGATTATGTTGTGGCACATGACATTCAGATCCTTTTTGGGGTTGCCAGTTTTGCAGGCACCGACATTGCACAACTGGCCCCTGCATTGACCGCATTGCATCACAAACATTTGGCGCCACCGCATTTGCGCGTTCAGGCCAGGCCGCCGCACAATCAACCGATGGATTTGGTGGATATTGACAGGTTGGACCGTAAATCCGCAATGCGTCAGGTGCCTGCCTTGATCAAGGCCTATCTGCGATTGGGCGGGGTGATCGGGCAGGACGCCTATGTCGATCATCAATTCAACACAACAGACATTTGCATGATATTGGACATTCAGAACATGAACGAAAAACAAATCGCACTATTTCAAAGGGATCGTTTTTGATGTCGCACACATGGGACGAGGGGCCAGAACCAAACCTAAAGGATATTTCCGCCTTGGGGTGGGTCATCGCAATTTTGCGTGCGATCCCGATTGCGATCGTTGTTTTTGGCGGATTGGCGGTTTTGTTGCTGATCCGGCTGCTTGAGCGTCCCATTTTCGGGCAGGACCGCCCCGTGACCCCATTCCTGACCCAAGCCGTCTGTCGCACGGCCCTGATCCTGATGGGCATTCGGTATCGCACGCTGGGCAGTCCCATGAAACACACTGGGGCCATTGTTGCAAACCATTCATCATGGTTGGATATTTTCACCCTGAATGCCGCGCAGCGGGTTTATTTCGTATCCAAGTCTGAGGTGGCCGGTTGGCTAGGTATCGGCTGGTTGGCCCGCGCCACAGGCACCGTGTTTATCAAACGCGACCCCCGCGAGGCCAAGGCACAAAAGGAAACATTTGAATATCGGTTGAAACACAACCATCGCCTGCTGTTTTTTCCAGAGGGCACCTCAACCGATGGGCTGCGTGTTTTACCATTCAAAACCACGCTGTTTGCGGCGTTTTTTGCGCCCGAATTGCACGATGATATGTATATCCAGCCGGTGACCGTTAATTTTTATGCCCCCCATGGGGCAGATCCACGGTTTTACGGATGGTGGGGGGATATGGATTTTGGCACCCATCTGATCCATACGCTGGCCAAATTTCGCCAAGGCCGTGTGGATGTCATCTATCACCCCGAACGCAAGGTATCCGATTTCCCATCACGCAAAGCGATCGCAGCGGCGTTGGAAACAGACGTCCGCGCCGCGCATTTGTCGCAACAGGCCTAGCCCATAGCCGCGATCAATGTGGATAGGGCGGCCTTGGGGTCGTCCTGGGTCCAGATTTCATCGCCGATGGCAAAGAAATCACACACGGGCGCCAGCTGCGCGATCAATTCGGGTGTTAGGCCACCTTCGGCGATCACAGGCACTTCTATCATTTCGGACCACCACTGGAATGTGTCAAATTCGGCCAAGGTCCCGTCGCCCAAATTGGCCCCGCTGATCGGACCTAGGCTGACGTAATCGGCACCTTGTTCGCCCGCGCTCATCCCGTCATGACGCGATGCACCGCAAAATGTGCCGACGATGGCGTCTTCGCCCAAATCTTTGCGTGTTTTACGAACGTGGCGGGATCCATCGCTGAAATGCACACCGTCCAGCCCCAGCCGTTCCACCATTAAAACATGGTCCTGGATCACAACGGCCACGTCGCGGGCGTGACAGATTTCGCGCACGGCATCTGCGCATTTGATAATCCGCGTTTCATCGCGGGTGGCCAGCGCTACGCGCACGCAGGCAATGTCGAATGCATCAAGCAGATCAGCCAAAATGACGGAAAATTCAGCGGGTTCAAATTCAGATGGTGTCACCAAATACAGTTGGGGATGTTCTTGATCTGACATGTGCGTGTCCTTGTTTCATCTTGTCGATGTCATAGCGTGGAAAATTCCATTTGACCATGCTGGAATTGCGGGATTTGGGGTTTTCTTGGGGCCCAAACTAACCTACATCACCGGCAAATGAAAGGAACCGAAATGCCCACAGATACCCCACAGCCGTCATTCGTTCTGGTGCGCCCACAGATGGGTGAAAACATCGGCGCCGCAGCGCGGGGCATGTGGAATTTTGGGTTAGATCGCATGCGCGTCGTGGCCCCGCGCGACGGCTGGCCCAGTTCCAAGGCCGTGGCCATGGCCAGCGGTGCGGGGCGTCTGTTGGACGAGGCAGGCCATTTTGACACCGTCCCCGATGCCTTAACCGATCGCCATTTCACATTTGCGACCACGGCCCGCGGGCGGGGATTGACCAAACCGGTGTATTCCCCACAGGCGGCCATGCAGCTGGCGGCCGAAAAAATTGCGCGTGGCGAACAGGTGGCCGTTATGTTTGGACCTGAACGGTCGGGTTTGGAAAACGATGATGTGGCACAGGCAAATGCGATTATTTCGGTGCCCGTGAACCCTGATTTTCCATCGCTGAATCTGGCGCAATGTGTGTTACTGGTGGCCTATGAATGGCGGCGTGCCACAACGGAAATTGCAGATATGACCATGGAAATGGCAAAAACCGATTTTGCAGAACATATCGAAATTGAAAAATTGGCTGATCATTACGAACAGCGTTTGGAACAGGCTGGGTTTTTCTATCCGGTTGAAAAATCGGCTGGTATGAAAACAAACCTGCGCAATTTGTGGTCACGCCTGCCGCTGACACGCAGTGATGTGCAAATGTTCCATGGCATGCTGCGACAATTATTACGGTCTAAATCGCCCCTGGAATGACTTGTTTCAACGGGCCTGTCATTCTATGTATGATCCTAGAAAAACAGACAGATAGGCAGTTGAAATGACCCAAGGCAAACGCGCCATTTTCCAAGAGGTTGGAACAGACAAATCCGCAGCCCCCGTGACCGCCGCCCAAGGCGTGATTGATCGCGGTCGCAATTCTGGCGCGCGTGGGGCCATTCGCATTTGGATGATGATCCTGTTTGCCCTGGTCGTGGTGATGATTGCAGTGGGCGGTTTGACACGTCTGACCGACAGTGGATTGTCAATCACCGAATGGAAACCGATCACCGGTGCCTTGCCCCCACTGTCCGAGGCGGCCTGGCAATCGGAATTTGATAAATACCGTGCCATTCCGGAATATCAGTTACAAAACAAAGGCATGTCCATGTCCGAATTCCAGTTCATTTACTGGTGGGAATGGGGGCATCGCCAGTTGGGCCGTGTCATCGGATTGGTCTGGGCCATTGGATTTTTGGGGTTCTGGGCGGCGCGCAAAATTCCAACCGGTTGGGCATCGCGCATGGTCCTGCTGGGCGCCTTGGGCGGTTTACAGGGGGCTGTTGGCTGGTGGATGGTGTCTAGCGGTTTGACAGGCACCATGTTGGATGTGGCCAGTTACCGGTTGGCCACGCATTTGGGATTGGCCTTTGTTATTCTGGGGTTCATTTCGTGGTTCGTGTTCCAATTGGGCCTAAGCGAAAAGGACCTGATCCAGCGCCGTCGCATGCGCGAAACACGTCTGTTTTCCATGGGCACAGGCCTGATGCATCTGGCGTTTTTGCAAATTCTGCTGGGGGCTTTGGTTGCAGGGATCGATGCGGGGCGCAATTATATCGATTGGCCGCTGATGGCTGGCGGATTTTTCCCGCCCGATATGTTTTCGTTGACCCCATGGTGGCGCAATTTCTTTGAAGATGACGGGTTGGTGCAATTCATCCACCGCATGGCAGGTTATGCGCTGATGATCTTTGCCATTGTGGTTTGGCGCGTGGCGCGCAAATCGGGCAATACACATGTGCGGTTCGGGTTTAATGCGGTCTTGGCCATGGTGTTTTTCCAGATGGTCTTGGGTATAATCACGGTCATGTATTCGGCCCCATGGCAGATTGCGATTGTGCATCAGTTGGGCGCTGTTGTGACCTGGGTGCTGATCCTGCGTGCGCGGTTTATGGCGGGCTACCCGGCGGTGCAATCCGTGCGGGGGGCATAAGGATATGACACAGGCATTTGACGCATTACAATCCTATCAACGCCAAACCGAAGCATTAGGCCGTATCGCACAGCGGCTGGGATGGGATCATGAAACCGTCATGCCCCAAGGTGGGGCGGGCGACCGATCCGAAGAAATGGCCGCGCTTGAGGCGACCGTACATGCCCGCAATACATCGGCCGAATTGGGCGATTTATTGGCGGCTGTTTGCGTCGACGAATTGGCCCCCGTGGAACGGCGTCAATATGATTTGATCCAGCGCAGTTTTGACAAAACCAAAAAATTCCCGCGGATCTAAGTGTGGCCTTGGCCCGTATCACCGCGCGATCCCACGCGGCATGGGCGCAGGCCAAATCCGAAAACGATACCGCACTATTTTTACCGCTCTTGTCCGAGGTGGTCGATCTGTCCCGGCAAAAGGCCGCGGCCATTGCGCAGGGCACCGACATGACGCCCTATGACGCGCTGTTTCGCGAATATGAACCCGATGGCCGCGTCGCGGATGTGGCCGCGATGTTTGACGAACTGCGCCCCGCCTTGGTTGATTTGCGCGCGGCCGTGTTACAGGCGGCCCCTGCGCCAGAACTGCGTGGTGTGTTTACCCGCGAAAAACAGCTGGCCTTAACCAATGAAATTGCGGGCATTTTTGGGTATGATCTGACCCGTGGGCGCATTGATGTGGCGCTGCATCCCTTTAGCACGGGTGGGGGCAATGACGTGCGGATTACCACGCGCTTTGACGACGAACGCCCCTTTGACAGCCTGTATTCCACCATCCACGAAGTGGGCCATGCGACCTATGAACAGAACATAGATGCGGCCTATAACTTTACCATTTTGGGGCAGGGCACATCGCTGGGCGTCCACGAAAGCCAAAGCCGCATTTACGAAAACCAATTGGCGCGGTCGCGTGAATTTTGTGGATGGCTGTTTGGCCGGATGCGCGATCTTTTTGGCGACATTGGCGTGACCAATGAATTTGATTTCTATCGTGCTGTGAATGCTGTGTCGCGCGGTTTCATTCGGACCGAAGCAATATAACCTGCATATCATGCTGCGTTTTGATTTGGAACGCGCAATGATTTCGGGTGACTTGGCCGTCGCAGATGTGGAAACCGCGTGGAACGATCGCTTTGCCTCTGATTTTGGGTATGGTGTGGACAAACCGTCCAACGGGATGTTGCAGGATATTCATTGGTCCGAGGGGCTGTTGGGATATTTTCCGACCTATTCGATTGGCAATATTTATGCGGGCAACCTATGGGCCAAAATGACCCAAGACGATCCTAGTGTGCGTGATGATCTGGCCCAAGGTGATACAACCCGCGCCCGCGCATGGTTGCGTGACACTGTGCAACGCCATGGCGCATCCGTGCCCGCACCCGATTTGATCGCGCAGGCCTGCGGCACCCAGCCAACTGCCGCGCCCTTTGTCGACTATATCCATCAGAAATTTTCTGAATTTCTATGATGCACGCTGCACAGGGTTAGTGTTTCGACTGTAAACAGCTGTCGAGCCAGGTCATGGCCTGCTGTAATACGCGGTCATGGCGCCGTGTCACGTGATAAGAGACCCAAACAGAATGCGCCTGTGGCCGCATTGCGGGCAGGGCCACCAGATCGGGGTTCTGGTGTGCCCATGTCACGGGCAACAGGCACGAAATCGGACGCATTGCCATGATATCAACGGCCTGCGCAACATTGGTTACCGTGATCGCAGCAGCGCTGCCAAAGTCTGCGCGTTGATCATGGCGCTGTTCAATATCATGATTGCTGGCAATGGACAGCCATTCGGTCGCGGGGGCATTCAGACGCGCATGTTGGTATTGGCCAAAATACAGATCAGTAATTTTTCGGCGCAGAACGCGGCCTTCGGTCGGTTCATCATAGGATAACACCAAATCCGTTTCGCCATAGGCCAGGCTGGCGGATTTATCCGATACCGATAATTCCAGATGGGGCAGGTGGTCAAACAGGGGCGATATATCCCGTTTGAACACCACACAGGCCAGCATATCGGGCAGGCTGATGCGCAATTTTTGGGGCATCAGATTTTGGCAATGGCCCGGGGTCCAAGATTGAATGCCCGTTTCCAAATGTCCCGCCAGATTGGCCAATCGCTTGCCCAGGTCCGTGGCAACCCACTGGGTTTGATCGCGTACAAACAGGGGCTGGCCTGCCTGTTCGGTCATCCGTTCAGTGCGGCGTGATACTGTGGCCACGTTCGTGCCCAAGGCCTTGGCCGCGGCCGTCATCGTGTTATAGCGGTCTAGCGCCAAACAAAATTTCAGATCATCCCAGTTTTGCATTTTGGTCTCGTGGCCTTCAGATGCATGGATGGCGCATCTGATATAAGTTTGCGTGATACGACCAAAGTATTGCCTGTTGGTAAAAAGAAAGTAAGCCATTCAGACGAATGGCTTACGATATATTTTGGGATAGTTTGGGTCAAAACGGATCGTGGATTAATCCGTTTGCGGTGCGTTCCCCTCACCGCCTTGGTCCCCGTCTTGGGTGTCGCCTTGGGTGTCGTCATCGTCACCCTGATCTGCGATCCAGGCCACGGACACCACCTCCTCGCCTGCGCCTGTGTTGAACACACGCACGCCGCCCGCACTGCGGGATCGGAACGAAATGCCGTCGACAGGCACGCGGATCGATTGCCCCTTGGATGTGGCCAACATAATCTGGTCGGACAGCTCGACAGGGAAGGACGCCACAATATCGCCGCCACGCATCGCCTTGTCCATCGCGGTCACACCCATACCGCCACGCCCGCGCACGGGGTAGTCGTGGCTGGACGACAGTTTGCCCGATCCGCCAGCGGTGATCGTCAGGATCAGATTTTCCGCAGCTGACATTTCGGCATAGCGTTCGGTGCTGATCTGTGTATTTGCGTTTCCGCCATCTTCGTCCACGGGGATTGTGTCATCATCGGCAACACCCGCCATCGCACGGCGCATTTTCAGATAGGCGGCGCGTTCGTCGGCAGTTGCGTCAAAATGGCGAATGATCGACATCGATACAACGCGGTCATCGCCGTTCAACCGAATGCCGCGCACACCGGTCGATTTACGCCCCTTGAACACCCGTACATCCGTGGTTGAAAACCGGATCGCACGGCCCGAATTCGTGAACAACATGACATCGTCATCTTCGCCCGCGATACGGGCGTTGACCAATTCCACACCCTCGGGCAGATCCATCGCAATTTTACCGTTTGAGCGAACATTGGTGAAATCGGACAGGGCGTTGCGGCGCACATCCCCCTGGGACGTGGCAAAGATAATTTGAAGGTTGTCCCAATCATCCTCGGGGACATCAACGGGCATAATTGCCGCGATCGAAACACCGGTTGGAATGGGCAGGATATTTACAATCGCCTTGCCCTTGGCGGTGCGGCCGCCCTGGGGCAGGCGCCATGTTTTCAGTTTATAGGCCATGCCGTCGGTGGTAAAGAACAGCAATTGCGTATGCGTATTGGCCACGAACAGGGTGGTCACCACGTCTTCGTCTTTGGTTTGCATGCCGGACAGACCTTTGCCACCACGACGCTGGGCGCGGAAATCGGCCAAAGGTGTGCGTTTGATATACCCACCCGAGGTAATGGTCACGACCATATCTTCGCGTTCGATCAGATCCTCGTCGTCCATATCGCCCGCCCAGTCGACGATTTCGGTGCGGCGGGGGACGGCAAATTGGTCTTTTACTTCGTGCAATTCGGTGCGGATGATATCCAAAATCCGTTCGCGCGATGCCAAAATATCCAGATATTCGCGGATCTTGGCGGCCAATTCTTGTAATTCGTCTGTCACCTCTTTCACGCCCAGTTGCGTCAGGCGTTGCAGGCGCAATTCCAAAATCGCGCGCGCTTGGGTTTCGGACAAATGATAGGTGCCATCGTCATTTACAGTATGGGTAGGATCATCAATCAGGCGGATGTATTCGGCAATCTCATGGGCGGGCCATGCGCGGGTCATCAATTTTTCGCGCGCCTCAGCGGCATCGGATGAACTGCGGATTGTGGCGACCACTTCGTCAACGTTGGACACGGCCACAGCCAAACCACATAAAATATGGCTGCGTTCGCGTGCTTTGCGCAATTCAAAGGCGGTGCGGCGCGCGACGACTTCTTCGCGGAAATCGATGAAATTGGTCAGGAACGTGCGCAATGTCAGCTGTTCCGGGCGGCCCCCATTCAGCGCCAGCATGTTACAGCCAAAGGATGTCTGCATCGGCGTAAAACGATAGAGCTGGTTTAACACCACCTCGGCCGTGGCATCACGTTTCAATTCGACAACAACGCGCACACCGTTACGGTCAGATTCGTCCTGCACATGGGCGATGCCGTCGATCTTTTTCTCGCGGACTTGCTCTGCGATTTTTTCGATCATCGACGCTTTGTTCACCTGATAGGGGATTTCGTCGATCACAATGGCATAGCGATCTTTGCGAATTTCCTCGACGCGGGTTTTGGCGCGGATAATGACGCTGCCGCGGCCCTCGGTATAGGCCTTGCGTGCGCCAGAGCGGCCCAGAATAACGCCACCTGTAGGGAAATCGGGGGCAGGGACATATTGGATCAGCTGTTCTGCATCCAGATCAGGATCGTCGATCAGGGCCAATGTCGCATCGATCACCTCGCCCAGGTTATGGGGCGGGATATTGGTGGCCATACCGACCGCGATACCGCCTGCACCATTGACCAACATATTTGGAAACCGCGCCGGCAAAACGGATGGTTCACGGTCTTTGCCGTCATAGTTGTCCTGAAAATTAACGGTATCTTTGTCAATGTCGGCCAACAAAAATGCGGCCGGTTTGTCCATCCGTACCTCGGTGTATCGCATGGCGGCGGGGTTGTCGCCGTCCATGGACCCAAAGTTGCCTTGACCATCCAGTAACGGCAAAGACATCGAAAAATCCTGGGCCATGCGGACTAAAGCATCGTAAATCGCACTGTCGCCATGGGGGTGATATTTACCCATAACATCGCCCACAGGACGCGCCGATTTGCGATAGGATTTATCGGCCGTATTGCCCGTTTCATGCATCGCATACAAAATGCGGCGGTGCACCGGTTTCAGACCATCGCGCAGATCGGGGATCGCGCGGCTGACGATCACGCTCATCGCGTAGTCAAGATAGGCGGTTTTCAATTCATCCGTGATGGATACCGACGGGCCGTCAAATGTCATACGTTCGGGGCGGTTTTCGTCGTCCGTTTCGGGTGTTTCAGGCGTGTCTGTCACTGTCAGTTGCTCGCATCAGTTTATTCTATATCTTGTTGGTCTGAATTATAGCAGACCATTGATGTTGGGTGCAATGCTTGGTTGCCCGTTTCGGTCAAGTTTGGCGGTTTTCCCGCGCCAAATTGATAAAAAAATGGGGCATCGGTTGGTCCCGAATACCCCATGTTTCGATCTCTGGCCGATTGCCGATGGTTAGGGAATAATCCGCGTATATTTCGCGCCCTCAAGCGATGCGCCAAATTTAATGCCAGCCTGACCAAAGACGTAGGCGACCACTTCGCTCAGCGCGGTTGTGGTTTCAGCGCGCATCGCCTCGCCACCCGAGGGCAGGGCATATTCAATATCGCCACCCGCGGCCCATCCTTGGGATGATCTGAATTCCTCAAGCGCCTCTTGGGTCATGAAAAACAGGGTATGTGCATATTGCTGCGCCCCAATTTGCAGCCCGACGGATGCAAAGGTTGTCGAATAATAATCCACGATTTCGCCATTTATAACCAGCGCCCCACGACCATAGCCGCCGCCATAGCCAAGGCTTGCCTCGGTGATCAGGGGCATGACCAGCATGCCGGCGGATTTTTCTGTCAATTCCCGCGTTGTCGGAAATTCCTGATGCATGCGATCGATGGTGCGTGCCACGCGTGCATCGATTTTATCAGCAGAACTGCCGGGATATCCGTTGCCAATGCCGTTCGTACAGGCACCCAGACCTGCAACCATCATCAGCGCCATTGCGCCGCGTCGTGAAAAAATTGTCATTTTTACGCTCGATTTTATGTTATGTTTTCTGCGCGCTATATTAACCTGTTCGTCCGGCCTTGTCATCCAGATTGTCAGGCAGATTGTCAGGATTTGGCCAGTTTTCGCGCAGCCTCGGGCGCGAAATAGGTCAAAATACCGTCACATCCTGCGCGTTTGAATGTCAGCAGGCTTTCCATCATCACTTTGTCCGCGTCCAGCCATCCGTTTTGGAACGCCGCCTGCAGCATGGCATATTCGCCTGACACCTGATAGGCATAGGTGGGCGCGCCAAAGCTGTCTTTGACGCGGCGACAGATATCCAGATAGGGCATGCCGGGTTTGACCATGACCATGTCTGCGCCTTCTTCTAGGTCGCGGGCCACCAAACGCAGGGCTTCGTCGCTGTTGGCGGGGTCCATTTGATAGGTGGTTTTATCACCCTTTAAGGCGCCGCTGGCCCCAACGGCATCGCGAAATGGCCCATAAAATCCACTGGCGTATTTGGCGGCATAGGACATCAGGCAGACGTTTGTGTGACCTTCGGTTTCCAACGCCTCGCGCAATGCGCCGATGCGGCCGTCCATCATGTCGGACGGGCCGATAATATCCGCGCCAGCCTCGGCTTGGGATAGGGCTTGTTTAACCAGGGCCTCGATCGTTTCGTCATTCAGGATTTCGCCGTCTACGACGAACCCGTCATGGCCGTTGATGTTATAGGGGTCTAGGGCCACATCGGTCATGATGGCAATGCCTGGCACAGCCTGTTTAATGGCGCGGGTGGCGCGGTTGGACAGGTTGTCGGGGTTCCATGCCTCGGCGCAATCGGCGGTTTTCAGCGATGGATCAGTATAGGGGAACAGGCAAATCGCGGGGATCCCCAAATCAAACGCCTGGCTGGCGGCCTCGACGATTTTGTCGACACTGCGGCGCATGACCCCGGGCATCGATGCAACAGGCTGTTCCACGCCGTCGCCATCACAAACAAAGACCGGCCAAATCAGGTCACCAACACTTAGCCGTGTTTCGCGAACCAAGGCGCGGGTCGCTGCAGATTTCCGCACGCGGCGAAATCGGGTATAGGGAAAAGGGCCTTGGATCGGATTGGTCATTGTCGTGCCTCATCTATCAAATTTTCGCTAAGGTGGCAGTTTTTTTTGACATGAGCAAGAGAGCATGCACGCTTGGCTATTGTCATTCGCGGCCAAGGGTTTATGTTGCCTCTCACCTGAATAATAGGCACACCCTTGGATTACATCGAATTTTCATCGTTTAGCAGCATCTGGTATTGGCTTGGGGTTTTGGTCGTCTGGACCGCAGCCACCCATCGCACGATGGGGGTGCCGTTTTATTATTGGATTTTGGCGCGGCGCGGGGATGATTATATGCGGTATTATCTGGAACAGCTGGTTCCGGAAAACGCGAACCTAACCCTGAAAATGTACCAGGGCGCATCCTGGGTTGCCTTTGCGGCCTCGGCTTCGTTTTTGGTAACGACTTGGGGTGTTTTGGCGTTCTATTACCAAAGCGAAATTTTGCAGGCGCTGTTTTTCCTGCTGGTTCCGCTGTCTGGTGTGGCTGTCATTCGCTATCAATTTGCGCGCATAATAACGAAAACGAACCCTAAATTTGACGATCTGTATCGGGTCATGTATCGGTTCCGCCTGTACACAATGCTGTTGGCCGCGGCGTCGATATTCCTGACAACGTTTTGGGGAATGTGGGTCAATATGGTCAACTCTGGCATTTTGTCAGTCAGCATCCTGCCGTAACCTAGGGACATTATCAAATGGGACAGATCATTCGCGTGGGCGGCGTCCCCGAGGGGTATGACGCAAAATTTTTGCTGTCGGAACTGGCCAAAAATGGCCAGGCTGTGCTGCATATCGCGCGCGATGACAAACGGCTGGCGGCTATGGCCGAGGCGTTGGAGTTTTTTGCCCCGGATGTGCCTGTGTTTACCTTTCCTGCGTGGGATTGTTTGCCCTATGACCGCGTGTCGCCCAATGCGGAAATTTCGGCAACGCGCATGGCGACATTGGCTGCCTTGGTGCATGATATGCCCAAAACTTGTGTCATTTTGACGACCCTGAATGCAGCGATGCAGCGGATCCCGGCACGGTCCGTTATTCAGGGCGCATCATTTCGTGCCAGTGTCGGGCAGCGTGTGAATGAAACTGAACTGCGTCAGTTTCTGGTGCGCATGGGGTTTTCGCAATCCCCCACAGTGATGGAGCCGGGGGATTATGCCATTCGTGGCGGCATCATCGATATTTTTCCGCCCGGTCTCGGTGGCCCCGTGCGATTGGATTTTTTCGGGGACGTTTTAGATGGGGCGCGGCGGTTTGATCCTGATACGCAACGATCCAGCGATGTTTTGAAAACCGTCGAATTCGCCCCCGTATCCGAGGTAATCTTGGACGACCCCGCCATCACACGGTTTCGCCAGAATTACCGCATCGAATTTGGCGCCGCGCGGACCGACGACCCATTGTATGAGGCCGTCAGCGCAGGCCGCAAACACCAGGGCGTCGAACATTGGTTGCCGTTTTTTCACGAAAAACTAGAAACGCTGTTTGACTATGTTCCGCAGGCCTCGGTTACGTTGGATGATCAACTGACGCCCATGCGATTGTCGCGGTGGGACGGGATTGTCGACCAATATGAAACGCGCAAAATTGCGATGGGGCAGAAAAACCGAATTGATACGGTATACAAACCCATCCCGCCGGCGGCGTTGTATTTGGATGACGACAGCTGGACGCAGGCCATATCGGATCACAGGGTTTTGCAATTTAATCCCTTGCCCCAGGCCAGCGGACCGGGTGCGATTGACGCGGGCGCACGTACGGGGCGGAATTTTGCCCCCGAACGGCAACAAGAAACCATCAGCCTGTTTGCGGCCCTGGCAGATCACATCCGTAAAAAATTGCCCCATGGCCCCGTGGTTGTCGCAAGCTATTCCCAAGGGGCGCGTGAACGTCTGTCCGGATTGATCGAGGATGAGGGATTGGCCGAAACCATCCACATCACCGATGGGACCCGCATTGGAAAATCGGGACTGTATCTGGCGGTCTGGGCGCTGGAACACGGGTTTGAAACGCCCGATATGACGGTGATTTCCGAACAGGATGTTTTGGGCGACCGGTTAATCCGGCAGCGATCCAAAAAACGCAAGGCCGACAATTTCCTGACCGAAGCACAAAGCCTGTCACCGGGGGATTTGGTGGTCCATGTGGATCATGGGATCGGGCGCTATCACGGGCTTGAGGTGATCACCGCTGCAGGCGCCGCGCATGAATGTTTGTTGCTGGAATACGCGGAAAAATCACGTCTGTATTTGCCAGTGGAAAATATCGAACTGTTGTCGCGCTATGGTCACGACGAAGGTCTGTTGGATCGCTTGGGCGGCGGCGCATGGCAGGCCAAAAAGGCGCAACTGAAACAGCGCATTCGTGAAATGGCCGAACGGTTAATCCGTGTTGCCGCCGAACGCGCCCTGCGCAAAGCGCCGGTTTTGAACCCGCCCGAGGGGATGTGGGACGCGTTTTGCGCCCGCTTTCCCTATCAGGAAACGGATGATCAATTGTCTGCCATTGCCGATGTGATTGACGATCTGGACGCGGGCACGCCAATGGACCGGCTGGTCTGTGGCGACGTGGGGTTTGGCAAAACCGAAGTTGCCATGCGCGCAGCCTTTGCGGCCGCGATGTCCGGTCTGCAGGTGGCCGTCATCGCCCCAACGACGCTATTGGCGCGCCAACACGCCAAGAATTTCGCCGATCGTTTCCGCGGTTTTCCGTTAAATATCAGACAACTGTCCCGCTTTGTTAGTGCAAAAGAGGCCGAGCAAACCCGCAAAGGGTTGGCCGATGGCACCGTTGATATCGTTATCGGCACCCATGCGGTTTTGGCCAAATCCGTCAATATCAAATCCTTGGGTTTGTTGATCATCGACGAAGAACAGCATTTCGGCGTACAGCACAAAGAACGCCTGAAACAGATGCGGTCCGACATTCACGTTTTGACCCTGACGGCCACGCCCATTCCGCGCACCTTGCAACTGTCATTGTCCGGGGTGCGCGATTTGTCGATCATCGGCACGCCGCCCGTGGATCGTTTGGCGATCCGCACCTTTGTCAGTGAATTCGACGCCATCACCATTCGCGAAGGATTGTTGCGCGAACATTACCGCGGGGGACAGTCGTTTTATGTTGTGCCCCGCATTTCGGATTTGCCCGAAATCGAACAGTTTTTGCGCGACCAATGCCCAGAGTTGACCTATGTCGTGGCACATGGGCAGATGGCCGCTGGGGAATTGGATGATCGGATGAATGCGTTTTATGACGGCAAATTCGATGTTCTGTTGGCAACAACGATTGTGGAATCTGGATTGGATATTCCCACCGCCAACACGATTGTAATCCATCGGGCCGATATGTTTGGCCTGTCTCAGCTCTATCAAATTCGCGGGCGTGTGGGGCGGTCAAAAACCCGGGCCTATGCCTATCTGACGACCAAACCGAATGCCAAACTGACCGTCACGGCGCAAAAACGTCTGCGCGTTCTGAGCAGCTTGGACACGCTTGGCGCGGGCTTTACGCTGGCCAGCCAGGATTTGGATATCCGCGGCGCAGGCAATATGCTGGGCGAAGAACAGTCCGGCCATATGCGCGATGTGGGCTATGAACTCTATCAATCCATGTTAGAAGAGGCGATTGCCAAGATCAAATCCGGTCAGGCCGAGGGCGTGATGGATGATGACCAATGGGCCCCACAGATCAATTTGGGTGTTTCGGTCCTGATCCCCGAAGATTATGTGCCGGATCTGGATGTGCGTTTGGGGCTGTATCGCAGGTTGTCCCAATTATCGACCAAGGTCGAATTAGAGGGGTTCGCCGCCGAGCTGATCGACCGTTTTGGCAAACTGCCCAAAGAGGTCAACACACTGATGTTGATCGTGCGTATCAAAGCCATGTGTAAGAAAGCAGGCATCGCAAAATTGGACGGCGGCCCCAAGGGGGCAACCATTCAATTCCATAACGACAAATTTGCATCCCCCCAAGGATTGGTCGAATTTATCACCGATCAAAAAGGTCTGGCCAAGATTAAGGACAATAAAATTGTGATCCGTCGCGATTGGACCAAGGACAGCGACAAAATCAAGGGCGCATTTTCAATCGCGCGCGATCTGGCCGAAAAGGTGATCGCCGCAAACAAGAAAAAGAAAGCCTAAGCCATTTTAAGAAGTTGTTAACCATTTCTGCGTTAACGATTTTTTATGATGATACGGTGTGTTTTTACAATTCTTGCGGCGATTGGCCTGCAGGGCTGTGGCGGTGGGGCGACCTCTGGCGCCGCCGGCGACGCCATGGTGCAGTATCATTCCGACACGGTGGTGGTTGATGGGGCAGGGGTTCAGGTTCTAGGCCCATTGGGTATGATTGATTTGGGCACGCCCGATTGGCAGGGGGATGACGCCAAAACATCTGGGCCAACTCTGTCTTATGTGATGACACGACACCCCGATTATTTTGTTGTCGCGGGGCAAGATCAGGGGATCGGGTTCCATGGTGTTGCAGGCGCGTTGTCCGATGGATTTGGCAATCGCCCCGTTGCATATCAGGCGCAAATTCAGATCATGTCCGGGCAATCATCGCTGACGCATCCGGTCACATTAACGGTCAACACCAATTGGGATGTGCCCCGCGTGTTGGGCGGGATCCCGGAATTGGGGGTCGACATATTTGCGGATTTGGAGATCACCGGTGAATTTACCGGACGTGTGGGATATCGCCAGTCCTGGGCCAACCTGCAGGGGGGGGTATTTTCTGGCGATCCCTTGACCCATGGCGCATATATCGCCGGTGGGTTTTCCGGCGATCAGTTTTACGGAATGATTACGGGGACGAAATCGGATGATCCGTGATGCGGCGCCGCGCAATTGGCGAAATTGACCTAGGCGCCACCCGTATCGGACGAAGGCATAACAGTCTGCACCTGTTCCGCCAAAAAAATCCGTGCACGCCGTTCGGCCAGGCGCACACGAATGGATGTCATATAGGCCTCTTGCATTGTGGCGGATGTGGCCGACAGAATCTTTGCTGTTTCATAAATAACATCGTCATTGCCGATTTTATTGGCAACCTCGATGGCATCCTTGGCCAGGGCATCCGCCAGATCGTCTACAACACCCATATCAGCGTGAATTCTCTGTCAAACGGCGTTTCACATAATCGGTCACATGGCCGATCATCGGGTCCATGTGCGGCTCTTCAAAGAAATGGCCCGCACCCTCAAGTTGGGTATGCGTGATTGTGATGCCTTTTTGTTCTTGCAACTTGCCAACCAGGCTTTCGGTGTCGGCAGGGGGCGCGATGCGGTCATTCGTTCCGTTGATAATCAACCCAGACGACGGGCAGGGGGCAAGGAATGAAAAATCATACATATTTGCAGGCGGCGCCACGGAAATAAATCCGGTAATCTCTGGCCGGCGCATCAACAGTTGCATGCCAATCCAGGCCCCAAAACTAAACCCTGCGACCCAGCAGTGTTTCGAATTGTTGTTCATCGATTGCAAATAATCCAAGGCCGAGGCCGCATCAGACAATTCGCCGATGCCTTGATCGTATTCGCCCTGTGACCGGCCCACACCCCGGAAATTGAACCGCAACACGGTAAAGCCCATGTTATAGAATGCGTAATGCAGGTTATAGACAACCTTGTTGTTCATCGTGCCGCCAAATTGCGGATGCGGATGCAAAACGATTGCGATTGGGGCGTCGCGGTCTTTTTGGGGGTGGTATCGACCTTCTAGGCGTCCTTCGGGACCTGGAAAAATGACCTCGGGCATATTTAATTGTCTCTCCTCAAAGGATGTGCATTCTTGACAAAATGACTCGGTTTTCTTAGAAAGGTTCTAAACAACGGGTCCTGTGTGCAGTTGCTGATCACATAAGGTCTGTTTGGCGTCGCGTCAATGAATTTGCGGGAAAAAGCATATGAAACTGAGCACCAAAGGGCGATACGCGATGATCGCATTGGTTGATATGGCGCTGCAGGGGGCCGATCATTTGGTGACGCTTGCCGATATATCGCGGCGTCAGGATATTTCATTGGCCTATCTGGAACAGCTGTTTGTGAAACTGCGCCGCGCGAATTTGGTCGAATCGGTGCGTGGGCCGGGCGGCGGATACCGTTTGGCGCGTCATGCGTCAGACATTCGCGTCGTCGATATTTTGTCGGCCGTTGATGAAACCCTGGATGCGATGCACAAAGGGGCGGGCGCCAGCGGTGCAGTGTCGGGGTCCAAGGCGCAATCCCTGTCGAACCGTCTGTGGGAAAGCCTGTCTGCCAACGTCTATGTGTTTTTGCATCAGGCCCGGTTGTCGGATGTTGTCGAAAACGCGATGGCCCCCTGTCCAGCGGTGCCCAGCCTGTTTTCCGTGGTGGATGAATAGGGAATGGCGGGATCGCGGGTATATCTGGATTACAACGCCACAACCCCCCTGCGGGATGCGGCGCGCGATGCCATGATCGCGGCGATGGATGTGGTGGGCAACCCGTCCTCCGTCCATGCCGAGGGGCGCGCCGCCAAGGGCATCATGGAACGCGCGCGCGGTCAGATTGCCCAGGCCTTTGGCTGCGAAGGCGCAGATATTATTTTCACATCTTCCGCCAGCGAAGCGGCCGCACTGGCGCTTGAGGGGCGGGACGCGCGATGTTCGGGCGTGGAACATGACGCGGTACAGGCGTGGTGTGACCCCAGTTTGCCGACATCGGGTCAGGGCGTTGTGACCACCGATGATCCGGCGCGGTCCGTTGTTCAGTTGGCCAATTCCGAAACCGGCATTTTGCAGACCATACCGCAGGGCCTGTTGTTGTGTGACATGACCCAAGCCTTTGGCAAAATCCCGCTGGCCTTTAATTGGTCGGGGGCGGATATGGCCATTATTTCGGCGCATAAACTGGGCGGACCCAAGGGTATTGGTGCATTGGTGATCAAACGCGGCATTGATATTGCGGCGCGCATTCGCGGCGGCGGGCAGGAAATGGGCCGCCGGTCGGGGACCGAAAATATCATCGGTATCGCCGGATTTGGCGCCGCAGCACAGGCCGCACAACAGGATCTGGAACAGGGTGTTTGGCAAAATGTCGAAAAACTTAGAAACATTCTAGAAAACACCATTGCACAATCGTCAAATAAAACTATTTTTGTCGGGAAAGACGCGCCACGCCTGCCGAACACGTCCTACTTCGTGACACCCGGCTGGAAAGGCGAGACGCAAGTGATGCAAATGGACCTGTCTGGGTTCGCTGTATCTGCTGGGTCTGCTTGCTCAAGCGGCAAGGTCAAAGCCAGCAAAGTGTTAAAGGCTATGGGCTATGACGATGACATGGCCACTTGTGCGGTGCGGGTCAGTTTGGGGCCCGATACAACCGAACAAGACATTCAATCGTTTTGCGATGCCTGGGGCGCGCATTACACAAAATTCGCCGCAAGGCATTGGGGAAATAACCGATAGGAGGCCAGAAATGGCAGCATTGGATAACGTCGAAGTCAAAGAAGGTGTCGATCAGGAAACTGTTGATGCCGTGCGCGAAGTCAGCACCTATAAATACGGGTGGGAAACCGAAATCGAAATGGAATATGCGCCCAAGGGCGTGAACCCTGATATTGTCCGTTTGATTTCTGAAAAAAACAACGAACCCGAATGGATGACCGAATGGCGTTTGTCCGCATTCGAGCGTTGGGAAAAAATGACCGAACCCAAATGGGCGATGGTCAACTATCCTGAAATTGATTTTCAGGACCAGTATTATTATGCCCGCCCCAAATCTATGGTGGAAAAACCCAAATCCTTGGACGAAGTCGATCCAAAATTGTTGGCAACCTATGAAAAACTGGGCATCCCGTTAAAGGAACAGATGATCCTAGCGGGCGTCGAAGGGGCCGAGGATATGCCCGCCGAGGGCCGCAAAGTGGCCGTTGATGCGGTGTTCGACAGTGTGTCCGTCGGGACAACGTTCCAAGAAGAGCTGAAGAAAGCGGGCGTGATTTTCTGTTCCATTTCCGAGGCGATCCGCGAACATCCCGAATTGGTGAAAAAATACCTTGGATCCGTTGTGCCCGTATCGGACAATTATTACGCCACGCTGAACAGTGCTGTGTTTTCGGATGGATCCTTTGTCTACATTCCGCCAAACACCCGTTGCCCGATGGAATTGTCGACATATTTCCGCATCAATGCGGAAAACACAGGCCAATTTGAACGCACATTGATCATCGCGGACAAGGGCAGCTATGTGTCCTATCTAGAAGGCTGCACAGCGCCCCAACGCGACACCGCGCAGCTGCATGCAGCCGTCGTCGAAATCATCGTCGAAGAGGACGCCGAGGTCAAATACTCGACAGTCCAAAACTGGTTCCCAGGGGATGAAAACGGCAAGGGCGGCATTTACAACTTTGTGACCAAACGGGCCGATTGCCGTGGGGATCGATCTAAAGTGATGTGGACCCAAGTGGAAACAGGATCGGCCGTGACGTGGAAATACCCGTCCTGCATTCTGCGCGGCAACGAAAGCCAGGGCGAATTTTATTCGATTGCGATTGCCAACAACCACCAACAGGCCGACACAGGCACGAAAATGGTACATTTGGGCAAAAACACCAAATCGCGCATCGTGTCCAAGGGCATCAGCGCAGGCGTTGCGCAAAACACCTATCGCGGGTTGGTGTCCATGCACCCCAAGGCGAAAAACAGCCGCAATTACACCCAGTGTGACAGTCTGTTGATCGGGGACAAATGCGGGGCGCATACGGTGCCCTATATCGAGGTGAAAAACAACTCATCCCGTGTTGAGCATGAGGCAACGACATCCAAGGTGGATGACGAACAACTGTTCTATTGCCGCCAACGTGGCATGGACGAAGAAGAGGCGGTCGCACTGGTCGTGAACGGGTTCTGCAAAGACGTGCTGCAAGCGCTGCCCATGGAATTCGCGATGGAGGCGCAGCAGCTGGTTGCCATTTCACTTGAGGGGTCCGTGGGCTAATGGTTTGGGATAAATCACAAGGCATGATCATCACAACGACCCCCACCATCGAGGGTCGCAAAATCGTCGATTACAAAGGTGTGGTCGTGGGCGAAGCGATCATGGGTGCAAACTTTGTGCGCGATATTTTCGCCAGCGTCACCGATATCATTGGCGGCCGGTCTGGCGCCTATGAAAGCAAGCTAGTCGATGCCCGCCAAACAGCAATGGCCGAAATCAAGGACGAAGCCTTGGCCCTTGGGGCAAACGCCATCGTTGGGGTTGATCTGGATTACGAAGTTGTGGGCGAAAGCATGCTGATGGTGTCCATCAGCGGCACCGCCGTCATTATCGAATAAATCGGCGCATCTGGCGCAAGACAGGAATTGAAAAAATGTTGGAAATCAAAAATCTACACGTCAAACTGGAAGAAGAAGACAAGCAGATCCTGAAAGGTGTTGATCTGACCGTCGAGGCCGGCAAAGTGCATGCGATCATGGGGCCGAACGGATCGGGTAAATCAACCCTGTCCTATGTTCTGTCCGGCAAAGACGGCTATGAGGTCACAGAGGGTGCCGCCAGCTTGGACGGCGAAGATATTCTGGACATGGAACCAGAAGAGCGCGCGGCAGCGGGTCTGTTTTTGGCATTTCAATACCCGGTGGAAATCCCCGGCGTGGGCAATATGACATTCCTGCGCACTGCCGTAAACGCACAGCGCAAGGCCCGCGGCGAAGAGGAAATGAGCGCCGCCGAATTCCTAAAAGTTGTTCGCGAACGCGCCAAAACGCTGAAAATTGACGCTGATATGCTAAAACGCCCTGTCAACGTTGGGTTTTCTGGTGGCGAAAAGAAACGCAATGAAATCCTGCAAATGGCGATGTTGGAACCCAAGATGTGTATCCTAGACGAAACCGACAGTGGTCTGGACGTCGATGCCATGAAATTGGTATCCGAAGGCGTGAATGCCCTGCGCTCCGAGGGCCGTGCGTTTTTGGTGATCACCCACTATCAGCGTTTGTTGGATCATATCAAACCCGATGTGGTTCACATCATGGCCAACGGCCGTATCGTCAAAACCGGTGGCCCTGAATTGGCGCTTGAGGTGGAACAAAACGGATATGCTGACATCTTGGCGGAGGCAGTGTAATGGCATTACCACAGGCAAAGATCGACGCAACAGATGCGCGTCTTGCGGGGATGGACCTGCCGCAAGGGGGTTGGCCCGCCGAGTGTCGCGCAGATGCCTTGGCGCGGGTACAGGCCATGGGATTGCCCGGTCGTCGCGATGAATATTGGAAATATACCAACCCCGAAACCCTGATCAGCGCAGAGGTCCCGCAGGCCGCGTTGTTCGACCCGCAAGAACCTGCCATGTTCGACGGTGTCGATCGGTTGAAAATTGTGTTTGTGGATGGTGTGTTTGATGCGGATCGGTCTGATGATTTGTCCGGCGAACATCTGACGATTGACCGTCTGGCCGATGTGGCAAACCTAGATCTGCACTGGGCCAAGGATGCCTATGGCACGCTTGAGGCCAAAGGCCAATCACCTGTGCAACGTCCCTTGGCGGCGTTGAACACGGCCTTTGCCACGGATGGGGTTTTGATCCATGTCACAGGTGCCGTCAGTAAACCGGTGAATTTGATCTATGAACACAGCGCGGTGAATTCGGACGCGATACTGCATCATGTCGTGAAACTAGAGGCCGGTGCATCGCTGACCATCCTGGAAAACGGACCTGCGGCCGCGCGCTTTAACAAAGTGCTTGAGGCTTTTGTCGCAGACGGGGCCGCGCTGAACCACATCCGCACCCAAGGTCGCGATCATGAACGCCGCGCGGTCACACATATGTTTGCCGAACTGGGTGCCGAAAGCACGTTCAAAACATTTACCCTGACGGCCAATGGCGTTTTGACGCGGAATGAATGTATCGTTTGGCTAAACGGTGACGAAGGCGTAGCCCACGTTGCCGGGGCCTGCGTGGGGGATGGCGATTTCCATCATGATGACACCGTGTTCATCACCCATGATGCCGTCAATTGCGAAAGCCGTCAGGTGTTTAAGAAAGTGCTGCGTAACGGGGCCACAGGCGTGTTTCAGGGCAAAATTTTGGTAAAACCCGATGCACAGAAAACCGATGGTTATCAAATCAGTCAATCACTGCTGTTAGATGACGATAGCCAGTTTTTGGCCAAACCGGAATTGGAAATCTATGCCGATGACGTGGCCTGTTCGCATGGATCCACATCGGGTGCCATCGACGAAGAGGCGCTGTATTACCTACGCTCGCGCGGTGTTCCACAGGGCGAGGCGACCGATCTGCTGACCCTTGCATTCCTGGGCGAGGCGGTTGACGAAATCGAAGACCGGGACCTGGGCGAAATGATCGTTGAACGGTTGCAGGGGTGGCTGACACGCCATAGACGTTGATGCCCCTGATCCAATCGATCACCCGCAGTTATCGCAGCCCACAGGTGGTGTTTCGCCAAATGTGGGCTGCTGGCATTGCTGAACGCAAAACTCTGGCCATGGTCATGGGGGCCAGTGTCGCGGGGTTTATTGCGGCACTGCCCGAACTGGCACGGCGCGCGCATCTGGAATCGCTGGATTTACAGCAACTGATGGGCGGCGCGCTGATGGGATGGATCTTTATGGCCCCATTGATGTTTTATTGCCTTGCGCTGATCCTGTACTGGATCACGCGCCCATTTGTGAAACATCTGACCGCGGCGCAAATGCGGGTGATTGTTTTTTGGTCGCTTGTGGTTGCTGTTCCGGTGTTATTGCTGCATGGATTGGTGGCGGGCTTTATCGGCCCCAGTTTACAGAAACAGATTATTGGCCTCTTGTGGGTTTTGGTTGTGCTGCGGACCTGTGTTGCAGGGATCAGATCGACCAAGGGAATGGATTAACATGTTGGACATGATCATCAACTTGACGAAAACTTCCTTTTTCGCGCCGCGGTTGGCGGCGGAACGGTTGTTGGCACTGTCCTTGGATCGCATGACGATTTTTATGTTTTTCCTGATTACCGTCTGCCTCAGTGTTGTGGCCATTTACCTAAGCGGTGGACCGATGGTTGAATTGGAACCGGGGATGCCGCTGGTCACATCCCCCATACAATTGGCCGTTATGATTTTTGCAGCCACCGTCTTATCCACCATCGGCATTCAATCCGTGGGCCGCATTGCCGGTGGGCAGGGTGGGTTTGACCAGATCATGATTGTGATGGCGTGGCAGCAATGGTTGCAATTCCTGATGCAATGCGTGATGGGCATTTTGTCCGTGGTCCTGTTACCACTGGCGGCTGTGATGCAATTTGTTGTGTTGTGGTATTCATTCTGGATTCTGTTCAATATGGTGCGCGTGGCGCATGGGTTTGATGGCATACTAAAATCCATCTTTGCGGTTATGGTTGGATCCTTTGTGGCTGTTATGGCATTGGGCATGTTAACCATGCTGTTTGTGGGGGTATCGTGATGTTTGATGTCGAAAAAATACGGGCTGATTTTCCGATTTTGTCGCGCCAGGTCAATGGCAAGCCGTTGGTTTATCTGGACAACGGTGCATCGGCGCAAAAACCCCAGGTTGTGATTGACGCCATTACCCAGGCCTATGCACAGGAATATTCCAACGTGCATCGCGGCCTGCATTACCTGTCAAATCTGGCCACCGAAAAATATGAATCCGTGCGCGGGGTTATCGCGCGGTTTTTGGGCGCGGCGCAGGACGATGACATTGTGTTAAACACTGGGTCCACAATGGGGATCAATACGGTCGCCTATGGATGGGCCATGCCAAATTTGCAGGCGGGCGATGAAATCATCCTGTCGGTCATGGAACATCACGCCAATATCGTGCCGTGGCATTTTTTGCGCGAACGTCAGGGCGTGGTGATCAAATGGGTCGATATCGATGAAACCGGCCATCTGGACCCGCAGGCCGTGATTGATGCGATTGGCCCGAAAACGAAACTGATTGCTGTGACGCATATGTCAAATGTGTTGGGCAGCCGTGTGGATGTGACATCCATTTGTGCGGCCGCGCGCGAACGCGGTGTTGCGGTTTTGGTGGATGGATCACAGGCGGCGGTGCATGGTCCCGTGAATGTGCGCGATATTGGCTGCGATTTCTATGCGATCACCGGCCACAAACTATATGGTCCATCCGGATCGGGGGCGATTTATATCCACCCTGATCGTCAGGCGGAAATGATCCCCTTTGTGGGCGGCGGCGATATGATCAAAGAGGTCCACAAAGACACTGTCATTTACAACGACGCGCCCATGATGTTTGAGGCAGGCACACCCGGTATCGTCCAAACCATCGGTTTGGGGGTGGCCTTGGAGTATATGATGCAGATCGGCATGGAAAACATCGCGGCCCATGAAAACAGTCTGCGCGACTATACGGTTGAAAAATTGCGTGGATTGAATTTTGTCACCGTCCAAGGCACCACTGCGGACAAAGGGGCAATTTTCAGCTTTACCCTGGATGGGGCAGGGCATGCGCATGACATTTCCACCATTTTGGACAAACGCGGTGTCGCAGTGCGCGCAGGCCAACATTGTGCGGGGCCCTTGCTGGATCATCTGGGATTAACGGCCACCTGTCGCGCGTCAATGGGGATGTATAACACCAAATCGGACATCGATACATTTATCGATGCCCTGCATTTGGCGCATGAACTTTTGGGGTAAATTCCCGCGATTTCCGATTGCGACTGCCCCGCGATCAGGCTATAGAACCCCTAGGCACCCATAGCTCAGCTGGATAGAGTGTCGCCCTCCGAAGGCGAAGGTCGTAGGTTCGAATCCTACTGGGTGCGCCAAACCTCTGCTATCTTGGGATTACCCGCGTTTGCCATAGTATAGGCCAACGACATGTTCCGCTTGGGCAAAGAACAGCCAGCGTGATACCAGAACACCTGCCACATGCGTCAATACGGCCAAGGCCGCAAACATATGGTTAAACGGCAAAACCAGCAACACAATTGGCAAACCCGATAGCAATATGATCGCAATCAATCGCAGTTTCGCGGCGTGTTTGCGCCCCACGAGATAAACAAATTCCTGCAACAGGTAATTGGTGCCTGTGTGTGGGGGTTCAAACGCACGCACGGATCCATTTGTGCCCAAACCGGTCGCGGTCGCCAGCGTGCTGCCCGATCGTGCGAATGCGCCATCACCTTGGATCCAAGCAAAGATTTGCAATGCCCCCAACAGACCCAATACCGGTTGTGCAATGCCCACCTGACCTGACAGCAACGCCCCGCCAGCAACGGCGTAGGTCAGGAATAATACGGGTGTCATCGGTGTGTGCCAACGAGGCACAGTGGCCAATTGCCGATAAATCATGGCCGTCGAAAATACCGTTAACAAACACAGTGCAGCGCCCGCATAGGATACCACGGCTAACCGGGTTTCAAAGAATATCTGTGCAACCGCACCCAGTCCCGTCATGCCAAGCGCAAGCACAGACAACCATGCCTCGCGGCTAAGCCATGAGGATCGCCATTGCGTGAACGCCTTGATCGCGCGTTCGGGATGGCCCAGGTGGAATGTGGAAAACAACAATCCCCCCACGGCAAAGGCATAGGCGATTGCATAGAAAATGAAGGCATTCAGGCCCAAGGGCGCCGGCATACCCAGCCCCAGAAAAAACAACAGGCCAAAGCCAACACCAGAAAGCGATGTAAACAAAATGACTGAGGGTGCTGGATGCATTACAATTTCTCCAATGTGCGATCAAGCCATGCAAAAAATCCGGCTGGATTGTCGGCCTGTGCTTGCAAACTTTGGGTGGGGGTTTGGTCCGATGACAACTGATCCTTGGGCCGCGGGGGCAGGTATTTGTTCACCGGCTTGGTTCCCAATTCGGGCATCAAATCCATGCCGCCCCGTTCGGCGACCAGTTTTGACACGTCACTGTTGGGGTCCCCCAGATCGCCGAAATGGCGCGCGCCTGATGGGCAGGTGCGCACGCAGGCCGGGATGCGGTCCTCTTGGGGTAGGTTTTCGTTATAAATCCGATCAACGCAAAGGGTGCATTTTTTCATCACCTTTTCCACGCCGTCCAATTCACGCGCGCCATAGGGGCAGGCCCAGGCACATAAGCCACAGCCAATACAATCGGTTTCATTGACCAAAACGATCCCGTCCTCGGTCCGTTTATAGCTGGCCCCTGTGGGACAAACTGTGACGCATGGGGCGTCATCGCAATGCAAACAGGATTTGGGGAAATGAACCAGCTGGGCTAGGCCATCTTCGGGCTGCACTTCGTAACTGTGGACACGGTTCAAGAATGTCCCCACGGGCATTTCGCCATAGGCATCCTGATCGGCCAAAGGCGCGCCATAGTTTTCCGTGTTCCATCCCTTGCACGACACCACGCAGGCATGGCAGCCCACGCAGGTGTCCAAATCAATCACAAGACCAAGTTTTTTGTCGGTCATTTTCGGCAGACAGGTCATGATCCCTCCTTGGTGCTGCGTGTGACGGTTTTGGGGCCTTGGCCCACGGGTGATTTCAATGTGCCAAACTGGGGCTGGCTGGATTTCGGCGGCTGTGCCTTTTCAATACGGACGCGCAAATCAAACCATGCGGCCTGACCGGTGATGGGGTCTGAATTGGACCAGCGCATCCCATCGCCTTTGGCCGGTAACAGTTCGGAAATCAGGTGGTTTAGCAAAAACCCTTTGGTTGCCTCAGGCGCTTTGGGGTCTAGGGCCCATGCGCCACTGCGTTTGCCAATGGCGTTCCATGTCCAAATGGTTTTTTCGTTCAATGCCGCCATTTCTGCCACGGGCACCACAATGGACCCATTTGGCGATGTGACCTTGGCCCAATCGCCATCGCGCAACCCATGATCGCGCATAACCTTGGTTGGTAAATACATCGGGTTCATCCCATGGATTTGGCGCAACCACGCATTTTGGCTGCCCCAGCTGTGATACATCGCCATGGGACGTTGTGTCAGCGCGTGCAAGGGATAGTCCTGGTCATTTTCGACCGTAGCCGTTGGATACCAAATGGGCAGGGGGTGCATCACCTGTTTCAGACGATCGCGCATGTGATCAGGCGGCTGATGATCGCCGTGGCCCATGGCTGCGTTTTTGAATTTCTGCAAGGGTTCGACATACAGCTGGAACAGATAGGGCTGCGCACTGTCATAAAGGCCCGTTTCCACAGCCCAGTCCTGATAGGCCATGTTCCACGGTTTGTAATAGCCCGCCGTTTCAGGAATATGTTTGACCCAAACGCCCCCGTTTTCAATGTATTTGTTGATCTGTTCTGGGTTCACGGGGCCACGCCCTGTGTCATCGTCGCTGCGCCAACCGGCCAGTGGGCCGATGCCGGGTTTGCGTTCATGGTTGATCATGTAATCCGCGTAATCGGCATATTTTGCGCTGCCATCGTCATTGACAAAGCCTGGCAATCCCAACCGCGCGCCCAGATCCACCAACACCGATTGGAACCCGCGGACATCGCGGTCGGGTTCGATCACGGGCCAGCGAATGGCATCGGCGGCCGCGTCCGCTTCGCAGATGGGACGATCAAGCAGACTGATACAGTCGTGGCGTTCCAGATAGGTGGTGTCGGGCAGGATCAGATCGGCATAGGCCACCATTTCCGAACTATAGGCATCGGAATAGATGATCCGCGGAATGACATAGTCGCCATTTTCGTCGCGATCTGTCAACATATCCATCACCGAACTGGTGTTCATGGAACTGTTCCAGCTCATATTGGCCATATACATGAAAAGTGTACCAATTTTATAGGGATCGCCTGCATGGGCATTTGAAATGACCATATGCATCAGACCATGCGCCGACATGGGGTTTTCCCATGTGAACGCTTTGTCAATGCGTTTGGGGTGTCCGGTGTCGTCGATCAACAAATCCTCGGGCCCGTGAACGAACCCCAAATGCGGGCCATTCAGCGGGGCATTGGGCGTTGCATCACCATGGGGTTTAGGGTGAATCTCGGATGGCTTTGGGTAGGGCGGTTTGAACCGGAACCCGCCGGGTGTTTCCACGGTGCCCAAAATGATCTGCAACACATGCAGCGCACGACAGGTTTGAAACCCGTTACCATGCGCCGAAATCCCGCGCATGGCGTGGATGGATACGGGGCGGCCAATCATTTCGTCATATTCATGGCCGCGGAAATCCGTCCATTTACGGGGCAGGCGAATTTCCTGATCAAAGGCCACATGCGCCAATTCGGCGGCCAAGGTGCGGATGCGTTTTGCGGAAATTCCACAGATATCGGCCACCGCCTCGGGCGCGTTTTCGGGAACCAGGAAATGTTCGATCATTTTGGTAAATACTGTGACCGCACCATTATGCATGCCCCGAATGTCGGGGTCAGCGCCCTGATGATCGAATGCCACCACGGTTTTTGTGGTGCGGTCCACGATCAACGGTTTTCCCGAATCATCGCGCAGGAACAATCCCGTGTCGGGATCCACCAAAACCGGCGCATTGGTAAACCGCGCCAGATAGGTCAGATCGATTTTGCCCGCCTCGATCAAACAATAAATCAACGACAGGATAAACCGCCCGTCGGTTCCAGGTGTGATACCCACCCAATCATCCGCCACCGCGTTATAGCCGGACCGGATGGGGTTTACCCCGATCACGCGTGCCCCGCGCTGCTTAATTTTGCCGATGCCCATTTTGATGGGGTTGCTGTCATGATCTTCGGCAACGCCAAACAGCATGAACAATTTGGTGTGGTCCCAATCGGGTTGGCCAAATTCCCAAAATGCCCCGCCCATTGTGTAAATGCCGGCGGTCGCCATGTTCACGCTGCAAAATCCGCCGTGTGCTGCGAAATTGGGGGTTCCAAACATTTGCGCCCATAATCCGGTAAAGGATTGTGATTGATCGCGCCCCGTGAAAAAGGCCAGTTTTTCGGGGGCTGTTTCACGCAGCGGGCGCAGCCAATCGGTGGCAATCTGCAACGCCTCGTCCCACGAAATTTCCTGAAATTCGCCAGAACCACGTTCGCCCACACGTTTCAACGGCGCACGCAGGCGTGATGGGGCGGTGACCTGCATGATGCCTGCAGACCCTTTGGCGCACAGAACGCCCTGGTTCACGGGGTGGTCGCGGTTGCCCTCGATATAGGCCACTTTGCCGTCCTTAAGGTGGACATTGATCCCGCACCGACAGGCGCACATATAGCAGGTCGTTTTGCGGATTTCGTCTGACACTTTGGGTGATGTGTCCACAGTTGGCTGAATATTCAATGAAGCCTCCCTAAGCGTTGCGGCGCGTTTAATGCGCTCTTATGCGATGGTGTCTGGAAATGTTATTCATGGTGCGCAACATTGCAATGGCCATTTTGCGCATCATTCCCGATCAGGTTCACGTTTGCGGTACAAAACAGATGCGTAGAATGACAATCCGATCAGGGCCATGCCGATGCCGCCTGTGATCAATTCATGCACATGTGTCAGCGATTGCAAAAACATCACAATTGACAGTGCGAAAATGGAATAGAATGCCCCATGTTCCAAATACCGGAATTCGGCCAACGTACCCTTTTCCACCAGCATGATGGTCATGGATCGCACATACATTGCGCCAATGCCCAAACCGATCGCAATCAGCAAAATGTTGGTGGTCAGGGCGAATGCCCCGATGACCCCGTCAAAGGAAAAACTGGCATCCAGCACCTCAAGGTACAAAAACGCGCCTAAACCGCCTTTGGCGCCAACCTGGGCGGTGGATCCTGCGATATTGTCCAGATAGGTGCCAAGACCATCGACCAAGGTAAAGGTCAGCAATCCCATAACGGCCGAGGCCAAAAATGGGGCGACATCGGCGGCGGGAATCAATTTGGAAATGATCAGGACGATTGCCAAAACAAAGGCAATTTCAAACCCCCGAATGGATCCCCATTTGCGCAGTTGTTTTTCCAACACGCCGATCCAGTCGATCGATTTATCTTCGTCGATAAAGAATTTCAGCGCCACCATCATCAGGAATGTCCCGCCAAAGGCTGAAATGGGGCCATGGGCCTGACCGATAATGCGCGAATATTCATCCGGATCGGACAACGCCAAATGCATCGCCGCAAAGGGATTGATCCATGCAAAGACGGCCACAATGATCAATGGAAACACGATGCGCATGCCAAAGACGGCAATCAAAATGCCCCATGTCAAAAACCGCTGCCGCCAGACGGGGGTCATCTCTTCCAGTTTGTTGGCGTTCACGATGGCATTATCAAAGGATAGGGCAATTTCCAGCGCCGCCAGAACCGTTCCAACAACCAGGAACGATATGACGCCGGACATGGTGCCAAGGGTGGCCCAGCCCAACCACCCCGACAGGCCAAGGCCAATCACAGTGGTCAAAATGGGCCATTTCAGATAGGAAACAGTGCTGCGTTTTGCTGACATGGTCTAGTTTCCTGACATGACGGCGGGCAGCCACAGGACCAGCTGCGGGAACATGAACAGCAGGGCCAATCCAAACAATTGCACCATCATGAACTGCATCATACCCAGATAGATGTCCTTTAGATCCCAGTTTGGCACAACGCCTTTCAGGAAATAGGCCGACAGTGCCACAGGCGGCGACAGCCATGCGGTTTGCAAATTCACGGCGACCAGAATACCGAACCAGACCATCATGTCATAGCGGCTTAGGCCATAGACCTCTAACGCTTCGACGGTGGGCAGCAGGATGGGAACAACGATCAAGACAATCGGCACCCATTCCAACGGCCAGCCCAGCAGGAATATCAATGCCATGACCAGCAACAGGATCAGATAGGGCGACATATCCAGACCCAACAGCAATTCGGTCATCATTTTGGGCGTGCCCAAGGCGCTGAACTGCGCCCCAAAGAAGTTTGACGCCGCGACCAGGAACATGATCAAAACGGTGATTTCCAACGCCTTGATCAAGCTATCGGCAAAGCTGGGGAAGGTGAATTTCCCATATCCCAGCGACAACAGGATCGCACCAAATGCCCCCATGGCGGCCGCCTCGGCAGGGGTGGCAAGACCCAGCAGGATCGACCCCAAGGCAAAGGAAATCAGAATGGTGGGCGGCATCAAACCGGCAAAGAATTCCGTCCACAGATCAGCGAAGTAAAATTCATCGGCCGCATCCGCGGCATAGATTGCGCGGCTAAGATAGCCCAACAAAACCGTAAAGGCGGCAAACACGATTGACCAGATGGGTAAGCCTGTGGCCGCATCATAATTGACCATCACCATGTAAATGTGCACCAACACGGCAATCGGCATGACGATTTGCAATACCTTTAAGCTGCGGAACGCGGCATAGGCGATGGCGGTTGCGATGATCATCACGATCAATCCGGCAAAGGGCACGCTGCCGGCAAAGGCACCGCTGACGCCCAGGCCGAAAATCCGGCACAGTGTCAGGATGCCAAGGCAGATCAATGCAACCTCGGCGCCATAGTATTTGGATGTGTCCGGTTGGTCCTCTTTTGCCAGGATGGGGCCCAGTTCAGGGTTTAACCAGCACCGACCCAGTGTATAGATCAGATAAAGCGACGCCAGCAGCGCCCCGGGAATGAAGGCGCCGCGGAACAGATCCAGCGTCGATACCTCAAGCACGGGGCCCATCACGATCAACATGATCGACGGCGGGATCAAAATGCCCAAGGTGCCACCGGCGGTAATGGTCCCCGCGGCCAGTTGCACGTTATAGCCCGACCGGCTCATCGTGGCGCCGGCCATAATGCCCAGCAATGTCACCGACGCGCCCACAATACCAGTTGCAGCGGCAAAGATGGTCGACACGATCAAAACGGCGATAAACAACGCACCCCGCACACGCGCCATGATCATCTGGATCGATGCAAACAGCCGTTCCATGAGGCCCGCGGCCTCCATCACGATGCCCATTAAAACAAACAGCGGAACGGCCATCAGCTGGTCATTCAGCATGGTTGAGTTGGTGTTCAGCGTCATCAACAGCGTGGTCAATTTGAAATTCGCACCCCAGATCCCGAACACAAAGCCCAGAAAAATCAGGGTAAAGGAAATCGGGAAACCGATGAAAATCACGAACAGCATTGCGCCCAACATGATCAACCCGATGGTTGGTTTGGACAGATTTGGCCGCGCCTTCATCAGATCGGTGAACCATTCCCCCCCGGGAACCAGATCAGGCGTAAATACGGCCAGCACCAGCCACAGCAGCCCGATCACATAAACGGGCAGCAAGCGCACGAAAAACCGTTCGCGGGCCTTGCCCATTTTGTGGAATGCACGGAAAATTTCAGGAATGCCCTGCAACATCAACAAAAATCCGCCAATCGGCATTGCGGTGCGCGCAGGCCACAACAAGGGACCCCATGCGCTGTCAATTTGCATCGTTTCACCCGTGGAATAGGCCAGCCACCAGAATTGCGCCGACACCACAGTGAAAAAGATCATCGACGGCATAAAGAACAACAGATAAAGCGCCGCATCAACTGTAGCCTGCGTTTTATCCGACCAGTTGCGATACAGGAAATCTGCGCGAATATGAACACCGCGCATCAAACCATAGCCCGCAGCCGCCATAAACAGCATACCGGCCAACATACGGCTGGTGTCATAGACCCACAGGGTTGGCCCCAAGCCCAACGATCGTGCAAACTCTTCGAAACCGGCATTTGATAGGATCGTAAATGAATTGCGCGACAAAACCTCGAATACGACAACTGCGATCAAGGGCACCATCAGCAACGAAATGATTTGTCCTGCGCGATAGTTGATCACGTCAATCACCGCCGTGATGGGGCGCTGCCATGGTGTCATATCGGCGGGGGTTTCACCCGGCGCCTCTGCCCGGCGTTCGGCGATCAATTCGTCCGCGATTTCAAGATCTTGTGGGTTTACCTCTTCTGCGGCCATTGCCCCATCTCCCTGTTATGTCTGCCCGTTGGCTATTCTGTTTGGAAAAACGCCGCAGCGTTCATCGAAACCGACCCCAACCTAGGCCCCGTGAAACGTCTGGGGGGCGCATGCGCCCCCCAAATTTGGTTTGTGATTATTTCAGCGTATCTGCATGCGCTTTGCCCAGACCGGCGTTTGAGGCCTGCGCACCCGCCCAGAATGGAACTACAGTGTCTGCGAAATCTTTTTGTGACTGCCAGACTTCGGCAAAGAATTCGTTTTCATCTGCTGCAACTTGCAATGCGTTCTTGGCCGCTGCCATATACTCTGAGAAGTAGTCGGCTGGTGTGTCCTCTAGGATAACACCATGGTTGTCTGTCAAATCTTTCAACGCTTTGCCGTTTTCATAAATACGGTAAGACAGTGATTTTGACAAAGACGCGTTTGCGGCAACTTCCAATGCTTTCTGCTCTAGTTCGGTAAGATCGTTATAGAAATCGCGGTTTACATACATGTCCGCGTTCACAACAACCTGGTGCAAACCTTGCAGATAGTAGTGTTTCAACACTTTCTGGAAACCAAAGACCGAGTCAGGTTTCGGGCAGCACCATTCGGCCGCGTCGATTGTGCCTTTTTCCAATGCTGGCAGGATGTCACCGCCGCCCATGGCAACCGCTGGAACACCGATATCAGCATAAGCAGCACCCACCATACCGGGAGGCGCGCGGAAACGCATTTGACGGAAATCATCCATTGATTTGATGGGTTCGGGGAACCACCCCAAGGCCTCTGGGCCAACAGGCTGCAGCATGAAGCCTTTGACGTTTACGCCCATTTCGTCCCATAGACGGTCATACAATTCCTTGCCGCCGCCATACTGGAACCAGCTTAGGAATGCGATGTTGTCCAGACCAACGCCGGCACCTGCAACAGGCGCACCAAACAGGTTGGCCGCCACGTGTTTGCCGCCCCAATAATGGGTCCAGGCAAAGCCACCTTCGACCAGACCGGCATCAACCGCGTCCATCACGTCGCGTGGGCCAACAACGGCGCCTGCAGGTAACACTTCGATGGTCAATGACCCATTGGTCAAGGCCGCAACGTCTTTGCCAAATTCTTGTAGCATGAAAACTTCGTCTGCGGTGTTCGGCAATACCGATTGGATCCGCAATACTTTTTCGGCCATAGCGGCCGAGGCTGTCATTGCCAGTGCTGTTGCACCAACAACCATATGTTTGAGTTTGAACATCTTTCGTCCTCCCTAGTTTCTGCCTTCGACGTTGTGTGTCCTTGGGATAGAAGGCTGACCCCAAGACATTTTGGACCGCGCTGACGCGCCCCGGATGAACACGGCTAAGGCCCTGTTCGGTGTACCCCCTGCATCACAACGGTTTGCATCTTCATCTTGCCTCCTCCAGGATCAAATCAGATGCCTTTTCGCCAATCATGATGCATGGCGCATTCGTGTTGCCACTGACAATTTGTGGCATAATCGACGCATCTGCGACACGCAGACCATCAATTCCAAGGACGCGTAACTGTGGATCAACCACAGCCCGATCGTCAATTCCCATTTTGCACGTCCCAGTTGGGTGATAAATTGTCACCGATGTGCGACGTGCCCAATCTAACGTAGCCTGTTCATCATCCATGGCAACATCTGCACCAGGCGCGTGTTCTTGGGTGATGTAGGATTTCAGCGGTTCCGTCTGTGCAATTTTGCGGGCGATTTGGATGCCCTTGACGATTGTTTTGCAATCTAAATCCGTTGCTAGATAATTCGGGTGGATTTCTGGGTGATCCTCCATCCGGGCGGAACGCAGTTTCAAATGTCCCGCGCTTTCTGGACGCAGCTGCAGAACAGACGCGGTAAAGGCGGAAAATTTATGCGGGCCATCGGCGGGTTTATCCGCGCTCCAGGGTTGGATGTGGAACTGAATATCAGGTGTTTCCATATTCGGGTCCGTTTTCAAAAAACCGGTGCCTAGGCTGGCTGCCATTGTCATGGGGCCTGTTTGGGTCAGCGCATATTGGATCGCCATCATACCCTGTTTGAAAATATTGTTCGCCTCGATGTTGATGGTGCTTAGCGTTGTTTTGAACACAGGGCGCGCCTGTAAATGGTCTTGCAGGTTTTTGCCCACAGCACTGTTGGCTTTGACCACGTCTATGCCATGTTCCCGTAGTTCAGCAGGATCGCCGATACCGGACAGCATCAAAATCTGGGGCGATCCGATGGCGCCCGCTGACAACACCACTTCGCGCCGTGCCCGGATATCGACCATGCGACCGTGTTGTTTTGCCCGAATGCCAACGGCGCGGTGGTTTTCGATCAAAACCTTTTCGGTTTGCGTATCGGTCAGAATTGTCAGGTTTTTGCGGTTGCGAATGGGGCGCAGATAGGCAGCGGCCGATGAACAGCGGCGTCCGCCCTTCATGGTCAGCTGAAAATACCCCACACCCTCTTGGTCGGTGCCATTATAATCGGGGTTGCGCTTGTATCCCGCTTGGACGGCGGCATCGACCCATTTATCGACAACATCACGTTTCAGGCGTGAATTCTGAACCGATAGGGGGCCGTCGGTTCCACGGGTGTCATCGTAATGATCGCCATTCCAGGTTTCGGACCGTTTGAACAGCGGCAGAACATCGTCCCAGCCCCAGCCCGTGCAGCCCAATTGCGCCCAGTAATTATAATCCTGTGCCTGACCACGGACATAAAGTAGACCGTTGATGGAACTGGACCCCCCCAACACACGACCACGCGGCCAAGAAATGGCGCGGCCCGCAATGCCGGGATCGGGTTCGGCGGTGTAACACCAATCCGTGTTGGGATTGCCCATGGTGCGGAAATATCCAACAGGAATATGGATCCAAGGGTTGCGATCGACGGGTCCAGCCTCGATCAATGCGACGCTGAAGCGGCTATCCGCGGATAAACGGTTGGCCAATGCACAACCGGCTGATCCCGCGCCAACGACGATGAAATCAAATTCCATTTCACACCCTGTTATCAAAAAATGAGACTTTTTGTCTCGTTTTTATTAAAAATTACAATATAATGATTCGCAGAAATTGCACGCGTTTTTTTAATCGCGGAGATGATAGGCACGGATATGGACGATAGCGAACGCATTCCAACAAACCTCAGGACCCTTATAATTCTTGAGGTATTGGGCCAAAGCGACCAGCCCATGACAGCGACAGAAATAAATGCGCAGATCGGTTTACCGAAACAAACGGTGCATCGTTTGTGCGTCACGCTTGAGGAAAACGGATATCTAACGCGACCCGGAAATGGCAAAAAATACCAGGTTGCGCGGCGTCTGCGTAATTTGGGGGTGGGGTTGTTGCATAATTCGCGCGACCACATCGCCCGTCACCAAATCCTAAGCGAGGTGTCGCAAACCGTGGGCGAAACGGTGAACTATGCGGTTCCGGGCACCTCTGGGATGAATTATCTGGATCGTGTGGAAACCGATTGGCCGTTTCGGGTGCAGTTGCCCGTAGGTACCAGTGTTCCGTTTCATTGCACCGCCAGCGGCAAGGTGTTTTTATCCAGCCTGTCGCCTGCAAAAATGCGCGCCATGGTGTCGGCCCTGCAGCTGGACCATAAAACCCAGCACACCCTTACCGATCCAGACGCATTGATCGCAGAATTGCATCAGATCCAGAAACAGGGTTACGCGCTGGACCAAGAGGAATTTATTTTGGGAATGGTGGCCATTTCCGTGCCCGTGGTGGACGGGCAGGGGCGCTATATCGCCAGTTTGGCCTATCATGGGCCTATCCCGCGAATGTCGCTTGGCGATGCGGTCGCGCGCAAAGGGTACCTGCAGGACGCCGCAAACCGGCTGAGCGCGATTTTGCTGGATGGGGCCTAAGGGCGGGACATGTGAAATTGCGTTGATCGGTTGACCAAATTGATCGGGACCAGTACGACAGCGCGGAACGCTAAACTGCCAAAGGCACAACATGTCCGACCACACACCATCCCAGTATGATCTATGGCAATCTGCCCGGTTGTCGGTGGCGCCCATGATGGATTGGACTGATCGCCATTGTCGCGTGCTGCATCGGCATCTTAGTCGGCATACGTTATTATACACCGAAATGGTGACCGCGCCGGCCTTGGTCCGTGGGGGGGCCACGCATTTGCTGGATTATTCCCGCCAAGAACATCCGGTCGCCTTGCAATTGGGCGGATCCGACGCCCACGAGCTGGCGCAGGCCGCTGTTATGGGGCACGACTGGGGCTATGATGAAATTAATCTAAACGTGGGTTGCCCGTCGGATCGGGTGCAATCGGGTACCTTTGGGGCGATTTTGATGAAGTCACCGGATTTGGTGGCCGAATGCTGTGCCGCGATGATAGCGGCGCAACCGGCCGAGGTGACCGTGAAATGCCGTATCGGTGTCGATGATCAGGACCCGCATGTGGTCTTGCCCGATTTTTTACAGCGTGTCAGCGATGCAGGTGTGCGCCGGTTCACAATTCACGCCCGCAAAGCGTGGCTGCAGGGGCTAAGCCCCAAAGAAAACCGCGATATCCCGCCGCTGGATTATGATCTGGTCTATACCATGAAACAGCAGTTTCCAGATTTGCATATTTCGATCAATGGGGGAATTACCGATTTGGATCTGGCGCAACAGCTGCTGGATCGGGGATTGGATGGCATCATGATCGGACGTGCCGCCTATCACAGTCCCAGTGATATTTTATGCCGCGCGGACGCCATGATTTACGGGCAGGGGCAGGACAGTGACCCGATATCTGTGGTGCATCAAATGATGCCCTATATTCGCGAACATGTGGCAAACGGCGGGCGATTAAATCAAATCACGCGCCATATGCTGGGGTTATTTACAGGACGCCCCGGCGCGCGCCTGTGGCGGCGTGTGTTGTCGGAACGGGCACATAAATCTGGCCCTGATTTGGTGTTAGAGGCCTTGGATCATATCACCACAAACGCATAATAATCGCGGCGACACTGAAAATTCCCGGAAATTAATCTGCAATTTCATCAGCAAATTCCAAGGTGTCCAATTTGTATAAATGGGGTTTGGTCAGATGCGACAGGGATGTTTTGGGGCGGTCGTGCGGGTCAAAGTTGTCATCAGATAAGTAGGCTTGGAAACATCTGTGCAATGCATCCCATTCCCGGTCGATGGCGGCAAACCATGCGGTGTTTCGGTTGCGTCCTTTCTGGATCGACATTTGGCGGAACACACCCTCATAGGACAGGCCCAAACGCTGTGCGGCAGAGCGGCTTTTGCGGTTCAGGGCGTTGCATTTCCATTCATATCGGCGATAGCCCTGTTCAAACGCCCATTTCATCATCAGATACATCGCCTCGGTGCCGGCGCGGGTTTTTTGCAGCAGGGGGGAATAATTGATGTGTCCCACCTCGATGGTGCCATCGGTC
>CAJXSD010000010.1 GCA_913060475.1 uncultured Paracoccaceae bacterium | reverse complement strand
AGTGTGTAGGCGGGAGACCGTCTCCAGGGTTCGAATCCCTGTCGCTCCGCCACTTTCAATTTAGTCGAAATAGAATGCGCTGACGCACAATTTCACATGTCGTGCGGTCTTGTACTATTTTCGTAATCTTTTACATCTTGCAAAAATATCAAAGTGAGACAAAGAAATTTTCTTGCCATCTGCTGGTACTACACTATCCTGTTAATAAATTAACATTCATGTGTTAGGGTGGGCTGTTATGCGTTCATTTTCGAATATCGTAATGATAATTTTACTTGGAGCTATTGTTGCCGCCTGCGGTGGAGGAGAAGGCGACCCTAGTCAATCTGATGCAACCAACAAGATCGAACCGATTGGTTTTGAGGCGCGGATCGGAATTATTCCGGCCAGCGCAGAGTAGGAGGCAGACCATGAAATTCAAGATTATTACTGCCATTGCATTTTTGCATGCGCCTTTATCCTTGCACGCGCAGACCATAGGTGATGAAAATTCTGCGTATAACCAGCTTAGGACCAGCACATATGTAAATGACCGGGCCAATAACCTGACGTCATTGGCCAGCATCCTATCCTGTGTTGTCCAAAAAAGTGGCGTCGGTATGGCAGACACGCTGAACAAAACCTGGAAGGCGCTGGTGAAAGAGTCGGATTGTATATCGGGCAGCTGGCCGGGCATCATAGAAGTTGTTGCAACAACGCAACGTGTGTCAAATGATACGCCACAAGATACGTTGCTGTGGATTGATATCGAAACGTCACAAAAGCGGTTTGTGTTGGGCTTGAACAGTTGGCAATCTGCACAGGATGTTCCGCCCTATGGTGTCTTTGACATGAAGTTTTATATGGTCGATGATAACACTGTTGTGCCCGAGCGTGCGTCAGACCTAGCGCGGATATATACGGAAATTGTCGATGATAACGTCGTTCTAACATCTGCCAGAAATAATCGGTCCGAAGATTATTACGAACTGGCAAAAGTCGAATACACGAATGGGGCGTCAGATTTCAGGTTTGTTGCGCAGAACGAAACCAGTGATCTGATTGGCGCCGCATCCCCTGAATATTTTTTGACCAGTCAAGCAGACGGAACGGATAAGACCTGTAAATCGCGGATCAATGTATTTTCCAATGCATGGAACAATCAGTTGTTTGATCCTGCAACAGGTGCGGCGATTGAGGTTGAAAATGGGACCATTACAATTGAACTGTTGGATGAAAATGGTGACCCGCTTGAATATGGAACAGGGTTTGTCGCCCCATCAAATACCTATTTTCGCACTCGCGTGCGTGCAGATAGCAGCAATAACGTTCTAAAAGCGAAAAATCGGTATACAGACGAAACGATTGATTTGGTTTGGGCCCCCGCGCGTTTATTTGATATCAAGCGTAAGCCTCTTGATCTGGAAATTGGTGATACGTTTTTTAATACCTACGAATATAGTTACGACGGTACAGGTCTTGCCTTTGTCGATCAATCGGTTGATCCTGCCACTTGCAACTGTGAAGTAGAAGTGGCCAACGGCGTCAAATACCATAGGGTGCAAACCAACGGTCTACGAATGTGGCATCGGCCGTTTAATGGAGAAGTGGTGTTTCTTCCCAAAAATCCGGGTGCGAATTTTACGCCATATGAGGTCGCTGACATAGCTTATGCCGATGTTCGTATTCCCATGGAAATGTCATCGTCGTTTTTATCAGATACGGCCGTTACACCGTTGGTGTGCGTCTCTGATTGGAGTTGCCCACACGTTGTTGATGATACGACAACTGTTTTTGGACAAACTGATCTAAGCGTTTTTCAGGATGAAACTGGGAAAATTACGGTAAATAGTACGCATCGAAATGAATATTTCCGTCCGCGTGTAGATATGGAAAACCCCTCGGCAACGCGGCCCCATAATTACCTTCTTACGCCTTTGGATGTTTCGGCTTTGCCACCTGGAACAATGCCAGCGACACTATACTACGATACCAACGAAAATCAGGTGCTCGACGCGTCTGAAAAACCTATAATGACGCATTTTATAAATAAACTGCGGTTTATGGATGAAAATGGGGACACCTATGAAAGCGATCGTTGGTATAACGGGGCAACAGGGGCTGACATCACTGATATGATTGGTGAAAATCACGATAATGATGCCTTAGGTATGGGGTTTTCCTTGGTCACACGGACCGATTACCTAAATGGGTGCGATGGCGTGGATGATGACGGAATTAAGGATACATCATTCATTACATGCGAAAACAAATATGGATATGACACAGGGCCAAACCATTGGGGCAGCCGCTTTTATGTAAAAAGCGGTGATGAATTCATCAACCAAGAAAGTCCGACGCCCGTGATTTATACCGCAAATTTGGACCATGATTTGAACGCAGGTGTCAACGATCGTATCAAGGGTTTGGGTGGTGAGCCCGCCAGCAAAACATACCGGCTCGATGGTGAATCCTTTGTCAGGAATCAGTTTACACGCCGCAACTGTGTCCAAGACTGTTTTCAAGAAGCCGGACCAGAGGCAATAGAGGGCATGGAAATGATCTTGACGCATGATGGTCGTGAATTTTATCCATTGCCCGGCGACCACGTGACCATACCCGGTGCGACCAGCGAACTGACGTGGTTTTCGGCGCTATCCCTAAAATCCGGAACAACTGTTCGGGATTTGTTTGACAACACCAAGACGTATGTTGTTAAAAATGTCGCCGTCAGCCAACGCCTTGGATTGGTTCCGACCTCTGTTTGTGAAAGTGCCGAAAATGGGCTTGCCTACGAAAATATCGGCGACCCTGCCTTTCAAAACTTGCAGCTTACAGATCTTCCCCCGTTAGAGTTTGACGAAATCTTGTCAGGAATGCCGACATGGTCCGAAAAACCAGGCGATAATGATATAAACCAAGGCTGCTACGTTGATAACGGGCGCTTGATCGGACAGTGCACAGAATAATAATTTGCTCCGAATATTGTCCTTTCCATTATAAATGTGCGCGACAGGTCAAGTGGCCTGTCGCAGCACATCAACGGGCATCGCAAAATTGATCCGACGTCACAGGCACTCTCACAATACGCCACTGATCTGATACACCAGCATCAATGCGCCGCACAAAAATATAAACAAATACGTAAAAATTGTTTTCCCGATGCCATCAAAATCCTTGGGCATGTCACCACCTCACGCTTGGTACCGTGTGCCGATTGTACCACAAATTTTGGGAAATTTCACCAGATTCTAAAATCGGTCATAGTTCTGGAGCGGGTAGCGGGAATCGAACCCGCGCCTTAAGCTTGGGAAGCTCGTATGATACCATTTCACCATACCCGCCACGCTCGACTGAGTACTCGCAAAAACTATTCACTGCAAGATCGAAAACACCTCGGTTTTCATTTTTGCACAAATACTCATCGGCCCGCCAAAGGCGGGCCAATATAGTGCTTACAAAAATTTTCCCATCGCCACGGCCGTATCGGCCATGCGGTTCGAAAATCCCCATTCATTATCATACCAACTTAGGACCCGAACCATGGTGCCGTCCATCACTTTGGTCTGATCTGTGGCAAAAATCGACGAATGGCTGTCGTGGTTAAAATCCATGGATACCAGCGGTTCATCAGCCACACCTAATACGCCGGCTAGGGGGCCGTTGGCGGCCGCGCGAATGGCGTCGTTAATTTCGGCGACACTGGTGGCGCGGGTGGCCTCGAATGTCAGATCAACAACCGACACGTTCGGCGTGGGCACGCGCACCGCAACGCCGTCCAATTTTCCGTTCAGCTCGGGCAGAACCAATCCAACAGCCTTGGCCGCACCGGTCGATGTCGGGATCATCGACATCGCCGCGGCACGGGCGCGGTACAGGTCTTTGTGCATTGTGTCCAATGTGGGCTGATCACCGGTATAGCTGTGGATGGTGGTCATAAAACCACGTGTAATTCCAACTGTGTCATGCAGAACCTTGGCCACCGGTGACAAACAATTTGTGGTACATGAGGCATTGGAAACGATCACATCATCCGCGCTTAGGCTGTCGTGATTTACCCCGTAAACAATGGTCTTATCCGCACCTTTCGAGGGGGCCGACACCAACACACGGCTTGCGCCGTTTTCCAGATGAATGGCGGCTTTGTCACGGTCTGTGAAAATACCCGTACATTCCAATACGATATCAATATGTCCCCATGGCAATTCCGCGGGGTTACGAATGGCGGTGACTTCGATCGGTCCGCGGCCCACATCGATGGTTGTGTCGGTTGTGGTGACCGTGGCGGGGAAACGTCCATGAACACTGTCATATTTCAACAAATGTGCATTTGTGCTGACAGGGCCCAGATCATTGATTGCCACCACCTCGATATCGGTGCGACCAGATTCGATAATGGCGCGTAATACGTTGCGCCCAATACGTCCAAATCCGTTAATTGCCACTTTTACGGTCATGTGTCTGCCTTTTGTTGAAATCGTGTTCGTTAGCGCTAACATCACGAAAAACGAAAAAAAGTCAACACAAAACTATAAAAACCGTGCGGATTAGCGCCAAAATGCAAGGTATTCGATGAAACGATCGCCCTTGATCATCAAAAATTTGGTGACTACAAAATCATAGAGGACGAAATCCGCCAGGCAGAGCAGTAAAATCAGAAAAAATAAAATGGCCCATGCACGGTGTGACATCGAAAACTTTCCCAAATGACGGCTCTAGTCATACAAAGAAAAGGGTAAATAAAAAACCCCATTCCAGCGGAACGGGGTTTCATGATGATCTGCAGTGCAGAATTATTGCAGCAAACGGCCCATAGCGGCTGCGACATCCGCCATACGGACAGAGAAGCCCCATTCGTTATCGTACCATGCCAGCACACGCACCAAACGTTTACCCACCACCTTGGTTTGATCGGGGGCAAAGATGGATGAATGCGGTGTATGGTTGAAATCGATCGAGACCTTGGGTTCAGGATCATAGGCCAGAACATGACCCATGTGGCCCGCGGCGGCTTCGCGCACGATTTCGTTGATATCCTCGACGGTGACATCTTTGCCCGCCTCAAACGTCAAATCAACGGCCGAGACATTCGGCGTGGGCACGCGCATGGCTGTTCCGTCCAGTTTGCCCGCCAATTCCGGCAAAACCTCACCCAATGCCTTGGCGGCACCCGTAGATGTTGGGATCATCGCCATAGCTGCGGCGCGCGCACGGTAAAGGTCTTTGTGGCGGCGGTCCAACGTGGGCTGATCGCCGGTATAGCTGTGAATGGTGGTCATTACGCCACCCTCGATCCCGACCGCGTCATTTAGAACTTTGGCCAGTGGCGCCAGACAGTTTGTGGTGCATGATCCATTGGAAATCATGGTGTCACCCGCCACCAAATCGCGGTGGTTCACGCCATAAACGATGGTTTTTTGAACATTTTTCGCAGGGGCTGAAATTAGGACTGATTTGGCACCTTGGCGCAGGTGCACATCCGCTTTGGTGCCGTCGTTGAATTTGCCTGTGCATTCCAAAACAACGTCACAGCCAGACCAATCCAGTTCCTCTGGGTTGTAGGTTGAAAACACCTGCATCGGGCCGCGACCCAAATCCATTGTGTCCCCATTGACCACGACATTGCCAGGGAAACGTCCATGAACACTGTCATATTTCAGCAGATGCGCATTTGTTTCAATCGGACCTGTTGCGTTGATTTTCACAACCTGAACATCATTGCGTGATGTTTCAGCGATATGTGCCAATGTGCAGCGACCGATGCGCCCGAACCCGTTAATCCCGATGGTGACTGTCATGGTGAAACTCCTGCAGAAAACTTATCCCGACGTATAAAGCGTTTTCTGCACTGCGGAAACCTTAAATCCCATGGTTTGCCAATATGTTAGCGTTAAACCACCGCCGTTAGCGCGAACAGTTTTCGCAAACATTGCTAAAATGAAAAACCCCGCAGTGCAGACCGCGGGGTTTGATTCGAAAAATCAGTGGGAATTACAGCAGGGATTTTACCTTGGCGACCACGCCATCGGCGTTGATACCGAATTTGTCAAACAGCTGTTCCGCAGGTGCCGATGCGCCGAAACGGTCCATGCCAACGAACCCTGTTTTGCCCGCACGGGCACGTTCACCCAGCAGCCATTGATCCCAGCCTTGGCGCACGCCCGCCTCGATACCGACGCGCACGATGGAACCGCCGGGCAACACGCGCTTGCGGTACAATTCGTCCTGTTGCGCGAACAATTCCATACAGGGCATCGACACAACGCGTGTTCCAATGCCTTGGGCCTGCAATGCGTCGCGCGCTTGCAATGCGACATGCACCTCGGATCCGGTGGCGATCAGGATCACCTGACGCTTGCCCTCGGCCTCGGCCAAGACATAGGCCCCCTTGGCTGACAGGTTGGCCGATTTGTGTTCGGTGCGCACGGTTGGCAGGTTCTGACGTGACAGGGCCAGAACAGATGGGGTTTCTTTGGTGGTCAGCGCCAATTCCCAGGCTTCGGCCGTCTCAATGGTGTCGGCGGGGCGGAACACATAGGTGTTTGGTGTGGCGCGGCTGATCGCCAGATGTTCAACGGGTTGGTGCGTTGGGCCATCTTCGCCCAGACCGATGCTGTCATGTGTCATGACAAACACGGTTGGCATTTTCATCAGGGCCGCCAAACGCATCGCAGGACGCGCATAATCAGTGAAACACATGAATGTGCCGCCATAGGGGCGGATCCCGCCATGCAGCGCCATGCCGTTCATGGCCGCGGCCATCCCATGTTCGCGAATACCCCAGTGGATATAACGACCCCCACGGTTGTCGGTGTCAAACACGGACATATCGGCCGATTTGGTGTTGTTTGATCCAGACAAGTCCGCAGAACCGCCCACGGTTTCGGTCATCACCGGATTGATCACATTCAACGCCAATTCTGACGATTTGCGTGTGGCGTGTTTGGGTTGGGTTTCTGACATGTCCTTTTTGAATTTGCGGATGACGGAGGCCAGACGTTTGGGCGCGTCGAACGCATAGGCGCGGTTGAATTCGGCCTGTTTGGTGTCGGACAGGGTGGCAAAGCGGGCCTCCCACGCGGCGCGATCTGCGGCACCGCGCGAACCGATTGCACGCCATGCCTGCGCAATGTCAGATGGAATTTCAAAGGGGGCCGCCGTCCAGCCATAGGCCGCCTTGGCATCCGCAATCAAGGTCGCATCGGTCAATGCACCGTGGCCCTTGGATGTATCCTGGGCGGATGATCCCAGCGCGATATGCGTTTTGCAGGCAATCATTGAAGGTTGTTTCGTTTTCTTGGCCGCGGTGATGGCCGCGTCAATCGCGGCAGGGTCGTGGCCATCGATTTCCTGAACATCCCAGCCTGATGCACGGAACCGTGCTACCTGATCGGTCCGGCAGGCCAGATCAACGGTGCCGTCGATGGTGATGTTATTGTTGTCCCACAACACAATCAGCTTGGACAATTCGTGACGACCCGCTAGGCCGATGGCCTCTTGGCTGACGCCCTCCATCAGGCAGCCGTCGCCTGCGATGACATAGGTGTAGTGATCTACCGCCTTTTTGCCATAACGGGCGCGCTGAATTTCTTCGGCCATGGCGAAACCAACGGCGTTTGAAATACCTTGACCCAAGGGGCCGGTGGTTGTTTCAATCGCGTCTGACAGGAAATTTTCGGGGTGACCCGCGGTCTTTGCACCCATCTGGCGGAAATTTTTGATTTCTGACATGGGGAAATCAGCGTAACCGGTCAAATGCAACAGGGAATACAGCAACATCGATCCATGACCCGCGGACAGGATGAACCGGTCACGGTCAGGCCAGGTGGGGCAGCTGGCGTCGAATTTCATGTGGCGTTCGAACAAAACAGTGGCCACATCGGCCATGCCCATGGCCATACCAGAATGCCCAGAATTTGCAGCCGCAACGGCATCCAGCGTCAAAACGCGAATGGCGGCTGCTTTGTTCCAATGATCAGGATTGGCTAATCGTAGTGCTTGAATATCCATGTCAGGATTTGTCCCTTGTGTTTGCAGTCTCAGCAGGACCAATACCAACATACCCACGAATATCAAGCAAAGACACGATTTTATGCCTTTGGGGGCGCATTTTTTAATTGGTTTGGGTAAACTTGGGTCAGAAATTGGAAAAACCGATTCGACCGTTGGGACTTTGGGCCCGGCCCGAGCAGATCAAAGGAACCCCGCCACCATGATATCGCAGTATCAAACGCGCATTTCACAGGCCTTGGCCCAGATCCAAGACAAGTTGGACCAGACAAACGTGGACCCGCAAGATCCGGCACCAAATGCCGCGCCGGAACCATCATCTGACCTGGCGGATATGGAACAGGCCCTGTCCGAATTGCAAAGTGAAAACGCCAGTATGCGCGCCACCATCGCGCGCCTAGAGCAAGAGCGCGCGCAAGAGGCGCAAGAGCTTGAGACGCTTTATGTGAAATTGGCGGATGCCCTGAACACCACGGCCCCAGAGAATACCACAATCCCAGAGCAGGAGGACGAATAATGCCCGAAGTTACCATTCATATCGGCGGCCGTTCCTTTGAAGTGGCCTGCCAGGACGGCGAAGAACAGTTCCTGCAATCGGCGGCCAAAATGCTGGATGACGAAGCGCAAGCCCTGGCCGCCCAGATCGGCCGTTTGCCAGAAACGCGGATGTTATTGATGGCGGGATTGTTGTTGGCCGATAAAACAGCCGACTATCGCGATCGATTGTCCACCGCCGAACAAGAAATCAAGAGCCTGAAATCAGAGCTGGACCAAAAACGCCATGCCACAGCCCAGCCCAGTGAACCCGTTGTCGAACGGGTCGAGGTTATTCCACCTGAGGTGCACGAATATCTGGACGATCTGGCCCGCCAGCTTGAGGATATGGCGCAAGCGTATTGACGAAAAAACCCGCCCAAATTGGGGCGGGTTTTATTTATTCTGTGTGAATGTCGCGCGGTAACTTATGCGTTTGCTTCGCGAATTTTATTTGCCGCGTCTTTGTCATAGGTCACGGAATTGTCGTCAAACATGGTGTCCAATTCGCCAGACAAGGTCATTTCCACAATAATATCACAGCCGCCGACAAATTCGCCTTTGACGTACAGTTGCGGGATTGTGGGCCAATCGGAATAGTCTTTGATGCCCTGGCGAATGCCTTCGTCGGCCAATACGTTTACATCAACGTAATCAACCCCCAGATAATTCAAAACGCCGGCCACACGGCTAGAAAAACCGCACTGCGGCATTTCTTTGGTGCCTTTCATATATAACACCACGTCGTTTGATTTTACGGTTTCGTCGATGATTTGTTTTGCGTCAGTCATAATGTATCCTTACTCTGGGGCGCGGGTGGACAGGGCCAGCGCGTGTAATTCGCCGTGTGATCCATCCATTTTGCCCTTTAGGGCCGCATAGACGGCGCGTTGTTGCTGCACGCGGTTTTTGCCGCGAAAACTTTCGTCCACAACCTCTGCCGCGAAATGGTTTCCGTCACCGGCGGTGTCGGTCACGGTGATTTTTGCGTCTGGAAATGTTTCGCGAATTAACGCTTCTATTTCGTGGGTTTGCATTGGCATCTGTGGTCTCCTTTGATGCGTATTTAGGATCACCAATGGCCCAAGGGCAAGGGGCAATGGGAAATTTTTCTGGCCAATACGATTGAAGTGATTTATCGTTATGGAGTATTTTAATCTATGACTAATCTAAAGGTTGATTTCGGTGCGGTGGAATTTTGACGATTTAGATGAGGATCAGGGTTTCCTGGGCTTTTGGTTCAGAAAGGAAATTCGTGCGTCTAAACGATCGTTCATGGACAATGTTGTGGTCTATAGCATCACCATCATCTGTTTTGCCGGCCTAGGCTTGATTTACGGTGTCTTAGCGACCCCGCAATTCAAGGCCACATTTTCCAGTTCGATGTATCCTAAAATGAATGCCATTTGTTTGGATGACGGGCCCTTTGGCGCACTTATTGCGCCCTATGTTGGGGCAGATGTGGGCTTTGTTTTGTCGGATCAATCCTGTGGGTATTCGATGGAACAGACCTATATCAATCTCAGCGATCAAGATATTGCCAATTTGATACGCGATGATGCATGGCCCGCGGGTTTAGTGCAAGATGCACAATTGGTGCAATCTTATCGCACCTTTGGTATTCCGATACTTATTGTGGTTGCGGTTTTGATCGCTGTTGGGCTGTTTTCATACAAAATCTACCAAGAGGTTGTCCCCAAAAAACACGCGCGTTCCCAAATTCCAAACGATATTGTAATACAATACATCAAAGGACTTGTGCGTGCGAGCGCTGTTGATGGTAAAATTGTAGATATTGAAATTCAGCGCATCCGCGAATACGTGGCCCGCGATTTGGGTCGAAACGTCAATCCGATGGTGTTGCGAAAACTGGCCCAAGATCTGCGGCATGAGCGGTTTGATCCGCTGGCAACCTTTGACGGATTACCGCAAACCATCGCAGAAGATTTGTTTTTTGGTATCCGTTCCATCGTACTGGCCGACGAAGAAGTGACAGAGGAAGAGCAGATGATGCTAAGCCGGCTGGAACAAATTTTTAATACAAAATACGGTCAATTTGTCCGCCAGAGTTGATGTTATCGTCGCGGGAAAGGTGATTGGCGCGCCCGGTCGCAGGCGCGCCATTTTGGTATCAGGCGAACGTGTCGCCAAAAGTGTTTTGGTAAATGTCGCGTAATTCTGTCAATTCAGCCCGTGCGGATCCCAAAACAACCTCGGATCCGGTAAAGCGGCCGACGGATTGGATTGTGACACCCGCAGCATGGGCGGCGCCCATCAATGCCTCGGCCTGATCAAAGTTACAGGCAATCAGATAGCGCGCTTGATCTTCGCCAAACAGGGTAGGCGTGTCGCCCGCATCCAGCTGAACGCCCACATCACCCGCATTTGCCATTTCAAAGGCCGCCATTGCCAATCCACCATCTGACAAATCGGTGCAGGCCTTGATCAGATCACGATTGTTGCGAATAAATTCGCCGTTGCGTTTTTCGGCGTCCAGATCGACCGCAGGGGCATCGCCATCGGTGCGATTGAACACTTCGGCCAACAGAGCGGATTGGCCCAAATGACCGGATGTTTCACCAACCAATAACGCCACATGCCCATCGCGCGCGGTGCCGATAATCGGCTCTTCTTCCGCATTAATCAACCCAACGGCGCAAATGGTTGGTGTGGGTAAAATCGCGCTGCCATCGGTTTCGTTGTATAGGCTGACGTTGCCAGACACGATCGGCACATCCAAGGCGGCAACCGCTTGGCCGATGCCCTGAATGGCACCCACAAATTGACCCATAATTTCAGGTTTTTCCGGATTGCCAAAGTTCAGGTTGTCGGTCGTGGCCAGCGGTTTGGCCCCAACAGCACAGAGGTTGCGATATGCCTCGGCTACGGCCTGTTTGCCACCCTCGACAGGGTTTGCACGGACATAGCGGGGCGTGACATCGGAACTGAATGCCAACATTTTACCAGTGTCGTGAACGCGCACAATCCCTGCGCCCAGTCCGGGGCGCTGAACGGTGTCGGCCATGACTTGGCTGTCGTATTGTTCATAAACCCAGGCTTTGGAACAATAATTGACGGAACCGATCAGGGCCTTTAACGCGTCAATGCTGTCCAGTTCTGGCACATCCTCAAGCGGCGCGGCCGCGGGGGTTGGCACCCAAGGGCGGTCATATTCAGGCGCAGTGCCTGACAGCGCTTTCAGCGGTAAATCCGCCTTGCATTCGCCATTGTGCATGATCAAAAAACGATCTTCGGCGATGGTTTCGCCCACGATGGCAAAATCCAGATCCCATTTGTCGAACACGGCTTTGGCTTCGGCCTCTTTCTCGGGGCGCAAAACCATCAGCATGCGTTCTTGGGATTCAGACAGCATCATTTCATAGGCGGTCATGTTTTCTTCGCGGGTTGGCACCTTTTCCAGATCCAGACGCACCCCCAGATCGCCTTTGTCGCCCATTTCCACGGCAGAACAGGTCAGGCCAGCGGCCCCCATATCCTGGATCGAAATCACAGCGCCCGTTGCCATCAGCTCCATGCAGGCTTCCATCAGGCGTTTTTCGGTAAAGGGATCGCCCACTTGGACGGTGGGGCGTTTTTCTTCGATGGTGTCGTCAAATTCGGCCGAGGCCATGGTCGCACCGCCCACGCCATCACGGCCCGTTTTTGCGCCCAGATATACAACAGGCATGCCCACACCCGAGGCCGCTGAGTAGAAAATTTTATCCGCATCCGCCAACCCTGCAGCAAAGGCATTGACCAGACAGTTCCCATTATAGGATGGGTCAAAGCGCACTTCGCCACCAACGGTGGGAACCCCGAAACAGTTGCCATAGCCGCCCACACCTTCGACCACACCATGCACCAGCTGGCGGGTTTTGGGATGCGATTTTTCGCCAAACGACAACGAATTCATCGCCGCAATCGGGCGTGCGCCCATGGTAAACACGTCGCGCAAAATACCGCCCACACCAGTGGCCGCGCCCTGATAGGGTTCGATATAGGATGGGTGATTGTGGCTTTCCATTTTGAAAACAACGGCTTGACCGTCGCCAATGTCAACCACGCCTGCGTTTTCACCTGGGCCGCAAATGACCTGCGGACCGGTTGTGGGCAGGGTGCGCAGCCATTTTTTCGATGACTTATACGAACAGTGTTCATTCCACATCGCCGAAAAAATTCCCAATTCGGTAAAGCTGGGTTCGCGGCCGATGATGTCCAAAATGCGGTCATATTCATCGGGTTTCAACCCATGAGAAGCGATTAGGTCTGGTGTGATTGCTGGTTCGGTCATCCATAGCCCCCGGAGGATTAGCCTGTTAAATTCACCTGTCTCATAGTCTAGTGCCAACCAAAGGGCAATAATCCAGCCGCGTTTTGCCCGTGTTTTTGGCGTTTTTCCGACAAGGGCGGAACAATTGCAGAAAATTCCGCGTTTGTGTCGCATTCAGACTATGAATTTTTTCACAGATGATCATGCTGTGTCCAAAAGGACATCAGCATGTTACAAAATCCCCATCGCGCATCCGGCGGGTTACAGGTGGACCCGTCAATCCCGACACCCTCGACCGCAGCCCAGCGGGTGATGACCCTGCTGTCACGCTGCCCCGATTATGCGGTGACACCCATGGCGCAGATCAACGATCCACGCACAGGGGCGTCGATATACGTCAAAGACGAACGAAACCGCATGGGCCTTGGCAGTTTCAAGGCACTGGGTGCGGCCTATGTTATCGCCTGTGCGGCGCAGCAGGGCGATATTTCTGATCAAACCTATGTCACAGCCAGTGCGGGCAATCACGGGTTATCTGTCGCGGCCGGGGCCAAGGTGTTTGGTGCGCGTGCGGTGATTTATTTGTCTGACACGGTGCCCGAGGGCTTTGCCGAACGGCTGCGCGATATTGGGGCCACCGTTGTGCGCGCCGGCCAAGATTATGAGGCATCGATGCAGGCCGCCGCATCTGCTGCCACGGAGAATGGATGGACGTTGCTGTCCGACAGTTCCTGGATCGGATACACAGAATTGCCCCACATCCTGATGGAGGGGTATACCGCGCTTGCGGCTGAGGCCATTGATCAAATGCCCAAAGCGCCAGATTTCATTTTCCTGCAGGCCGGCGTTGGCGGATTGGCGGGCAGTGCGGCGGCCTGTTTCCGCGATGCTTGGGGGGATCACCCCACCATTGTGGTCGTTGAACCCAATGCAGCCCCTGCCTTGTATCAATCCATTCAGCGCGGTCACGCGGTATCGACAACCGGACCGGTATCGTCGATGGGGCGACTGGACTGCAAAGAGCCGTCCTTGATCGCGTTAAAGGGTCTGTCGCGCGATGCAGACCTGTTCTATCTGATGTCAGACGCCGCCGTTGAAACCGCAATCGCCAATTTTGCCGATTGGGATTTGACCACATCGCCGTCAGGCGGGGCCGGATTGGCGGCCTGTTTGTCGGGGGATTTCGACATAGGACCTGACAGCACAGTGCTCTGTATCATCAGCGAAGGTGCCTGACATGCAACGCGGATTTGAACCAGCAGAATTCCAAAACCGTCTGGCGCGCGCCCAATCCTTGATGGCCGCTGCAGGGCTGGATGCCCTGATGTTGACCACGGAAACCGATATCCGTTATTTCACGGGGTTTTTAACGCGGTTTTGGGAAAGTCCGACACGCCCTTGGTTTTTGGTGGTGCCCCAATCGGGACGGCCGATTGCGGTGATCCCATCCATCGGTGCGGCCTTGATGCGCAAAACATGGATAACAGACATCCGCACATGGTCTGCGCCGGATTTGTCCGATGATGGTGTGACATTGCTGGCCGATACCATCCGCGAATGTGTCGGGGCAGGGGCACGCATCGGGGTGCCGGATGGCCATGGAACCCACCTGCGGATGCCATTGCAGGATTATCAGCGCGTGCTGGATTTGTTGCCTCAGGCCACCTTTGACGGCGATCACCGCATCATCGAAACCCTGCGGCGTGTAAAATCACCGGCCGAACTGGCCAAGATTGAACGCGCCTGCGCCATTGCGGGCCGCGCCTTTGACCGTGTGGGTGAAATTGCGGGGGCGGGTGTGCCGTTGGATCAGGTGTTTCGCGATTTTCAATCCCTGTGTTTGGATCAGGGCGCAGATTGGGTGCCCTATCTGGCGGGGGGCACGGGGCCGTTGGGCTATGACGATGTTATTTCGCCCGCCGCCCCTGAACCATTGCAGCAGGGTCATGTCCTGATGTTGGATACCGGATTGGTCTGGGATGGGTATTTTTGCGACTTTGACCGGAATTTTGCCGTGGGCCCCGTATCGGACGAGGTCCATGGCGCCTATACCAAGTTGTTAGAGGCCACCCAAGCCGGCCAAGAGGCCGCCGTGATTGGGGCCACAGCATCCGATATTTATCACGCGATGGATCGCGTTTTGACCGGTGGCCGCGGCGGCGGGGATGCGGGGCGTTTAGGCCATGGCTTGGGGATGCAGTTGACAGAATGGCCCAGTTTCATTGCATCCGACCCCACCGAAATTGTGGCAGGAATGGTGATTACCCTAGAACCCGGGATCACGATGTCCGATGGATCGGTTCTGGTGCATGAGGATGATTTTGTAATTACCGAACAGGGTGCACGCCAACTGACCCCGCGCGCGCCCCGGCAGATGATGGAAATTTAGACGATGAATATTCCCTATACCCTTGGCCCCAGTGTCGGAACGCGTGCCCGATTGGGCATGATCGTGTTACAATCGGATGAAACACTGGAATATGATCTGCGCCGCATTATTCCGGCCCAAGATGTCGCAGTGTTCATCACGCGGGTGCGCAGCGCCCCCACGGTCAGCACGGAAACCTTGGCTCAGATGGAACGGGATTTACCGCAGGCCGCATCCCTGTTGCCGCCCGTGGAATTTGATGCGGTGGGATATGGGTGTACATCGGGGACGTCGGTCATCGGGGCAGGGCGCGTTGATGCATTGATCCGCGCCAGCGTTCACACGCAACACACGACCAATCCAATGACCGCCCTGATCGCTGCCTGTGCCCATCTGGGCGTGTCACGGCTGTCGTTTTTGTCACCCTATGTCGAACAGGTCTCAGAACATTTGCGATCGTGCCTGAATGCCCAAGGCATCCAAACCGATAATTTTGCCAATTTCAACGAAGAGAGCGAGGCGGCCGTTGCCCGTATTGATACACAATCGGTCATAGACGCGGCGATTGCCCTGCACGACCGACATCCACAGCAGGCGATATTCATGTCTTGCACGAATCTGCAGACCCTAGATGCGATTGCAGAAATTGAACGCCACTGCCGTGTGCCTGTTTTATCATCAAATCTGTGTCTGGCCTGGCATTTAATGGTGCAAGCTGGGGTAAAACCATTGCAAACCATCCCAAGCCTGTTGTTATCTAAACCTGCGTAATCCACAGGTCGCGGCAAAGGGAATCAGGTGATAGATTTGCTTGCGATTTGCGCAAAAAAAAGGGCCGAGACAAGCTCGGCCTTAGTCCAACAGGGAGGTATGAAAGCGGGATAAACATCGCTTCCATGCGCTTCATTTAGGGTGTTCCCATTTTGAAATCAAGGGAAAACATGTCGCAGGTGCAGCATAGCCGTTATGCGCATAGTGCATAACGGGCTTTGTCCTTAATTATCAACGCCTTCACGCAATTTTCGGCGGTGTTCAATGATTTCATTTTGCACGAAATCGCGGAACGCTTCGATCCGGCGGGATTGGCGCAATTCCTCGGGATAGGCCAGATAAACGGGGACCTCGACGGATTCCAGTTCGGGCATCACCCGTTGGACCCCTTCGAATTCTTGGGTGACATAGTCGGGCAAAATGCCAATGCCGATGTTATGGATGACGGCCTGCAAGACGCCGAAATAATTGTTTACCGTCAACATCGAATTGATGTCATAGGCCATCAGATGTTGGACCAATGACAAACCGGCCTGAACCTGTGCCGAGCGCGGATTTTGGCAAATGATGCGATGCTTGGCCACCTCTTCTAATGAGGTGGGTTCCCCATGTTGGCGCAGGTATTCGGGTGACGCGTACAAACGCATGCGCACGCCCATCAACCGTTTGCGGATCAAATCTGCCTGTGACGGTTCCTTCATCCGGATGGCGACATCGGCCTCGCGCATGGGTAGGTCCAAAACGCGTTCCTCTAACATCAGGTCGATTTTCAGGTCGGGATATTTTTCGTATAATTTCGACAAACGCGGCGCCAGCCACAGCGATCCGAACCCGGTGGTTGTTGTCACGCGCAATTCGCCGAACACTTCTTCTTCGCTGTCTTTGATGCGCGCCTCGGCGGTTTCCAGACGTTTTGACATCGATGATGTGGCATCGAATAACAATTCGCCCTGTTCGGTCAAAATTAATCCACGAGCATGGCGATGGAACAGGGTCGTATTTAACGATTCCTCAAGCGCGCGAATTTGTCGGGACACCGCACTTTGCGATAATCTAAGCGTGTCGCCTGCATGTGTTAAACTGCCCGCATCCGCGACCGCATGAAATATTCGTAACTTGTCCCAGTCCATAAATCTATCCACAACAAAAAGAAGCTGTTACGAATATAGTAAGTTTTCGCAAAAAACCATAACTTAATGTGACAAAACATAAATTTTTCTGGCTAAGTCAGGGTCTGTGACCTAAACTTTCATCAAAAAAGAGGTGTGTGATGACGATTCAACAGGTATCTTTGTCGGATAAATATGATCTAACAAAACAAACTGTCCTGTTAAACGGAACGCAGGCTTTGGTGCGGCTGTTGTTAGCACAGCAGGCGCGTGACGCAAGGGCAGGGTTGAACACGGCCGGGTACTGCACGGGATATCGCGGATCCCCCTTGGGTGCGGTTGATTTTCAAATGCGCCGGGCCGCGCGTGAATTGGCCCAGGCCAATATCGTGTTCCAAGAGGGCCTGAACGAAGATCTGGCTGCCACCGCCATCTGGGGCAGCCAACAGGCCGAATTGCGCGGTGACGGTAAATACGACGGTGTTTTCGGCCTATGGTACGGCAAAGGTCCCGGCGTGGATCGGTCGGGCGATGTGATGCGGCACGCGAATATGGCCGGTACATCGCCCAATGGTGGTGTCATCATGGCCATGGGCGACGACCACACAGGCGAAAGTTCGACCGTGTTGCACCAATCCGATTGGGCCATGGTCGATGCATCCATGCCCGTCATTTCCCCCGCCGGTGTGCAGGAAATGTTGGACTATGGTCATTATGGCTATGCCTTGTCACGCTACAGCGGTCTGTGGGTCGGCCTGAAAACGATGAAGGACACGATCGAGGTGACATCCGTTGTCGACGCTGATCCCCATCGTATGACATTCAAAACCCCCAAGGATGATTTGCCCCAAGGCGGGTTGAACATTCGTTTGGTCGATACACCGACAGACCAAGAATACCGTTTGTTGAATCATAAAATCGCAGCCGCAGAACGGTTTGCCCGCGAAAACCGTATTGACCGGCGTGTGTTGGGGCAACGTGGTGCAAAGATCGGCATCGCCGCTGCGGGCAAAAATTGGCTGGACGTGGCGCATGCAATGGCCAGTTTGGGGATCGATCATCAGGCCGCTTGTGCCTTGGGGATTACGACCTATAAAATTGTGCAGACATGGCCATTGGATAAACAATCCTTTGCCGAATGGGCCGATGGTCTGGATGTAATCATCATCGTCGAAGAAAAACGCAAACTGATTGAACCGCAGGCCAAGGATACATTGTTCCATGATCGTAATGGCCGCCGTGTCTATGGTGAAAAATGGGGTGATCAGACGTTGTTTGGATCCCATGGCGCATTGGATCCCGTTGATATTGCAGAAAAACTGGGACTGATTTTTCTGGCCGAAGGGTGTGCGAACAAATCGGTGTCTGATGCGGTCGTGCGGGTGCAGCAGGCAAAATCTGCCGAAAATGCGCCCGATATTGCAGCCCGCTTGCCCTATTTTTGCGCGGGCTGTCCGCATAATTCATCGACCAAGGTCCCCGAAGGATCACGCGCCTATGCGGGCATCGGGTGCCACTTTATGGCGCAATGGATGGACAGATCGACACTGGGCTTTACCCATATGGGGGCCGAGGGCGCAAATTGGATCGGCGAATCCCATTTCACGCACCAAGGCCATGTGTTCCAGAATATTGGCGATGGCACCTATAACCATTCGGGCATTCAGGCGATCCGTGCTGCCGTTGCGGCAGGCACAACCATGACCTATAAAATCCTGTTCAATGACGCGGTCGCCATGACCGGCGGGCAGGGCAATGATGGTGGGCTGTCTGCACCCCGTATCGCACGCGAATTAAAGGCGATGGGGATCCAACATATCGCCTTGGTCTATGATGACAAAGAGGACATAGATTTCAATGCCTTCCCATCCGGAATTGAGGTAAAAGACCGCACGCATTTGATGGACGTGCAGACAAAAATGGCGCAGACCACGGGGGTATCGGCCATTTTATATGTCCAGACCTGTGCCGCCGAAAAAAGGCGTCGGCGCAAACGCGGTCAGTTTCCCGATCCTGACCAACGTATCTTCATCAATACCGACATTTGCGAAGGCTGCGGCGATTGCGGTGTGCAATCAAATTGCGTGGCCATTACGCCCGTGGATACGGAATTGGGGCGCAAACGGCAGATCGATCAATCCGCCTGCAACAAAGATTTCAGCTGTGTGAACGGGTTTTGCCCATCCTTTGTTACGCTGCATGGTGCGGTGGTGAAAAAACCTGAAAAAACAGCAGTTTCCGTGCCAAACCTGCCGCAACCAAACCTGCCCCAGATAGCAGATAATGCGACCTTTAACGTGGTCATCACGGGCGTTGGGGGCACGGGTGTGGTCACCTTGGGCGCGATTTTGGCCCAAGCCGCCCAGATCGAAGGAAAGGGCGCGGGAATGATGGAAATGGCGGGTCTGGCACAAAAGGGCGGCGCCGTGCATATCCATTGCCGTTTGGCCAATTCGCCAAATGATATCAGCGCCATCCGCGTCGCCGCCGGCGAATGTGATGCCTTGATCGGGGGGGATTTGGTGGTCAGCTCTGGGTCAAAAACATTGTATTTGACCGCAGACAAACGCACGCGCGCTGTTGTCAACAATCATGATGTGATTACGGGCGATTTCACGCGCAACCGCAATTTCCAAATTCCAAACGATCAGTTGGAATTGAAACTACAGGCGCGTTTGGGTGAAAACGTCGCGTTTTTTGATACATCGCTGCTGGCGTCACAGATCTTGGGCGACGCGATCTATGGCAACATGGTGCTGATGGGGGCAGCGTGGCAATCGGGATTGATCCCCTTGACCCAAGACGCGATTTTCGCAGCAATTGAATTAAACGGTGCCGGGGTGGCGGGAAACAAACTGGCCTTTGATCTGGGGCGGTGGTGCGTTGTGGATCATCCTGCCGTGATGGCGTTGGTCCCACAATCAGCCACAATCGCTGAAATGCCCAAAACACTGGATCAGAAAATTGCGTTTCGGGCCAAGCATTTGGCCGACTATCAGAATGAAAAATTGGCGCAGCGGTATCGTGTTTTTGTAGAACGGTTCGAACATCCTGAATTAAAACAGGCGGTTGCGCTGAATTATCATAAGCTTTTGGCCTATAAGGACGAATACGAAGTGGCGCGGCTGCATTTGCAAACCCTGTCCAAGGCGCAGGACCAATTTAGCGATATCAAATCGGTTGAATTCCACTTGGCCCCGCCGATCCTATCGACGATGGGTACAGACGGGCGGCCGAAAAAACGGAAATTTGGCCCCGCGATGTTGCGCGTTTTCAGGCTGTTAGCGCGTTTGAAATCACTGCGCGGCACACCGCTGGACCCATTTGGATATACCAAAGAACGCCGAATGGAACGTGAATTGATCCGTGATTATGAACGCGACATGATTTGGGCCTTGGACCATCTATCCGATACCACATTGACCGATATTATTGCGCTGGCGTCCTTGCCCGATGATATTCGCGGGTTCGGCCCCGTCAAAGAGGCTGCGGTCCGAAAATCGCGCGCAGAGCGCCAAGCGTTGTTGGACCGGATCAGCCAGCCAGATGGCCCACAGCGCCACGCAGCCGAATAGACTTGGAACACGCGCGACATTTGTGGTTATGGACAGTTGTAAGTCATAGGATTATAACCGTTTTCAACGGTGTTGCCCTATGGGTGGTATCACATTGGCAAATTCCTGCACGTGAAAGGCGGAACACATGGCGGTCGGTGTATTTGATAGTGGCCTTGGTGGGCTGACGGTCTTGGATGCCGTGACGCGCCGTTTGCCGGACGTCCCGTTTGTGTATTTCGGCGATAACGCCCATGCCCCCTATGGGGTGCGCGATGCAGATGACGTCTATCGCCTGACAACGCAGGCTGTGTCGCGCCTATGGGATGAAGGGTGCGATTTGGTCATTTTGGCCTGTAACACCGCATCTGCCGCCGCGCTGCGCCGCATGCAAGAAAGCTGGATCCCACGTGACAAACGTGTGCTGGGCGTGTTCGTCCCCCTGATCGAGGCCCTGACAGAACGCAATTGGGGCGACAATTCGCCCCCACGCGAAGTGGCGGTGAAAAACGTGGCGCTGTTTGCGACGCCGTCCACCGTGGCTAGCCGCGCGTTCCAACGCGAACTGGCGTTTCGTGCGATCGGTGTTGATGTCGAGGCACAGGCCTGCGGCGGTGTCGTCGATGCGATTGAGGATGGTGATTTCATCTTGGCCGAGGCCCTGGTTCGGTCGCATGTTGATGCGTTAACGCGTAAAATGCCTGCGCCCGATGCGGCGATCTTGGGCTGCACCCATTACCCATTGATGCAGGACACGTTCCAAGCGGCGCTGGGTCCCGATGTCAAAGTGTTTTCCCAAGCCTCGATCGTTGCAGAATCGCTAGCGGATTATTTGACACGGCATCCCGAAATGATTGGATCTGGAACAGTTTCCAAATTCCTGACAACCGGAAATCCTGCGCGCGTATCATCGCGGGCAACCCAGTTTTTGAAACAACAAATCACGTTTGAATCGGCCTGAGCGGCCAGAATATAGGGATCAGATGACACATAAAATCGCAATCATTGGGGCATCAGGATATACGGGCGCGGAATTGATCCGATTGATCGCGGGCCATCCAAATATGGAAATTGCCGCGCTGGTCGCAAACAGCAAGGCGGGGCAAACTATGGACAGCGTTTTTCCGCATCTGCGGCATCTGTCTTTGCCGCCCTTGGTGACATTGTCCGAGGTTGATTTTTCGCAAATTGATCTGTGTTTTTGTGCCCTGCCGCACAAAACATCCCAAGAGGTCATCCGCGATTTGCCCCGCGGTCTAAAGGTTGTGGATCTAAGCGCGGATTTCCGTTTGCGCGACCCCGAGGTGTACGAACATTGGTACGGCAACCCCCATGCGGCCATCGACCGTCAGGCCGAGGCGGTCTATGGCCTGACCGAATTTTACCGCGACGACATCAAGGCGGCCACATTGGTTGCGGGCACGGGCTGTAATGCGGCCACGGGCCAGTATATTTTGCGCCCCTTGGTTGAACAGGGTGTGATCGGGCTTGATGATATTGTGCTGGATATGAAATGCGCCGTATCGGGCGCGGGCCGCAGTTTGAAAGAGGGGCTGTTGCACGCCGAATTGTCCGAAGGGTACAATGCCTATTCCGTGGGCGGGGTCCATCGCCATTTGGGCGAATTTGACCAGGAATTCAGCAAACTGGCGGGCCGTGATGTGCGTATTCAATTCACCCCGCATCTGATCCCTGCAAATCGCGGTATTTTGGCGACAGCCTATGTGTCGGGCAATCCGCAGACCGTTTATGACACATTGACCCAGGCCTATGCGTCCGAGGAATTCATCCAAGTGCTGCCCATGGGCGAAACACCCAGCACACATCACGTGCGCGGATCGAATTATGTGCATATCGGGGTCTGCGCCGATCGGATCGAAAATCGCGCAATTGTGATTGCGGTTTTGGATAACTTGACCAAAGGCAGCAGTGGTCAGGCTTTGCAAAATGCCAACCTGATGCTAGGAGAAGAGGAACAGACTGGGCTTCGTCTTGTGCCCTGTTTTCCGTAGGAGAGTGTCGTGAAGAGCCTTAAAAAACAACGCCGCATTCAGATTATCGTTCTGGCCTTTGTAACATTGGCCATTTCAACCGGATTGATCGGGTATGCGATGCGTGACGGGATCAACTTTTTCCGATCGCCCAGCCAGGTGGTTCAGGATCCCCCCGCAGCCACCGAAGTGTTCCGTATCGGCGGTCTGGTCGAAGAGGGCAGCCTGATCCGCGGGCAGGGCGAAACCGTATCGTTCAATGTCACGGATGGCGGTGCGTCAGTTCCTGTGGTCTTTACCGGTGTTTTACCTGATCTGTTTGGTGAAAATCAGGGTATGGTCGGTATGGGTAAATATGTGGGCGGTGTGTTCCAAGCCACTGAAATCTTGGCGAAACACGACGAAGAATACATGCCCAAAGAAGTGATCGACGCATTAAAGGAACAGGGCGTGTATGAGGACCCGAATTCATAATTCAGGGAAATTGGGCGTTGCAACGTGCGTTGCTGTCAATGAATATTAGCCACTGATTGCCACATTTGATCCATCTAATGATTAGGTGTATCATGCAAGCAGTTGAAAAAATCGCACAGGATATTTTGGTCGCTGAGGGCGGGTTTTCCGATGATCCCGATGATCCAGGTGGTGTGACGCGTTTCGGAGTGACGTTGAAAACCTTGATCGCATTGCGCCGTGATTTTACGGCCGATGGTCAGATTGATCGTCGTGATTTGATGAAAATGACACGCGCGCAAGCGGTTCAAATCTATATTGACGAATATTTTTATCGACCGAAAATCAATGCCTTGCCTGCCGTTTTACATCCGGTGGTCTTTGATATGTCGGTGAATGCGGGGCAATGGGCCATTCGTTTACTGCAGGGTGTTTTGCGCGACTTTGGCGCGCAGATTGCGGTGGATGGTGTGATCGGTCCGCAGACGTCGCAGGCCGCACATGAAATCACAGCAGCCGCGCCCAATCATATCGTTGATGCCTATGCCATCGCGCGGCGCAATTATTACCTGCGTTTGGCGGATAAATCGCCCAAATTGCGCAAATACGCACGCACGCGGGCCGGGACCAAGGGCGGTTGGATCACCCGAGCAGAACGATTTTTGTCGCCCAAATATCACCTAAGACCTGCGGAATTTCAGATAAGGACATCATCATGGCAGTAATATCGAATTTATTGGGAATGCTGATCGGAACAGAGGCGCGAAAAACGATTCAGGTCTTTCGCGAAAATGCCGAATTTCAGGCCGCGCGCGATCATGAACGCCTGTCCGAGGCAATGACGCAATATGGCCACGAATTTCAGTACCACAATCGCGGTGGGTTTGATCGCTGGATTGATGCGTTAAACCGGTTGCCACGACCCGCCATGGCCTTTGGCGTTTTGGGGTTGTTCGTGGCCGCCATGGTTGATCCCATTTGGTTCAGCGGTCGCATGTCCGGTTTGGCCCATGTGCCCGATCCGTTGTGGTGGTTGCTGGGGGCGATTGTGTCGTTTTATTTCGGCGCACGCTATCAAATCAAGGGGGCTGAATACCGCCAACAGATTGCACGCATGAACCGCACATCGATGCCTGCGCAAACGGAAATGCCACGCGATCAAAATGCCGCGATTTTGGATTGGACAAACACCCGGTAACCCGCGACAATCGATCACCATTTTTTGTATGGTACCGTACACCGTTCCATCCTATAGTCTGCGCATGATTACAGAGCTTGGACATTTTGCGTTGATCCTTGCGTTTTTGGTGGCTTGCGTTCAGGCGGTCATCCCCTTGGTCGGCGCACAGACGAACCGTTACAATTTGATGGTGCTTGCATTGCCCGCAGCAACGGCGCAGTTCCTGTTGCTGCTGGGGTCCTTTGCGGCGCTGACCTATGCCTTTGTCGTGTCCGATTTTTCGGTGCGACTGGTGGTGCTGAATTCCCATTCGCTGAAACCGATGATTTACAAAATCAGCGGCGTTTGGGGCAACCACGAAGGGTCAATGTTACTATGGGTCACCATTCTGGCGCTGTTTGGCGCGACGCTGGCATGGTTCGGGTCAAACCTGCCCATGCGGTTAAAGGCGTTGACGCTGTCGGTTCAGGGGGCGTTGGGCGTGGCGTTCTTGGCGTTTATCTTGTTTACGTCAAACCCGTTTTTGCGCATGGAATTGCCCCCCTTTGATGGCCAAGACCTGAACCCGTTGTTGCAGGACCCCGGCTTGGCGTTCCACCCACCATTTCTGTATTTAGGCTATGTGGGGTTGTCGATGGCGTTTTCATTCGCCGTCGCCGCCCTGATCGAAGGCCGCATTGACGCAGCATGGGGCCGCTGGGTCCGTCCATGGACCCTGGCTGCGTGGATGTTTTTGACCATCGGCATCGCGCTGGGATCTTGGTGGGCCTATTACGAATTGGGCTGGGGCGGATTTTGGTTCTGGGATCCTGTTGAAAACGCGTCCTTTATGCCATGGCTGTTCGCCGCGGCGCTGTTGCATTCAGCCATTGTCGTGGAAAAACGGGAATCACTGAAAAGCTGGACGATCCTGTTGGCGATTTTGGCCTTTGGCTATTCGCTGCTGGGCACGTTTATTGTGCGGTCCGGTGTTTTGACATCGGTGCATGCCTTTGCCAATGATCCCGAACGCGGTGTGTTTATTTTGGCGATTTTCGTGGCCTTTGTCGGCGGGGCATTGACGTTATTTGCCGCGCGTGCCCATGCCATGCAGGCGCGGGGGGCGTTTTCGTTCATCAGCCGCGAAAGCGCATTGGTGGCAAATAACATTTTGCTGGCCGTGTCATCGTTGGTGGTATTTGTCGGAACAATCTGGCCCTTGATTGCGGAAATGGCCTTTGACCGGAAACTGTCCGTTGGGGCGCCGTTTTTCAACATGGCGTTTACGCCCTTTATGATTTTGCTGGGCGCATTGTTACCGATTGGGTCGATGATCCCGTGGAAACGGGGCAGCGTTGGTCAGGTAGTGGCAAAGTTAAAATGGGCCTTTGTTCTGGCGCTAGCTTTGGCCGGATTGGTTTGGGCAATTCAGACAGGTCAATCGTTGCAGGGACCGATTGCGTTGTTTTTAGGCGCGTGGGTCGTGTTTGGCGCGGTTGTTGATTTGATCAGCCGGACGGGGCGCAATCGTGATTTGTCGCGTCTGTTGCGGTTGCCGCGGGCTGATTGGGGCAAAACCGTGGCCCATATGGGATTGGGTGTGACCATTTTTGCCACCGCCGGTTTAATGGCCTGGGACCAAGAGGATATTCGTGTGGTCCCCATTGGCGGCACTTGGTCCATGGGGCAATTCGATTTCACGCTGGATTCTGTCGATCGTGTTCAGGGGCCGAACTATATCTCGGTCATGGGGCAGGTGTCTGTGACCAAAAACGGGCGCGATGTCGCAACGCTTTATCCTGAAAAACGCAATTATCCCGTGGCCAAAATGCCCACGACCGAGGCCGCGATTGATTACCAGATTATGCGCGATTTATACGTCGTCATCGGTGATAAACAGGACGATGGGTCCTATGCGATGCGCACCTATATCAAACCGCTGGCAAATTGGATCTGGGCGGGGTCATTGTTGATGGCCTTTGGCGGATTGCTTAGCCTGTCTGATCGTCGGTTCCGTTTGGCGGCTGGTGCGCGCAAAACAAACGCGATGGGGGCGCCTGCGGAATGATCCGAACGCTGTTATGTATCCTTGCAATCGTTTGGGGCAGCGCCGTGTTTGCGGTGCAGCCCGACGAAATGCTGGACGATCCGGTCTTGGAACAACGCGCGCGCGACATTTCCAAGGATTTGCGCTGCCTCGTGTGCCAGAATGAAAGCATTGATGACAGCAACGCCAGTCTGGCACGCGATCTGCGTTTGCTGGTGCGCGAACGGCTGGTGGCCGGTGACACAAATGATCAGGTCAAGGAATTCGTTGTTGAACGCTATGGCGAATTTGCCCTGCTGAAACCCAAGGTCGCAGGCGCAAACCTGCTGCTCTGGGCGGCAGGACCGATACTGTTGATCTTGGCCATGATTATCGGATTTTTCTATCTGCGCAGTCGGTCCAATGCGCCCGAAAAACGCATTGAACAGTTATCCGAGGACGAAGAAAAGCGGTTGTCCGAAATCCTCAACCAAGACTGACGCAATGTCGCGGTTGCCAGACCGCGATATTTCTGCATCTTGGGGTAAAACAATAAGGATATAGTTTCATGATCTATGACACACTGCGGGTCACATTGGACAATGATGTCGCCGTGATAGCCCTGAACCGCCCAAATGTGATGAATGCCCTGAACACCCAAATGCGTGCGGAATTAACCGCGGCGGTGACCGATATGGGCCGCCAGGCGCGGGTTGTTGTCATAACCGGCACGGGCAATGCGTTTTGTTCGGGTCAGGATCTGGGCGATGGCAGCAATATCGCCAAACTGGATATGGAACGCACGCTGCGCGACGAATACGAACCGATGCTGCATGCCATTAACGATTGTCCCGTGCCAACGATCACCGCGTTAAACGGCGTTGCGGCGGGGGCGGGGGCCAATCTGGCCCTGGCGGCGGATGTTGTGATCGCGACGAAATCGGCCTATTTCACGCAGGCCTTTACCAAAATCGGATTGATGCCAGATGCGGGCGGGACCTATTTCCTGCCGCGTTTGATGGGTCAAGCCAAGGCGATGGGCGCGGCGCTGTTTGCGGAAAAAATTTCGGCCGATCAGGCGGACGCATGGGGGATGATTTTTGAATCTGTCGCGGATGACGCATTCGACTCCCATTGGCGCGCGCGCGCTGCGCATTTGGCCGCAGGTCCCGGTGTGGCCTATCGCAATATCAAACAGGCCATGGGGAAAACGTGGCATAACACCCTTGAGGAACAATTATCCCTTGAGGCGAAATTGCAAAAAGAATGCGGCAATACCCGCGATTTCCAAGAAGGCATTCTAGCCTTTATCGAAAAACGCGCCCCGAAATTTGAGGGACGCTAAGGCCTAAAAAATTAAGGCCTGCCAAATTTGTCCGGCCAAATAAAAAACGCCCCAATTTTCCGGGGCGTTTTTTGTGCGTTGATTTACGAATTAGCGATTTTCGATATCGACGTAATCGCGATTTGTTTCGCCCAGATACAATTGACGTGGACGACCGATTTTCATTTGTGGATCGTCGATCATTTCTTTCCACTGGGAAATCCAGCCGACTGTGCGCGACAGGGCAAAGATCGGCGTAAACATGGATGTCGGGAACCCGATCGCCTCAAGGATGATACCAGAGTAGAAATCCACATTCGGGAACAGTTTCTTTTCCACGAAATAGGGGTCATTCAAGGCCACCTGTTCCAATTCCTTGGCCACCTGCAGCAGCGGATTATCATCCACGCCCAGCAGTTCCAGCACCTCGTCTGCGGATTGTTTCAGAACCTTGGCGCGTGGGTCAGTGTTTTTATAGACACGGTGGCCAAAGCCCATCAGACGGAACGGATCGTTTTTATCCTTGGCTCGTGCGATGAATTCTGGGATGCGATCCACAGTGCCAATTTCACGCAACATTTCCAAACATGCCTGGTTCGCGCCACCATGGGCCGGACCCCAAAGGCACGCGATACCTGCTGCGATACAGGCAAATGGGTTCGCCCCAGAACTGGACGCCAAACGCACGGTTGAGGTTGACGCGTTCTGTTCGTGATCGGCATGCAGAATGAAAATACGATCCATCGCGCGTGCGATAATCGGATTTACATGGTAGTCCTCGGCAGGGACCGAAAAACACATGTGCAAGAAATTGGACGCATAGTCCAAATCGTTGCGCGGATAAACAAAGGGTTGGCCGATCGAATATTTATAGGCCATCGCCGCAATCGTTGGCAATTTCGCGATCAAGCGAATGGCCGCCACTTCGCGATGCCATGGATCGCCGACATCGGTACTGTCATGGTAAAACGCCGACATTGCGCCCACAACGCCGACCAAGGTTGCCATTGGGTGGCTGTCGCGCCGGAACCCGCGGAAGAAATAGTGCATCTGTTCATGCACCATTGTGTGACGTGTAACGCGTGTTTCGAAATCCTCTAATTCGGCAGCACTGGGCAGATAGCCGTAGAGCAGCAGAAAGCAGACCTCAAGGTAATGCGATTTGCCCGCCAACTGATCAATCGGATAGCCGCGGTGCAACAATTCACCTTTGCCGCCGTCAATAAATGTGATGGTGCTGTCACAGCTGGCGGTTGATGTGAACCCTGGATCATAGGTAAACACACCCGCGTCTGCGTATAATTTGCGAATATCAATGACATCCGGACCGGCAGTTGGCGAATACATTGGCAATTCGAATGATTTGCCATCAATGTTTAGCGTCGCCTTTTTTGTCGATTCAGGCATGGTTTTCCCTTTCTCAATCATGCTCGCACACGCGAACAACAGTTAACCGGTCTACTGGAGTTACGGCCTAATTGCTCCGCACTTTAGCTGCCAGTATACCCTTCGGCTTGTGTCAGGCGCAAAATCGTTTCATCGCGCCCCAAAACCAACATCATATCGAATACGCTTGGGGTAACGCTGCGCCCTGCCAATGCCGCCCTGAGGGGTCCGGCCATTTTGCCGAACTTAATCTCATGTGCTTCGGCCACCGCATTTGTCACAGCCTCAAGACCTTCTCTTGTCCAAGTAGCATTGTGCAGCTGCGGCGTCAATGATTTCAGTATACTACGGGATACATCATCCAGTGACTTGGCGGCCTTTTCTTCGATGTCCAGCGGTGCATCAGCCAAAATAAAGTGCGCCTTTTCAATGACTTCCCCAAATGTTTTGGCCCGATCCTTGACGCAATACAGGGCATTTTTCAGTCCCGCAATTTTATCATCTGATAATTCCGCGTCACCAATTTTGCTGCGGTATGCTAATATTTCGCCTAATAATTGATCATCTGCAGCGGCGGCAATATGTTGGCCCGACAGGTTTTGCAGTTTCTTGAAATCAAACCGCGCCGCTGATTTGCCAATGCCAGACAGGTCGAACCATTCCATGGCCTGCGCATCGGTGAAAAATTCGTCGTCCCCGTGGCTCCAGCCCAAGCGGGCCAGATAATTGCGCATGGCGGCGGCAGGATAGCCCATGTCTTGGTAATCCTCGACGCCGGTGGCGCCGTGGCGTTTGGACAGTTTTTTGCCATCCTCGCCATGAATCAGCGGGATATGCGCGTAAACGGGCAGGGGCCAGCCCATCACAGTGTAAATCATCATTTGGCGCGCGGCATTGTTCAAATGGTCATCCCCGCGGATCACATGGGTCACACCCATATCATGGTCGTCAACCACAACGGCCAGCATGTAAACAGGTGTGCCATCGGACCGTAACAACACCATGTCATCCAATTGGTCGTTGCGGATGGTCACATCGCCTTGGACCTGATCGGGGATCACTGTCACGCCTTGGTCGGGGGATTTGATGCGCACAACATAGGGGGCATCGGGGTGCGTCGCGGGATCGGCATCGCGCCATGGGCTTTGGTATAATGTCGACCGTCCTTCGGCGCGGGCCGCATCGCGATAGGCCTGAATTTCATCCTGCGTGGCAAAACATTTATAGGCCTTGCCAGCGGCCAGTAATTCATGCGCCACGGCCGCGTGCCGTTCGGCGCGGTCGAATTGGCTGACAACCTCGCCGTCGAAATCCAGACCCAGCCAATCCATGCCGCGCAAAATGGCATCCGTTGCCTCGGGCGTGGATCGTTCGCGGTCTGTATCCTCGATCCGCAGCAGGAATTTACCGCCGCGTCCACGGGCATAAAGCCAGTTAAACAGCGCTGTCCGCGCCGTCCCGATGTGCATATATCCCGTGGGCGAAGGTGCGATGCGCGTGACAACCTGTGACATGTTTTTAACCTTTTGGTAATCTATTGGGTTCATTTTTTCCCTATCTAACGGCTGCTAGGAATAAGGACAAGCGTTACAAATGGTCCCGCGATCAGTTCTGCGCGAAATCGCACAGCAGCGTATGGTTCTGTTTCATTGGCTGCCCGTGGCAATGGCCTGCGGGATCGGTGTGTTTTTTGGCTTTGGCTGGTGGGTCAGCGCGGGCCTATGTGCGGTTGTGGGATTGGCAGTGGTTGCATATCTGGCCCGAATTGGCTGGCGTGACCATGCCATGTTACCTTGGATGGCCTTGGCAATCTGTCTGGCCGTGGGGGGCATGGCCGGCATGCTGCGCAGTTATCTGATTGCGGCACCGACGCTGTCCTATCCCTATTATGGCGACATTGTGGGCCGCGTGGTGCAGGTGGATCGATCAAATTCAAATGCACCACGCTATACGTTGGATCAGCTGTCGCTTGGCCCCATACCAGTCCATAAAACCCCCCGGAAAATTCGCGTGTCGGTGCATGATAAAACGGGTGCGCCGGATGCAGAGATTGGCGACATAATCCGATTGCGCGGATACCTGTCGCCGCCCCAAGGTCCGGTGGAACCCGGTGGTTTTGATTTTCGCAAATATGCCTATTTCCTGGAATTGGGGGCGGTGGGCTATGCGCGCGATGGACCCATCGTTATCGGACATTCGGATCAGCGGTTTTGGTTTAAATCAATGCAAACCTGGTTATCCGAACTGGTGGATCGGTCCATGTCGCCCAAGGTATCAGGATTTGCCAAAGCACTGATCGCCGGTGATCGCCGCGATATGGAACCCGAGGTGATCGCAGATTTACGCGCAACAAATCTGGCCCATCTGCTGGCCATTTCGGGGCTACATATGGGATTACTGACATCATTGGTATATTTCTGTGTGCGCCTGATCTGCGTGGTGGCCCGTGGCGCACTGGGCCGACACGCGCGCACGATTGCGGCAGTGACGGCAATCTGTCTGGGTGCGGTGTATTTGGGCGTGTCAGGCGGGAATGTTGCCACACAGCGGGCCTTTGTCATGATGGGCACATTTTACGGCGCGGTGATCTTGGGACAGCGGGTCATCAGTTTTCGCGCACTGGCCTTGGCGGCAATGATCATATTGCTCTATCGGCCAGAATCGGTGTTTTCGCCCGGATTCCAGATGTCGTTTTCTGCGACACTGGGGTTGATCTGTGCCTTTCGCTGGATTGCCGATCACACGCGCCTGGGCCCCAGTTTGCAATTCATTGTGTCGCTTGGGGTGTCGTCCTTTGTCGCGGGGGCTGCGACTGCGCCGTTTTCGGCGCTGCATTTCAACACCTTTAGCACGGTCAGTTTTCTGGCCAATGTCAGCGCGGTACCTGTGATGTCCCTGATCGTGGCGCCCTCTGCAGTGGCAGGGGTGATTGGGGCCGCGTTCGGCATGGCGCAGATTGCATTCGTGCCGATGGAATGGGGGTTGCAGTGGATCTTGGGCGTGGCGCAATATTTTGCGCAATGGCCGGGTGCCACCAAACCGATCGTGACACCCGCCCCCTGGACGGGAATGGCGGTCACTGCCGCGGGGCTGATGTTGGCGCTGTGGCAGGGGCCCTATGGGCGCGCGGTGGGGGTGCTGTGGTGTGGGGTGGCAGTTATGGGCTGGCTGGTCGCGGCGCGTCCCGATATCCTGATTTCACGCGATGCGCGGCTGGTTGGCGTGGCAACCGAGGCAGGGCGCGCCCTGTCCAAGGCACGCGGTGATCAATTTACCGCCGATATTTGGGCAGAAAACGATGGTCACCCCTTGGCGCGGGACACGACCCATCGTTTGTGGCCACGGGTCGAGGCGCGCGTGATCCACATCTGGTCAAAAAAACAGATGGGCCAAACAATCGCATGTAGGTCTGATCAGATTGTTGTTTCGGCGGTGGATATTACCGTGGATGGCCCCTGCCTGTGGATTACCCAAGATGACACCAATACGCGTGGTGCGGCGGCGATTTATTTTGATGCCGCTGGAACGGCGAACCTGCGGTGGGCCGAAGACGTGGTACCGAAATACATTTGGCCGCCCTAGCGCAGGCCCGATCAGACCCCTGCGTCGGCGTATAGAATCGATAGGTGGGTCAATAGGTCCGGATCAATCCGACCAACCGGCCCTGAACCTTGACCTGATCATGATTTAGCATGCGGGTTTCATAGGCCGGGTTTGCCGCCTCTAGCGCGATTTGGTTGCCACGGTGGAAAAACCGTTTCAACGTGGCCTCGCTCTCTTGGACTAGGGCCACAACAATATCGCCGTTGGTGGCCGTTTTGGTTTCGCGGATTACGACCACATCGCCATCATTGATGCCAGCCTCGATCATCGAATCGCCCCGCACCTCAAGCGCATAGTGATCCCCACCATTGCGCAGCATTTGGCCTGGTACGGCAACAGTATGCGACACCTGACTGATCGCCTCAATCGGGACACCCGCGGCAATCCGGCCCATAACGGGTACCTCAAGGGCATGCACCGCCTCGATCGGGGTATGTGCGGGTGTATCAGGTTTGCCGCCCTCAATCACACCCGTAATTCCACCCGACGCAAGACCCGCATCACCGCCCAGTGTTTCAGGCAATTTCACAATTTCAATCGCCCGCGCACGATGGGCCAAACGGCGCAGATATCCCCGTTCCTCTAGCGCGGTGATCAGGCGGTGGATGCCTGATTTCGATCGCAGATCCAGCGCCTCTTTCATTTCATCGAACGAAGGGGGAACGCCATCACGTTGGACACGTTTATTGATAAATTCCAACAAATCCAGTTGTTTGCGTGTTAACATAGGATACCCCAATCGTCATAGTTTCCTCTATGTTCTATATGTGTTCTGTTTTTGTGTCAAGGCATTGTTAAAATGCTATATATTCGACCAAATCCCCTGCACGCAGGGCGGGGGCATGGGGCGGACGCACGACCAAGGCATTGGCTGTACCCAAGACGGACAATAACGCACTGTCTTGTCGATCCGCCAGGTTGATTTTCCCGTTGTCCAGGGATGCGCGCATATAATGTTCGCGCGGGCCATTTTGGGGCACATCTTGGGCCAGTGGGGCCATGTTGCGCGGCAAAGGCCCAGCGTCAAAACCCATCATATACCGCAGCATGGGTTCCAGAAATATTTTACCGCAGACCATGGATGACACCGGATTTCCGGGCAATCCAACCATGGCAGCCGCCCCCATTGCCCCCGCCATTAGGGGTTTTCCGGGGCGCATGGCCACTTTGTAAAAACTTTGGGTGGCGCCATAATGCTGCAAGGCTTTGGCGACCAGATCATGATCGCCCACAGAGGCGCCGCCGATGGTCACAATCACATCCGCGCCGGCGGCCAAATCAAACGCGGTCATCAGCGCATCCATACGATCGGCCGCAATGGGCAAAATCCGCGCCGTGCCACCGATGTCCGCCACCATCGCGGCCAAACCAAAGGGGTTTGATGCAATAATTTGATCGGCGTTTGGCGATTGCCCGGGATAGACCAATTCATCCCCCGTCGATATCAGGGCAACGGTCGGTTTTTTCGCAACCTCAACCACGTCCACATTCATCGCGGCCAGCAACGCCAGATCCTTAGGGCCCAAACGCCGGGGCGCGGTGACGACCAAACTGGCGTTAAAATCTGCGCCCTGCGCGCGGATATTGGCCGCTGATCCTATGGCATCGCCCAGAATAATGACATCCCCGTCGCGCGTCACATCCTCTTGGATGACAACAAAATCGGCCCCCTCTGGCACCGGCGCGCCGGTAAAAATGCGCACCGCTTGGCCCGACTGCACCACACCGTGATAGCGATGGCCCGCCGCGCTTTCGCCGATGACGGTTAACGGCTGGCCTGCACGAATGTCCGCCGATTGCACCGCATAGCCATCCATCGCCGAGGCGGCAAAGGGCGGCTGATCGCGCTGCGCGGACACATCACGGGCCAAAATGCGCCCGTTGGCCTGATCCAAGGGCACGCATTCGGTTCCCATGCGGGGGGCCAAGTCAAACAGATGTGTCAGGGCCAGTTCAACAGAAATCATTGTGCCTGATACCGTCCCGATTTTCCGCCATCTTTCAACACGACACGAATGCTGCCAATTTCCATGGTTTTATCCACGGCCTTGGACATATCATAAACGGTCAGGGCGGCGGTGGATACGGCGGTTAATGCCTCCATCTCGACGCCTGTCTGACCGGTTGTTTTCACGGTGGCCTCAATCTGCACGCCCGGCAATTCGGGGTCTAAGGTTAAATCAACCGATACCTTGGTGATGGGCAGTGGGTGGCACAATGGGATCAGGTCAGGCGTTTTTTTCGCCCCCATAATGCCCGCCAGTTGCGAAATGGCCAGAACATCGCCCTTTTTCGCGCCCTTTTGCGAAATGATGTCATAGGTGGCAGGCTGCATTTTGACCCAGCCGCGGGCCGTGGCGATGCGGGCGGTATGATCTTTGTCGGACACATCAACCATATGCGCCTGACCGTTTGCATCAAAATGCGACAGACCCGCCATTATGCAGCCCCTTGGACGGGATTGGCCAATAACGCGCGCGTGGCCTGTTCCACATCATCGTGGCGCATCAGGCTTTCGCCGATCAGGAAACACCGCGCACCATGGGCGGCCATGCCGGCCAAATCCCGTGGCGTGCTCAGCCCGCTTTCTGAAATCAAGACACGATCGGCGGGGGCCAAACGGGCCAATTCACGGGTGGTGTCCAACGATGTTTCAAAGGTTTTCAAATTGCGGTTATTCACGCCCAACAGCGGCGATTTCAAATCCATCGCGCGTTCCAGTTCGGGGGCGTCGTGAACCTCGATCAAGACATCCATCCCCCAGTCAAAGGCCGCCTGTTCCAATTCCGCAGCCTGCGCATCGCTGACGGATGCCATGATGATCAGGATACAATCGGCGCCCAAGGCGCGTGCCTCGGCCACTTGATAGGTGTCATACATGAAATCCTTGCGCAATGCGGGCAGGGTGGTGGCATCGCGGGCCTGGGTCAGATAGGATTTGGCCCCTTGGAAACTGGGCGTATCCGTCAAAACGGACAAACAGGCCGCACCCCCCGCCTGATAGGCCTGCGCAATTGCGGTGGGGTCAAAATCGGGTCGGATCAATCCCTTAGAGGGGGACGCTTTCTTGACCTCGGCGATCAGGCCATATCCGGTTTTCGCCGCCGCAATCAGCGATGCGGCAAAGCCACGGGTGGGCGACGCGGCGCGTGCGCGTTCCTCAACCACGCTTAGGGGGGTTGCGGCTTTGTCGGCGGCCACTTCCTCTAATTTATACGCCTTGATCTTATCCAATACGGTCTGGGTCATGCGGCCTCCGATGTGATGCGGGCTAGGGTGTCGATGGCCTGTGCGGCCCGGCCGCTGTCAATGGCATCAGCGGCGATTTCAACGCCTTGCGACAGCGATGTTGCGCGATCTGCTATCATCAATGCAGCGGCAGCATTTAACAACACCGCGTCACGATATGCACCGCGTTCCCCCGCCATTAAGGCCCGCAGCGCGGCCGCATTTTCCGCAGGGCTGCCGCCAAGGATATCGGCCAGTTTATGCACGGGCAGGCCCGCATCCTCGGGGTGGACGGTGATGGAATGGATATCGTCGCCATCCAAAACCGCAACCTCGGTCGGGCCGGTGATGGTGATTTCGTCGGACCCGTCGGACCCGTGAACCAGCCATGCCTTTTCCGTGCCCAGCATTTGTAATGTTTCCGCCATCGGGAAAATCAAATCAGGGGCAAAGGCACCGGTTAATTGACGTTTCACACCCGCGGGATTGGTCAGTGGACCCAAGATGTTGAAAATCGTTTTACAGCCCAGTTCCTGACGCACGGGCATCACATGTTTGACGGCAGGGTGGTGCATGGGGGCCATCATAAACCCGATGCCCGCCTGTACAATGGCGCGTTCGACAATATCTGCGCCCACCATGACATTGATCCCCAACATGCCCAAGGCATCCGCCGCGCCGGATTTCGACGATAGGTTGCGGTTGCCATGTTTGGCCACGGGCACACCCGCGCCGGCGACCACGAATGCCGTGGCGGTGGAAATATTCAGCGTGCCGACGCCGTCCCCCCCGGTGCCGACAATATCAATCGCCCCCTCGGGCGCGGTGACGGGCACGCATTTTTCGCGCATCACGGCGGCGGCGGCGGCATATTCGGCCACCGATTCCCCCCGCGCGCGCATGGCCATTAACAATCCCCCAATCTGGGCGGCTGTGGCATCGCCATTAAACAGGTGTTCAAAGGCACGTTTGGCCTGGGATCGGCTTAGGGGACCTTCGGAGGCTGCAAAAATCAGCGGTTTCATGTGATCGCTCATGCGGGAACCTTCATCATATTGGTGAAATTGCGCAACAGGGCATGGCCGTGTTCCGACGCGATGGATTCGGGATGGAATTGCACGCCCTGAATGGGCAATTCACGATGCTGCAGCCCCATGATTGTGCCATCCTCTAGCCATGCTGTGACCTCAAGGCAATCGGGCAGAGTTGCACGATCGACGACCAGCGAATGATAGCGCGTCGCCTGAAACGGTGTGGGCAGGCCGGCAAAGCAGCCGCCGTTATTGTGGTGCATTGTGCCCATTTTACCGTGCACAATTTCATGACAGCGGACAACATCGCCGCCAAAGGCCTGACCAATCGTTTGATGCCCCAAACACACCCCCATCAGCGGCGTTTTGATTTCTGCGGCCGCGCGGGTCAGGTCCAGACAGATCCCCGCTTGATCGGGGTCACAGGGGCCGGGCGACAACAAAATACCGGCAGGGTTCATTGCCATTGCCTGATCTACGGTAATGGCGTCATTTCGTTTTACCACCACCTCAACATCCAGTTCGCCAATATAATGCACCAGATTATAGGTAAAGCTGTCGTAGTTATCGATCAAAAGCAGCATGAAAACTTTCCTTATTTTGTCGATCGGGGCTAGCCCCGTGTCCCTAGGTCGCGTTATACATGTTCAGGGATCGAACGGACCGTCAAGGGTTTGAACGGCATTTAGGTCAAAAAACATGTCCAAAGGGAACAGACGTGGCGCAGGGATTTACGGGCGGATTTATTCGAGGATTGGCACTGGGCACGATTTTGCTGTGCGCTGTGTCGATTTACGTGGGACCTGTCGGGACGCCCCAAGGGGGTCGCGCGACTGGGGATCAGGCGTCGACCCAGCAGAACACGAACCCGCCTGAAACCACACAGCCCGAAACCACACGGGCGGACACGGTCCAGGCCGAGACAATTCAGGACGAGACAGCACCGACAGAACCGGCATTACCCGAACAATCTGCGACACAAAAGCCCGCAATCGCCCCCTTGGCATTGCCCGACGACCCCGTGATTTCAGCGCAAGAGGCAGCCATACCAGCCGTACCGCCTGCGCCAAACATGCCCCAAGCCATTGATGATACGGGCAAATCCGACACATTTACATCAGGAAATACGGCGAAACTGCCGGCCGAGCCTGATACAGAGGACACCACCTTGCCTGATTTGGACCAGATCGTTGTGATCCAACCAGATAATGCGATTGCACCCGCCGCGGTGCAGGTGCCCAGTGATCCGGATGCCTCAACACCGCCCTTGCCAGTTCCAGCCGCGCCCAAATTGGCCCCACGCCGCACGCCTGATCGCGTTGAAATTGATACCGATTATACCCCCGTGGAAACGCCACAAAATTTTTACATCGAAACGGTTGCGCCGATTACGGGCGATCCATTGACGGTTGACCGTGCGATCAGATTGCATGCGACCGATCCCGAAATTCTGGACGGCCGTCCCTTGGTTGCATTGGCCTTGATCGCGGGGGACAGCATAAACCTGACCCAGTTAGACGATTTAGGGTTTCCCGTTTCCATCGTTTTACCCGCCGAACACCCAGATGCCCACCCCTGGAGCGAAGCGCTGAGAGCTAAAAACCATGAGGTGATTGTCGCAGTCGATCTGGCTGAGATCACCACCGCACAAGAGATCGAGGTGAACCTGGCCACCATCCTGTCCCAGATCCCCAAATCGGTTGCGATCTTGGAACACGCGCCCGGCGGGTTCCAGAAATCGCGCGTGCAGACCGATGTGGTGCCGGATATCCTGTCGCGCAGCGGTCATGGATTAATCACATACCGCAATGGTTTGAATACAATACAGAAAAACGCCCAATCCATCAATTTGCCCGCAGGATTTGTGTCCGAAAATTTGACCGATCTTACCCAAGAGGCCGCGCAAAGACGCCTTGAACGCATGGTCCTTGAGGCCACAAAACCAGGAAACCAGGGCGTGTTGATTGTCGCGCCTCTGACATCGCAGACGGTCAAGATGTTGTCCGATTGGGCAGCACAAGAACGGACACAGCGCCTGCAGGTGGTTCCCGTGTCACAATACCTGACGATCCTCAGTCAGGATTGACGCCGGGATCATCGGTGCAGGTCTGTCACGTTAATTGCCGCTGCGCGATTTCACAAACATGGCCGCATCGGCCGCCGCGCGGCGGATGGCGTTTGATTTGTGAACGCATTCCATGAATTCGCTTTCCGGAACGCTGTCATAAACAATGCCGGCACCGGCTTGGATATAGAGCTTTTGATCCTTAACGATGGCGGTGCGCAGGGCGATACACATATCCATATCGCCGCCCGCGCTGAAATACCCGACACCGCCGGCATAAACGCCCCGCTTTTGCGGCTCCAACTCGTCTATGATTTCCATCGCGCGCACCTTGGGGGCGCCCGATACGGTGCCCGCAGGCATGCCCGCAAAAAAGGCCGACAGCGCGTCATGATCATCAGACAATTCGCCAATCACATTCGACACGATATGCATCACATGGCTATAGCGTTCGACCACGAATTCCTCGGTGGGTTTAACGGAGCCAATTTTGGCCACACGCCCTACATCGTTGCGGCCTAGATCCAACAACATCAAATGTTCGGCCAATTCCTTTTTATCGGCCAACAGGTCCAATTCTAGGGCCTTATCCTCATCCGGTGTGGCACCGCGGGGGCGCGTGCCTGCGATGGGCCGTACCGTGACCTGATTGCCAAAGACGCGCACCAGAATTTCGGGGCTGGCCCCGATCACCTGAAAATCGCCAAAGTTGAAATAGAACATAAAGGGCGAGGGGTTCGTGCGCCGTAACGATCGATACAGCGCAAAGGGCGGCAAGCTGAAATCTTGGGTCCAGCGTTGGGATAACACGACCTGAAAAATATCGCCCGCACGGATGTAATCCTTGGCCGCCTCGACCGCGTCCAAAAACCCCTGATGGGTGAAATTCGACTGGGGTTCGCTGTCGGCCACGGCCACGCCCAAATCCCGTGGATCGGACACAGGGCGTTCCAAATCGCGTACCGCATCCATCACCCGTTCGGCGGCCTGCGCATAGGCGGCGCGGGCACCCTGACCATCGGCATGCCAGACGGGGGCGACCAAGATAACCTCGCCCTTGGCACCATCCAGAACGGCCACGACCGACGGGCGCACAAACAGCGCATCGGGCAGGCCGATGTTATCGGGGTTGATGTTGGGCAAATGTTCCACATAGCGAATGGTGTCATAGCCTAGGTATCCAAACAAACCCGCGCTGGCCTGTGGCAGATCATGGGGCAGATCTATGTGACTTTCGGCCAACAGATCGCGAAACGCCGCAAGCGGGGCGTTGCCCTGTTCGACAAAATCCAGATCATCATAGCGGGCATTGCGGTTGATGAAACTGGTCTGACCCTGACATTTCCAAATCAGATCCGGTTTAATCCCGATAATCGAATACCGCCCGCGAATTTCCCCGCCCGTGACCGATTCCAACAAAAAGCTGTCTTTGCGATCCCCTGACAGTTTCATCATCAAGGACACCGGCGTGTCCAAATCCGCAGCAAGGCGGGTATAAATCACCTGATTTTTGCCCTTTGAATATTCAGCTTCAAAATCGGCGTATTCGGGGAAAATAGCCATGATCAATCCTTATTGGAAATTCGCGTGGACGGCGGTGATTGCCTGTTGGTTCAGCTCGATCCCTAATCGGTTCTGAATTTGCGTGGCATAGACGTTGAACAGATCATTCGACAGGGTGGTTGCAAATTCTTGTTCAATGGCGCTGCGCGCCTCTGCGGCCCGATCAGTGGTCAGGTCTGCAGGGGTGATCGCGGTGGGTTTTACGATGATCACACGATCCCCCTGGGTCAGGATCGTGGTCGCACCCAAGTCCAGATCAAACGCCGCATCCAGAATGTCACCGGTCAGGATTTGACCAACATCATTGCGCACGACATTTTCAAACACCTCGACAGAACCGGCCATTTCGGTGCCATCCACCACAGATTGGGCCAGCGTTTGAACAGCCTGCAGGGTTTTGGCCCGCGTCAGATCATTTGTGACATCTTCGCGGATTTCATCCAGTGGCATGGGGGCAGGGGGTTCGATACCGTCCATGCGAATGGCAAAAATTCCCCCGTCCGACAGATAATCGACAGCAGGAAAATCATCGACCGTCACCGATTGCGCCGCTTGACGGAATGCGGGATAGCCGGTGACATCCTCACTTAGCCCGCTGTGATACAGCACGATATCCACCTGCATACCAAATTCGGATTTCAGTTCCTCAAGCGTGGCCCCCGCGGCCAAGGCATCATCGACCGCCAGCGCCGTCGTTTCGATTTGGCTGCGCGCCCGATCCGCGGCTAGATCCGCAAACAGGATGTCCCGCGCTTCGTCAAAGGTGGTGGTTTGCGCGTCAATCACGCCATTCACACGATAAAGCGCTGGCCCAAGGTCGGTGTTAAACGGACCCACCACATCGTCCAAGTTGGCGGCAAACACTGCGTCAGCCCCGTCAGACAGATCGGACCGTGTCACATCACCCATATCCACATCCAACAGGGACAGACCGCGGGCCGTGACCAGGGATTCGAATGTCGATTGACCAGACGAAATTTCAGCCAATTTTTCTGCGGCGACCTCCGCATTGGCAAACACCAAACGATCCAGCAAAAGGCGTTCGGGCTGTTCAAATTCATCGCGCCGCGCATCATATGCCGACTGCAATGTTTCGTCCGAAATTTCGATCTGATCCATAATCATTTCCGGCGTCAAAATCGCATAGGTGATTTTTTTACGCTCGGGCTGGGTATATTGATTAATATTTTCATCATAATGGGCCTGCAATTCCGCATCTGTGGGCAGGGCCGTTGTCAGGACCACATCATCGCCGGTTAGCGTGGTCAATTCCAATGTCCGCGCCTCAAGGTAATAGGACACCAGCTGATCAATCATCGCATCAGGTACAGCATTGCCTGAAATGACACCTGCCTGTAACAGGGTGCGCGCGGTTTCGGCGCGGATGGTTTCTTCGAATTCAGCCTCAGAATATCCGGCGTTTTGCAGGGCAAAGCGGTAATTGTCGCGGCTGAACTGCCCATCTGGTCCAGCAAAGGCGGGAATGTTTTGTAATTCTTTCGCGACATCGGCATCGCCCACAGACAGACCAATGCGGTCGGCTTCGGCTTCAAGCGCGGTTTGTAGCACGACCTGCGATAATACGCGTTGCTGCACGCCAAATACGCTGGCCTGTTCCAATGTCAGGGTCTGGCCAAACTGCGCCTCAAGCGCGCGCAATTCGTTTTGTAACGCACGGGCATAGGTGTTTGTGCTGATGTCTTTTTCACCAACGGTCCCGATCGAGGTGACAGAGCCGGTAAAATTCACCGCGCCAAAGCCCGCAAGCCCCACAACCAACAACGTCAGAAGTACCCAAGAAAAAACTTTGGATAACGATTTGCTGCGCATTGCCATTTTCAAACCCCTTATGATCTGCTTTGCCAATGTCTACGCGGCCTATCGCGTGGGGGCAAGGTGGTATCCGGTTTTTTAATGCAACTGGTTCCAAAAAATGAAAAACGCGCCAACGATTGGCGCGTTTGATCCTGTCATAAAGACGATGCGTTTCAATCGTTGCCGCGGAACGGTTCGACGTATTGTAACGCCATATCCCATGGAAAGAAAATCCATGTGTCTTGGCTGACCTCGGTCACATAGCTGTTGACCTGCGGCCGCCCCATGGGTTTGGCATAGATCGTTGCAACATGCGCATTTGGCATAACCTTGCGCACAACTTCTAGCGTGCGGCCCGTGTCAACTAGATCGTCGATGATCAACACACCCGTTCCATCGCCGATCAATTCCATATCTGGGGATTTGATGATGCGTGGTTCGGCCTGTGTTTGATGGTTGTAAGATTTCACAGAAATCGTATCAACCGTGCGAATGTCCAATTCACGCGCGATGATCATCGCAGGCGCCATGCCGCCGCGGGTAATCGCAACAACGGCTTTCCATGCACCATTATCGGGGCCCTGGCCATCCAGACGCCATGCCAATGCGCGGGCGTCGCGGTGCAATTGATCCCAACTGACGTGGAACCCTTTTTCGTGGGGCAAACGGTCGCTCATGTGTCTTTCCTTCCTGTAACAACGTCGATATCGGGGGCATCCACCGCCTTCATACCGACGACGTGATAGCCTGCGTCAACATGCAGGTTTTCACCTGTGACACCCGATCCCAGATCCGACAACAGATATAGTGCAGATTTGCCCACATCTTCGATGGTGACGTTACGGCGCAGGGGGGAATTCAGTTCGTTCCATTTCAAGATATAGCGGAAATCACCGATACCTGAGGCGGCCAAAGTTTTAATGGGCCCCGCGGAAATCGCGTTCACGCGGATGTTTTTCTTGCCAAGATCCTCGGCCAGATACATAACGGACGCCTCAAGCGCGGCCTTGGCCACGCCCATAACGTTATAATGCGGCATGACCTGTTCGGCACCATAATAGGTCATCGTCAGGATTGATCCGCCATCTGTCATCAATTTTTCCGCACGCTGCGTGATTGCGGTAAAGGAATAGACAGAAATATCCATGGTCATCATGAAATTGTCGCGGCTGGTGTCCGTATAGCGCCCACGCAATTCGTTTTTGTCGGAAAACCCGATGGCATGAACGACGAAATCCAATTTGCCCCATTTCTGTTCAATTTCGGCAAACAGGGCATCGACCGAGGCCATATCTGTGACATCGCATTCAACCAAAAAATCGCTGCCCGTCTGGGCGGCCAAGGGGGCCACACGTTTTTTCAAGGCCTCGCCCTGATAGGAAAACACCATTTCCGCGCCGGCATCTGCGCAGGCCTTGGCAATGCCCCATGCGATGGATTTGTCGTTGGCAAGGCCCATGATCAGCCCACGTTTGCCTGCCATAAGATTATTTGACATTCAGTATACTCCGCCCATATGTGATTGCATCGGGTTTAGATTATTGCCGGCCGCGCATCAAGTGGGCAATAGTGATTTCATTTTCAGTACAAGAGGTGACAGCATGAACGAACGAAGCGGAATTTTTGCGGGCGACGATCCCTTTGCCTTGGCACGCACATGGGTCGCGGCAGCGCAGGACGGCGAATTGAACGACCCCAATGCCATTGCGCTGTCCACTGTGGACGCGGATGGGTTGCCCAATGTTCGCATGGTGTTGCTAAAGGATATCGAAGACGATGCATTTGTGTTCTATACAAATTACGGGTCCAAAAAATCCCAAGAAATCGAAACGGCCGGCAAGGCTGCATTTGTGTGGCATTCAAAATTCCTGCGCCGCCAAATCCGTGTGCGGGGCACGGTTGTGAAAGAGGACGGGCCAAAGGCCGATGAATACTATGCCTCGCGATCGTTAAAGAGCCGAATTGGCGCATGGGCATCCAACCAATCCCAACCCCTGTCGTCGCGCGCATCGTTAATGGCGGATGTGGCCAAGCTGGGACTAAAGTATCAAACAAATCCACCACGGCCCCCGTTCTGGGGCGGATGGCGTATCGAACCGGTTGAAATCGAATTCTGGGCGGACGGCGATTTTCGGCTGCACGACCGGTTTCGCTGGACCCGCGAAAGCCCTGCTAATACTTGGACAATTCAACGGTTATATCCTTGAATTTCCCACAATCTAAGCGAAAGTTCATGTGACGTGAAAATAAAATTCACGTCACATGATTTGTAAACTTTGGTTTATAAAGAAAATTTTTTGTTTGCATTTATATATACTTTTGTAGAATCACTAATCCATTAGGGGATGTAACAACGGTAGGTTTGCGTGATACAACAGATATTAGAAGAAGTGACGGGCGTCGTAAAATGGTTCGATCCAGGCAAGGGATTTGGATTCATTGTTTCCGAGACGTCCAAGGATGATATCCTTTTGCATGCCAATGTGCTGCGAAACTATGGTCAGAGTTCCGTCGCAGATGGGGCGCGGATCGTCTTTATCGCGCAGGCCACGACACGGGGCATTCAGGCAACGCATGTCCTTAGCATCGAACCCCCCGTGGCCTCGGATATCGGTCTGGCGGATTTCGAAGACCTAGATCCAAGCGAACTGACCGCATTGGACATGCAGCCTGCGCGCGTCAAATGGTTTGACAAACTCAAGGGGTTTGGGTTTGCAAATATCTGGGGCGACCACGAAGATATCTTTATTCATGCTGAGGTATTGCGCAGATCGGGCCTGGCCGATTTATCCGCTGGCGAAGCGGTCAATTTACGTGTTATGACAGGACAACGCGGTAAAATGGCGGCAGAGGTATGCGCGTGGGAAAGGGCCAACAAGCTGTAAAATACGCAATCGTCACTGCGGCGGTTGCACTTCAATTTTGTGCGGGCGGTCTTTGGGCCGCCTGTTCTGATTCAATCGCCACAATTGTCAGCGACACGACAAAAATCCGGTTCAACGTCGAATTGGCCATCACCCCCGAGGAAAAAGCCCAAGGTTTGATGCATCGCGATACCTTGGCAAATCGAGCAGGGATGTTGTTCATCTATGATCGCCCGCAACCGGTTGCGTTCTGGATGCGCAATACGCTGATCCCACTGGATATGATCTTTATTGATGACCAGGGTCGCGTGGCGCACATTCACCACAATGCCATTCCGCTGGATGAAACCCCGATTTATGGCGGCGACGCGATCAAGGCAGTATTAGAGATAAACGCCGGACTGGCCAAAAAATACGCAATTACAACAACTTCTACGGTGATCCATCCGCAGATATCGCCTGAATTCGCATCAAGCTGCAAATAAATTTCAAAAAAGTTCGAAAAAACTCGGTTTCACTCTTTTCAAATCCATTTGCTTTGTTTAATTACCGCGTCAGTCGGGGCGTAGCGCAGCCTGGTAGCGCACCTGTTTTGGGTACAGGGGGTCGCAAGTTCGAATCTTGCCGTCCCGACCATTCTTAGAAATCGTTTCAACGGCTCACCTTTGGCGGGCCGTTTTTGTTTTTCCTGATCCTAATTTACGGATCCTGATTTTCCGGTCACACATCACATCTGCGCCCGGGTCCAGTCGGTCCAGGCCCGCGCCTGCAGGCCGGAAATCGTCTCGCGCCATTCGGTGCGTTCCGCATCGCTTAGACCTGCGCCCAAACCCTCAATCGTTTCGATCATCAGCTGCGCGCGCTGATCCCCTTGGGCCAAGGATAAAACAGCCCAATAATATGCCGTCTGATAGGACCGCGCCACACCCAACCCCATCAAGGATTGGTTGGCCAATTCATAGGGCGACTGCCCCTGACGCAGGACCATGTCATAGGACATAGCCGGGTCAAAGCGTTGATGGGCCAAGACCGCAGACAACGGCATATGCGTTTCCAATTTGTTCAAAACGGCCCGCGCCCGTGTTTGGCCCGATTGGGCCATGATTTGACCATAAGCATAGGCCTGATCAAAATCGCCCTGCGCAATTGCGATTTCTGTCAAATGTTGTGCCGCATCCGTGACGCCACGGTCCAGCAGAAATACAAAAATGTCACGCGCCAAGGCATGGTTGCGCGGCATGTTTTGCCCCGTTTTCAACGCCTGTGCGATGTCAAACAGATCCTCGGGCGCAAGGTCCGTGAACCGCCCCTGTGTCAGTGGGCCCAGACTGGCCAAGACCGCATTGGCAGGTGTCGCGGCCGCATGCGCCCGCAGGGTGGGGTTCAACCGTGCCAAAACAGTTTCGACATCGCCTATAATCGATGGATCCAAGCGCAGCGGAATCTGTGGGTTGATATTTGTTTGCAATCGAATGTGACGCGGATTTTCCAAAAATGCGTCAACGGTGGTTTTGATCTGATCGGCGGCATCCAACCCCTGTTGCTGGCCCAGTATTTTGATCAATTCTGGCGTCATCAGCCCCGCAATTGTTTGCCCCGCGACACCGGGGGTTTTGAATTCTTTGGGCAGCTGCATGGCCAAACTGTCCCATGCGCCCAAATTTTCGATGCTGACCTGTGCCTGTGTCAATTCCGCATAGATTGGAAAATCGGAATCATCCGTGATCGAGATATAGTCCAAATGCGCCGTCATCGTGACCGCAGCCGCGCCCGCAACCGCAGCAGACAGCGTGACATCGGTCGCGGCACTGGGATAGTGATGCGAAAACTGCATTTGGACAGAGGGGATCACCACATCCGACAGCCCCGCCATGGCCAATCCCGCCCGCATTTCAAATGGCAGGCAAAGCGTCGAGACAAACACATCGTCAAACACCATTTCGAAAATATCGGTCGCATCATAATCCGCACGTTTGCCCGCAATGCCAACCCCACCCAGTGACACTTCGCATCCGTCTGGCAGATCAAGCCCAAAGGGCACAACCTGCAAATTCGACAGGTAAAACCGTTCCGTATGACGATCATAGGTCACATTGTCATAAGACACCTGCGCGACCGTGCGTGCCGCAGATACCGCCGCCTCGACCACACGGTTGGATATCAAATTTACGATTTTTGACGCATCCCAAAGCGCCCCATCTTGCGCCAATGCGGGGCCACAGGGGACAAAACCAACCACGCCAAGCGCAGTCATGATCAAATATTTCCGGGGGTTTCGCAAGGTTTGTAACACGGACACTCTCTACACCAATTATCACTATGATAAATAATCTAGTGTAAAGGGTCAAAAACACAAGCGTGATAGTCGCGCCCTGCGTTGGGGATGTCACACCGTTGTTTCGGCATCCAGGGACTGCAGGATTTCATCAATCACCTTGGTCCAGAATTCCGTGGGCTGTGCGCCGGTAACCACATGTTGCCCCGCAATGATAAAGGTGGGCACAGAATTGACCCCCATATCCCGCAGGGATTGATCGCGGGCCTTAGTATCCTCAAGATCCGCATCAGACGTCATCAACCGTGTGATCATATCACGATCCAATCCGGCCCCGACCGCTATGTCGATCAAGGTATCGCGCGCGCCAATATCACGCCCGTGCTGGAAATAGGCCTGAAACAGGGCCCGCACAACGGGGGTTTGACGGCCCTCGATGCCGGCCCAGTAAATCAACCGATGTGCATCCAATGTGTTGGGCGTGGTCTGAATACGTTCCAGATCGATGTCCAATCCTGCCTTGACTGCATGGTCCACCACCGGCAAATAGGCCTGCACCGCCCGGTCCTGACCCCCGAATTTCTGTTCCAGATAACTGCGGCGGTCCATACCGCCGGCAGGCATGTCTGGGTTTAACTGAAACGGGTGCCATTCAATGGTAAAGGGATGATCAGCCCGTTGTTCCAAGGCACGATCCAAATAGGCCTTGGCAATAAAACACCACGGACAAATCGGATCCGAGATTATATCAAGTTTCACCATCGAAAATGTCCGTCCTTTGTTTCAATGCGCGGCGATTAATTTTGCCGTTTGGATTTGTGGGCAATTCCGCGACCCGCACAAATTTACGCGGAATTTTGTAGCTTGCCAATCGTGATTGGCAAAATGCCTGAAATTCTGCCTGCGCAATATCGCGGGTGCCGGTGTAAAACGCCACAATCACCGATACATCCGGCTTGGGCGACACATCTGTGACCGCAACAGTCGTCAGGCCCGCAATGGCAGAGAGTTCGCGTTCCACCTCGATCGGGGACACGCGAATACCGCCCGCGTTCATCATATCATCACGCCGCCCCAGATAGGCAATGCTGCCATCTGGGCATTCCACGCCGAAATCGCCAGTTAAAAACCAGTCCTGGCGCATTTTTTCTGCCGTGGCCTCGGGGGCGTTCCAATATCCCAACATCAGGCCGGGGTCACTGTCGTGAATGGCGATGATCCCTTCGGATCCGGTGTCAATGGGGCCTGCATCGGGATCGGCGGGCAAAATCGCCACGCGCCGTCCCCGCTGGGGATAGCCCAGAAAATCCGCCCCCGCGGGCCGGTGGGGGGCTGCGGAAATAAAGGTGGAACATTCCGACATACCAAAGGCTTCGTAGATTGTTTGGCCCGTCATCTCGGCCCAGCGTGTTGCAATACGGGGCGACAATTTTTCGCCGGCGGACAAACAATGGCGTAATTTGGGAAACGCGATGGCCGTGTCCAGACGATCCAGTATTTTGCGATAAACGCCCGGTGCGGCGGCAAACAATGTGGCGTCATGGCGTTTCATCAATAATGGCAGCGCTTCGGGCGCCGTTCCGGCAACCGGGATCACAGCCGATGCACCAACCGACCAAGGATCCATCAATCCTGTGCCCAGCGTAAAGGTCCAGTTAAACGCCCCTGCGTGCAATAATCGGTCCTGATCGGACAGATCGTACCAATCGCGGTGCATCATCTGACGGGCCAAAATGGCGCGATGTGCGTGCATCACCGCGCGCGCCTGGCCTGATGTCCCCGAGGTATAGACCAAATATCCCAACCGATTTGGATCACCCATCACGAATTGGGCCGGGCTGTTTTGATAGAGCGCGGGCAATTCGGGGGTGCGGATCACGGGGCAGGGTGCATCCGCGCTGGCCACGTCGGGATCATGGACAATCACCGCGGGACACACCTCGGATATGATTTTGGCAACCTCATGCGATGACAGTTGCGCAGATGTGGGAACGGGCACCAAATCAACGGCCAATGCAGCCAGATACACCAGCGGATATTCGACCGTATTGCCAATGCGTAACACCACACGGTCGCCCGCCGACAATCCCATATCCAAAAACCCCTGCGCCAGCCCTAAAACGGCCTGTTTAATCTGACCATAGGACCATCGCTGCGCACCGCGCGGTGACACAATGCTGAGCGCGATTTTGTCAGGGATCCGGTCCGCATGGCCCAAAACATAGGCCGCCATATTGAATTGATCCGGAATTTGGGGGGCAAATGGGTCTGTCATACCCCTGAATTAGGGGGGAACACAGACAGTTGCAAGCGTGATATTTCACCGCTATAGAGCGGATATGACCAAATCTGACCCAAAATCACTGATCAAAATTGCCCGCGAAAACGGGGATGAGGATCATGCAGAACCGCTAGAGCTGGGATCGCGCGTGCGTGAACTGCGCAAAGCGCGCAACTGGACATTGGAACAGGCCGCACAACAGGCGGGATTGGCGCGATCAACCCTGTCGAAAATCGAAAACGGTCAGATGTCGCCCACCTATGACGCGTTGAAAAAACTGGCCGTCGGGTTGGAAATTTCGGTACCGCAATTGTTCACCCCCCCCGTCAAAGACCAGATCAACGGGCGGTTGTCGATTACCAAGAACGGGCAGGGTGCTGCGCATCCCACCACGACCTATGAACATGAACTCTTGGCGGAAACGCTGACCAAAAAACAGATGTTGCCCTATCGCGCCCGTGTCCGCGCCCGCAAGATCGAAGAATTCGACGGCTGGGTCCGCCATGATGGCGAAGAATTCTTGTACGTTCTGACAGGGGTCATACAGCTTTATACCGAATTTTACGAACCTATCGAAATGCGGCGCGGCGACAGCGCGTATTACGATGCCTCGATGGGGCATAACGTCGTTTCGATCAGTGATGATGATGCCACCATTTTATGGGTGACATCACTGGCCTAGATGCCACTCGGCCCCGTTAGGGCCGAACTGTTGTCGATGTGCTGACCGTGACATTGCCAATTTTGCTGGCGCTGTTGACCGTGACAGATGGGGAAATTTTACACCCCATCACGAACGCACAAATCCCGAATGTTATGACCAAATGTTTCATTGCGCGGCCTCATGCCACCAGACATCGGGGAAATACCCAATCCGGTCGCCATAGATTGGCGTGTGGTCAGGTTTCTTCAGGGTCGATTTATGCGCAATCCGGCTGGGCCCATCATGATAGATCGGGATCACATAACGCCCCGCCATTAGGATACGATCCATGGCCCGCGTGACAGCGTTTAGGTCATCCAAGGTTTTCGCCTGCATGATCCGGTCCAGCATGGCATCCATCGCGGGCGAGGCCAGCCCCATCATGTTTCGGGTCCCTTCGGTATCGGCATAATCGGACGACCAATAGAGATATTGTTCATTGCCCGGTGACAACGACAGATCACGGGCAAAGGGCATCATGTCAAAATCCAGCGTGCGCGCGCGTTCGGCATATTGCGCCCCATCCACCAGCGTAATGTTGGCCGTGATCCCCAAACGCGCCAGGGCTTGGGTATAGATTTCTACAATGGTCAGATATTCCTGTGCCCCTTGGCGCAGCAAAATATCGAATGTAAACGGCTGCCCGTCCGCCGACATCAAAACCCCATCTTGGACGATGTAACCCGCCTGCGCCAACATATCGGCCGCGCGGCGCATATTGGCGCGATTGCGTTCACTGCCGTCCCCTTGGGGCAGGGTGTATCCGTCAATCGTGTCAGGCAACAAATCATCCGCAAAGGGCAGCAACAAATCCCGCACAGCCCCCGTGGCCGGCCCCGGGATCAGCCCCAATGCCGAATTGGAAAAATACGATGTAATCCGATCCTGACGCCCCGCATTGGCGGTATCATTGATATATTCGAAATTGAACGCCAAAATCATCGCATCGCGGACCCGCCAATCGTCAAAGGGCGCACGGCGCGTGTTCATCACCAATCCGCGCATACCCGTTGGCCGTTGATGGGGAATTTCGGATTTTGTCACCAGCCCTTGGGTCACCGCATCGAAATTGAACTGGGTTTCCCATTTTTCTGCGTTTCCTTCGCGCAGCATATCAATTTCGCCCGCCTTGAATGCTTCGAACAACACATTTGCATCGCCAAAATATTCGATTGTTAATGTGTCGAAATTATTGGTGCCACGGCGAAATCCCAGATCATTGCCCCAATAATTTGGGTCACGGGTCAGCGTGATTGATTTATCGGGGTCTATGTCGGTAATCTGATAGGGGGCCGATGTGATGGGAACGATGTCCAGACCGCTTTGCGTGAAATCAACGCCATCCCATTGCGATTTCTTCAAAATGGGGCGCATGCCGGCCAACAGGGCCAATTCTGGATTATCTTCGTTGAATGTGAATTTCACCGAACGCGGGCCGGTTTGTTCGGCAGAGGCGATTTTGCCCCACAACCCACGGTACCTATAATGACCAACGGTGCCTAATGTTTCATAGGACCATAACACATCGTCCACCGTCACGGGGCTGCCATCGGCAAAACGGGCCTCGGGGCGCAGGGTAAATTCGACCCATTCGCGCGATGGACCCACCTGAATCGATTCGGCCAACAGCCCGTATAACGTGAACGGTTCATCCCAATTCCGGCCCATCAGCGTTTCATAGCCCCAAAACCGCAACTGCCATGGGCTGCGCCCCTTTAGGATGTGGGGATTGACGGAATCGAACCCGCCCACTTCGCCCATGACCAGATCACCGCCCTTGGGCGCATCGGGATTTGCATAGGGCAGGGACACAAAATCCGGTGGCAGGTCAGGGGTCCCATACATAGAAATAGCGTGCTGAGGGTCGGCCCATGCCATGTTCGCCGCCAATGTAACCGCAAATAGTCCCGACCACCGGGCCGCCCAGCGATGAAATGCCATGTTCGATAATCCTTTGTTTCCGCATTGTTTATTTTTCAATCCTAGACGGGCAAATTCATTTTTTCAAACTTTTAGCTTGGAGATGCGAAAAGAAAGCGATATAAAGTAACCACTGCTCGATAGGTTTCTTGCCTGTATGAAACCTGCCTCAATGACTTGCGCCTGCTTTTGCAGGCGCTTTTTTTTCGCGCGCTCTCCCCAGATTTCGATTGTCGCAGTGCAGCATTCACCCCTATAAACGTGTGAATCCACGATAATTCACGGATTTCGCAGTTATTTTGATCAAGAGGAGCGCCCCATGCATCTGGCCGGCAAACGTGCAATCATAACGGGATCAACATCGGGAATCGGTTTGGGAATCGCCCGATCCTTGGCGGGAATCGGTGCTGATCTGGTGATCAATTCATTCACAGACACGGACCAAGATCACGCCTTGGCGGCTGAATTGGCGGCAGAATTCGGGGTGCAGGTCGATTATGTCTGCGCCGATATGTCCGATGCGCAACAGTGCCGCGATTTGATCCGCACACAACCGCGGTGCGATATTTTGATCAACAATGCGGGGATCCAATATGTGGCCCCGATCGATGAATTCCCAATCGACAAATGGAACGCGATTATCGCGATCAATATGAATTCTGCGTTCCACACCGCGGCTGTGGCCGTGCCGATGATGCGGGCGCAGGGGTGGGGGCGCATTATCAACATTGCCTCGGCCCATGGATTGACGGCGTCCCCCTATAAATCGGCCTATGTCGCCGCAAAACACGGGGTTGTGGGGATGACCAAAACCATCGCCCTGGAAACCGCGCAGGATCCGATCACCTGCAACGCGATTTGCCCCGGTTATGTCCTGACCCCCTTGGTCGAAGCACAGATCCCCGACACAATGGCCAAATATGACATGTCCCGCGAAGACGTGATCAAAAAGGTGATGTTAGAGCGCCAACCATCGCGCGAATTTGCCACCGTGGAACAATTGGGCGGCACCTGTGGGTTCCTGTGTTCGGACGCCGCCGCACAGATCACGGGCACCACAATTTCGGTTGATGGGGGATGGACGGCGCTGTAACGCGCCACCACTGGTGATCAGAACGCGTTTGTGACGCCCAGGAAATAATCCGAGCTTTTCAAATCATAGAAATCAACGGTCGAGTTGCGATTTTGATAGGTCAGGCTTAGGGTGGGGGTCAAACCAAACAGGCTAAAGTTTTGGTTTTGCGCACCCACACGGGCCACCCATTCCTGATCTTTGCGGTCTGTGATAAAAAACGGATTGCGATTGTCCCAGGTTTCAAACCCGCGTGTCAGGGATCCATTCAGCAGCCAACCGGTGCCTTTGGGGTTAAACCGTCCCGACAGGGTGAAATCGGTCGCGAAAGAATGGTTAAATGAATTGGTCGACGTTTTATCCGCCAATGACACCTGACCACTGATCACATACCGCGGGCGCCGGAGAATATCATGTTTTACAACCAATGTCGTCGATTTATTGACCGTGTCGCTGTCGGCTAAATCCTCGGTATTCCGCGTCAAAGAGACCGAACCGCTGCGATTGCCGAGGGATGCAAAACTTTGGCCGACTGTGATGGCGGTATTTGTCGAATATAGGTCCCCGAAATACTCAGCCCAGTTGCGATCTACGCGCACATAGCTTTGGCGTCCATTCACCTGTTTGCCATACCATAGCCCGCTGATGGTGCTGGATTTTGAATCATAGTCATCATCGCTGTAATCACGGCGGACCTGTCCCAGGGTGAATTTGGCGCCGCCGTGGTCCAGTTTGATATTGCGCGTCACACTTAGCCCATAAAAAACACCCCGGTCCGAGGATGTTTCCGCCTGATTTGGGGTGTTATTGAACAACCCCGGAATGGCGATCCCCAAATAATCCGAATCCGATTTCTTGCCCACGTTTGTCGTGGGCGCAATACCTAGGGTCAGCGTTGCATCCCAATCCCGCGTCGCTTGGACATATCCCATTGCTTGGCGTGCAAGCCTGCGTTCACGGTCCGAACTGGCCAAATCCAACGCGCGGCGCAGATGGAATTCGGATCTGATTTTTTTGCCCTGATGGCGCAGGCTGGTGCCCAACAAAAACCGCGCGGCAAAGCTGTCGGATTGCAGTTTCATCGCAGTGCGTGCCGCGATTTCGGCCCCCTGGGGTTGGCCTGCATCCAATAACACCCGCGCGATTAGCAAGGATGCCTCATACGGGGTCTCGGCCTGTGCCGCAACGGCCAGCTGTAACGCCTGACCATAGTTTTTTTTGCAAAAATGCCGCCCGCGCCTGTGCGATATCAGCCTGCGCCGCAGGGGCCAAGCAGGTCAGGACTAGCGCTGCGATGATCTTAGTGAATTTTTGTTTTCTCAATACTTTGTACATCTTGTTCCGCACTCGCAATCACATGGCCTGTTTTCGTTTTTTGTGGATACACCAATCCTGCAGAAATCACCAGCTTGGCCGCGTCTTCGACGGACATGTCCAGCTCAATCACATCTGAGGCGGGGAAAAACAGCAAAAACCCTGATGTTGGGTTTGGGGTCGTGGGCACAAAGATCGACAGTAATGTTTCACCAGAGGCAGTTTTTTTGGCCAGTTCGCCCTTGGCTGTGGTGGAAATAAATCCCACGGCCCAAATGCCGCGGCGGGGATATTCGATCAGACAGGCTTTTTCAAAGCTGCGATCGCTTTGTGCGAAAACGGTTTCGGCGATTTGTTTTACACCCGAATAAATGGAACGGACAACCGGCATACGGTCCACCAACCGTTCGCCCCAACGGATCAACGACCGACCGATCCACCCCTTGGCCAGCCAGCCCACAAACATTGTAAACAGCAGGAAAAAAACCACACCCAGCCCGCGGATGTTAAAATCATATTGCGGCCCCAACAGGTTTTGTAACAAAATCTCGGGCTGGTATTTCGCCGGAACAAAGGGCAACACAAATCCATCGACCCACCCAATGACCGTCCAGATCAACCAAACGGTCAGGCCCACGGGGGCGATCACCACGATGCCCGTCAGAAAGTTATTGCGCAAACCCGCCAAAAGCGATTTGCGGGGCTGAGGGATGTCGTCTTTGCTCATATTATGCTCCGCTGCTGTGGACCATATTTAGGCATGCAGGCGGTGCAACGCAATGGATCATTCACGCCCCACAGACAGATTTACCCAAGTTTTGAAAAACCGGCGGCAATTTGGGCCGCGACACGGGCATTACTCAACACCAATGCGATGTTGGTCGCCAATGATTTTCCTTCGGTCAGTTCAAAGATACGCGATAGCAGAAAGGGTGTCACCGCTTTGGCCTGAATGCCTTGTGCCTCGGCCTCTTGCAGGGCTTGGGCGATGATGGGATCAATGTCAGATTGGGGAATTTCCGCGTCCCTCGGCACAGGGTTCGCAATCAACTGTCCCCCCGGAATGCCCAATTCGGCCCGCATGTCGTGCGCGCGCGCGATATCGGTGGGATCATCCATGCGCAGGGGCGATGCGATGCCCGATGTGCGCGACCAAAAGGCGGGCAGATCATCTTGGCCATAGGTAATGACAGGCACGCCCAGCGTTTCCAATACCTCAAGCGTGCGGGGAATATCCAAAATCGCCTTGGCCCCCGCGGCGACCACCGTCACGGGGGTTTGTGCCAATTCCTGCAGATCGGCGGAAATGTCCATGCTGGTTTCCGCCCCACGGTGCACCCCACCGATCCCGCCGGTGGCAAAGACCTTGATCCCCGCCAGATGCGCCAAAATCATGGTGGCCGCGACGGTGGTGGCACCGGTGGCCTGTTGGACAACGCAGACCGCCAAATCCGCGCGTGACAGTTTGCGTGCATCGGGTGTTTGCGCCAAATCGCGCAGGTCCTCATCTGACAGACCAATCTTGATCACGCCCTTTAGCACTGCAATTGTCGCAGGGCAGGCGCCGTTGTCGCGAATAACTGTTTCAACCCGCTGGGCCATTTCATAGTTTTGCGGCCATGGCATGCCATGGGTGATAATTGTGCTTTCCAATGCAACAACGGGGGTTCCCTGGTCCAGGGCACTGGCGACATCGGGGTGTATGTCAAAATTCATAGGTATCCTTTCCGCAAACATAGGCGCTGGCCGCGGCGGCGGCATGGGTCAGGGCCTGTGTTCGATCATATCCTGTTAATTCGGCTTGCATATGTGCGGCCAGAAATGTGTCGCCTGCACCTGTCACGCGGACCACATGATCCACCGCCGGCACGGGGACGCTGACGCAGGGCTGGCCTGCCACGGCGTCACAGACCATCGCGCTGCCATCTGTGACAATGGCACGGGCGGCACCGCGATCAATCAGGCCCACCGCTGCGTCCTGCGCGTTTGCGAATTTCTGATCACAGAGGATTTCCGCCTCGTATCGGTTGACGTAAAACGCCGCGTTGGGCATGGCAAAAAACGGCTGCAACCGGTCTGCTTTGCCAGGTGAGGCAGGCACGATACGCACATCCGCCTGCGCGAATTGCGGCCATGTCGTGATCCGCGCCAACAGATCGGACGTCAGGTTGCCATCAATCACAACCATCCCCCGATAGGGCCGATCGACCGAACCCATACGCCCGTCAAACAACGGTTGCAAAATCAAATCGCCCGCCTGTTCCAGCGAATGCGCATCGGCAATGGCCGCGACCAGACCATTTGCAGCCTCAATCGCCATATAGCTATCGGTTCGCAGGTCTGCCGATACATGGGCGTGGTCCATTTGCATACCCAGACCGCGGCAATGGGACAGCAAATCGGCCCCATCACTGTCATCGCCCAAAGATGTCAGCACAATCGGCCTCCGCCCAAGACGCACCAGTTCTTGCGCGATATTATAGGCCACGCCACCGGGAATGCGGGTGATGCGCCCAGGCACATCATGGCCCTGTTTCATGGCGCGGTCTGTTTTACCGATGATATCCCATAAAACCGACCCGATGCAGATTGGACCCATCATTGCGCGACCTCAAATGTCAAGGCCGCCCATAGGGTTTCCCAAACGGGGTCTGTTTGGGATGTGCGCGCCTCTGGGGGCAGGGGGCGTATCACCACATGATCCAACAGGTATTTATGCCCCGCACGAACCGCAATAACCGCCACGCCCGCATCATCGGTACGCGTGGTAAAGACACGCACATCGCCCTGCGGGTCCTGTTCGAACACCTCGACTTGCGCATTCGTGCGCAAGCCATTTTCATACCGCAACACAACGCGCAGACCATCAGACAAATCATCGGTATAGGGGTTGTCCAATGCGGTAAATTCCACATCCAAACCATAGGATTTATCGCGCCCCTGCGCCGATCCAACGCCGATCAGGGCCTTGGAATATCGGGTATAGCGTTCGCCAAACCGGATCGTGGGAAAGGCGTTATCGATATGCGCCTGGATCGCCCATTCGAAATCTTTGTGGCGGGCAAAGGCTGCGAATTTGTCCATGCCGGTGTAATAAATGCGCTGGGGCGTGCTGACATAGACGGCCCGCAATAAACCGTCGGGCTGGGGGGGAATTGTCATGGCAGGCAAATCGCCGGATCGGGACTGGGCCGGTGTCTTGGCACGCTGGTCATAAAACAGTTCAACCACGCGATTATCAAAGTAGGATAGGTTAATCCCTTGGAAATTTTCACCATTTCGCAGCTCAATCGGGATGGATTGATCTGTTTTGGGTTGAAATTCGGGCGTATTAATCCATAGTTCATGCGACATGGCCACCGTGCCGAACCCAAAACACAAGGATCCTACCGTGACAGACAGTTGTGCAAATTTCACCAAAAAACTAAGAGATTTCATCACTTGTTTCCTATTTCTGATCCTGTGGGGCGCCGGACAGGCCACATCCCACGAGGTTATCCCAGCAGTCGCAGATTTCAACCAAAACGGCAAGCAGATAACCCTGGATATCCGCATGACATCCGAGGCGATCATCGCAGGTATTGACCTAAGCCAGGTGACTGACACGAACGCATCGGACAAATCCGCCGACTATGACGATCTGCGCGGGATGGACCCAGACGCATTGGCCGCGCAATTCACCGCACGCTGGCCCGAGTTTGAACAAAAGATTGTGCTAAGCCAAAACAACCAGCGCCTGCCATTGACCCTGACCGATGTGCGGGTCGATCCGGTCGGAAACACAGAAATTGCACGCTATACCTATGTCACGATTGGGGCGCAGACATCAGGGCAGGGACCGGTGACATTTCAATGGGCCGCACAGAATGGCGATATCGTGCTGCGTCAAATGGGGGTGGAAAACGGGTTGACCCAATTGTTGCAAAACGGCGCCCCCAGTGATCCGATCACCCAGAATGGTGCCGGTGCGGCCAGCGGGTGGGACACATTTGTCAGCTATATCCCGGTGGGGTTCGATCATATCTTGCCCAAGGGGTTGGATCATATTCTGTTCGTTTTGGGTTTGTTTTTCCTGTCGGCCGGTTTGGGCGCGTTGATTTGGCAAATCAGCGCCTTTACCTTGGCGCATACGATCACATTGGCGGCGGGCGCGTTGGGATGGGTGACGATTTCGGGGGCCATTGTGGAACCATTGATCGCGGCATCTATCGTATTTGTGGCGGTGGAAAACATCCTGTCAAACCGCCTGAACACATGGCGGCCCGTGGTTATTTTTGCCTTTGGCCTGCTGCATGGATTGGGGTTTGCATCCGTATTGGGCGAATTTGGTCTGCCGCAGGGTCAGTTTATTCCGGCCTTGATCGGGTTTAACATCGGTGTCGAAATCGGCCAGCTGACGGTGATTGCCATAGCCTTTGCCGCTGTGGGGCTTTGGTTTGGGCGTAAACCATGGTATCGGGCGCGTATTGCGGTGCCCGCGTCCTGTGTGATTGCGTTGATCGGGGCCTATTGGTTCGTGGAACGGGTGTTTTTGTAAAAAAACATGGCTGAGCCCTTGCATATATGGAAATTACGGGCTAAGGCGACCGTACTGAAATCGCAGGCGGGGTTTCGGGCCTATGGGACAGACATCCCCATATCGTCCACCGGTTGAAGGAAACCCTTTCACGCCCCCGCCAAGGCATAAACCGGAAAGGATAAGACTATGGCTCTTCCAGAGTTCACTTTGCGCCAATTGCTAGAGGCAGGCGTACACTTTGGCCACCAAACACAGCGTTGGAACCCACGCATGGCACCCTTCATCTATGGTGCGCGTAACGGCATCCACATCATGGACCTGACACAAACTGTTCCTATGCTGGATCAGGCGTTGAACGTTGTTCGTGAAACCGTTGCCAAAGGTGGCCGCGTGTTGTTCGTTGGCACCAAACGTCAGGCTGCAGCCCCTGTCGCAGAAGCCGCGGAAAAATGCGCCCAGTACTACATGAACCACCGCTGGTTGGGTGGCACGCTGACAAACTGGAACACAGTATCCCAGTCTATTCAGCGTATGAAAGTGTCCACCGAGAAACTGCAAACCGGTGCCGATGGTCTGACCAAGAAAGAGCGCCTGAACCTAGAGCGCGAATGCGAAAAATTGCAAGCGTCCTTGGGCGGTATCGCGGAAATGGGCGGCGTGCCTGATCTGCTGTTCGTCATCGACGTGAAGAAAGAAGCGCTGGCCATTGCAGAAGCAAACAAACTGGGCATCCCCGTTGTTGCGGTTGTTGATACAAACTGTTCGCCAGATGGCATCGACTATATCATTCCAGGCAACGACGACGCGGCCCGCGCAATCGCATTGTATTGTGATCTGGTCAGCCGCGCCGCATTGGACGGCATGTCCGCACAGTTGGGCGCCGCCGGCGTTGATCTGGGCGCAATGGAAGAGCTGCCCGCAGAAGAAGCGCTGGAGACCGCATCAGACGCAGCAGACGCCTAATCCGGCCTTTGCAAAACTATTACACAGCGCAGGTAATGCCTGCGCTGATTATGTCACGTAAATAAAAGGATCTGACCAATGGCAATTACAGCTGCAATGGTGAAAGAACTGCGCGAAACAACTGGCGCAGGTATGATGGACGCGAAAAAAGCGTTGACAGAGACCGACGGTGATTTCGAAGCGGCAATCGACTGGCTGCGCACCAAAGGTTTGGCGAAAGCTGCGAAAAAATCTGACCGCGTTGCGGCCGAAGGTTTGGTCGCGGTTGCGGTTGATGGTGGCAAAGGTGTTGCCGTTGAAATCAACTCGGAAACAGACTTTGTTGCGAAAAACGCTGATTTCCAAGCCATGGTTGCGTCATTCGCAAAGGCAGGTTTGGGCGTGTCAACCGTCGAAGAACTGGCAGAAGCATCCATCGATGGCAAAGCCGCCAAAGACGTTCTGACCGACAAAATCGCGACAATCGGCGAAAACATGACATTGCGCCGGATGGCATCCATCCAAGGCGACGAAGTGGCCACATATGTCCACAACGCAGCCGCAACAGACATGGGCCAAATCGGTGTTATGGTCGCGCTAAAGGGGTCAAACCCAGAATTCGGCCGCCAGGTTGCAATGCACATCGCCGCTGCAAACCCTGCCGCGTTGAACGCTGACGAACTGGACGCCGCCTTCGTTGAACGTGAAAAGGCGATCTTGGTCGACCAAGCGCGCGAATCTGGCAAGCCAGAAGCCGTGATCGAAAAAATGATCGAAGGCCGCATGAAGAAATTCCTGGGCGAAGTCACATTGCTGGGTCAAGCATTCGTAATCAACCCTGACCTGACCGTTGAACAGGCCGCCAAAGAAGCGGGCGTCGAAATCGCAGGTTTCGTGCGTCTGGCTGTTGGCGAAGGCATTGAAAAGAAACAAGAAGATTTCGCAGCTGAGGTCGCAAAAGCGGCGCAAGGCTAAGCGATTATCTATAAATCAAAAGGCGGCGTATCGCCTACGCCGCCTTTTTTGTATCTCGTTTTCGTTTGATGGGGATGAAGTCAAACAAGATACGAATTGCAAAGGTGGCAGAGCCAAGAAATACGCATGGAATTACCACCTATGTTCGAATGGCTTAGCCATTACTCACCGAACAGGTTAAAGGTAGCTTTTTTCTTAAAGTGAGAAAAGTAAGGAAAAACTTACCTTTTGGTCATTTTTTTTCGATCACGCTTTGTAAACAAAGATTTGATTCTGCAGCGCAAGCCGCAATATTGCCTGTGCTGTGGTTTCCACGCCCAGGGTTTCACGTGCTAGGCGCAGGTGTTTTTCAACCGTTGGCGCTGACACGTTCAGAATCTTTGCGATATCTTGGATTGTTTTCCCATCACTGACCCAGGATAAAACTTCGCGTTGGCGCGCGGTCAACCGTTTTCCTGATACGGTCGTGTGGGGCAGGGTGAGCGATTTTGTGTGGGCAGCCTTGTTGATCAGCAAAATATCATCCCCATGTTCCGACCAAATCGCATCCACCTGCGCCTGGGATTTATTTTGGTTCATGGCCAATGAAATGGCACTGCGTGAGCGTTCGTTTTCTGGCTGGAAACTGATGGTATATCCTGACACCACGCCAAATTTCCGGTTTAAATCTAATACGGCTTGGGTTTTCGGGCTAACGTCCGCATCCATTAGGAATTGCGCAATATAGGCCCAGCTACATGCACCAGTATTTTCCATAGCCCATTTCAACATTGGTCCGTGAAGGTATAACTCACTCTCGACAAATTCACGGATATAGTCGTGGCAATAGTTCGTCAGCATCAGATAATCGCCGACATTTCCCAACGCCTGGGACGTGGCAAAGCGCGTAGATCCATACAACATTCGGTCAAACCCATAATCCTCGATCATAGATCGCAGCCATTCTTGCCACAGCGCATCAATGGATTGCGCATCCATTATTTTATTTAGCGTGTGACAAACCGGTTGCATGGCGTCCTCATTGGTTACCTATGTTAAACAATGTGTCTCTGATGTGTCGCTGATAATCAACATTAACTTTTTTAACATAATTATCGTTATACGATTTATGGTAAGCCCTGTAACACTCTACTTCGACACCGTATGAACAGCGCGAGCCCCCATTTCATAATATATACTTTTAACAGATGTGAAATTATCACGATAACGATCCGTCATCGGCACATATGGCAATTTGCGTCCGTGGCTTGCGAAAAACTCAGCTATGTCCTGGCCTGCAGCTGTTCCGGGCGCGATCCCACGTCCCGAATACCCAAAGACGGTCGCGGAATTGTCGCGGTATAGAATTTGCGGGATTTTTTCGGCTGTCATGGCAATTTTCCCCGCCCACATTCGATCCGTATCCGACCAAGTCACCGTCGGAAAAATGCGCGCAACCGCACGCTTGAACCACGCCCGATGAATTGGTGCGCCGATGCCTTGCGGGTTTCCCATCGCGCCAAATGCAATCCGATGATCGCGGGTCAACCGAAAGGATGACATAATCAACCCTGTATCCCAACATCCATGATTCTGTGGTAGGATCATGGCGCGTTGTTCATCTGATAACGGATCACTAACACACTGGAAATAGTGAACGATTGATGTTTTTGGCGTGTAATCCGCGGCGGCCATTTGGCCATAGGCATTGGTGGCAAACAGGACATATTTGGCGCATATGTGACCCTGCGGTGTGGTAATTTGCCATTGTCCACTGCCAAAGCGCGCTGCAACGCAGGGGGTGTTTTCGTATATTTCTGCCCCAGCGGATCGTGCTGCACGCGCCAGCCCGCGCACATAGTCAAGCGGCTGAATTACCCCTGCCCGTTTATCCAACAACGCGCCGTAATATGCTGAAGTTCCTGTTAATTTTTGGGTTTCCTCTGCATCCAATATGGACACCGGCGCTTGGCGTTTTGACCACTGGGCCTGACGGTTTTCCAAATCTGGCAGGCCTGCCGGACTATGCGCCAAATGCAGCGTTCCGTTTTGATGGGCATCGCAATCGATCCCGTGGGCATCAATCAGGGAAAAGACAACATCTGGCGCGCATGATAGGCGTTGGATCAGTTTTGATCCCGCCTGTTTGCCCAAAGTTTCTTCGATTTGGTCGGGCGGCAACCATAGCCCTGCATTGACCAGACCGACATTACGGCCAGAGCCGCCATGGCCAATGGACTGCGCCTCGATCACGGCGACCTGCATGCCGAGCTGTGCGCCAGTTAACGCCGCGCTAAGCCCCGTAAAACCGCCACCGATAATTGCGAAATCAACGGTCCGTTTTTGATCAAGGGGCGAATATACGGAGGTTTCCTGCGCGGATGTGATCCAGTGATTGTTCGACTTTGCCATAGGGGTCTGCCTGTTGCGATAGCCCCCCGTTAGTGCCGTAATTAGATTTGAAAAGAAAGCCTAATTTTCAATCACAACGCCATCCTATCCCAAAGAATACCCTGCCCCGCGCACCGTCCGAATAGGATCATCGCCACCATGTTGGCACAGCGCCTTGCGCAGTCGGCCGATATGGACGTCCACGGTGCGGGTATCGACAAATATTTCGCGCCCCCAGACCCGATCTAACAGGCTGTCACGCGTCCAGACACGCGACGGCGTTTCGATCAACGTCACCAATAATTTGTATTCCGTCGGCCCCAATTTTATATCGGCGCCGTTGCGGGTGACTTTGTAACTGACGGGGTCCAGCGTGATGTCGAGATATTCGATCTGGTGGCCGGATGTCGCGGCCCGCATGCGGCGCAGGTGTGCTTTTACACGGGCCATTAATTCGGCCACGGCATAGGGTTTGACCACATAATCGTCGGCCCCGGTTTCCAGACCGCGCACGCGGTCGACCTCCTCTGATCGGGCGCTCAGCATCAGGATCGGGATATTTCGCGTTTTTTGATTGGATTTCAGTCGACGACAGGTTTCCAACCCCGACAGCCGCGGCATCATCCAATCCATGATAATCAAATCGGGGTCATTTTCATCGACCAAGATCAATGCATCTTCGCCATTGTCCGAGGTCACGACATTATAGCCGGCTGCCTCAAGGTTGTATGATAACATTTCGCGTTGCGCCATGTCATCTTCGACCAATAAAACAGTGGCTTGCATGGCGTTTACCCTTTACTTGTCTTACTCATTTCAGGGTCAGATGATGTCATGTCCCCTTTGTCACGCTCGTCTTCGTCACGCTGCCCTGTGACCAAAAATACAACCTGTTCGGCAATCGTTGTTACATGGTCGCCCATCCGTTCAAGGTTTTTTGCCATAAAATGCAAATGCATACAGGGTGTAATGTTTCTGGGATCTTCCATCATATAGGTCAGGAATTCGCGAAACAGCGCATTATACATCTGGTCAATGTCCATATCGCGGGCAATGACATCGCGCGCTAGATCCAGATCGCGGTTGACATAGGCATCCAACGCATCCTTTAGCATCAACTCGACTTCGCGGGCCAAGCGTTTCAATCCAAGGCGACGATCGTGTGAGTTTGCCAACCCCTCAAGGACGATGGTCCGTTTGGCCATATTCTTTGCGTAATCCCCGATACGTTCCAGGTTTGAACTGACCTTGAACACCGACAAAACCAAACGCAAATCAATCGCTGTTGGCGCGCGCAAGGCGATCAGTTTGGAACATTCGTCGTTGATCGTTTCCTCGATCTGGTCGATCGTTTTGTCGTTTGCACGCACCTTTGCTGCCAAATCCAGATCCCGCAGTTCATAGGCCGTTGCCGCATCGCGGATGGCGGTTTCGACCAAACCGCCCATTTTCATAATTTGCGCCTGGATTTTGTCCAAATCCCGATCAAAGGCAGATGCAATGTGATTGTTAACCATGATTTTGATCCTATCCTATCCGACCCGTGATATAGCTCTCTGTTCGTGGATCTTTCGGGTTGGTAAAGATCGTCGAGGTGTCGTCATATTCGACCATATGCCCCAGATGAAAAAATGCAGTTTTCTGGCTGACACGGGCGGCCTGTTGCATCGAATGGGTCACGATGACAACGCAGAAATTTTCGCGCAGCTCGTCGATCAATTCTTCGACCTGGGCGGTGGCAATCGGGTCCAGCGCGGAACAGGGTTCATCCATCAACAGCACTTCGGGTTGTGTGGCCACGGCGCGTGCGATGCACAACCGTTGTTGTTGGCCCCCTGAGAGGCCCGTACCGGGGGCGTGCAGTCGGTCTTTGACTTCGTCCCAGATGGCGCCACGACGCAGCGCGGTTTCCACGATTTCGTCCAGTTCTGATTTTGAACGGGCCAAACCATGGATGCGTGGGCCATAGGCCACATTGTCATAGATTGATTTTGGAAACGGATTTGGTTTTTGAAACACCATCCCCACCCGCGCGCGCAGCTGAACCGGGTCAACGGATGGGTCATAAATATCATGCCCATCCAGTTTGATGTCGCCTGAGACGCGGCAAATATCAATGGTGTCATTCATCCGGTTCAGACACCGCAGAAATGTGGATTTCCCGCAGCCCGATGGCCCGATAAAGGCGGTAACTGTGTTATCCAAAATCCCGATGCTGACATCCTTGATCGCATGGGTGTCGCCATAGTGCACCTGCACCTGTTCGGCCGAGATTTTGGTAGCATGTGTTGTCATTGATCAATCCGCTGTTTTTCGTATCGCTGGTCACTGTGTGCGCTAATGTGTTTTTGTAACAGTTTCATGACGAACTGACCAGTTCGCCATTTATTTCTGCAGCCAGCGGCAGAATTATGGAAAATTCCGCGCCCTGCCCGCGTTGCGATTGCACCACCATCCGCCCACGGTGCCGTGTGGCGATGTGTTTTACGATGGCCAATCCCAAACCGGTGCCACCCGTTTTTCGATCACGGTGATCATCAACACGGTAAAACCGTTCAGCCAAACGGGGCAGATGGACGGCGTCAATCCCGGGGCCGTGATCCTTGACCCGCACAATCGCGCAGGTTTTGCGTAGCGTCTGTTCATAGACCGACCCCACAAGTGTCAGGACAACCGTGTTATCCGGCCCGCCGTATTTGATGGCGTTTTCCATCAGGTTCACAAACACCTGCACCAGCTGATCCCAATCGCCCAAAATGCAGACGCGCTGATCCAGGCCTTGGGTCGTTATTTGAACATTGTTGGTCTGCGCTGTGGGCTGCAACACCTCTAGGCTGCTGGTTAGGATATCGTTTAGACAAACGGTTTTCGTGGGCCGCATGCGTTGGGTTTCCTCAACCCGGGACAGCGACAACAGATCACTGACCAATCGGTTCATACGCTGCGCCTCTTGGTTCATGATTTTCAAAAATCGTTCCTGTGCGACCGGATCGGGCCGTGCGGGGCCCAACAGCGTTTCAATAAACCCCATCAGCGCCGCCAGCGGTGTTTTTAATTCGTGCGATACGTTCGACACGAAATCGCGCCGCATTTGGTTGGCGGTTTCCAGGTCGGTCAAATCCGTAAATTGCACCACCGCCTGATCGGGCCCCATCCAGATGGCCGTGGCATCATAATACATTGTACTGCGCGCCACATCGCGTTGAAACCGACAGGTCTGGTTGGTCTGCGTGTCAAACACGCGATCCAACATGTCAAAGATTTGCGCGTCCCGCAGCACCTTGAACAGGGGTTTATCGACAATCTCGGTTCCGAAAATATCGCGGGCCAGGGCATTTGCGTTGCGGATCGTGTCCAACCCATCGTGACGTTGCAACAACAACGTGGGCAATGGTGTGCCCAATACCAAACGATCGATTGAAATTTGTGCCATAGCCCCAGCCTATCCGTTTGGATCCCCCTATAACACCTGTGTAACAGTTTTGCGACAAAACACGAAACACAGGCCCTGAAATGTTTTGCCGAATGACCGTGAACATCTGTTGTCACAGCTGGATGAATGCATCAATGATGTGTCATGACACATCAGATGGATATGACCAGATACGTTTTATGCATCGCGCAGGGCGCAGATGATATTCGTGTAACTGATATCCTGGGCGATCCTGTGCTGCCGCAGCAGGTGCATGTGGTCCACTGGAGCGAATTTGCCCAATCCCGCCCGTGGCAGGGATATGAGTGTATTGTGTCTTGTGTGATGTGCGCCGAATATGATGCAACCGACCTGTGCCAGCTGCTGGTGCGCGAAAATTATCGCGGTGCGGTGGTTTTTCTAACAGGGTTGCTGCCGCGGCCAGCCATGGTTTTGCGCGAATTACGGGCCAGTTTTCCCGACCTAACCCTGGATATAAGGCGCGACCCATCCCTGACCACATCGTATGAGGCCCACGTGGCCCGCGGGCAGGCGCGTTATATCTGACCCAGGGTGGTTGCAAACCGCTCTGCATTGCGCTGATAGGACAGCGCGCTTTGCGTCAGATGCGCGATTGCATCGGTATCCAGTTGCCGCACCACCTTGCCCGGTGCACCCATCACCAGCGATCCATCTGGGATCACCTTGTTTTCGGTGATCAGCGCCCCTGCCCCGATCAGACAGTTTTTGCCGATCTTGGCCCCGTTTAACACCGTGGCCCCCATGCCAATCAGGGAATTATCGCCAATTAAACAGCCATGTAACGTCACCTTGTGTCCGATGGTGCAGTTTTCACCAATGACCAGAGGGTACCCCATATCCGTATGCAAGACACAGTTTTCTTGAATATTACTGCCCCGCCCTAGGGTGATTGTTTCATTGTCGCCGCGCAATGTCGCGCCGAACCAGACCGATGATTTCGCCTGCAACACAATATCGCCAATCACATTTGCATCGGGTGCCACCCATGCAGATTGATCAATGGCCGGTGTGACAGAGCCTAGGGTATAGATTGGCATGACTTAGCGTTCCTCATATTCGCGGTTCAGGCGGCGCACGGTTTCAACGATACTGGGTTGTTGGCTCAGACGCATACGTTCGGCGGTGATGATGGTTTTCAATTTGGCGTCTGTTTCATCAATATCCTGATTGACCAGAACATAGTTATATTCGGGCCAATGACTGATTTCGTTGTGCGATTTTGCCATACGGTTTTCGATGACCTCGGCGCTGTCCTGACCACGGGTGACCAGACGGCGTTCTAGTTCTGGGATCGACGGGGGCAGGATAAAGATCGATAAAACATGCTGACCCAGTGCCGAATTACGGATCTGCTGACCCCCCTGCCAATCCACATCAAACAAAATGTCATGACCCTGATTAATCGCCCCCTCAACCGGACCACGCGGGCTGCCATAGAGGTTTCCGAACACCTCGGCGTGTTCCAACATATCGCCCTGGGCCACCATGGTTTCAAATTCGTCACGGGTGTGGAAATAATATTCGCGGCCATGCTCTTCTCCGACGCGGGGCGCGCGCGTTGTGGCCGATACGGAAAACCGGATATCACTGTCCCATTGTAACAACCGCTTGGCCAATGTCGATTTCCCTGCCCCCGAGGGTGATGATAAAATGATCAATAATCCGCGTCGTGTCATGGCCTAGGCTGTTCCTGTTTGTTTCGGTTGGTCTGGTTCGGGACCCGACTAGATGTCATCGACAACGACCACTTTGTCAACGATCTGGGCCAGAAATATATAACTGCCATATATACCTGCGCTGCATCCTAAATTTACAAGGGTCCAAAGACAAGAGCGGCCGGCGTTAACCATTTGTTAGTATTTAGCACACATACCTGAATTTAGATGTTATTAATTGTCCTATACAAAACGTTTACACAAATCAGGTTTGGTCATGGAAAATGTTATTTCCTTTCAATTTGTTCATTTACGCAAAGAATTCCCAATTTTACACGAATTGGCTGTTTATTGGACCAATCTAAACCGGGGCGATTTACCCCGCCGCAGCGATATTGACCCACGTCAGTTGGAACGCGTGCTGCCATATTTGTTCATTCTAGACCGGACAGGCACGAATGACGCAACGATCCGCTTGGGCAGCACACAGCTGGAAACATTAACGGGCGCCCCTGCCAAGGGGTTGCAATTTTCTGACCTGATCGACCCCAGTTCCCGCGATCTGATCGCGGACGGGTTTGAAAAACTGTGGATAAAGAACACGCCACAATCCTTTGATATCACGTCATCCTTTACGGATGAACGGGATACAATTTCCGGCAAGGTGATCGTTTTCCCGCTGCGTGATGTTTTCGGACGTGTGACCAAGGCGGTTGGCGCGTTACAGGTGATGGGGCGTATTAAATACCCGCCCTATACATTCGACATTCGCCGCGCCGCACAAGACATTGATTTTGAATACCTTATGAAGATTTACAAGGGCTAGGATACCGTGTTGGCCCCACGATCTAACGCGTCCTGCATCACGGAAATCACCTGATCCGACGACACATCCGACGTGACAAAGGCATCGCCAATGTCGCGGGCCAAGATAAACCGCAGCTGGCCGTCGATCACCTTTTTATCCTGTGCCATCAATCCAACCAGATCAACTGCGTTGGATAAGGGTCCTGAAATATCTGACAAATCCAGCTTCATACCCATCGCGCGCAGATGTTCGCGCACGCGGCTGGGGCATTCTTGGGAACACAGGCCCATGCGCGCCGACAGTTCAAACGCCAAGGCACAGCCAATGGCCACCCCTTCGCCGTGCAACAAGCGGTCGGAATATCCTGTATCCTTTTCCAAGGCATGGCAAAATGTATGGCCAAGGTTTAACAACGCGCGATCACCCTGTTCGGTTTCATCGCGCGCGACAATGTCTGCCTTCATCTGGCAAGACATGCGCACCGCCTCGGTCCGGGCGTCGATATCGCCCGCCGCCAGTTTTGGGCCAAACTGTTCCAACCATTCAAAAAACGCGGCATTGCCCAGCAGGCCGTATTTCACGACCTCGCCATAGCCGGCCAGAAAATCACGATTGCTGAGCGTGCCCAAGGCATCGATATCAGCCAAAACCAACACAGGCTGGTGAAAGGCGCCCACCAAATTTTTACCATGCTGCGTGTTAATCCCCGTTTTGCCGCCCACCGAACTGTCCACCTGCGCCAAAAGCGATGTGGGTATTTGCACAAACCGAACGCCACGGCGCAAAATTGAAGCGGCAAAGCCCACCAGATCGCCAATCACCCCGCCGCCAAGCGCAATCACCAGATCGCGGCGTTCAATTTTCTGATCCAGCAGCCATTCCACGGTCTGCGTCAGGGGCCCCCAGCTTTTGGTGGCCTCGCCCGCGGGTAAAACCAGGGTATCATGCGCAATGCCCGCCTGCGTTAGGGCAGATTGCAATTGCGGCGCATGAAGACGGGCTACATTGTCATCCGTGACAATCGCAACCTTGGGCCGATGCAAATGTGGGGCCAGATGTTTGGCGGCATCCGCGATCAATCCTTGACCGATCAAGATATCATAACTGCGCTCGGCTAGATCGACATGCACTGTTTTCATTGGTCTTTGCTTTCCAATACATCGTTGCGGGTTTTCAGGGCGACAATCACGCGATTTGCCATGTCGTCGATTGACGTATTTGGCGATGATTGAACATGCACCTGTGCCAATTTGTAAATCGGCGTGCGTTTATCAAACAGCGTTTTTAACGTGTCATAGGGGTTTTCCGTGCGCAGCAGGGGCCGTGTATTTTTGTTTTTCACCCGCGACCACAGCAAATCCAAATCTGCATCCAACCAAACAGCCACGCCTTTGTCGCTGATGGCCGTCCGGTTCACATCTGCCAAAAACGCGCCCCCACCGGTCGACAAAATACACGGCGGACCCTCTAGCAGGCGGGTGATCACCTGGGTTTCTTTGGCCCGAAAAAACGGTTCACCGTCGCGTTCAAAAATTTCGGGAATGGTCATATTGGCCGCCTGTTCGATTTCAGAATCAGAATCCAGAAACGGAACCCCCAAAATCTGTGCAACCGCTTTGCCAACGGCCGTTTTACCCGCACCCATCATGCCGACCATCGCAACCGTTTTTTTCAAAGTAAAAGTCATGGTGTCCTTATTGGCGATCTTGTGCCAAAATGCAATTCACATCATTGAATGACGTGATCTTGACGAAAAGACCAGATATAAAAATAATGATAACGATAAAATGGGGCAGTGCACATGGGTAAATTAATAAAATGGCTGGTTATTTTGATCATCCTATTGGGAATCATGTTGACCGCATATGCGTATCTGGGGCCGTTTTTCGGCGTTGATTTTGCCCCTGATCAAACACCCGTCAAAGTGCCCGTGGATCTAAATGCGTCATAGGTTATGCGCCCTTATTCTGACCCTACCAACTTGGGGCATGGCCCAGTCGGGTGATATCGGATCATTTGACTGGCGCGATCCGGCTGCGGCCGCTCAGTTGGGCGCAATCGGATCAGGCCTGCGTACCGGCACAGTTTCAGGTCAGACGATAACAGAAATAACAGTGTCGCCCCTAACGGGAAATGATCGCGACTCGGTCGGCTTGTTACCATCTTCGACCACCGGTTTTCCCGTGACCCTCTGGCGTCAATCCACTGTGGCGGATTTGGGCCAAGTGTTGCGCTCTATTTCACCGCCGAAACATGCCGCGATACAGGATCTATTCTTTAACCTTTTACTGGCCGAGGCCGATCGCCCCAGCACATCCACACCTAAGCCCGAGGATGGATCATTTTTGGAACTGCGCATCCAGAAATTGATTGAACTAGGGGCAATTGATCCGGCTTTGGCCATGTTAGAACGTGCGGCGCCTGTCCCGCCGTCTTTGGTGCCACTGTTGTTTGATGTCACCATGCTTGATCCAAACATCACCCCTGCGTGTCCGCAGGTTTTGGGGTTAACATCCGATGGAAAACATGATGCAGCACGCATTTTTTGTCTGGCCCGCAAAGGCGATTGGCTGACGGCCACGTTAGTTTTGGACATTGCCGAGGCCTTGGGCACCATTCGCCCACAAACCGCTGCCCTGTTGCATCAATTCCTGGAAACCGATGCCCAAGATGATGTGGCCGCGCAACTGCCACCACCATCACAGGTGGACCCGCTGGAATTTCGACTGTTCGAAGCCATCGGCGACCCCCTGCCCGCCGAATTGCTGCCACGCGCGTTTTCTGCGACGGATCTGACCGGCGATAATGGCTGGAAATCGCAGTTGCAGGCGGCGGAACGGCTGGCGGAAACGGGGGCAATTTCTGACAACACGTTTCTGGGGATTTACACCAAATACCCCCCCGCAGCCTCGGGCGGCATTTGGGACCGTGTCCGCAGTTTCCAAAAACTGGACCAAGCGCTGCAATCAAAGAACACTGACATCATAGCGCCCGCACTGGATCAGGCATGGACACAGTTTCGCGCAACCAACCTGACCGCGGAATTTGCCAGCATCTTTGCCCCCGCTTTGTTGGCCAGTTCCCTGCAAGGCAGCGACCGTATAACAGCGGCCAAAATTATTATGCTATCGCGCCACTATAAACGGGCCGTCCCAATGCTGGGGGGCCAAGATCGGTTTCTGGCGGCTATCGCCAAGAGCGATTTGGCAAATACGAACCCTCAATCGACATTAGAACAGGCGATCCACACCGCATTCACCCAGCCGCGCGTACCCGTTTCTACCCAAGCCCTATTGGCGCAGGGCAAGTTGGGCGAGGCCATCCTAACCGCGATCCTACAGTTCGAAAAAGGCGCCGAGGGCGATATGCAGGATTTGTTGGAATCTTTGTCCACGTTTTTGTTGGTCGGGCTTGAGGACATTGCCTGTCGAGCCGCGATTTCTGTATACCTAAGGGCGCAGCAGTGATGCAGGACATGTACCACATTCAGGCGTTTTTGCAGGCCAAGGCCGCGGAAACAGGGGCCGCGCGCAATACAACCGATGCCTATGCCCGCGATTTGCGTGATTTTCATGATGATCTGGTCCAACGGCGGTTGGATTTGATGTCTGCCCAGATGGCGGATATCGAAACCTATCTGGTGGGCTTAGACACCCAAGGGTTGTCGGCCGCGACCCGCGCGCGCCGTTTGTCGGCCATTCGGCAATTCTATGCCTTTGCCGTCGAAGAATATTGGCGCGACGATAATCCCGCGATCCAGATTTCCGGACCCGGGCGCAAAAAATCGCTGCCCAAAACCCTAAGCGTTGAACAGGTGGATCAGCTGTTGGCCTGTGCGCGGGTTTCGGGAAAAACCGGCATAGACCGGTTGCGCGACACCTGTTTGATGCAAATGCTCTATGCCACAGGGATGCGCATTTCCGAATTGATGACCCTGCCCCTGTCTGTGGCGCGCGGGCATCCGCAATATTTGCTGATCCGGGGCAAAGGAAACAAAGAACGCATTGTTCCCCTGTCGCCCGATGCCCAAGACAGTCTGGCCCAATGGCTGGCGCATCGTGATCAAACCGATGATCTGGATCAGGCCCAAGGCCGCACGCCATCGCCCTATCTGTTTCCATCCCGCGGCAAACAGGGGCATTATACGCGCCACTGGTTTTATCAAAAACTGAAATCTTGGGCGATCGATTGCGGCATTGATCCAGAACAGGTCAGCCCGCATACGATCCGCCATGCCTTTGCCACGCATTTGTTGCAAAACGGGGCAGATTTGCGCGTGATCCAGACCCTGTTGGGGCATGCCGATATTTCGACCACGGAAATCTATACCCATGTGTTACAGGATCGGTTGCGCGATCTGGTTTTGGATCATCATCCGTTGTCGACCACGCGCAATGCGGCGGGCAACACGTCCTCGGACGGCCAATAACCGCTGATCAGGGCACGATCATAGCCTTGGGTTAATCCAACCTGACGCATCGCATCGGCGGCACGTTGCGCATCATAGCCCAGGCTATGGAACGCAAATTGCCCCTGACGCAGGGTGGCAAATTGCGTGGCTTGTTCACCGTTATGGGGCGGCATACCGATGACGCCTGCATTCACCCAGCATCGATCCCCCGACAATTCGCGCTGAAACGCGATCCCGCTGTGGCTTGCGATGATCGTATCAATCGCACCAACATGCGTGGCCATATGATCGAATTGCCGGTCCAAGGCATCGTCATGATCCACCGACCACAAAAATTCCGACACATGCTGCGCACTGCCATGGACCACGCCATAGCGACGATTGTGATGGGTAAACACGATCCAATCGGGCAGATCGGTCATCCAATCGCGATGAACGGGGTCCAAAACACGCGATACATATCCAAACCAGCCCACAGACAGAATATCGCAGGCCGATCCGGTATCAAACCCGCACCCACAATCGGGCATCCCTGCGGCCAGCTGTTGTTCGCAATTGCCTGCAATCGCGTGATGACACCCTGCACGCAACGCGGCCACCGTTTCGTTGGGCTGCCCGCAATAGGCCACCACATCGCCCGTATGAATGCGCCGCGCTGGCGGAATGCCGCGCGCCTGTGCCCAATCAAACAGCGCATGGGTCGCCTGCAGGTTGGAATAACACCCGCCAAATATCAAAATATCATCATCAATCTGGCCTAAATCCGCGATCTTCACGCCACGCTCCCTTGATTGCAGGGGACAAAATCCCCATAACCGATGCAAGACACTAGCAGAAAAGACCCAAGATGGAAGCGGCTACACAAATACTTGATTCAGCGTTTTGGATAACCACAGGGGCGATCTTTGCCCTGCTGATCCTGTCTGGTTTTTTTTCCGGCTCTGAAACGGCGTTGACGGCCGCATCGCGCGGAAAATTGCGGACCCAAGCGGACAAAGGGTCCCGTGGGGCCAAACGCGCGTTGAAAATCACCGAGGATAACGAACGCCTGATCGGGTCGGTTTTATTGGGCAACAACTTGGTCAATATTTTGGCCACCTCGCTGACAACCGCGCTGTTTACGCGCCTCTTTGGCGAAAGCGGTGTGGCCTTGGCCACCTTGGTCATGACCGTTTTGGTGTTGATTTTCGCCGAGGTACTGCCAAAAACCTATGCCATTACCAACGCCGAAACGGCCGCGTCCCGCGTATCGGGCCCGATTTCGGTCATTATCATGATCTTTGCGCCGATTGTAACATTGGTCCGCTGGTTGGTGCGCCGCGTTTTACGCGTCTTTGGCGTGCAGACCGATCCTGACAGCCACATTCTGGCCGTACGCGAAGAAATCGCAGGCGCCATCGCGCTGGGCCATTCCGAAGGTGTCGTCGAGAAAGAGGACCGCGACCGCATTTTGGGCGCACTGGATCTGTCCGAACGCACGGTCGAAGAAATCATGCTGCACCGATCCGGAATCGAAATGATCAATGCCGACGATGATCCCAGCCAAATTCTGACCCAATGTCTGGAAAGCGCGCATACCCGGTTGCCGGTGTTCAAGGACAATCCCGAAAATATCATCGGCGTGATCCATGCCAAGGATTTGGCGCGCACCATGTATCGCAAAGTATCTGGCCCGGATGCGTCCCTAGATGATCTAAAAACCTTTGACATCCAAGAGGTTGCGATGAAACCCTATTTCATCCCCGATACCACATCGCTGGATGATCAAATGCGCCAATTCCTGCGTCGGCGCACGCATTTTGCCTTGGTTGTTGACGAATACGGCAGCCTTGAGGGGCTGATCACACTTGAGGATATCCTGGAGGAAATCGTGGGCGAAATATCCGACGAATTCGATCCCTTGGCCGAAGGCATTATTAAACCGCAAGAGGACGGCAGCTATATCCTGGACGGATCCATGACAATCCGCGATCTGAACCGCGCGCTGGATTGGGCCCTGCCCGATCAAGAGGCAAACACATTGGCCGGTTTGGTGATCTATGACGCCCAAATGATCCCCACCGCCGGCCAAGTGTTCAGTTTCCATGGCTACCGCTTCGAGGTCATCGAACGCCAGGCCAACCGTTTGACAAAACTGCGGATCAAGCCGTTGCAATAACGGCCTGATCCCATTTTCCTAGAGCGCCGCCCCAAAAGTGGAAACCGGTTTTGGGGTCAAACGGCGCGACAAAACAAGAGGTTAGAGCTTCGCGCCCTATCAGATTTAAGGGCCGATGCTCTAGCCGCGCAGAATTTCGCCCTTGGGGTCGAAAGGCGGTTCGTGCAGAATTGTGGCCTTATGTGGTTTGCCCAAAATCATGACCTCGACCGCGTCGCCAGCCTGCGCATTTTTCACATATCCCAGTGCCAGCGACATTCCAACGCTGTATCCATAGGCACCCGAGGTTACCCGACCAATGCCTTGGCCATCTTTGAAAATTGGCTCGCCCCCTGTGGCATCGGCATTTGATGCGGTCACATCCGCCTCATCGACGTGTAGCAATACCAATTGTTCCCGCGCGGGTTTGGCCATGGCCTCTTGGGCCGCCGATTTGTTCAGGAAGTCTTTGTTCATCTTGCACAGACGGTCCAATCCCACCTCTTGGGGCCAATATTCGGGGCTGTATTCGCGGCTCCAGCTGCCATATCCCTTTTCGACGCGCAGTGACATCAACGCACGGCTGCCCACGGGGCCACCGCCCGCCTCTTGGGCCGCTTGGATCAATGCTGTATACACCGCCTGTTGGTCTGCCGTGTCGCAATAGATTTCCCAACCCAAATCACCGGTAAAGGACACGCGCAACGCGCCACATTCGACCCCCGCGATCGTCAATTTGCCCGACCGCATGAAAGGCCACGCCTGATTTGACAGATCCGAATTACTTAGGCGCTGCAACATCTCGCGCGATTTTGGCCCCGCCACGTTAAACGCACAGCGCGCGACTGTTACGCTCTCAAACGTTGTTCCATCGGGCAAGGGCACCTCTTTGTAAAACCGCTGCTGATAGCGTTCCGCCATGCCCGAACTGATGATCCAGAATTCATCCTCGGCCATTCGGGTCACGGTCGCATCCCCCGCAATACCACCGCGCACGCCGATCAATGGGGACAAACACGACCGTCCCACAGATTTCGGCATGGTGTTGGCAAAAACCGCATTCAACCATTCCTCGGCCCCCGGCCCTTTGCAGACATATTTACCAAAGTTCGAAATATCGATCACACCCACCGCATCGCGCAGCATCCGCGCCTCGCGTCCGACCGAATGCCACCATGGCTGGCGCGTGAACCCTTCGGTTTCTGGGGTCTGTGCATCGAAATAGAGCGGATGTTCCCATCCATAGTTCAATCCAAAGACCGCCCCCATATCGCGCTGCATCTCATAAATGGGCCGCGTCCGTGCCGGACGACCGGCCGCGCGTTCTTCGTTCGGGAAATGGATTTTGAACCGGTTCGCATATTGATCACCCACGCGCGCCTTGGTGAACGCCGCATCCGCCCAATCGCCAAACCGCGCCACATCCCAGGCAAACATATCATAGCGCGTCTCGCCCGTCACAATCCAATCCGCCGCCAACATTCCCATGCCGCCCGATTGGCTAAAGCCCGGAATAATGCCATTACAACAGAAATAATTTTTCAACTCAGGCACAGGGCCAAATAACACGTTTGAATCAGGCGACCAAATCATTGGGCCATTGATGACCCGTTTGATGCCGGCGGTCCCGACAACAGGCACACGATCAATCGCACGCATCATGTTTTCTTCGATCCGCTCTAAATCGTCATCAAACAATTCATGCCCGAAATCAGGCGGCGTCCCCTCTTCTGCCCAGAATTTCAAATTCCGCTCATAGGCGCCCACCAACAAACCTTTACCCTCTTGGCGCAGGTAATATTCCCCGTCACGGTCCGCAACCGACGGCAACCGCCGATCCATCGCCTCGATCTCCGCGATGGTTTCGGTCACAAAATACTGATGCTCTGTGGGTTGTAACGGCAATTCGATGCCGGCCATCCGCGCAACTTCACGCCCCCACAGACCGGCCGCATTGACGACCCACTGCGTATGAATATCACCCTTAGGCGTGCGCACAATCCACGACCCATCCGCTTGCGGCTCTGTCGCCGTCACAGGGGTGAAACGATAAATTTCCGCCCCCCGCTGACGCGCCCCAACCGCATAGGCATTCGTGACCCCAGAGGGATCCACATTCCCCCCGTCAGGTTCCCACATGATACAGCGAATGCCATCAAAATTCACCAATGGGTGCAACCGCTCAGCCTCATCGCGACACACCTCATGGAAATTCATGCCGTACAGTTTGGCCTTTGCCGCCTGCAACCGCAACTGATGCTCGCGCTCTTGGGTTTGTGCCAAATATAACGACCCAGGCTGAAACACGCCGCATCCCTGCCCGGTCTCCGCTTCCAACTCTTTGTACAGGTTCATCGTATAATGCTGAATGCGGCTAATATTCGTGCTGTCATGCAACCCATGAATATTGGCCGCCGCATGCCAGGTTGACCCTGATGTCAACTCATCACGCTCTAACATCACAACATCGGTCCACCCCAATTTCGTCAAGTGATACAGAATGGAACATCCAATCACCCCACCCCCGATCACAACAGCCTGCGCATGCGTCTTCATCTGGTTATCCTTTCCAATGACATATCCGCATCATTTCCAAAAACCGCGCTCCCCGATTGCCAATCCCCGACATTTACCGTCGCAAAGCCGCCTATTTTCGAACACATCTCCCCTTTCATTTTTGTAAAAATACTCGCGGGGGTCTGGGGGCAGCCGCCCCCAGCGTGACTTTCCTGTCTACGACATAATGCGTCGCCTTTTGACTTGCCAATCCCCACCACTCAGGCAAGCTAGCCAAAAAAACAAAGGTGCAAAATGAAAACCACAACACGCGTAGCGGTCATCGGGGGCGGCGTCGTCGGATGCAGCGTTCTTTATCATCTGACAAAACTGGGATGGAGCGACGTCATGCTCATCGAACGCTCCGAATTGACCTCTGGGTCCACCTGGCATGCTGCAGGTGGCTTTCACACTTTGAACGGCGACACCAATATGGCCACATTGCAGGGCTATACCATCCGCCTTTACAAAGAGCTTGAGGAAATCACTGGCATGTCCTGCGGGTTGCATCACGTGGGCGGCGTGACCTTGGCCGATAACCAGGAACGCTTTGACATGCTCTTGGCCGAACGCGCGAAACATCGCTACATGGGCCTCGACACCGAAATCGTGGGGCCTGACGAAATTAGACAAATCGCACCAATCACCAATACCGATGGCATCATCGGGGCGCTTTATGATCCGCTGGACGGCCATCTTGATCCTTCGGGCACGACCCACGCCTATGCCAAGGCCGCGCGTATGGGCGGGGCCACGATTGAAACACACTGCAAGGTGATCGAAACCAACCAACGCCTTGACGGCACCTGGGACGTCGTCACCGACAAAGGCACCGTGCACGCCGAACATATCGTCAATGCCGGCGGCCTCTGGGCGCGCGAAGTGGGCGCCATGGCAGGCATTTACCTGCCCCTGCACCCAATGGAACACCAATATATCGTCACCGATGATATCGCCCAAATTTACGAACGCGATCATGAACATCCTCATGTCATGGACCCCGCCGGCGAAAGCTATCTGCGCCAAGAAGGGCGCGGGTTGTGCATCGGGTTTTATGAACAACCCTGCAAACCCTGGGCGGTCGATGGCACACCCTGGACCTTTGGGCATGAATTGCTGCCCGATGATTTTGACAAAATCAACGACAGCATTGAATTTGCCTATAAACGCTTTCCGGTTCTGGAAACAGCGGGCGTCAAATCGGTCATTCATGGGCCCTTTACCTTTGCGCCGGATGGCAATCCGCTGGTGGGCCCGATCCCAGGTGTGCGCAATTATTGGTCCGCCTGCGGTGTTATGGCGGGGTTCAGTCAGGGCGGCGGTGTCGGCCTGATGCTGGCGCAATGGATGATCCATGGCGAAACGGAACGCGACACATCGGCCATGGATGTGGCCCGCTTTGGTCAAAACTGGATCAATCCCGGCTATACCCTGCCCAAGGTGATTGAAAATTACCAAAAGAGGTTTTCGGTCAGCTACCCGAACGAAGAGCTGCCCGCCGCACGTCCCCTGCGCACCACGCCGATGTATGATATCTTTGACAAAATGGGCGCGGTTTGGGGTGCGCAATTCGGACTTGAGGTTGTCAATTATTTCGCCCAAGGGGATGAACCGCGCTATGAAACGCCATCGTTTCGCCGGTCAAACGCATGGGACGCCACCAAACGCGAAGTCATGGGCGTGCGCAACGGTGTCGGCATTAACGAAGTGCATAACTTTGGCAAATACCGCGTCACCGGATCCGATGCCCGCGCCTGGTTGGATCGCATCATGGCCGGCCGCATCCCGAAACAGGGGCGCATTTCCCTGACCCCGATGCTGTCGGCGCAGGGGCGTTTGATTGGCGATTTTACCGTATCGTGCCTGTCTGACACCGAATTCCAACTGACCGCCAGCTATGGCGCCCAAGATTTCCACATGCGCTGGTTTTTGCAAAACCAATCCGGCGATGTGGCAATCGAAAACATGTCCGATCGCTTAAACGGGTTTCAAATCGCAGGCCCCATGGCGCGCGACGTTCTGGCGGCCTGTACCCGCACCGATATCAGCGATATGAAATTCATGGACGTGCGCCGCATGGTCGTTGGCATGACAGACTGCACTGTGCAACGGGTCAGCTATACCGGTGATCTGGGGTTCGAAATTTACTGCGACCCGATGGATCAACGCAGCCTATGGGATACGCTTTGGACGGCAGGCCAGGCACATGGTATGGTACCCTTTGGCATGCGGGCGATGATGTCGCTGCGTTTGGATAAATTCTTTGGGTCATGGATGCGGGAATTTTCGCCCGATTATATGCCCTGTGAAACGGGTATGGATCGGTTCATTGCGTGGAATAAACCCGCAGACTTTATCGGACGGACCGCGGCCGAAGCCGAACGCGAAACCGGGCCCGCGCGCCAATTACTGGTGTTCGAGGTTGCCGCCCAAGACGCCGATGTCGTGGCCTATGAACCGGTCTGGATCAACGGTCAGGTCCGCGGATTTTGCACATCCGGCGGGTATTCGCATTACGCGGATAAATCCATCGCCTTTGCCTTGGTCGATTGTGACTGCGTTTGCGATGATTTATCGGTCGACATTGAAATTTTGGGCGACATGCGGGCGGCAAAACGCATCACCACCCCATTATTCGACCCCGATGGCACAAGAATGCGTGGATAACCCCGTTCGAACCGCATAAACTGTCGCTATGACAGGAACCCCATCCATATTACTGCTGGCGGCGGGCGCGTCCCGCCGGATGCAGGGGCACGATAAACAGTTGGAACCCGTGCACGCCATCCCGATGCTGCGCCATATCTGCCTGCAGGCGGTGAACACGGGAACGGATGTCGATTGCTATGTCACCCTGCCCGACGCAAATCATCCGCGCGCGCGGGTGATCGATGATTTACCGGTAACGCCCATTTTTGTGGACAATCCAGGTTTGGGCCTGTCTGCATCATTGGTCGCGGGTGTGACCGCCATTGCCCCAACCATGGCCCCATCGATTTTGGTTTGCCCCACGGATTTGCCCGACCTGACGTCCGCACATTTTAATGCGATCCTAACGGCGCAGGGGCAGCATCCAAACACCATTATTCGGGCGCAATCCGCGGATGGGGTCTTTGGCCATCCGGTGGCGTTCCCGCGTCACCTGTTTGCGCAACTGGCCGCCGCGACCGGTGATCAGGGGCCAAAACATCTGTTTCAAACCCACCCCGTGCGGGCCGTTCAATTTGATGACATGGCACCAACAACGGATTTGGACACACCACAGGCCTGGGCCAGATGGCGCGAAAATAACGAATGAGACCTGTGGGTTACACGGGCAATTTCATGTTAACAATCTTGCGGATGTTGGTGCCCAAGGCCGGACTTGAACCGGCACGCCCGCAAGGGCGGCGGATTTTGAATCCGCTGCGTCTACCATTCCGCCACTCGGGCACTGAGGGGTGTTTACAATTTGTTTTTCCCGGCCACAAGAGGGAAAGCGCACTTGACCGCAATTCTTTTGCATGTTTTTTGCGAAATACAAAAACTGGGGAATATTTTATGATACGCAGGCTTTATAATTGGACGATGTCACTGGCGGATCACCCGCGCGCCATCTATGCGCTGGCCTTGATCGCCTTTGTCGAGGCATCGTTTTTTCCGATTCCCCCCGATGTATTGCTGATTCCCATGATTCTGGCCGCGCGCACCCGTGCGTGGCGCTATGCCCTGGTCGCGACCGTGGCGTCGGTGGCAGGGGGTCTGTTTGGATACGCAATTGGCGCGGTCGCCTTTGACCAGATTGCAGAACCGATTCTGCTAAGTATGGGCAAGGCCGATGCAATCGCGGAATTTTCAGCGCGGTTTAATGATGTTGGGGTTTGGACAATCCTGACCGCGGGTGTGACCCCATTTCCGTTCAAGGTCATCACAATCATGTCAGGGGCTACATCTATGCCCTTGCCCATGTTTATCACCACCGCCATAGTCGCCCGTGCGATCCGGTTTTTCTTGGTCGCGGGGTTGCTCTATGTCTTTGGCCCGCCCATCCGTGCATTTATCGAAAAATATCTGGGATGGGTGGCCTTGGCCGCAATTGCAATCCTGATCGCAGGTTTTTGGTCAGTGAGGTATCTATGACCCGCAAAGATTACGGCATTTTGGCTGCCGCAGGTTCTGCTGCAATGTTATTGGGCGCATTGGGGTTTCAGTATATCGGCGATTTGCCACCCTGTAAAATGTGTTACTGGCAACGTTATGCGCATGTGGCTGCAGTGGTGATGGGTGTGGCAATCTGGCTATACCCCGCACGATTTGTTGCCGCCCTGGGGGGATTGGCAGCGCTGGCATCCGCGGGATTGGGCGGGTATCATGCAGGCGTCGAACAGAAATGGTGGCAAGGGCCAACAACATGCACATCACAATCGATTGACGGCCTAAGTACCGAAGATCTGATGGCGCAAATTATGAACGCCCCTGTGGTCCGCTGCGATGAAATACCGTGGGATCTGTTTGGTATTTCCATGGCGGGATGGAATATGATCATTTCGCTGGGCTTGGCCGCATTATGGTTGATGGCCCTGCGGCGCGGTTGATTACAGATAATCAGACCGCTGCAGGCCGTATTTCGCCATTTTTTCGTTCAATGTCCGGCGCGGCAGGCATAATTCATCCATCACGCTGGCGATGGACCCTTTGTGGCGCCGCATCGTGTTGTCGATCAACATTTTTTCAAAGGATTCGACATATTCCTTAAGGGGTTTGCCTTCGGTGGTGACCACGGATGTCACATCATCGTCGCCCGTCATCAACAGGGATGAAATCGTGCCCTGCCCGCGCCGCGCCTGCAAAACCGTTTGTTCAGCCACATTCATCAATTGGCGCACATTCCCGGGCCAAGGGGCCTGTAATAATTGCGCCGCATCCTGCGCCGAAATCACAGGCGGTTCGCAGCCGTAATCATCGGCATAGCCATCGCAAAGCCGGTTGAACATATCCAGAATATCATCCCCCCGTTTGCGCAGTGGCGGCAGGGTAATGTGCAGACTGTTTAGCCGATAAAACAGATCAGACCGCAATTGATCCGCCGCGGTGCAGCCCTGTTCGGCGCTGTTGCAGATTGCAAAAATCCGGGTTTCGGCGGGGCTGCCTTGGTCGTTGATCGCGCTGAGCAACCGGCGTTGCACGGATTCGGGCAACGTTTCGATATCCTCTAGAACCAATGTGCCACCCCGCGCCTCCTCTAGGGCGGGCAGAAAATTATCCTCGGCAAAGACGGGACCAAACAGCCGCCGCGACAGGGCCTCTTCTTCGAATGCGGAACAACTGATCAACACAAATTTTTTCGCCGCCCGTGGCCCCACCGCATGTAACGCATGCGCCACCAGCGTTTTTCCCGTGCCCGTTTCACCATCAATCAACACATGCCCATCAGATTGCGCAATGTCCAAAATATCATCGCGCAGGCGCTGCATCGGGGCAGATTTTCCCATCAGCTTTTTCATCAATTGGCCCCCATCAGACAATTCGCGGCGCAGGGCACGGTTATCCAATGTCATACGGCGGGCTGTGGTTGCCTTTTTGGCCAGATCGCTCATGGTGTCGGGATTGAACGGTTTTTCCAAGAAATCAAAGGCGCCCAATCGCATCGCCTCGACCGCCATGGGAACATCACCATGACCTGTGATCATGATGACGGGCAATGCGCTGTCGCGGCTCATCAGGGCGCGTAGAAATTGCATGCCATCCATGCCGGGCATGCGGATATCACTGATCACGATGCCGCGGTAATCGGGCCCTATGGCCGCCAAGGCGTCGGCGGCACTGGCATAGCTTTCGGTGTCGTATCCCGACAGCGCCAACCACTGTTTGATCGACAAACGCATGTCTTTTTCATCATCAACGATCGCGATTTTCATGGCTTGGCTCATGGGAGGTATCCTAGATTGTTTCCGTTTGCGGCGCACCCAATGCGCCACGTTCATTAAATAGGGGCAGTTCCACATCAAAAACAGCCCCGCCGTGTTCACCATTGCGTGCGATCAGGCGACCGCCCATTTCCTTGACGATGCCCGACGAAATTGCCAACCCCAACCCGACGCCCTGCCCGGGTTCCTTGGTTGTGTGAAACGGTTCAAATAATGTATCTAAGTCATTGATCCCAGGTCCATTATCCTTGACCGATAGAGTGGCAAAATTACCTTTGGATATAATGATTTCAATTTCGGGATTGTGTCTGTTTTTGACCGCATCCACCGCATTGCGCAACAGGTTGATCAACACCTGTTCCAACCGCATCCGATCGCCCATGACGAAAACATCTTCGGGGGCGAACACCTTGATAATTTGGATATTTAGGTGTTTGAACTGGGGATCCATCATCGACAAGGATGTGTCCAATGCATCGGCAAGATTAACGGGGGAAAACCGCTCAGACCCTTTGCGGGCATAGGATTTCAATTGCTGTGTAATCGCGCCCATCCGTTCCACCAAATCATCCAATCGCGCAAAGGCGGCCAAGGCTTCGTCGGGGCGATTGCGTTTTAACAACACACGCGCACCCGCCAGATAGGTTTTCATTGCGGCCAGTGGCTGGTTCAATTCATGGCTGACAGCGGCCGACATTTCGCCCAAGGCGGCCAGTTTTGAGCTTTGCTCAAGGGACTGTTCGGCGACTTGCAGGGTTTGTTCCACGCGCTGGCGTTCGGAAATTTCCGCCTGTAATCGGGTGTTTAGGCGGCGCAACTCAATGCTTTCGCGTTGGAAAAATGTTACCCGAACCGCATTGCGCCGGCTTAGCAGGTAAAAGCCCCCCGAAAACAACAGCGCAAAGATCATGATTTCAAAGGCCAAAATGGCATTCACCCGTTCGCGCACACTGGAATAGGCGGTAAAGGTGGTAATCTGCCACCCCTGAAATGGAATGCGCCCCGAAATCCGCATCACCGCCTGCCCCGCGACATAGTCGTCAAAGGGGCTATCGCTCCAGTCTTGGGTCATTTGGCGCGCCATATCCAAAACGGAATCGGGCGATTGCCCCTGAAACGCCTCGGCCTCGCTTAGGCCGCGCCATTGGGGTTCGGTGGACAGGGTTATGATGCCTTGGCTGTCAGTGACGATGATCGCCTCGGATATACCGGCCCAGGTGCGTTCGAATTTGTTTAAATCAACCTCGACCAAAATGACGCCAAGCGCCTGATTTTGGAAATCAACCCTGCGCGAATAATAAAATCCGTATCCGCCCGCCTGTTTTTCCACAACCCGAAACAGGGTGTTAGACGACCGAATTGCATCAATGAAATAGGGTTTTTCGCGGTGCTGCTGGCCCAAATTCACCCGTTCACTGGATGCCACAGTGCGCCCATCAACGTCCAACAGGCTAAGCGATGCGGCCCCGATTTCATCCAAAAAACTGATCAACCGTTGCGAGGATTGGGAAAAATCATTTGAATTCAGCGCCCCGATTAACGCAGGGTCGCGCGCCAACAGCTGCGGCACAATGGAATTGCGCTGTAATTCACTTAGCAAATTGGACCCATAAAGCGCCAACCGCAGTTCGGCACGATTGGTCGTAGACTGGGTAAAGCGTTGGGTTAAAATCGCATTGGACAGATACAGCGTCGCCAGCGCGCACACGATCAACACACCAAACACAAGACGCACACGCCACGACCGTGGTGGTGGCGTTATGTCAGCGGATGTTTCCTTAGAATCGCGGGCGTTGTGTACCATTTCGTCATGGTTATAGCCGCTTTCGCGGTTGGGGTCAGGCCCCAACCACCTGGTCCATTAAGCCGGCAAAAAATGGCCGACCGTCGGTGCCGCCATGGGCCTCTTCGGCCAGACGTTCGGGGTGTGGCATCATGCCCAAAACGCGGCGATTTTCGGACAATACGCCGGCAATATTGCCCACGGACCCATTGGGGTTGTCGACATATCGAAATGCGATGCGGTCTTGATCCTCAAGCGCGCGCACACCCTCTGCATCCAGATTATAATTGCCATCGTGGTGCGCGATTGGAATGGTGATCCCCTGTCCCTGGGCATAGCCCGTGGTAAAGGCGCTGTTTGTGGTTTCCACCGTCAATTCAACGTGCCGACAGATATATTTCAGCCCCGCATTGCGCAACAATGCCCCGGGCAACAAACCCGTTTCGGTCAGAACCTGAAACCCGTTACACACCCCAAAGACATAGCCACCGCGATTTGCATGGGCGATCACAGATTGGGTAATGGGCGACCGCGCCGCGATGGCACCCACGCGCAGATAATCCCCAAACGAAAACCCACCGGGGATCGCAACCACATCCAGATTATCGGGCAGATCGGTATCCTTGTGCCAGACCATATGCACATCGGCACCGGCATTTTTCAGCGCAACCGCCATATCGCGGTCACAGTTCGATCCGGGAAAGACAATAACAGCCGCGCGCATTATTCGATCTCGATCTTGTAGCTTTCGATGACGGTGTTGGCCAACAGTTTTTCGCACATCTCGGTCACCGTTGCCTGTGCCGTTGCCGCATCCTGATCTGCCAGATCCAGTTCGATCACCTTGCCCTGACGCACACCATTCACGCCATCAAAGCCCAAGGCCCCCAGCGCATGGCGCACTGCGTCCCCTTGTGGATCCAGAACACCGTTTTTCAACATGACATAAACGCGGGCTTTCATATGTGCTTCCTTAATGACAGGGTTTCGTTCGATTAGTTGACGACCGTTGGTTTGATCGATGTCGCGTTGTTTTGCAAAATGCCCAAACGCTTGGCCACTTCGCTATAGGCATCGGTCAGGTTGCCCAAATCGCGGCGGAATACATCTTTGTCCAGTTTGCGGCCTGTTTCCAGATCCCACAAACGGCAACTGTCGGGGCTGATTTCATCGGCCACGACCAAACGCTGGTAATCGCCTTCGAACACGCGGCCGATTTCGATTTTGAAATCCACCAAACGGATGCCCACACCATACATCACGCCCGACAGGTAATCATTCACACGCAGGGCCAGTGACAAAATATCATCCATTTCCTGCTGGCTGGCCCAGCCGAACGCGGCGATATGTTCTTCGGTGACCAATGGATCGCCCAAGGCATCATCTTTGTAACAATATTCAACAATCGGGCGCGGCAGCTGCGTGCCCTCTTCTACGCCTAGGCGCGTGCATAGGCTGCCGGCGGCATAGTTGCGCACAATCACCTCAAGCGGTACGATTTCGCATGACCGCACCAATTGTTCGCGCATATTCAGGCGTTTCAGAAAATGCGTGGGGATCCCGATGTTTTGCAGCCCCACCATGAAATATTCGGACAGACGGTTGTTTAGAACACCTTTGCCTTCGATTACGTCCTTTTTCTGGGCGTTGAATGCGGTGGCATCGTCTTTGAAAAATTGCACAATGGTGCCTGGCTCTGGTCCTTCGTACAGGATCTTTGCTTTGCCTTCGTAAATCTTGGTGCGACGTGCCATTTTATCACCTTTGCAATCGTGTTGCCGCCTCTTTAGGGCAACTCCCCTAAAAGGGCAAGAGAACAAAGGCCATTCCAAATATTTTCGCAACCCAGGCCTTATATTGCGGCTCGGAACATCCCATATCTAAAGGGTCAGTTATTTCATCAAAAGGACAAGACAATGACAAGTTTTGACGACCGTGAAAATGCATTCGAGGCCAAGTTTGCCCATGACAGCGAATTACAATTCAAAGCCGAGGCGCGGCGCAATAAAATCGTGGCCCATTGGGCTGGCGGATTATTGGGCAAAACGGGCGATGACCTGGACGCCTATACCCGCGAGGTCATCAAATCCGATATGGAGGAAAGCGGCGCAGAGGATGTCGTTCGCAAATTGACCGCAGACCTAACAGGCCACGCAACCGAGGCAGACATTCGCCAACAGCTGGATGCCGCCATGGCCCAAGCAAAACAACAGCTGGCCCAGGGCTAAAACGCGCGAAAATAACAGCCAGACCCAATCACATTCATAACCATTGTGAAAAATTCGACATTGTCATGACGCGCCATCTGTGGCACCGCTGAGGTCAAGCACAGAAAGGTAAAAATAACAATGTCGAATGCTTTCTTATCCCTGTTGGCGGACCGCGATTGGATTTTGGCGGATGGGGCCACAGGAACGAACCTGTTTGAAATGGGTCTGGAATCGGGCGATGCACCGGAATTGTGGAACGAAACCCATCCGGAAAACATCACCAAACTGTATCAGCTGGCCGTCGATGCGGGCAGTGATCTGTTTTTAACCAACAGCTTTGGCGGCAACTCGGCACGGCTGAAATTGCACAACGCCGGCCACCGCGCGCGCGAATTGTCCCGCATCGGCGCCGAGTTGGGGCGCAATGTCGCCGACAAGGCGGGGCGTACCGTGATTGTGGCCGGATCTGTCGGGCCAACCGGTGAAATTATGGAACCCGTGGGATCCCTTAGCCACGCAGCCGCCGTGGAAATTTTCCACGAACAGGCCCAAGGTCTGAAAGAGGGTGGCGCAGATGTGTTGTGGCTGGAAACCATTTCCGCCCCCGAGGAATACCGCGCCGCCGCCGAAGCATTTGCCATGGTTGACCTGCCCTGGGTCGGCACCATGAGTTTTGATACCGCAGGGCGCACCATGATGGGTGTCACATCCAAGGCGATGGTCGACATGGTCCAGTCGCTGGATCATAAACCCGTGGCCTTTGGTGCAAACTGCGGAACCGGTGCCGCGGATATTTTGCGCACGGTTCAGGGATTTGCCGCAGAGCACCCCGCCCAGGCGATCGTGTCCAAGGGCAATGCAGGCATTCCCAAATATGTGGATGGGCATATTTGTTACGATGGTACCCCCGATCTGATGGCCGATTACGCCGTCATGGCCCGCGACAGTGGCGCCAAAATTATCGGCGGATGTTGTGGCACCCGCCCCACCCATTTGACCAAAATGCGCGAGGCACTGGAAACCCGCCCCCGCGGCGCGGCGCCCAGCTTGGACGAAATTGTCACAAAAATTGGCTCCTTTACGTCAGAAAACGACGGCACGGGCGCAGATGCGGATGCCCCCACCCGCACACGCCGCGGGCGTCGTCGCGGATAAACCGGCGCTGGCGCTGAACCCGCTGGAATTGAACACAGAATTTTGCGGGTTTATCGCGTTTTTAATGTGCCATTTTGGCCAAATCGGGCAAAAAAAATAACGAAAGTCGGCTTCGGCGCAACGCATGTCGTAAATTAACAATTTAACCTGCGACAAACTGGCCAAAGGTGATCCCAAGTGTAACATGCGTATGAACGCACAATAAAGGAATGGACCCATGTCTGACGAAGACGACATCATCCTGTCTGAACTGGACGACGAAGAACTGGTACAACAGATGTTCGACGACCTTTACGATGGCCTGAAAGAGGAAATCGAAGAGGCGGTCAACATCCTGCTAGAACGCGGCTGGCAGCCCTATAACATCCTGACTGATGCTTTGGTCGGTGGGATGACAATCGTGGGTCAGGATTTCCGTGACGGTATCCTGTTCGTTCCCGAAGTGTTGCAAGCGGCAAACGCGATGAAGGGCGGCATGGCCATCCTAAAACCATTGCTGGCCGAAACCGGCGCGCCCCGCGTTGGTAAAATGGTCATCGGCACCGTCAAAGGTGACATCCACGACATCGGCAAGAACCTGGTTGCCATGATGATGGAAGGCGCCGGTTTCGAAGTGGTCGATATGGGCATCAACAACCCTGTTGAAAACTATCTTGAGGCGTTGGAAACAGAACAGCCTGACATCCTAGGCATGTCCGCCCTGCTGACCACAACCATGCCCTATATGAAGGTCGTGATTGATACTATGGTCGAAAAAGGCATGCGCGACGATTACATCGTTTTGGTGGGCGGTGCGCCCCTGAACGAAGAATTCGGCAAAGCCATTGGCGCGGACGCCTACTGCCGTGACGCGGCCGTCGCCGTTGAAACAGCCAAGACATTGGTCGGGCGCAAGCACAACCAAATGTCCGCCTAAGCCATCGGCGCAGTATGAACATCAAGACCCGCGCCACATTGCGCGGGTTTTTTCGTATAAAGGCCCGAAATGACCATCGACGACACCACCCTAACCCATGATGAAACCAATCTGATCACGGCACAAAGTGCCGCGTCACGCGTGTTATTGTTGGCCTGTGGTGCCATCGCCCGCGAGGTTTTGGATATTGTCAAAATCAACGGCTGGTCCCACATCGACCTGAAATGCCTGCCTGCCATCTTGCACAACAGTCCTGAAAAAATCACCCCGGCCGTGACAGACGCGGTCCGCGCGGCAGAGGGGACATATGCGCATATCTATGTGCTCTATGCCGATTGCGGGACGGGCGGGTTGTTGCAACAGGCCTGCGATGACATGGGGGTGGAAATGCTGCGGGGACCGCATTGTTATTCCTTTTTCCAGGGAAATGACAGTTTCGCGCAAACCGATGATGTCACCGCGTTCTATCTAACGGATTTCCTGGCGCGGCAGTTTGATGCCTTTGTCTGGAAACCCTTGGGATTGGACCGGTTTCCGGATCTGCGCGATATGTATTTTGGCAATTATACCAAACTGGTCTATCAATCCCAAACCGATGATCCCGCCTTGGTCACATTGGCACAGGGCCACGCCGAACGATTGGGGTTGGCGTTTGAACACCGCCCCACGGGCTATGGTGATTTGGAAAACCAGTTACGCGACTGGATCTAACTGCCGGCCAAGATTAGGCTTGGGCCGCAACAGACCGGATGCGTTCGACCATGGCCCGCACCCCATTTGACCGCTGTGACGATAAATGATCGTTCAGCCCCAAACGGGCCAATTCCGCGGGCGCATCAACATCGGCCACCTGATCCACCGGCACATCATTATAAAGGGCGCGCAAAACGGCAATCAATCCGCGCACGATCAATGCATCGCTGTCGCCGTCAAACCGGAACACGCCAGCATCGGTATAGGTTTGCAACCACACCTGCGACGCACAACCGTGCACCTTGTTCGCATCTACGCGAAAGGCGTCATCCAGCGGATCCATCGCCTTGCCCATTTCAATGACATAGCGATAGCGATCTTCCCAGTCGTCCATAAATTCGAAATCATCAACTATGTCTTCGAAATTCTGCGTGGCCATGGAACACCCTTTCTGTTTGATCCTTACCTAGTCAGCCAAGGGCCAAAGGTAAAGACCCCTTGATCAATATCATTTCACACTTGCACTTAGCGGCCCTTCGGTGCAGGTTCACAGGTGTATTCAGGGACCAAGGGGACGATATGAACAGGATTGCGATCATCTGTCTGGCAGCATCAGTTTTAACAGGATGCAGCACGATCCGGGACTCTCGGGCCAATCCGATGAATTGGTTTGGTGGGGCCGCCACCCCACAAGAGCGCGACAGTTTGATCCCCACCGAAAGCGTTGTGGCCCGCAGCCGCAAAGCGCCACCCTATGCCGGTGTGCCCATCGCCCAACTGCAAAGCGCCACCCTGCGCGATACAATTGGTGGCAAAATCCTTGAGGTTCAGGCCCTTTCCGCCACTTTGGGGGCTGCGGATTTGCGGTTTATTGATGTGCCTAATGATGATCCGACACGCCGTGAACTGCGCCTGCACGCGGTCCTGCCCGCGCGCGCGCCCACCGGCACGATTCCCGCGCGATCCGTGGCAGCGGCACAGTTTTTCACCGATCAGGATTTGGCCGGTTTGACCGCCATCGTCGTGACATCGGCGACCAATTCGATCACGCTGCGCCCCTGATTTTAGGACGTTTCTTCAGGATACGGTAAATGTTCTGACCTGTTTGCCCTGCGCAATCAGGCCAATTTCACCATTGCACAGGCGCAAGGCATCTTGGCCGAATACCTCATACCGCCACCCCTGCAATGTCGCCACATCGCGATCGCCCGCGGCCAAGGCATCCAAATCGGCAGACCCTGCAATCAATTTTGCGGCAACACCCAGGTTTTCGGTTTTCGCCTTTAACAACACGCGCAACAGATCCGCCAAGGCGGGATTAACGTTTTGCTTATGATCAAAGTTTTCGGCCACAGGCAGTTTATCCTGCGGCATATCCAATGCGGCACGAACGCAGCGCAAGATGCCGTCAGCGATGTCACCCTTGCGTGCCTCGCGCAGCAGCAAACGCGATTTTTGCAAATCCTCAATGCTTTGCGGTTTGGTTGACGCCAGTTCGATCAAGGCGTCATCCTTGAACACACGGCTGCGCGGGATATCGCGTTTTTGGGCATAATCTTCGCGAAACTCGGCCAGTTTGCGAACGATGGCCAACAACCGGGGCGATTGCGACCGTGTTTTGACCCGTTCCCATGCCGTTTTGGGATCGGTGATATAGGTCTCGGGCGCGGTTAGGATTTGCAATTCCTCTTCGACCCAATGCGCCCGTTTTGTTTTGATCAGTTTGGCCGCCAGATATTCATAGATTTGGCGCAAATGGGTCACATCGGCCAGCGCATATTTTTTCTGCGCATCACTTAAGGGACGGCGCGACCAATCGGTAAAGCGCGACGATTTATCCAACGACTGTTTTGCAATTTTACGCACCAAGGTTTCATAGCCCACCTGATCGCCAAACCCGCACACCATCGCGGCCACCTGCGTATCAAACAGCGGTTTTGGGATCACCTTGGCATCGACATAGAAAATTTCCAGATCCTGACGCGCCGCATGGAACACCTTGACCACAGTTTCGTTTTGAAACAAATCGTACAGCGGTTGCAGCGACAATCCATCGGCCAAGGGGTCAACCAAAACTGCATCGGCCACATCCTTGCCGGGCAACGCCAACTGGATCAGGCACAGTTTGGAATAATACGTCCGTTCGCGCAAAAATTCCGTATCAACAGTGACGTAATCGCCCTGTGCGGCTCGATTGCAAAATTCGGACAGTTCTTGGGTGGTTGTTATTGTTTTCATTGTTTCATTCTTTTTCCATCACCCTACGCTGTCAATAAATAGCCGAGCGATGTCACAAATAAAAGGACTATTTCAGATGCGGGTCATCCGGCAAACGGGTTTTATCCCCCGCAGCATAGCGCCGCAGCACCGCAGGATAGAGTTGATGTTCCTGAACCAAAACCCGCGCAGCCAAATCTGCGGCCGTGTCATTTGGCAAAATCGGCACGCGGCGTTGGCCCAAAATGGGTCCGTCGTCCAGGGCGGGCGTGACCTCATGCACGGTGCAACCTGCGTGGGTGTCCCCTGCGTCAATGGCGCGTTGATGGGTGTGCAAGCCTTTGTATTTTGGCAACAGGGATGGGTGAATGTTCAACATCCGCCCCGCCCAATCTGATACGAACCCTTGGGTCAAAACCCGCATGAATCCCGCCAGACACAGGATATCCGCGCGATAGGGTGCGATCACTGATTTCAGTTCATTTTCAAATGCTTGCCTGTCGCCTTTAAATGGACGATGATCGACAACCTCGGTCGCGATACCATGTTCGCGCGCATGGGCCAAACCGCCAGCATGCGCAGAATTGGCCAAGACCAAAACAGGCGTCGCAGGGTGATCGGGGTCGCGCATATCCTCGACCAGGCGGACCATGTTTGATCCGCCGCCTGAAATGAAAATGGCAACACGTTTTTTCACGGCCCGACTAGCCCAATGTCCCAGTATATTCGACCTGGCCCGTGTCTGTCACGCGGCCCAGATCAATCACCGTTTCACCCGATGCAACCAATGCGGCACGCACGTCCTCAACCGCGTTATCAGCGGCCAAGACGGTCATGCCAATACCGCAGTTAAAGGTTTTCAACATTTCAGATGCAGTCATATTGCCCTGGGCCATCAACCACGCAAAGACGGGCGGCAGGTCCCAGGCGTCCAGATTGATCGAAATCCCCTGCCCCTGTTCCAGCGCGCGCGGGATGTTTTCGGTCAAGCCACCGCCCGTGATATGGGCAAACCCATGCACCCCGCCCGCAGCAATGGCCGCCAGGCATTGTTTGACATACAACCGCGTGGGCGCCAGCAATGCATGGCCCAATGTGTTGTCCCCAAACGGATTGGGCGAATCCCATGTCAGGCCAGATGTTTCCACCAATTTGCGTACCAATGAATAGCCGTTGGAATGCACCCCCGAACTGGTCAGGCCCAAAATATGATCGCCCACCGATACATTCGCAGGCAATGACACGCCGCGTTCCATCGCCCCAACCGCAAAGCCCGCCAAATCAAAATCGCCGTCATGATACATGCCCGGCATTTCCGCGGTTTCGCCGCCGATCAGGGCACAGCCCGATTGTTCGCAGCCCGCCGCGATCCCGTTGATGATTGTGGTCGCCTCATCTACGTTTAGTTTGCCGGTTGCGAAATAATCCAGAAATAACAATGGCTCTGCCCCTTGGCAGACCAGATCGTTGACGCACATGGCCACCAGATCAATGCCGATTGTGTCCAAGATGCCCGTATCAATCGCGATGCGCAATTTGGTCCCAACCCCATCGGTCGCAGCCACCAAAATCGGGTCGTTATATCCGGCGGCTTTCAAATCAAACAGGCCACCAAAACCGCCCAATCCTGCCATGACGCCCGCGCGTGTTGTTCGTTTTGCAGCTGGTTTGATCCGTTCGACCAATGCGTTGCCTGCATCAATATCTACACCCGCGGCGGCATATGTCATGCCGTTTGAATTATCGCTCATCAGACGTCCTTTCGTGGCTTTGCGGGTCAAATATCGGAATGTTTTACAACAATCAATCGCAAAGACTTGACCTTGGCGTTCGTTATGATAGCACGGGGTGCAGGCGGGCCTGTAGCTCAACGGTTAGAGCAGAGCGCTCATAACGCTTTGGTTGGGGGTTCAAATCCCTCCGGGCCTACCAAAACTCAGCAAACATCGCCTGACGTACCACTATTGCCCGCCATTATTGCCCTAAGACAATTTTCGCACTCAGCCCGCCCAAGGTCGCAGATCGGCCCAATTCCAACCGTCCCCCATGTGCGCGCGCGATATCGGCGGTAATGGGCAGCCCCAACCCAACACCTGCCCCACGATTTTGGTTGCGCGAAGGGTCCAGGCGGCTGAACGGTTTTAAAGCCTCGGCATAGTTATGTTCGTCAATCCCCGGCCCGTCATCTTGGACCACAAACGACACATATTTGGGCCGAACCATGACCGACAATTCCACCGTTTTTGCATAGCGAAAGGCATTGTTTATCACATTTTCCAACGCCCGCTTAACCGCAGTTTTGCGAAACCGCGCCTGCGCATTTCCGTCAATGGGCAAAATTGTAATCTGATGCCCCATGCGCTGCACATCTTCGGATACCTCGGCCAGAAAGGCGCGTAAATCAATCGTTTCTGCATCCGTTTGATCATCGCCAAAGGTTTTGGCAAAAATCAGAAATTCATCCAGCAGCACGCGCATATCCTCGACATCTTGCTCTAGGGGCGCGCGTGTTTCAGGTTCAAGGAACGAAAGGCCCAATTTTAGACGGGTCAGCGGCGTGCGCAAATCATGGCTGATGCCCGATAAAATCAACGTGCGCTGTTCAATATGGCGATCAATGCGGGCGCGCATATCCAAAAATGATTGGCCAGCGGCACGCACCTCAACCGCGCCTGCGGGTTTATAGGGTACCGATTGACCACGGCCAAAGGCCTCGGCCGCGGCGGCCAGCCGCGTGATGGGGCGCAACTGATTCCTAAGATAGAAAAACGCAATCACCGTAAATAACCCGCCAAAGACCACCATATTCACGATCAACTGATGCGGATTCGTCGCCGATACCCTGCGCCGTGAAAAACTGACATCATAGGCGGTGCGGCCCACCTGCATAACCACATCCACGCGGTAATCATCGGGTAAATCAATGGCGCGGATCGACGACAGCGCCTGCAATTCGCGCAAAACGACCAAGCCCGTCAAATCGTAAAACCGCCGCGTTTGGGTCAATTGCGCGGCATCATTGCGCACCATGGTAATCCCCAAGCCTTGCGCCAATGCCATGGCTGCATCTGGGTCCCCCTGATCCAGCAGGTTTTGGACATAGCCTAATTCCATGACAACAGCTTGGGTCAATTGCTCGGTCACACCTTCGAAATGGCGCTGAATGAATACGAAACTGACGATCAGCTGCAACAAAAACACAGGCAGCACCAATATCAGCGCTGCCCGCCAATACAGCCGTTTCGGCATATAGCGTTTGATCCAGTCGAACATAATGCTAGAACTACCTCAGCTGCGACGAAAGGCAAAGCAAAATGACCGAATATGATCCCAAAACGGGCCAAGCGATTGCAATCACCCCCATCGTGCGCCGTATCACAGCGCCAAACCCATCACCGATGACCTATCATGGCACCAACACCTATATCATTGGTGCAGCGGATGGTGACATCGCGATTGTCGATCCCGGCCCTGATCATGACGATCATTTACAGGCCATATTAACCGCCACGGATGGGCCAGATCGGATCAGTCATATATTCGTCACCCATGCCCATTTGGATCATTCCCCTTTGGCGCGCCGATTATCGCAGATCAGTGGCGCGCCCATCTATGCCTTTGGCCCTGCCAAAGCGGGTCAAAGTGCCACCATGCAAGCCCTAGAAACCGCAGGATATCGCGGCGGCGGCGAAGGGATCGACCAGGCCTTTGTCCCCGACATTACATTGACGGATCAGCAGATTATTGGTGCAAAGGGGTGGACCATCCACGCCCACCATACGCCGGGACATATGGCCAATCACATGTGTTTTCAGTTGGACGACATGGTGTTCAGCGGCGATCATATCATGGGTTGGGCCACATCCATGGTATCGCCGCCCGATGGTGATCTGACCCAATTTTTGGCGTCCTGCGCAAAATTGCAGTCGCACACATGGTCGCTGATGTTACCAGGCCATGGGGATGTAATCCGGTCGCCAAATGCGCGTATCGATGAATTGATCACCCACCGTAAATCACGCGAAGCACAAATCATTGCCGCCCTGGAAACCGCACCAGCCACAGCATGGGAATTGGCAAATCAAATCTATCATGATGTCGATCCAAAATTATTGGGCGCGGCCAGCCGAAATGTACTGTCACATTGTATTTCACTGTCCGAACGCGGCACGGTTCAATACGATAACCCACTGAATGCAGACAGTATTTTCAGAATTTCTACAAATTAGAAATTTTTTTGCATTTTTTTGCCCAACCCCCCTAGACGGGACCAAAACCTATTGCTATACCCCGCCACATGTTCCGGCGTAGCTCAGCGGTAGAGCAGTTGACTGTTAATCAATTGGTCGTAGGTTCGATCCCTACCGCCGGAGCCATTTTCCAAAAAATGGTAACGACATTAAAAAACACTGGC